>JACDZG010000011.1 GCA_013426805.1 Chromatiaceae bacterium
GTGTAGACGGGTACTGCTGTATTTTATGCTACCTCATCAGTTTCGATCGCACCCCCCGCATCCCGCCGCAATCGCCTATGATCCCCTCATGGCAACCACCCTCATCAGTTGGCTTGGCCGAACCGATCTGCGTGCCGTCACCGAAGCTCAACAAATCGGTTCAGGCCCTGTCGCCCAGGCCTTGAAAACCGGGCGCTTCGCCCGGCTGGAACTTCTCTGCGACTATTCCCCGGACGAGGCCGCCCCCTATCTCGACTGGCTTCAGACCCAGGCACCACGCCCGTCACCTCCCACTATGTCACCCTGGACAGTCCCACCGACTTCGGCGCCATCTACCGGCACGCCCGCGCGGTCGTCGCGGAGACCCGCGCCGACCAGCCGCCGGGTGACGGACTCGCCTTTCATCTGGGGGTAGACCCAACTCGCCGACCTGAAGGACGGCGATTCCTACGGCGCTACGCGCAAGCAAGCTGTGACGACGGGCCAGTCTGGCGCCGGGTGGGCTAATCGCTGCCCAAGGGGGGCGGACTAGGGGCCGCGTCCAGGAGACGCCGATCGGGACGTATGGACGGGCAGTGGGGCGGGTCCGGCTGCGGGCTAGAGTGCCGCAGGCCAAAACTCCGGATTCATGATTTGATCGAAGGTCCAGGGGCAACACTCGGGGAAGCAATCAAGCTCGGTTTCTTTGACGGCGATGCCTACGCCGTCATCCCACACCCGTTCCCACCAATCCGGGTTGCTTAAGTCCACTTTCAGGCTGGGCGTTTCCTTTAGGCATCCGGTCACACCGCGGCGCTGAATCTTGATTGTGCGTTGCCAACTGTTCCCCCGGCGCTCTGGTTGATACTGCCACTTGAGCAAAAGGGCCAGCAGGACGGCCATCCGGCTTCGCAACTCACGTTTTTCGCTCTTTCCCACGTCCTCAATCTCATCGGCGATATGTTCGATATCCAGCGCGTCGAAACGCCCGGCCCGGAGCAGTCGAGCCTGTTCGTTAGCCCAAGCGATCACGTCGCTTTCGTAGGTTGTCGGGTTAGCGCGCATTCTGCCTCCTATTGTTGCGATTTGCGGCCTTTGAGCTTGTCGAGGGTTTCGCCCAAGCATGGGGGCGGTGAGCGCCGCCCCTTGGGTGGCTCGGCCAGGACCGCGGCCGGCCGAGGTTCGGGCGCGGACGACACACGCGGTGGGGATGGGCTTTGACAATCTTCGGATCGCTGTAACTGCGCTGTAAGGTCGCTGTGATTGCGCTGTTTTACCGCATTTTTGGCCGAAAATCACCGGTTTTTCTCTATCGTGGTGTTACAGCGATAAAACAGCGCATTTACAGCGATAAAAACGCAGCTGAGTGCAGGGCAGGATATGCGAAGTAGGCCCACCACCCAAGGGCGACGGTCCATTCGTCGGTTGTTTCGGCGGTTCGGTCTGCCCATTGCTTTGTTTTGGCGACGGCGCCCGGTCCGCATCCCCGCGCAATCGCCTATGATCCGCTCATGGCAACCACCCTCATCAGTTGGCTTGGCCGAACCGATCTGCGGGCCGTCACTGAGACCGAGCAAGTCGGTCTCGGTCCCGTCGCCCAGGCCCTGCACACCGGCCGCTTCGCCCGGAGGCCGCCGACTATCTCGACTGGATTCAGACCCAGGCACCAACGCCCGTTACGCCCCACTATGTCGCCCTCGACAGTCCCACCGACTTCGGCGCCATCTACCGGCATGCCCGCGCCGTCGTCGCGGAGACCCTCGCCGGCCAGCCGCCGGGTGACGGACTCGCCTTTCATCTGAGCCCTGGAACCCCGGCTATGGCCGCGGTGTGGATCATTCTCGCCAAGACCCGCTTCCCCGCCGAACTGATCGAATCCTCGATCCAGCACGGTGTGCGCGTGGCCGCGTTCCCCTTCGATATCTCCGCCGATTTCCTCCCCGACCTGCTGGAGCGTCCCGACCGGACGCTCGAACGGCTCACCCTCGGCCTGCCGCCCGCTGCCCCCGAATTCGAAGCCATCTGCCACCGCGGCCCCGCCCGCCATGCAGCGCGCTATCGCCCGCGCCCGCCGCGCCGCCCCGCGCTCCATCCCCATCCTGATCGAGGGCGAGTCCGGCACCGGCAAGGAACTGCTCGCCCGCGCCATCCACCAGGCCAGCCCCAGGCGCGGACGCCCCTTTGTCACTGTCAACTGCGGCGCCATCGCCCCGGATCTGATCGAGTCCGAGTTGTTCGGCCACGAAAAAGGCGCCTTCACCGGCGCCGCCGGGCAGCGCAAAGGCTATTTCGAGTCCGCTCACACCGGCACTCTGTTCCTGGATGAGATCGGCGAGTTGCCCAAGCCCGCCCAAGTCAAACTCCTGCGCGCACTCCAGGAAGGCGAGGTCACCCGCGTCGGCGCCACCACCCCGACCCCGGTCGACGTGCGCATCCTCGCCGCCACCAACCGCATCCTGGTCGAGGAGGTCGCCGCCGGCCGCTTCCGCGAGGACCTGTTCTACCGGCTCGCCGTCGCCGTCATCCATCTGCCGCCGCTGCGTGAACGCGAGGGCGACGTTGGTCTGCTGCTCGACCGACTGCTGGAGCAGGTCAACCGTGAGAGCGAGTCCGAGCCGGGCTACAGCCACAAGATTATTTCAGTCAACGCAAGAAAACTTCTGCTTGAGCACCCCTGGCCCGGCAACGTCCGCGAGATGCTCAACACACTGCGCCGTGCCGCCGTCTGGACTCCAGGCCCAATGATCGACCTGGAAGACGTCCGCGACGCACTGCTGCCGAGGCCGATGCGGGACCTGGCGAGCGACCCGGACTTGGCGCAGGATATCGCCCAAGGGATTGATCTCAATGCCACCATTGATCGGATCGCCCGGCACTACCTGGAACAGGCGATGCGGCTGACCGGGGGGAACAAGACCCGCGCGGCCCGGTTGCTCGGCTTCGGTAACCCCACGACTTTGAGCAACTGGCTCAAGAAACATGGGGTCGAGGCGTGATGGCACGGCATCTGCCCTACCGGTACTAACCGCGCATCAATATGACTGCAAATCCTTGGGGATTCACTCCGATGCAAGCCATCGAAATCAACGCCAATATCACGTCGGACCATGAAATCCGGGTGAGACTCCCGGATCATGTCCCACCCGGACCGGTCCGCGTTATCGTCCTATTCGAGTCCGACGCGATGGCATCGGCAAAGGGCAACCTGGACGAGTTCCTGGACAGGCTGCCGATCAACAGGACTAAAGCGCCATGACAGAGACTGCCCATCTGCTGCGCAGCCCAAACAACGGCCGGCGGCTGCTGGAGTCCATCGCCGAACTGGAGCAGGGCGGCGGCACCGAGCGACTCGCCACACGAACAAACAATCCGAAGCCGCAACCCATGTCAACCGCGCAGATCAACCCAGAGTTCGTGCCGGCCCTGGAGTCGCTGGGCCAGGGCGCAGGTGACCTCTTCCTCGCCGCCAGTCTCTACCATGCCCACAAGGTCAGCTTCGCTGCTGCGGCGGCACTCGCCGGGCTCGGCTTCGATGAATTCCATGACCGCCTCAAGGAGCGCTTCGGCTACGGTATGGTCATCGAGGACGAGACCGTCCGCGATGACCTCCGTCTGGTTGATGACGCGCGGGGCCTCGACCTGTCGAGCGAGGGCCTGGACCAAGTAGGCGCCGACCCGGCACCTGCCAGATAACCCGACCGGCATCACCGATACCTACGGAAAGCACAGGACAACCCTATGATCCTCAAGGCACTCACCCTCGAAAACTTCAAAGGCATTCGCGAGCCGGTGCGGATCGAGTTTGCGCCGCTGACGCTGCTGTTCGGACCCAATAACGCGGGCAAGAGCACCGTCGTTCAGGCGATCATGTATGCCCGGGAGGTGTTGGAACGGAATAACTGCGACGCTCGCCGTAGCGAGCTGGGCGGCGATAGCGTCGATCTGGGAGGGTTCGCGAATCTGGTCCACGGCCACGATGCAAGGCGCAGCATTCGCATGCGATTCGATCTGGCCATTGATCTTCCGGCTCTTGCCGCCAGTCAAGAGGCACTCGACGAAGATGAGGAGTTCGCGGACTCGGACGATGAGCCCGAAGACGAGGGCATAAGCGAGATTTTCAATGTCGATGCCCTCTCGGAATCGCACGACGTTTCCGCCGATCTTTGGGTCGAGTTGGAGATCGGTTGGTTGGGTGCGCGCTCACGTCGCTCGTCCGGCGGTCCAGCCGTGCTGCGCTATTGCGTAGGACGTGGATCTGCAAAGTACGTCGAGATTACCGTTGACGACGCAGAGGAGTGTGCCCGACTGTCGTTTCTGGACAGCAAGCTATTTCCGGTGGTGGCAGCGCACTATACCCAGGGCGAGAAAAGCAATTTCGATTGGGACCTCGAGCGTGCAGTCCGATTCCGGATGCTCAGTGACGGTGTTGCACCGGACGAACGGGTTCACCCAGAAGTCAATAGAATGACGCGAGTTGATTTCGATAGTCTGGTATCGGAAATCATTCGCGGAGAGGGACTTTGGGGGGACGATACGGTCGATCCTGAGACCCAAGAGCAGAATCCACAGTACCGGCGAAGACAAGAGTTGCTGAATTCAGCCGAGGCCGCCGGCCGAGTGCGCTTGGATTACCCCAAATTTCAGGACCTAGTAAGCGGATGCATAGAAGTAGATGGCCATTGGTATTTCGTTACTGAGCAGGGAGATCTAGAAGAAATTACTGTCCTCTCCGAGGGCTTGCGGTTACTCGACACGAACATATACCCAAGATTCGGGCTAGACCGCCTGCTAGACAGCGAAGAATATGTCGGGTTCGGACTCCTGCGCATTCCAGAGAAATTGTTGTTTATCGGCACGGCACTTCCTGGATGGAACGAACCGCTCGGGTCGCCGCTCGTGTCATTAGACGAGAAGCGGGATCGTATCCTTGGAGTCTTGAGTCCTTTCGTCGTTCGACCTGGCGAGCTCTTGCTTCAAGCCCTGAATAACGATGCCATCTATCTAGGGCCTTACAGACGACTGCCGTCCCGGGATTTTCGGCTGAGAGACGCGCCTTCCGCGCCCGACTGGGGAAGTGGACTTGCCGCCTGGTATGCGTTGGCAGGCGCCGCCGATCCCTCGCTTGTGCAGCGGGTGAACGACTGGCTGTCCGGATCCAGCACCGGCTTTCGCACCGACTATTCCGTGGCAGTCCATCGAAATAAGATTGTCCCGATGGAAAGCTCGCTTTGGCAAGACCTCATGTCGGGCGATCTCGGCGCCATCGCGGACTCGATTCGCGAGCGACTTGAACAATTGCCGGAGGATGCGAATAAGCTTGAGCTTTGCGATGTCCGGACGGGCGTTTCGCTGGCACCCCAGGACCTTGGGGTGGGTATGTCGCAGCTCATTCCGGTCGTGGTCGCGGCGTTGCGACACGCCGCGGGAATCGTCGCCATCGAGGAGCCCGAGTCGAACCTCCACCCGGCCTTCCAGGTCGTCCTAGCCGACTTGTTCATCAGCCAGGCAAAGAGCAATCCCGACGCTCTGTTCCTGATCGAAACACATAGCGAGCACCTGATGCTGCGCTGCCTGCGCCGGATCAGAGAAACGGCGAAGGGCGTCTTGCCGGAGGGAGTCCAGGCGGTGGTGCCGGATGACATCGCGGTGCATTTTGTCGAGTCGACGGGAAGCGGGCCGCAGATTCGCCGCATCGAAATCGACGAGGATGGGGATTTCATTGACGAATGGCCCGGCGGTTTTTTTGAGGAGTCGTTCCATGAAAAGTTTGCGGGGCGCTAAGCATGCTAGTTCCATTCGTCGTAGATCCTGAAAGTCTCGTACCGGAACCTTCGCAATCCAACGCGGACGCGTTGGATAGCCATATCGCGTTTCTGGAAACCTGGCAGCGCATTGGTCTATTGATATATGAAGAACCAACTTTTGAAGGGAGCCAGCTATGGCATAAGATTCATAAATTGCCCCAGTCCATCAGGTCGCTTTGGATGGAATTCCTGAAGCATAAATACGCCCTGATGGCCCCGACTCACAGAGGTTGGAGCGGGCATGTTTCTTACATCGCCCTGGAGCAGATCGTTGGCGAGGTTTCTGTTGCATTGGTTGATGAGACGATTGCTCTTGGGGAACTCAATCTCCCAGAAACCGACCTGCCAAAGGTCGTTGGAGGGCAAGGCGGTGTTGAGGTTTGCCTGCTGCGACGCGCAGGTCGCTCCCAAGTCTTCCAGGACGCAATAAAGCGTTCGGGAACACATATTCCTGGCGGTCAAGGGTACGAAACGACTTGGGCCGAGCGCTTTTATCGTTTGGCGACTGCCCCGATTAAGCATGTCGTTGTCGTTGACCGCTACGCGGTATGCCGGCATCTAAACTGCCGACATGAGCATTATCTTTCGGGTATCGAGCGGTTCGTTCGCTTGCTGGACAGAGATGCCACTGGCCCGCGCCATCTCACCCTGTTTTCCGCCTTTGCCGAGGAGTGCCGAGAGGACATGCTGCCTGAGATAGAAGACTCACTCCGATGCATATTGCAGAGACTGTCCCGAAGGAACGTGAAGCGATTGAAGCTAGTGATGACAAAGAATTTCATATTTGGCCAAGACGCTCACGATCGCTTCGTCCGATTCGGCGACCATATTTGGGACTTGGGGATCGGCCTCGAAATTTTTGAGGGCTCGGCTTCTCCTGCGCGTTGCTCGGCGACGTTCAAGGCTCGAATCTGGGCGGATGACTACAGAGAGATTGAGCGGGCAATCGAATGTCATCCGAAAACGCTTGCGCGTAACATAGTCGCATAGAATGGTTGCGCCAATAAGCTATTAAGTCCTTCTGATCGCAAATATGCAAGAGCGAGGTTCGCAAGCATGACCAGCGAAGCGGTGGTGGAAATTCATACGATCACAGTCAATGGCCTGCCTAAATTTGTGTCGGATTTTGATGGTCTTCGCTGCGCCATTGAGGGGCTGCGTGGAGGGATGAAATATCGTTATGGCTCCAGCGAAATACGGAACTGGGTCTTGGCAATGATGGCTGGCTGGTGCGGCAAAGAATGCTACAAGACATACCGCCTTAGTAAGTTCCTGCCTCTTGTACGGGCTAGGAGGTTCCCTTTGATAAATGGAAAGCTGCCTTGCCGCCATGATCTCGGGTCGCCGAAGCCTGATCGTACAACGATTGGCTACGGGCGTTGCAATATTCCCAACAAGCCGGTCTTTTACTGTTCGCTTTACGAAGACACGGCACTTGCCGAGTTAGATGCGCAACTGGGCGAAACGTTCGCAGTCGCTACATACGAGTTGCGCGAAAGTTTTTTAGTTTTTCCTTTAGGAGAGATAGATTACTTTCGTAGGACTGGGCAAACCTATATTGGCCCAGCGCAGGGAGATGTCGTTGATCACTACCGGGAAATGCAGGCTAAAGAAAACTGGGATGGGATTCGCCTGTTGGACGCATTTCTTGCTGAACAGTTCCTTGAGCGCGCGACAAGCTCGGCTGATTACCGAGTGACGTCCGCGTTCTGCGATATCCTATTGGATGATTTTGGGGATAGGGGCGATGTGGATGCAATTATGTATCCAAGCGTCGCTTTTCGTGCTGGCCTTAATTTTGCGGTTACTACGGAGGCGGAGCGAGTGAAGCTGCGGTTATTGCCGAAAGAGACAAGGATCGTTCAAATTACGGAGGTGCTGGGATTCGGTATGTACAAGACAGAAGACCTATTCATTCTTGCAAGGGAGACGGAGCAAGGTGGACTGGAATGGGACAAGTGCGCCAGGCAAGATGCGTAGCGGAAACGGGGGAGCGCGTAGGTTGGGGTTGAGGAACCAGCCCTTTTAACGTGCAGCCAACATGCTGTAAGATATAGCTAATTTAATTTTTTTCGCGGACCCCATTGATCATGTTTGGTGAGATCCTCCAGAAATTTGCCGAGAAAAGTCCAGTCACCGTCATGGTGCGCGCCCTCTTGGAGCAGTTGCTCAACGCTGAAAAACTGGACCGCTGGTTCGAGGAGACACGCTGCAAGCAGTATACGCGCGACATCCTGTTTTCCTCTCTGGTCGGACTCCTGCTGCAAGTCGTCTGCAAGACGCGATCAAGCGTGCATGCGGCCTACCGCCATGCCGAGACTGGCACCTCCATCGTCGCCGTATACAAGAAATTGAAAGGGATCGAGCTGACCACTTCCCAAGGCTTGGTTCGTTACATTGCCGGGGAGTGCCGTGTCATGATCGAAACGATGCACGGTGAGCGTCCGGCGCTGCTGCCGGGGTACCGCGTGAAGTATCTGGATGGCAATTGTCTGGCGGCCACCGAGCATCGTTTGAAGCCGTTGCGCGACACGGCGGCGGGCCCCTTGCCCGGCAAGTCGCTGGTGGTGTTCGATGCCCAATTGGGCATCGCCGCGGATGTCTTTCCGTGCGCCGATGGACATGCCCAGGAGCGGGCCCTGCTGGGTAACGTGATTCCTACGGTGCAAGCGAAGGACGTGTGGGTCGCCGACCGGAATTTTTGTGTGACGCACTTCCTGTTCGGGATTCATCGCCAACAGGCGTATTTCATCATTCGGGAACATGCGGGGATTACGCCTAAGCCATTGGAAAAAATAAGATTTATTGGTCACAGCAAGAGCGGTGAAGTGTATGAGCAAGACATCCAGTTGACCGCTGCCGATGGCGCGCAACTGGTCCTGCGTCGCATCACCGTCATGCTCAACAAGAAGACCCGCAATGGCGATACGCGTCTGGTTCTGTTGACGACGCTGCCGGTCGCCGTTGCCGATGCTACCATCATTGCCGAGATCTACCGGACGCGATGGCGAATCGAAACCGCCTTTCCGAAGCTGACCTGCTATCTGAATTCCGAGATCGATACGTTGGGTTATCCGCAAGCGGCACTATTCGGATTCTGCCTGGGATTGGTCGCTTTCAATCTCTATGCCGTCATCATGGCCGCGCTACGTGCCACTCATCCCACCCTGGACATCGATCAAACGATCTCGGAATACTACATGACGGGCGAGATTGCCGCGACCATGACCGGAATGAACCTGTTCGTTCCCGAGCACGAATGGCAACCGTTCGCCCACGCCACGCCGGATCAGTTTTGCGTGGCGCTGCTGTGGCTCGCCAGCTGCATTGATCTGCGTATCTTCTCGAAGACGACGCGAGGTCCGAAGAAACCGCCAACCGCGCGCACTAAATTCAAAGGGAAACCACATGTCTCGACCGCAAAGTTGCTCGCCGCCGCCGTGGTAGACCGAAAGTGACACGTTAAAAGGGCTGGTTGAGGAACGAACCCGAATAACACCAAAACCGCCATAAAAGAGAGGGATACAGATGCAAGCCATCGAGTTGGTTGCTCACATTAACCCCGAGCATGAGCTTCACCTAAAGCTGCCGGACCACATCGAAACCGGTCCGGCACGGGTGATAATCTTGTTTGAAGCAGGCAAGACACCCAGCCTTCGCGGGAACCTCGATGATTTTCTTGACGCCCTTCCGATCAACCAGGTCGGCGGCATCGGCCACGATGAGATCATGCGCCGGATCGACGAAGAGCGCGCTTGTTGGGGCGACACCTGATGGCCCGAGTTTATCCAGACGCCTGCATGGTCATCGACTTGGTGGAGGGCACTGCTGAGCAGCAGAACAAATTGAAGCTGGCCCTTAAGGGTCAGGATATCGTCAGTAGTGAGCTGATTCGGTTGGAAAGTCTGATCGGCGCTTTGCGCAGTAAGCACGGCGCTTATCTCGAAACCTATCGGAAGTTCTTCCTGGGTTGCACGATCATTCCGATGGACCGCGCGGTGTTTGAGCTGGCAACCGACCTGCGGGTTCAGTACGCCATCAAGACTCCCGACGCCCTTCATCTTGCGGCAGCGCTGCATGGCGGCTGCGCTGAGTTCTGGACCAATGACAAGCGTTTGGCCGTAGCGGGCGGAAATCACATCAGTATCGTGACCTGGAGCCACCTCGGCACATCAACGGGGCCGTAGCTTAGGGTGAGAAGCGAGTGCCGAACGCTTTTGACGCCTTGCGTGGCTTCCCCATGCCCCGGCGTTGCGTGGCTAATCCAGCCGCTGGAGCGGCCAAGACTGCATTCCCACGCAGGGCATGGGAATGAGAAGACGGGAAGACGAGGTGAACAATGACAGACATGATTGAAGCTTGGTACGACGGGAAGGTCTTTCGTCCGACCGGACCGATCGCCCTGGCCCCCAATACCCGCGTGCGCATCACCATCGAGAGCCTGCAGCCCGCCGAGCGGGAGGCCCCGTCTTTCCTGCGCACGGCGCGCGCGCTTGAGCTGGAAGGCCCCCCCGACTGGTCAGAGAACGTCGACGCGTATCTGTATGGTGGGGAGCGACCCCATGTCGACTGACGTGTTTCTGGACACCGCCTATGCGATTGCTCTTTCCTCGGCAAAGGATCAGTTTCATGTGCGTGCCATCGCGCTCGCCGAGCAGATGGAGGCGGCGAGAACTCCACTCGTGACAACCCGTGCGGTTCTTTTGGAAATCGGCAACGCCTTATCCAAGCTACGCTATCGGCAGGCGGCGGTGAAACTCCTGGACTCACTCGAAGCGGACCCGACGGTGGAGATCGTCCCGCTTTCCGAGGGGCTCTACGCCCGCGCCGCGAAACTCTACCGGGAGCGCACCGATAAGGAGTGGGGTCTCACAGACTGCATCTCAATTATTGTCATGCAGGATCGTGGGCTGACCGACGCACTCACCACCGACGGGCATTTTCAACAGGCGGGATTTCGGGCCTTGCTGCGCGAGGGCTTCTCGTGACCATCAATAAAGGGGAGATCGACGCCATCGGCCAAGTGCATTCACTGGAGTCACTCATCCGCCTGCCGCCCGGTCGCTCCCTGCTCACATTGCTGGATGACCAAGCGAATGAGCCAGCCCTGTTGGCAGAGACGTCGCTGGCCAAAGATCGGGATGCGGCGACCACTGGAGACACACCATGATCGAAAGCGTCGAGCTCAAAAATTTCGGCCCCATTGTGGACTTCGCCTGGCGCGATCTCTCGCCGATCAATCTGGTCATCGGGCGTAACGGCACCGGCAAGACCTTCCTGCTCAAGGCGCTGTATTGTGCGCTCCGGGCACTGGAAGAAAAACGCGGCGACGAGCCGATGAGCTCCGGGGAGATCCTGGAGAAGAAGCTCTTTTGGACCTTTCAATATGACAACCTCGGGGATTTGGTGCGAAGCGGCTCCGCTGCCGACCTGTCCGCGAAGGTCATGCTGCGGTGGCCGATGTTTCCGCTCGAGCCGGCAAAGCCGCTCGCCTTTTCGATCCCCCAGAACGCCAAGCGGGGCGATGTCCGTTTCAAGAATCAGGCGATCAGAACCCCTAACTACACTTCGATTTTCATTCCCGCTAAAGAGGTTCTCTCTTTGCACAATGTGATCCAGCGGACGCGCCGGGACCTGCGCTTGTTCGGCTTCGACGATACCTATCTGGATCTTGTCGACGCCTTGAGCTATCAACCAGACGTCCTCGACTATCCGCAAGGCGTAGCGCAGCCGATGTCAGCGCTTCACCAGCGGGTTGGTGGCCGTGCCGATTACGATCTCGTCATGACGCCATCTCAGGGCATTCCGATTCCTCAAAGCGTCTGGCGCTTCCGCGTCGGCGATCGGGAGCACGCAATCGGTCTGGCGGCCGAGGGTGCCCGCAAGCTCGCAGTCTTGGATCGTCTTCTGCGTAACCGCCAGCTACGCAGAGGGTCGATTCTGTTTGTCGATGAGCCCGAGTCGACGCTGCATCCGGAGGCGATCACCGCTTTTCTCGATGTGCTTTATTCATTGGTCGAGGCGTTCGGCCAGGATATTCAGATCTTCCTCGCAAGCCACTCCTATTTTGTCGTCAAGAAACTGTATCTGATCGCCCAGGAGAAGGGAATCTCGATTCCCGTGGCCATGGCCGAAGGGGACCACTGGGAGACCGCCGATCTGAAGGACGGCATGCCTTCCAATCCCATTATCGATGAGTCTATCCGGCTTTACAAAGAAGAAGTGGACCTGGTGTTGAAATGAATGTTGGGGCGATTGTCGAGTCTGGCATGTCCTTCGGACCGTACCCTCAGGGGCACTGCTTCCATATCGAACGCAGCCGACTGTATGGGCGGATCGCGCACGGCGTCAAGATGGCTGAGATGATCGTGTTGCCTTGCGCCGCTGCCGATCCACCGCGCCTGTGGATCATCGAAGCGAAGTCGAGTACACCCCGTCCGGAGACGCAGCCGAGCTTCGACGACTTTATCTGCGAGATCCGCGGCAAGCTGATGAACGCCTTGACGCTCTTGATTGCGGCCTCGCTCGGACGACATGAGAACGGGCGCGACGCGCTTCCCGAGACCTTCAAGACGACCGATTTTGCTCGGGCCGACTTTCGGCTGGTGCTGGTCATCAACGGACACCAGGATGCTTGGTGCGTTCCCTTGCAGGATGCGTTGTCCAAAGCGCTGCACGCGACCGTGAGAACCTGGGCGCTCAAACGGACGTCGGTTGCGGTTATCAACGATGCCACGGCGCGACGATATGGACTGATTGATCTTTGATCACCGATCAGGGCGGCGAGTCGAAGGTAACCCGATGTTGCGTACCATCGCATTAGCGATCTACGTTGGGGCCAAGGGCCGTAGCTTGGGGTGAGAAGCGAAATCCATACGCTTGTGCCGCTCCGTTGGGCTTCCCCGCGCCCCGACACTCCGGCGTCGCGTGGCTAATCGGGCCGCTGGAGCGGCCAAGACTGCATTCCCACGCGGAGCGTGGGAACGAGATGGTTCCGATTGCGATGATCGCACGCCGCCGGCGTGCACTACTTATCAGGAGACCAAGCAATGCAAACCGCAAAACAACAAGCCGAATCAGTGCTGCGGCACCTGCCCGACAACTGCACCCTGGAGGATATCCAGTATCATCTCTATGTGCTTGAGAGGATCGGCAACGGTCGGAACGATATCGAGGACGGTCGCTCATTCACGGCTGACGAGGCGAAAGAGCGTCTGGCATCATGGCTGCCGAACTGATCTGGGCGCTGGAGGCGCTCGACGATATCGATGCGATGGCCCGCTATATCGCCCGCGATTCGGCGGTCTACGCCCGGCGCGTCGTCTTGGAGATGCTCGAACTTGGTGAGTTATTCCTGACGCAGCCGCTGAATCGATCATAACCCGACGATATTCAAGCTAAGTTTGCGGAGAGGTCCATGCTCACAATCAGCATGTTTTACGGCATCATCGTCCGGATGCTATTCATGGACCACAAGCAACACAATCTGCTAAGTACATCAATACAATTGTTTGTATTAAAAGTAATTCTCGTAATATGCTAAAACTATATTTATCAGCGGCTTATAATAATTGTGTATTACAAATAAATTTATTGATGTACTTATGTTTCCCGATGTGATCGCTGTCGTCCCGCAGCCGGGTCATCGGTTGGAGTTGACCTTCGCCAACGGCGAGCGCCGCCAATTCGACATGACCCCTTACCTTGACCCGGTGCGCGGCAAGCCCCGCCGTTCAGGGCGGGGAAGGATAGCGCGGGGTGCGTATTCGGGACCGGGGCCGGTCCCGTCTTAGTGCGGGGTTTGCTGTTGTTCGATGTACTGGCGCACGATGGAAATCGGGGCACCACCGCAGGACGCGGCGAAGTAGGAGGGCGACCAGAGAACGCCCTTCCAGTAGCGCCGCTGGAGGTCCGGCCGCTCTTGGCGTAGCAACCGGCTGGACACGCCCTTGAGGCTGTTCACCAGGGCGGACACCGCCACCTTGGGCGGGTACTCGACCAGCAGGTGAACATGGTCGTCCTCGCCGTCCATCTCCACCAAGGTGGCCTCGAAGTCGGTGCAGACCTTGGCGAAGATAGCGCGCAGGCTGGCGATAGCCTCGCCGTCGAAGACCTTGCGGCGGTATTTCGCCACAAAGACCAAGTTGACGTGCATCGCAAAAACGCAGTGCCGCCCGTGCCGAATGTCGTTGTCGTTGCTCATAGACCAATATACTATGGACATGCAGCGTCTCCAAGCCTTCAAGTTCGAGTTGATGCCCGACGGCGATCAGGCGCGCGACATGCGCCGCTTCGCCGGATCGTGCCGCTTTGTCTTCAACCGGGCGCTGGCGATACAACAGGCGTTGCACGAGCAGGGGGCGAAAAAGCTCGGGTATCCGGCGCTGTGCAAGTGCCTCACCGAGTGGCGCAACAGCCCGGAAACCGCATGGCTCGCAGAGGCCCCGGTGCATCCGTTGCAGCAGACCCTCAAGGACCTGGAGCGGGCCTATACCAACTTCTTCGCCAAGCGCGCCGACTTTCCCCGCTTCAAGAAGAAAGGCCGGTCCCGCGACAGCTTCCGCTACCCCGACCCGAAACAGATCAAGCTCGACCAGGCCAACGGGCGCCTGTTCCTGCCCAAGCTGGGTTGGCTGCGCTACCGCAACAGCCGCGATGTGCTCGGCACGGTGAAGAACATCACCGTCAGCCAGTCGGGCGGCAAGTGGTTCGCGTCGATCCAGACCGAGCGTGAGGCGGAGATCCCGGTTCACCAGGGCACGGCCGTCGGGATCGACCTGGGCATTGTTCGCTTCGCTACCTTGAGCGACGGCGCAGTGTTCGAGCCCCTGAGCAGTTTCAAACGTCAGGAACAGGCGTTGGCGAAGGCGCAGCGCGCCATGAGCCGCAAGACCAAGTTCGGGAAGAACTGGAAGAAGGCGAAAGCCCAGGTCCAGCGCATCCATACCAAGATCGCCAACGCCCGGCGCGACTACCTGCACAAGACCACGACCACGATCAGCCAAAACCACGCGATGGTGTGCATCGAGGACTTGAAGGTTCGCAACATGTCGGCGTCGGCGGCCGGGACGATCGAAGCGCCGGGTACCAACGTTCGGGCCAAGTCCGGCCTGAACAAAGCCATTCTCGACCAGGGTTGGTTCGAGTTCCGCCGACAACTGGACTACAAGACGGCGTGGAGCGGTGGGCACCTGGTCGCGGTGCCCCCACAGAACACCAGCCGAACCTGTCCGTGCTGCGGGCATCTCGCCAAGGAGAACCGGCAGACTCAAGCCCGGTTCGCGTGCGTGGAATGCGGTTTCGAGGAAAACGCCGATTTAGTCGGCGCGATCAATGTTCTAAGGGCGGGACACGCCCGGTTAGCCTGCGGAGAGACTTCGCTCATTGGAGCGTCGGCCCAGGAACCCGCCGAAGCGACTATTCGCGAGCAAGCTTTGCGCGTAGCGCCGTAGGAATCGCCGTCCTTCAGGTCGGCGAGGATGTCAATATCCGGTCTTCCAACGGCTCCGGAATCCCGGTTTTTTCGGCTTGGCCCGGGTAGCGTACGGTACCGTGACCTGGCCCGGTGAGATCGATATCGCCCCCGAAACCCTCTATGTCGAGGCGGTGCCGGAATGCGACGATGAAAAGGAGTCGATCTCACTGTGACTTCGCCATTTCAGGAACCGCTCATGGACACCCAGCCGCCCAACCCGGACTTTGCCGACCGCGCCCGCGCCGCCCTGCTCGCCCACGCCTGCGGCGACCGCTTCGGTGCGCCGCTGGAGTTCGTATCGGATCTCAGCGTGCGGACGCGCGCGGTCCACTTGGGCAATTGGACCGACGACACGCACATGTCGCTGTATCTCGGCGAGGCGCTGCTGGCCTATGGTCCCATCACGGACCAATCACCCTTTGCGGCTGATCGGTTCGGGACCCTGGTGGGTGAGGCTTTCGTGCGCTGGCTGCATGATCCACTGACTCCGACTACCGCACCCGGCAACACCTGCCTGACCGGTGCACGCCATTTCGAGCGTGACCGTGACTGGAAAACCAGCGGGATCCGATCGTCCGACGGTTGCGGGGCGGTGATGCGCATCGTTCCCATTGGACTCGCCTGGCGCGGGGAGGCGCTGCTGGAGGCGGCCCGGGTCTCGGCCCTGGTCACCCACGCGCATCCCAATGCGCTGGAAGCGGCGATGGCCGGGGCCTGGCTGGTCGGGCGGATTCTGGAGACCGGGGTCTGGGGCGCGGCCTGTGTGGAAGACGCGATCCGGCATCTGGATGGACCCTGGAGTCAGGGCGGGAACCTGGCCGAGAGTCTGAGCGCCGCGCTGGACTGGGCGCAGCGGGGCAAGGAGTGGCTGGACGAGCCGGCGATTCCACTGGGTGACGGCGGCTGGCGCTCGGGCAGCGCGTTGGGGCTCGCGGTGGCCGCGGCACTGCGCTGGCCCGACGACCTGGGGTTGGCGATCGAGAAGGCAGCGCGGATTCAGGGCGATTCGGACTCGGTGGCCTGCCTGACCGGCGCCCTGCTGGGGGCGGCCCTGGGGACAGCGGCGATCCCGCCGGCATGGCTCGCGACGCTGCCGCGGCGCGCCGAGATCGCCGGTCTGGCGGATCGGTTGGCGGCCATCAGGGCGTAGCTGCGGTCAGGACGATCGCATCAAACCAAGCGCTGAGTGCTGAGTGCGCTGTTAAGGTTTACCCTAACCAGCGGCTAACCCTGCCGTCGACTATGGACCCCGTTCGCCATGCCCAGCACACCGGCCCCGTCACCCGACCAAGACCCGTTTCTCTTCGACAGCGAGCAGATCCATGCGCTGGCCCCGCCCGGGCTGATTCGCAGCGCGCTGCGGCATTGCCAAGACAAACGCGTCACCGCGCTGGACTCGGACGGCGAGCGGCTGTGGGCGCGGGTCGAGGATGCGGAGACCGAAGCGCAGTTGGATCTGACCCTGGGCTATGACATCGATGGGAATCTCCGCTGCGAGTGTCAATGCGAAGCGGATCCGGACGGGCTCTGCGTGCATGGCCTGGCGGCCCTGTTTGCCCATAGTCAGGCGAGCGGCAGCGCCGGGGCGCTGACCGGGGCCGTGGCGGGCGCGATCGAGGAGCGTGCACTGCGCGGGCGCACCGAGGTGCAGGTGGAGCCGGTGTCGGGCGGCGATTGGCTCGGGACCTGGCGGGCGCGGTCCATCAATCCCACCGGGTATCTGCCCACCAGCTATCTGGTACACATCCGCTCGCTGACCCGCCGTGCCAACTGGTGCACCTGCCCGGACTTCGCCACCAATCAGCTCGGCACCTGCAAGCATGTGGAGGCGGTGCTCCATCGGCTGCGCAAACGCAAGGGCTTCAAGAAGGCCCGAGACGGGGCTCCGGACACCGCCTTCGTCTACCTGGATTGGGAGTGTGAGAACGCGCCGGCCGTGCGGTTGCAGCGCGCGGGTGAGACGAGCGTCGAGTTGGCGTCGCTGCTGAACGAACACTTCGACGCGGCTGGGGTCTTCCGGGGGCGGCTGCCGGACGGGCTGTTGCGGCTTGCCGATACCCTGGCTGGACGGCCCGATATCGAAATGGGCGAGGACACCCTGGGCTTCGCCCGTCGACTGGCGGAGGACGCCGCCCGCCAGATCCGGGCGCAGGAGATCGGCGAGCGCATTCGCGCCGGCGGCGGGCGCCTGCCGGGTGTGCGGGCCACCCTCTATCCCTATCAGGTCGACGGGGTCGCCTTTCTGGCCGGACGCGGGCGTGCGCTGCTCGCTGACGACATGGGTCTGGGCAAGACGCTTCAGGCCATTGCCGCCGCGCATTGGCTGCACCAGCACGATCAGGTGGAGCGGGTACTGGTGATCTGTCCGGCCTCGCTCAAACGCCAATGGGCGCGCGAGATCGCCAAGTTCACCGGCGCCGAGGCGGAGGTGGTGCAGGGGCCGGTGGCGGGGCGCGCCGTCCAATACCGCAAAGGGACCGGCTTTTATGTCATCAACTATGAACTGGTGTTACGCGACCTGAGCCTGATCAATGAGACGCTGGGTCCCGATCTGGTGATCCTCGACGAGGCGCAGCGCATCAAAAACTGGCGCACCCGGATCGCCTCGGCGGTGAAGCAGATTCCCTCGCGCTATGCCTTTGTGCTCACGGGTACGCCCCTGGAGAACCGCCTGGAGGATCTCTACAGCCTGATGCAGGTGGTGGACCCGCGCGTACTCGGACCGCTGTGGCGCTATCTGGTCGATTTCCACATCACCGATGAACGCGGCAAGGTGCTGGGCTACCGTAATCTCTCCGAACTGCGCCGCCGCCTGACCCCGGTGATGCTGCGTCGTGACCGCAGTCTGGTGCGCGATCAGCTTCCGGAACGGATTGAACAGCGGCTCGACTGCGCGCTGACCCCCAAGCAACAGGAAATCCACGACGAGGCCGTCAATGCCGCGGGCATCCTGGCGCAGATCATGAAGCGCCGGCCGCTGACCCCGTCCGAACAGAACCGCATGATGGCCGCGTTGCAACGGGCGCGCATGGCCTGTGATGCCGCCGGTCTGGTGGACAAGGAGACCGAGGGCTCGCCCAAACTCGACGAGCTGGAGACGATTCTCGATGAACTGTGCCGACTGTCCGGGCTCAAGGCCGTGGTTTTCTCCCAGTGGGAACGCATGACCGAACTGGTGGAGCAGCGGGTGCGGCGCATGGGGCTGGGCTCGGTGCGGCTGCACGGCGGTGTCCCCAGCGCCAATCGCGGGGCGCTGATCGACCGTTTCCACGATGACGACGCGGTGCAGGTCTTCATCTCCACCGATGCCGGCGGTGTCGGCCTCAACCTGCAATGCGCCTCCGTGCTGGTGAATCTGGACATTCCCTGGAATCCGGCGGTCCTCGATCAGCGCATCGCCCGGATTCACCGGCTCGGTCAGCGCCAGCGGGTTCAGGTGATCCTGCTGGTGGCCCCGGACTCCTATGAGGAGCGGGTCCTGGGTCTGGTGCAGGGTAAGCGCGTGCTGTTCGACAATGTGGTGGACCCGGAAGCGACCGAGGACGTGGTCGATGTCTCCAAGCGGCTGGCCGAGGTCCTGGCCGGGGATCTGGCGGGTCCGGATGAGCGGGGAGCGACCGAGCACGCGGCCTCCGCCGAGCCTGAGCCTGAGCCTGCCGCGGACCTGCCCGCGGTCGAGCCGCCGGCCGCCCTCGCCGCGCCGGAGGACGAACCGAGCGTCGCGACGCCAAGCGACACGGCAGCATTACCCGAGCCGCCGCGCGGGTCACTCCCCACCGAAGCGGTGCGCGGCTGCATCATCGCGCTGCAAGACCGCTTCGGTACGCGGATCGAGCGCATCCTGGCCAGCCGCGGCGGGCTGCTGGTGGTGATGGACAGTACCGACGCGGAGGCCGACCAATTCGCCGAGGGGCTGTCGGATCAGCTCCCGATCGCGCTGATCGACCGCCGCACCCTGGCCGGGCTCCAACGGCTCGGGGCGGCCTCGCCGGCGGCGGAGGGCGAGATCCTGTTCGAGGCGGGGGCCGCACCGGTTCCCGTCGAGGGTCATCCCCTGGCCCGTCAGGCCCAGGCCAAGCTCGAGGGTGCTCGGGTGCTGCTGGCGCAGACCCAAGCCGGAGCCGCGCTCGGTGGGCCGGCGCTGGACCTGCTGCTCGGTGCCCTGCTGTGCGCCGCGGCGCTCCTGACCGGCCGGGCCCAACCGCCCAATCCCCGCGAAGCCGGCATCTGGCTTTATGGGGAGGCGCTGCCGACCGGTGCCATTGAGCCCGCCGATGCCGCCCTGGTGATGCGTGCCATTGCCCTGGCCCAGGCAGCGGAGGCCGTGCCCTTGGCTTTGCTGGAGGATTTGGCCGCGGATACCGAGCCATTCATACAACGGGTGCGAGGACGTGCGTAGGGGCCTAGTGTCCCGCATGGCGGGGAGCGGCCCAGCGCCGCTGATGTTCGCGGTTAGGCCTGATCCGCAATCGTCCCCGCCCCCGGCGCCCGGCCGAAAACGGCAGCGTACTCCTGCGTATAAGGCGCGATGGATTGGTACACGTGATACGGGACGATCCGATCTTCCAATTGAGGAAATTTCTCGCGGACATGGGTGTAATTACGCAGGAGTTTCATCTCGATGATGGCACGGGCGAACTCCAGGCCCCGCGGACCGCGGTGCCGCTGCAGGAAAGCGATGAGTTGCCGGATCGGCTTCGGCGGCTTGGCCGGCCGCTTGGCGAGCATCTGGATGTAACGGGGCATGCCGCGGGTCCGGTCGCCGGCCGCGGATACTGGTTGGACCTCCAAATCCGGCCGCAACAGGTCCAGCAATTCCACCCCGCGGGCAGTCCGCGCCAACACCCATTGCCAACCGAGCGGTGCACCCATGTAACCGATGGTGATGTCGGAGAGCGCATTCGGATAGTCGAAACAGGACAGACAGGCCGAGGGAAAAATGCCCTGGAGCTGGTCCATGGGGAAGTCGATATAGTTGACCCGCTCGATGTGCCCATCCTCATGACGCAGCCACAGGCTGAAGTCCTGCATGAACTCGTAGTGCACCACCGTGGCGGGCGAGCGGGAAATGGTGGCCAGGAAGAACTGCTGGTCCTCGTGGGTCACATTGTCGCTGCACGGAATGCCGATCAGGTCGAGACGCTCCAGCCCGAGTTGCGCTTGCGCCTGACGCAGCATCTGAACCTGGCAACTGGTGCCGACGACGGCCAGACGGCGAATGCCGGCCGCGCGCACCTGATCCAGCAGGCCCAGATTGGGCGAGAAGCTCGGTTTGTTGCCGACGCAGGCCCGCACCTCCGCTGTAGTGCGGGCAAGAATGGGGGTCGGTTGGAAGCGCGTGCCGGGGTTGGTGCCGGTCAGGATCACCGCCTCCACCTCGCCGCGCTCCAACAGCCGGGAGGCCAGGGTGGTGATCATGCCGCTCCACTGGGCCTCGGCCACCGGCCGGCGCATCCGCGCGATGGTTTGCTCCCGGAAGATACCGAAGCGCATCTCATCACCCGGGTTGCGCAGCCGGCCATGCAGACGCTGCTCGATCTCGTCAGCCCGATTGCGCACGAACAGACAGGTTTCCGCCATCTGCGGACGCAGGAAGCTGTCGCACAGTCCGCAGTCGCTGCACAGACGCGGCCGGCCCTGCAGGCGCCGGTCGTGGCTCATCAGGCTGACGTCGTGCAGACCTTTTGAAGGGCCTTGATCCATTCCGGGGTCCTCTTGGGGTATCTTGGAGAGGTTATAGGGATGCACGATGCCGCATCGGCAACACGCGTCCGCGGGGAATCATGGTTCCCCAATCGCCTTATCGTCAACGACCGGCCGCCGACGCTCCAGGCGCGGCCGTCCGGCCTTCAAGCGGGGACTGCATCCGATGTGGAAGCCTGTCATGCTGGTCTTGGGCGTCGTGGTGGTCCTCCTGCTGGGGGCCGCGGCCCTGGGTCCCTTGCTGATTTCAACAGCATCCGTCCAACCGCAGGGCAGCGCCCGCGCCGCGGCGACGCCTGACAGCCACTTTATCCGCATTCCTTTTCCGGGGACCACCGGGATCGACGTCCACCACCTGGAGCGGTCCGGTGCGGCCGGGTCAGGCCGGCACGCCTTCCTGCTGCTCCACGGCTTCACCTTCAACAGCTTCACCTGGAATGCCGTGCTCGATCCCCTGGCCGCGTATGGGCGCACCATTGCCTACGATCAGCTCCCCTACGGACTCAGTGCCAAGCTGACCGCGGGCGACTGGACGGCGGCCGACCCCTATGCCAAGGAGTCGGCGATCACTCAGGTCTTCGCGGTGATGGATCAACTCGGGCTCGAACGTGCCATCCTGGTCGGGAATTCCTCGGGCGGCACCCTGGCCCTGGAAGCCGCGCTGGCACGGCCGGAGCGCGTCGCGGCATTGATTCTGGTCGCGCCCTGGGTCTATGCCCAGCGCCCGACCATCCCGGCCGCGGTGGCGGACCTGCCCCAATTGCAGCGATTGAGCCTCTTCATCGCACGCCAGTTGGGGGACCCGACGCTACTCGCATATTCCTATCACGACCCGGCCCGCATCTCTGCGGCGCGGCGCGAAGAAGCCAAGATCCATACCCGCATGGCCCACTGGGATCTGGCCTGGGGCGCACTGCTGCACCGCTCACTCTCGACCCCGGTGGACATCAGCGCCCGCCTGGAACAGGTCCGACAACCGGTCCTGGTGATCACCGGGGACCAGGACCAGCTGGTGCAGGAGGCGGATACCCGCCGGGTCGCGGCGACGCTCCCCAACGCGACCCTGGCGGTATTGCCTGACTGTGGTCATGTGCCCCAAGAGGAATGTCCAGCCGCCTTCATGGGTGCGGTGAGCGCCTGGCTGAACGGGTTGGATCAGGCTCCAGCCCCGACTGACGCTGCCGTGATGCGCTGACCCGGACACCGTCATGGTCGCGCGGGGGGCTGCCTAGACCACCGGCCCCCAGAAAGACAGCAAGGCATGGGCCAGGCCGGCGAGGACGCCGAACCCGAGAACTGAACAGATCGCGCAAGCGACGAGAAAAGGCCGGATCGCGATCGCCGTGGAGGTGTTAGCCGCGTCGGTGCCGATCGAATCCGCCCGCTGGGTCTGAGTCATGGTGTGCTCCGGTCGCTGGTGTTGGGAAAGCAACGGGGCGGGCGATCGTGACACCTCGCCCCAACTGTCGTGCTGGACTTACAGTATAGTTGTCAGGATAAACTGACACACGCCCTTTTTTTTTAGCACTTTCATGTGTCCCATCCACGGGCGCTTGAGGTTACCATGGGCGGCTCTTTCAACCAGCGCACCTGACACCTAAGATCGAGACCTCCTATGCCCGTCCCATTCCCGTTTTCCGCCATCGTCGGCCAGGAAGAGATGAAGCTTGCGCTCCTGATCGGGGCGGTTGACTCCCGCATTGGCGGAGTCCTGGTGTTCGGCGACCGCGGTACCGGCAAGTCCACGGCCATCCGCGCGCTGGCCGCCCTGCTGCCGAAAATGCGGGTGGTGGCCGATTGCCGCTATGGCTGCGATCCCGAGGCCGAGGTCGGTGTGCTCTGCGCGGAATGCCGCGTGCGTCATAACGGCACCCCGTTCAAGACCAAGCAAGTCCCGGTGCCGGTGGTGGATCTGCCGCTGGGTGCCACCGAGGACCGGGTGATCGGCGCGCTCGATCTGGAGATGGCGCTGACACGGGGCGAGAAGGCCTTCGAGCCCGGGTTGCTGGCCCGCGCCCATCGCGGCTTTCTCTATATCGACGAGGTGAACCTGCTGGAGGACCACCTGGTGGACGCGCTGCTGGATGTCGCCGCCTCCGGTGAGAATCTGGTAGAGCGCGAGGGTCTCTCGGTCCGTCACCCGGCGCGCTTCGTACTGATCGGCTCCGGTAATCCGGAAGAAGGCGAGCTGCGGCCGCAACTGCTGGACCGCTTCGGTCTCTCGGTCGAGGTACGGACCCCGCAAGACCTGGCGACGCGGGTGCAGGTGGTGCGTTTGCGTGATGAGTTCGAGCGCAATCCGGAAGCCTTCACCGAGAAGTGGAAGCGCAAGGACGCCAAGGTGCGCAAACGCATCACCGACGCGCAGGCCCTGCTGCCGGCGATCGAGGTCCCGGACCATACGCTGGAGCAGGCCTCGCGCCTGTGCATGGCGCTCGGCACCGACGGTCTGCGCGGCGAATTGACGCTGGTCCGTGCCGCGCGTGCTCTGGCGGCGCTGGACGGCGACACCTCCGTGGGCGTTCCCCAGCTGCGCAAGCTCGCGGCCCCGGCCCTGCGCCATCGGCTGCGCCGCGATCCTCTGGATGAGTCCGGCTCGACCGCCCGCGTCGATCGGGTGGTTCAGGATCTGTTCCCGGCATGATGACGCCGGCGTCCGATCGCTCCCCGCAGCCCCCCCGGCCGGGTCCGGTCAGCGGCGGCCCCCCGCCGCCGGCTCGTCCGGACCCCTGGGAAGACGCGGCCCTGATCGCCGCGCTCTTCGCGGTCGATCCGGCCGGTTTGGGCGGTGTCTGCCTGCGCGCCCTCCCCGGTCCGGTGCGCGATCAATGGCTCGCCGACACCCGCGAACTGCTGCCGCCGGAGACGCCGCGCCGCAAGATCCCGCTGCACGTCTCGGATGGCCGCTTGCTGGGGGGCCTGGATCTCACCGCGACCCTGCGCGCCGGCCGGCCGGTGGCGGAGCACGGACTGTTCGCCGAGGCCCATGGCGGCGTGCTGGAACTGGCGATGGCCGAGCGGGTGCGCGGCTCACCGGTCTCCTATCTCTGCTCCGCCCTGGACACCGGTGAGGTGGTTTTGGAACGCGACGGGATTGCCTTGCGCTCCCCGGCGCGGGTCGGCGTGATCGCCCTGGATGAGGGCAGCAACGAGGACGAGCAGGTGGCCGATGCCTTGCTCGATCGACTCGCCTTTCTGATCGACCTCAGCCCGATCGCCGTACGGGAGATGGGCGACGTGCCTTACTCGGTCGCGGACGTCACCGCGGCCCGCGGGCGTCTGTCCGCGGTCAGCATCAGCGCCGACCAGGTGAACGCCATCTGTGAAACGGCACTGGCGCTGGGCATCCCCTCGTTACGCACCTCGCTGCACACGATGCGGGCGGCGCGCGTCGCCGCCGCCCTGGATGGGGATCTGGTGGTCACCGATGCGCAGGTGAGCCTCGCCGCCCGGTTGGTGATGGCGCCGCGCGCGACCATGCTGCCGTATGCGCAACCGCCCGAATCCGAGCCCGAGCCGCCGCCCCCGGAGCCGCCCCCGCCCGACCAGGAGGGCGAGTCCGAGGCCAATCAGGAACAGCGCCAGGACCCCCTGGCGGATCAGGTCCTGGATGCCACCAAGGCGGCCATCCCCACCGATCTGCTGGACCGGCTGCGGTTGGGCCAACTGCGGCGCGCCAAGGTGCGCAGCACCGGCAAGTCCGGGCAGGTCCAGCAGGCCAATATGCGCGGCCGACCGGCCGGGGTGCGCCGCGGCGATTTGCGTCCAGGGGATCGGCTGAACCTGATCGAAACGCTGCGCGCCGCCGCCCCCTGGCAGCGGGTGCGCCGGGCGGAACGCGAGCGCGGTCAGGCGCAAACCCAGGTTCCGGCGACCGGGACACCGGGCGGCGCGACCAGAGCCCGGCCACGGACACTGCCGGTGCCCAACCTGGCCCCGCGCGTCGAGGTGCGTAAGGACGACTTCCGCATCCAGCGCTACAAACACCGTTCCGAAACCACGGCCATCTTCATCGTGGACGCCTCGGGCTCCTCGGCCTTGCATCGCCTGGGTGAGGCCAAGGGCGCGGTGGAACTGTTGCTCGCGGACTGCTATGTGCGCCGCGATCGGGTGGCCCTGGTCGCCTTCCGCGGCAAGACGGCGGAACTGCTGCTCCCGCCGACGCGTTCGCTGGTGCGGACCAAGCGCTGCCTGGCGGATCTGCCGGGCGGCGGCGGAACCCCGCTGGCGTCCGGGATCGAGGCCGGGCTGGCCCTGGCCGATGCGGTCAAGCGCCGCGGCGGAACGCCGCTGCTGGTGCTGCTCACCGACGGGCGCGGCAACGTCGCCCGCAATGGTCAGGGCGGGCGCGCCCAAGCCGGCGAGGAGGCCCTGACCTGCGCGCGTCTGGTGCGGGCCGCCGGCGTAGCCGCCATGGTGGTCGACACCTCCCCGCACCCGCACCCCCAGGCCAAGGCCCTGGCGGAGGCCATGGACGCCACCTATATGCCGCTGCCCCATGCGGACGCCGGGCGCCTGAACGCGGCAGTCAAGGCGAAGGCCGGGTTGTGAGGACCGCCGGCAGATCCAGCGGGTTCGCCGCGGCCGGCAGTCGGCACGAGCACCTGCCGCATTCCTGTCCGTTGGCCGTACACTGACATCCGCTTCAGGTTCCTGACTGATCATGCACCGACGACTCGACTGGGACCATGAGGGACGCGACTGGCCGAATCGGGACGCCAGCCGCTTCGTCAGCGCCGGCGGACTGCGCTGGCACGTGCAGCAACTGGGCCAGGGACCGGTGTTGGTCCTGGTCCACGGCACCGGCGCGGCCACGCACTCCTGGCGCACCCTCGCCCCGCTGCTCGCGCAGGACTTCCAAGTGGTGGCCGCGGATCTGCCGGGTCACGGGTTCACCCAAACGCCGGGCGACGGGGGGTTGTCGCTTCCCGGCATGGCAACCAGCCTCGCGGCCCTGCTCGATACCCTTGGTGTGACGCCCGAGTTGGTGCTTGGTCACTCCGCGGGAGCCGCCGTGCTCGCCCGACTCTGTCTCGATCAACGCATCGCCCCCCGCGCCCTGATCAGTCTCAATGGCGCGCTGCTGCCCCTGCGCGGTCTGGCGGGACAGTGGTTCGCCCCCGCCGCACGGTTCTTCGCCACCCATCCACTGGCGTCCCGATACTTCGCCTGGCGCGCCCGGGCGCCGGGCGCGGTCAAGCGACTGGTGGCCAGTACCGGTTCGCGCCTGGACGCCCAGGGGATGGAGTTCTACCGGCGCCTGGTCATCAACCCCGGACATGTGGCCGCCGCCATCGGGATGATGGCCAACTGGGATTTGCAGCCGCTGGCGCGGGACCTGCCGCGCCTCGCGACGCCCTTGGTGATGCTGGTGGCCGCAGGCGACAGCACGGTCAGTCCGGCCGAAGCCCGCCGCGTCCGCGCGCTGCTCCCGACGGTCGAGGTCCAGACCATTCCCCGACTCGGGCACCTGGCTCATGAGGAAGCGCCGCAGACCGTGGCCTCGTTGATCCGCTCCATCGCTCAGCACTATCGCAAGTAACGGGCGTCGCCAGCCGCACCGGTTGACGCGAATGGCACTTGATCGGCGAATGAGTGCTGATAAGTCTCATTATCGATAACGAAATATCGACGTATGACAGGGTGATAGGCGATTATTCGGCAACTGGTGCGATTTTTGTTGCAACGCACAAAAACTTGTTGACAGCTATATCGCTAACTACTAATATGATAATGCTACTGCCGCTCCAAGACTGCTGTCGCGCTGGGGCGGGCACCTCGGCCGTTGCGGTTCGCCGCGGCTACACCCGTTATCAACAAAAGGCATGCTGTAATGAAGTACTTGGCCAACCTGAAGGAACTGACTCTCTCGGAAATGCTGTCCATCGCCATCGTGTTCACCGTACCGTTGCTGATCGGCTACAGCATCCTGACCTGAGGGCCGCCCCCGTGGGCACTCCGACCGTCGCCTGACGGTCGGCCCGCACTCTCCCCTGCCCTGCCGGCCCCGACCCGCTCCTTGCCGTCTCCCTAGACCCTGCACCCCCGCCGCTTGCGGATCCTGTCCTTTGCCGGCACATCAGCCCGCAGTTCCAGTCAACGCTTACCTGCCGCTTCCGTTCCTTCGTGAATGGTACCGTCCTTTGGTTGTCGCTCGGACACCGCTTGCGCATAGCGTCATCAAGTAATTAAGCGTTTTCCTATTTAATAAAGTGACTATTCGCTTTATTACTTACGTTCAGCTGTTTCCGGCCCCTTTTCACTTGCCTCGACTGTATTGGTGAACGCTATTTCGCGCGCTCACTGCGCTTCTGTTGATCCAAGTCAATACGACAATTGATCAATGGATCTAGAATCCAGACTCAAGAGCAAGCAATGCCCCCACTTTTGAGGCAAAGAAAGCTGATTATAAAAGGTTTTTTAATTTCTCTAAGATAACTAGATCGACGCAATTGATAATTATCAAGCGACCTGAACAAGTCGCTTGCGAATTATCAATCAATGAGTCGGAGCCGCTCATTGATAGGCTGATGGAGCGTATCGGAACCTGCCGCAGGCAGGTCGACGTTCCGGCTCACAATAAACATAACCGAATCATTTCGGAGGACATTCGATGACCAGACAGTCGACCCTGGGCGCTTTACTGCGCAGCCAGGGGGTAAGCCGTCGCGCCTTTCTCAAGTTCTGCACCACCACCGCCTCGGTGATGGCCTTGCCGGCAGCGCTGATACCGGTCATGGCCGATGCCTTGGAGCAGGCTCAGCGCCAATCGGTGATCTGGTTGTCCTTTCAAGAGTGCACTGGCTGCACCGAGGCCCTGACCCGCTCGCATGCCCCGACCCTGGAGGGGCTGATCTTCGACTTCATCTCGCTGGACTATCACCACACCCTTCAGGCCGCGTCCGGGCGCGCCGCCGAAGCGGCGCGGGAAGAGGCCATGCGGGAGCACGCGGGCAAGTATCTGCTGTTGGTCGACGGTTCCATCCCCACGGTGAAGGCGTATTCGACCATTGCCGGCATCAGCAATCTGGACATGCTCAGGAACTCGGCAGTCAACGCGGCAGCGCTTATCGCCGTCGGCACCTGCGCGGCCTACGGCGGTCTGCCCATGGCGGCCCCCAACCCCACCAGCGCCGTGCCGGTTTCCGACCTGATCACCGACAAGCCGATCATCAACGTCCCGGGCTGCCCGCCGCTGCCGCTGGCGATCACCGGGGTCATCGCCCACTACCTGACACTGGGCACCTTGCCCGCACTCGACGCGCTGGGCCGGCCGCTCGCCTTCTTCGGCGAAAACATCCACGACCGCTGTTACCGCCGCCCCTTCTACGACCGCGGACTCTTCGCCGAGACCTTCGACGATGTCGGCGCACGCAAGGGCTGGTGTCTCTACAAGCTGGGTTGCAAGGGGCCGGTGGCCTACAACGCCTGCGCCCATGTGAAATGGAATCAGGGGGTGAGCTTCCCGATTCAATCCGGCCACGGCTGCATCGGTTGCTCCGAGCCCGGCTTTTGGGACAGCGCCGGGATCTATGAATCCATCGCCGACGGCCAGTTCGGAACCGGACCGAAGCTCGCCTCGGCCGCCGTGGTGGGTGCCGTGGCCGGTGCCGGTGCCGCCCTGCTCGCCCGCGGCAAGAAGGAAAAGAAGGCGGCTGCCCACGCGGCCAACGAATAACAAAACGATCCAAGCAAAGGATCAAGCGGAGGACCTCCCTATGACACTGTTAGAGTTTGCACGTGGCCCAGCGATTCATTGGGCGCTGATCATCCTGGTCGCCGGCACCATCTGGCGCCTGCTCGGCGTCTTGGTACTGACGCGCGGGGGGGACCTGTCCCGACCGCGGGACGCGTTCGGCAACTACAAGGGCTATCGCACCGTATTCAGTCGCGCCTGGCCCAGCAGCGAGTTCAACGTCGCCACCCGCTACCAGACGATCGTCGCCTATCTCTTCCATTTCGCCACGCTGATCGTCGTCGTCGGCATCACGGCACACATCGAGTTCATCCAGAGTCTCACCGGGGCCTCCTGGCCGGCGCTCCCCAACGCGGCCGGGGTGGCGATCGGCATCGTCGCCCTGGTCTCACTGCTTGCCCTGATCCTGCGGCGCCTCACCAATCCATCCATCTATTGTTCCAATCTGGGCGACTACATCACCTGGATCCTGGTCGCCGCCCCCCTGATCACCGGACTCATGGCCTTTGCGCATCTGGGCCCGCGCTACGAGACCATGCTGGCGATCCACATCCTGACGGTTGCCCTGATGTTCATCTGGTTCCCCTTCAGTAAGCTGATGCATTCGATCTGGTTTGTGTTCTCCCGCGCCCAGAGCGGTCTCACCTACGCCCACAAGGGAGTCCAGATATGAGCACGTCAGCCGCCGTCGCACCGATTTTTCCGACCTTTGAACAGGTCTGCCAGGGTTTCGCGGGGCAGATCGGGATGCTGCGCCAGCTGGCGCCCGAGCCGACGCTGACGGATGCCGTCCGGGTCGAGCGCGCCATCGATACCCTGATCGCGGAGACCAACGCGGGCGAAGCCGTGTGGCTGGAGAGCTGTATCCATTGCGGCCAGTGCACCACCGCCTGCCATTTCTTCCAGGCGACGGGAGAAGCCAAGTACGCGCCCATGCGTAAGATGGAGCTGTATCGACGCATCTACCAGCGCGAGGTCGGCCCGTTCCGCTGGTGGTACAAGTTGATCACCCGTCCGGTCAAGCTCAAGGATCTGGAGGAGTTGCAGGAGTTGGTCTACGACTCCTGTTCCGAGTGCGGACGCTGCACCATGGTCTGCCCGATGGGCATCGACACCGCCTCGCTGGTCCATCACCTGCGCAGTGCGCTGGTGGCCGCGGAACTGGTGCCCGCGGAACTGGCGGCGCTGACCGCGGAGCAGAAGCATCGGGGGACCATCTTCGGCGCCTCCGCCGACACCCTGATGAACATGATCAACACCATCCGCGACCATTACGGGGTCACTATCCCGCTGGACAAACCCAGCGCCGAGGTCATGGTGCTGAGTTCCGCGGTCGACCTGGTGGCCAACGGCAACGGCCTGCTGGCGACGGCCAGGATCATGAACCACCTGGGGGTGGACTGGACCATGTGCAGCGACGGCTTTGAAAGCGCCAATTTTGGTCTGCTCTCCGGCGACATGGCGCTCTGGCGGCAGCAGTCGGAATCCATCACGACCGCCGCCCAGCGGATCGGCGCCAAGACGCTGGTGATCGCCGAGTGTGGCCACGCCTACCCGGCCCTGCGCTGGAACCCGATGATCAAGGGCGGCAGTCTGCCCTTCGATATGGTCTACATGTCCGAGTTCCTGGGCCGCATGGCCAAGGCGGGTCGACTCAACCTCACGCCGATTGACGGGAAGATCACCTACCACGACCCCTGTAAGACCGGTCGGCGCGGCGGTGCCTTCGATCAACCGCGAGCGGTGCTCCAGGCCATGAACGCCGATTACGTCGAGCTGCCCTCGGGCCGGGAGTACAACTGGTGCTGCGGCGGCGGGGCGGGCATCTTCCTGCTGGAGCGGGCCACCCGCCTGCGGGACGAGTCATTCAAGATCAAGATCAAACAAGTCAATGCCACCGGGGCCGCGACCGTGGTCGTGAGCTGCGCGAGCTGTCGGCTGAATTTCGAGGCCGGCCGCGTCAAGAACCACTGGGACAAGGAGGTCGCGAGTCTGGTTGAACTGGTCGCTGATCATCTGATCGACACCCCGGCCCGGACCCCGGCCGCCACGTCATCCCAGCCCGGAGTAACGGCATGAGCGAACGTATCGTCGTCGACCCGATCACCCGCATCGAGGGCCATCTGCGCATCGAGGCACAGCTGGAAGGCGGGGTGATCCAGCAGGCGTATTCCTCGGGCACCATGGTGCGCGGCATCGAAACCATCGTGCGCGGCCGCGATCCGCGCGATGCCTGGGCCTTCGTGCAGCGCATTTGCGGCGTCTGCACCCTGGTCCACGGTCTGGCCGGCGTGCGGGCGGCGGAGGACGCGCTCGATTACGCGATTCCGCCCAATGCGCAGCTCATCCGTAATCTGATGATCGGGGCTCAGTATGTCCACGACCATGTCATGCACTTCTACCACCTGCATGCACTGGACTGGGTGGACCTGGTCTCCTCGTTGAGCGCGGACCCCAAGGCGACCTCGGAACTCGCCCAGTCGATCAGCAGCTACCCCCGATCCTCGCCGGGCTATTTCGCGGATGTGCAGAAGCGGCTCAAGGGGTTTGTCGAGGCGGGTCAGCTCGGCATTTTTGCCAACGGCTACTGGGGTCATCCGGCCTACAAGCTGCCGCCCGAAGCGAATCTGCTGGCCGTTGCCCATTATCTGGACGCCCTGGCCTGGCAGCGTGAGGTGGTCACCCTCCACGCCATTTTCGGCGGTAAGAACCCGCATCCGAACATGGTCGTCGGCGGCATGCCCTGCGCCATCAGCCTGGAGTCCGGCGCCCAGGCCGGTACCGCCCTGGACGTGATCGGCCTGGAAATCGTCCGTAACGTCATCACCAAGATGCGTGAGTTCGTGGACCAGGTCTATGTGCCGGATACCCTGGCCATCGCCGGCTACTACAAGGACTGGTTCAAAATCGGTGAAGGCGTCGGCAACTTCATGTGCTACGGCGATTTCCCGGCCAAGGGGTTCGGCGATCCAGCCACCTATCTGGTGCCGGGCGGGGTGATCCTGAACCGCGACCTCTCGCACATCGAGCCCGTGGACTTGCACAACGAGGACGAGATCCAGGAGTTCGTCTCCCGCGCCTGGTACGACTACGCGGGCGGCAAGGACCTCGGGTTGCATCCCTACCAAGGCGAAACGCGTTTTGCCTTCACGGGACCGGAACCGCCGTACGATCTGCTCAACGTAGATCAGGAATACTCCTGGCTCAAGTCCCCGCGCTGGCGCGGCAAGCCGGTTGAGGTCGGTCCGCTGGCGCGGGTGCTGATGCTCTATACCACCGGGCATGAACAGACCAAGGCGCTGGTGGATTCGACACTGCAGACGCTCGACCTGCCGATCGATGCCCTGTACTCCACCATGGGGCGCACTGCCGCCCGCACCCTGGAGACCAAGGTCATGGTCGACGCCATGGATGGCTGGTACGCGCAACTGCTCGCCAACATCCGGGGCGGCGATACCCGAACCTTCAACGATGCCCTCTGGGATCCCAAGACCTGGCCCCGCAAGGCGCAGGGCGTGGGACACATGGAAGCGCCGCGGGGCGCGCTCGCCCATTGGATGGTGATCGAGGACGGCAAGATAGCCAATTATCAGGCGGTGGTACCCAGCACCTGGAACGCCGGTCCCCGCGACGCGCAGAACCAGCGCGGACCTTATGAGGCGGCCTTGGAAGGCCAGACCCTGCACGATCCCGAGCAACCCATCGAGATCCTGCGCACCATCCACAGCTTCGACCCTTGCATCGCCTGCGCGGTGCATCTGACCGATCCTGAAGGAGCGGAGGTCTTTCGCGTCAAGGTGCAGTAGTCGCTTCTGCTGCGGGCGGATGACCGGGCCGCAGAGCGGTCTGCGGCGGCCGGCGTCGGAGCAGCAAACTCCGATCGTGCGCCTGTCGCAACCGCAACGCGCACGATCGGTCAGCTGCCGCGCGTTACACATCGTTGACGTCCCAGGAAAACGCTGTGTGGCGCGATCACGAAGGCCGGCTACCTGCCGATCGGCAACCGCTTGTCGCCAAGTAGATTGACAACAACATCGTTATCTGCTAATAAAGCATAATGTTTGGTTCGGCGATTGCCGGATAATCCTGCACCAGATCGCGAAGGATTTGCGTCTGCCTTCAAGGAGCGCCGACCGGAGCATAGCGGGGCTATGTGACTGTCGGCACGATGCGCAAGGCGGGCGAAGTGGTATCGGGATTTGACAGCAATCGCCTGAACCGACCGCCTCGTTTTCCTGTCATTGGATAGCAATAATGAAACTTTTTAGCAGCATGAAAGAACTGACTCTCACCGAAACGCTGTTTGTCCTGGTCGCTTTCGTCGTACCGATGGCACTCAGCTACAGTCTGTTTACCTGATATCGCGCTCTCGATTGACGCCGACCGTTGCCCAACGGCCGGCGCACCAGCATCGACTGGTCTCAACCTAAGCCAGCGCTTGATTTGTCATCCACCTGCCCCGCCCTCGCCCAAGGCAAACAGCAACACCAACCCCGCGTATCGAAGCACGAGAGCGATGGGCGCATCGCTTTCCATCCGTGCGACGCCCTGGTCTTCCTTCAGCTGAGTGCTCGCGGTATCCGGAACGGCAGCAGCGTTTGCACCCAACGCGTGCTGAACCGGTCGAGGCACACGCTCTCATGCATCGCGGTCACCGGCTCGCCGAGCACATGCGTCGCCAGCACGGACCGCGTATAAAATGGGGTGTTCTCCAGCGTTTTGGTCACGCGCGCAGTGCGTTGCGGGTCCACCCGCGTGCCGCGCGTCAGCAGCCAGGCCGTGGTCGGCAACTTGACGTGCGGGGGCACCTCGAACGGCTCCACGCCGCCGGTCGGATCAAAGCGCAGACCCAGCAGTGGCCTCGCCCCGTCGCGCTGCGTCACGTCATACAGAACGGTCGTGCCGCCATCCTTCATTGCCGCGCGCGACCACTCCCAACGCTGGAACGCCGACTCCAGCGGGGCGTCGCCCCAGTTGGAATCGAGGTATCCGCTGCCCGACCAATGCAATGACGGCCGGTCGAGCTTTACCTCCACGCGCGCGCACGGGGCGATCGCCGCCCAGTAATGATGCCCCGCGTTATCGAGGCGATACGGCTGGCCGACCACCGCGCGCGGATAGACCCGTACCGTGCCGCGGAGGCGCGTGGGCAGCGGCATCGTCACTTCGTCGATCCGGATGGTCAGGCTGGTGCCGTCCCAGTGAAGCGCACTCGGCCCGATCTCCAGCCAGGAGGCGTCCCGCCGCAGCGCCGAGCGACCCCGCTCGGTCATGCTCCAGCGCTTGACCTCGCCGTAAAGTGCAACATTCAGCGAGTTATGGTCCAGCGGATCGCTGTCGCCGCGTCGCCGCGCCCAGGCGTAGTAGGGGGAAAAGCAACTACCGACCTGCGCGATCAGCGTGATCCCATGCCGCCCGTCGTCGCTGAGGGCATCGATATACCACCAGAGATAGCCACCCGGTGCGACCGGCGCGTCGAAGCGCGGGCCGTAACCACGCTCGCTACCGCCAACCAGACTGACATCGCCGCCAGTGCCTCCCCCGGCCCCGGGTGCACACCGCTCGCCGTGAGGGGATGTCTCCGCTTGAACCGCGTGGGCGTTGTGACGTTCATCGCCTCCGGTCGGCCGGGAACCGTCAGCCCGAAATGCTCCAGGTAGCACGAAGTCTGTTACTCGCATTACACCATCTCCGTTGCGGTAAAGGACCCTTGGCGTCACCAGTAGGTCATCGGCTTCGCCACCATGAACCACAGGCCGGCGATCAGCGGTACCGTCGACGTGAGGCCCCAGATCAGCCATACGCGACTGTCCTTCCGATACGCTGCCGACACCTCGCCGTAGACCGCGAAATCCTGCGCACAACCCGCTTGCCTGATCTGGATCGGTATGAGAATGCCCGCCCAGATGGCACCCGCCAGCAGCAACATGAGTTGCCCGAGGACGAGCCAAGGGGTGCTGATCAGCGATATGTGACCCACCCAAGCTGCGCCATAACCGCCGATAACCATCAAAAAACCGCCGAAAAAGGTAAATGAAAAATCGGTCACAGTCACCAGCCACTGGGCGAAAGCGATGATTCGCGTATTGCTCGTGCGATCGGCAAACACCTTCCAGAGGGCCGTGACGGTGACATTTCCGGCCATCAATACAAAACCCAAAATATGCACGGACTTGAAAAACGCATACATGGTCGACGTTCACCGCGTGTAATAGAGGACAGAAGGGTGCCGCCCGAGGGGCGCTGACGCAGGCGTTGTTGTCCGCGATCTGTGTCGGTTTTACTCGGAAAACACACCGTAGGACTGGGCCAAAAATGGACAACAGTGGCGCAATTGTAGCAACGCAGATGCGCGCGGTATAGTTTTTCTCACCGCGAGGCAGGTGCGCTGTGCCCATCTGTTGCGGTTAAGGCTAGCTCGCAGACGCGAGCTGTTGTTGACTTTTCGTGACCGCGCCGGCGCTTCACTGAAAACCTTAATGCGGCTACGCTACATCACCGTTTGTCAAGCAATGACACGGTGAGCAAAGCGATGCGGTATATCACTCATTTGCGGTTCAGAGCGAATCATGACTGGTCGTTGTACGAATGGACAGCGCGCACCAGGAGTGCCATGACGTCTCACGATAGGTGTCGTGCCATAATTGAGCGCGTCCGCCGTAGCAAAAACGGGCGGCAGTCAGCATCCTTGTGCTAAAGTCGCGCCCCGCGAAGATCGGACACGGACCCGTTGGGATTTTTGCTTCGGCGATGGCCGCAGCGGTATTGGGCTGTGCAGATCGGTCAGACATCAGGAGGCATATTTTGAAAGTCGTTGTTTTCGGCGCGACCGGCAAGGCCGGACGCGCGGCGGCCCTGGCCCTGCTCGCCGCGGGACATCAGGTCACCGTCTTTGGACGCCATCCGGCGAAACTCCCCCCGCATGAGGGTATTTCCAGGATCGTGGGCGATGCCATGAACGCCGCCGAGGTGGCGCCCGCGGTGACCGGTCAGGACGCTGTGCTGGTCAGCCTGGGCGATCCCGTCAACCCCGTACTCCTGCGGCTGGGGGCCAAACGAACCACCGCTCCCAACATTTGCGAGGTCGGCACGGCCAACGTGATCGCCGCGATGACGGCCGCCTCGGTCAGGCGGCTGGTCTGCATCACATCCTACGGCGTCGGCGACACCCGCGGCCGGTTGTCGTCACTGTACCGGATGGGGTTCCGCATGCTGCAACTGGACGAGCAGTTGGCCGACAAAGAACGGCAGGAGCAGCTGGTCAAGGCCAGCGGCCTTGACTGGACGCTGATCCAGCCGGTTGGCTTCACCGACGGCGCCGCCACCGGGCGCTGGCTGGCCAGTCCAACGGGCGACCGGCGCAAGCGGACGGTCAGCCGGGTCGATCTCGCGGCCTTCATCGCCGACACCGTGACCAGTGGCCGCCATGTGCGGGAGACGGTCGTGTTTTCGGGGCTGACCATAGCGGAAAGCGAATTTGCGGAGCAGGCGTCTTAATTGCTCCGGCGGCTCGCAGTCGTTCGGTAGCCCGCGGGCCTGCCTGCGCGCGACCGGCACGGACGGATGCTGCTCACGCGAACCTCACCCCGGCCAGTCGTTCCGATGTCTCCCAGAGACGGGCGGCGGCGGCGGTGTCCAACGCCCGGGCAGGCACCTTGGCCGGGCCCGGCGGACCCTTGAGCTCGAACCACCCCGAGGGTCCGTAAAACCCGCCGCCTCGTGCATCCGGCGATGTCGCGGCGAACAGGATCGGCAATGCGGCCGGCCCGGCCGGCGGGCTGAGCGGCAGCAGGAACGGCTTCGCGATCCGCCAAAACGCCGCTCGCAAGCCGCGCGCGGCGAGCCCGTTGCTGATAATGTCAGTGCGGGCCCAGCCCGGATGAGCCGCCATGCCATCGACTCCCCAGCCGGCGGCCGCGCTGCGGCGCTGGAATTCCAATGCCAACATGAGCATTGCCAACTTCGTCATGCCATAGGCCCGGAACGGGACATAAGATCGTTGCGACTGCAGGTCGGTGAGATCAATCGAATCCAGACTCGCAGCCAGGCTGCTGAGGTTGACCATACGAGCGCCGGGTGCGCGCCGCAGCAGCGGTAGCAGCCGGGCCGTGAGCGCAAAATGACCAAGATAGTTGGTGGCGAACTGCAGTTCGAAACCGTCGACCGTCAATTGCCGTTCTGGTGGCGCCATGAGCCCGGCATTGTTGACCAGGAGGTCGATACCACGTCCCGCGGCGAGCATCGTCTCCGCAAAGGCGGCAACCGAGGCGAGCGAGGCGAGGTCGAGCCGCTCAAAGCGCACTGTTGCACCAGGATGGGCGGCGCGCAGGCGTGCCAAAGCATTAGCGCCCTTGTTGTCGTTGCGGGCCGCCAGCACGACCTCGGCACCCGCTGCCGCCAGCGCGAGTGCCGTCTCGTAACCGAGCCCGCCGGTTGCCCCGGTGATGACGGCAAGCCGCCCACGTTGCGACGGAATGTTGACGGTTGTCCAGCCTGTCATGCTTGGTCCTCCAACGAATAGTCGTCGGTCAAATGAAAACGAAATGATGATGTTCGCCGGATCGTGGCCGGTACGGATAGCGCAACCTTCCTCGTCCCAGTTCCAGCCCAGGGTGTAGCGGCAACCATTTTCGACAGTCCGGTGGTTGAACTTCCTACCCGTTTAGGGCAGCATCTTAGCGTTTTCCGGATGCTGGGAACCGTCTCGGCAAAATGAACCGACAAGGCAGAAGGGACGGACAATGACTGAATTCTTTACCAGCGGGCGCTCCATCGACTTGGTCCTGTTATTGATTGGCCTTGAGGCGATCCTACTCATGGTGCTGTGGCGGATGCGCCGGTGCCCCATACCGCCGCTCGCAGCCCTGCTCATCCTCGCCCCCGGAAGCTGTCTGTTGCTGGCCGCGCGCGCCGCCCTCAATGGCTCCACCTGGGGCTGGATCTCATTCTTACTCCTCGTTGCACTCATCATACACTTGGTCGATCTGCGGCAACGATGGCAAGATTGGGCCAGCAAGAACTCGGCCAAGGGCATGCAAGGCTAGTCGTTTTCCAGACCACCGGTGCCGCCACGCCGGACCGCGAAGCAATCCAAGACCGCGCATGATTCGCATGGAGAACCCGGGGCATCCGGCCCTTCCTGATACCATGATCGTCAGCGGCCATCCCCTGTGGGCAAACCGGCCGTCGCCCGACCGCCGGCACTAACCGCAATCCCCTCTGATCGCGTCGGCATTGCCCCCTGAGCCGTCTCGCACACACTGCCCGTTCATCAGAGACCAGACTCAGCAGGACTAGGCCGCTGAGTGTTCTCTGATTCAGCACGTATTTTCCGGTCCGACTCTGGTCATCGCGCCAATCACACCGCCGTGAAACCAGTGCCCCGTCAGGCTGAAAAAACGTGCGACAGGAAGCCCTCAACTGCTATACTGTCAAGTATTGTTGACACCATTTAGAGTCCGACTAAGTTGACAGTTTCACCTCCCCCTGCCAAACCGGATTCCGGCCACGGGCGCAAGCCCCATGCGGTGATCATCGGCAGCGGTTTCGGCGGGTTGGCTGCGGCCGTACGATTAGGTGCGCGCGGCTATCGGGTGACCGTCCTTGAGCGCCTGGACGCACCGGGCGGTCGCGCCTATGTTCACCGGCAAGACGGCTTCACCTTCGATGCCGGCCCGACCATCATCACCGCACCCTTCCTACTCGACGAGCTGTGGGGTCTCTGCGGCAAACGCTTCGCCGACGCTGTCGAGCTGCGGCTGATGGAACCCTTCTACCGTATCCGTTTCGACAACGGCGAGCATTTCGACTACAGCGGCGATCCCGAGCGAATCCGCGCTGAAATCGCCCGTTTCGCCCCTGAGGATCTGGCCGGATACGAAGGTTTTCTGAAAAAGAGCGAGGCTATTTTCCGGGTCGGCTTCGAACAACTCGCCCACGTCCCCTTCAGTTCCTTCATGGACATGGTGCGGATCATCCCGCCCATGTTGAAGCTCCAGAGCTACCGCAGCGTCTATAGCCTTGTGTCTTCCTACATCAAGGACCCACGGATGCGCACCATCCTGTCCTTTCACCCTTTGCTGATCGGCGGCAACCCGTTTACCGTGACCTCGATTTATGCCCTGATCTCCTTCCTGGAGCGGCAGTGGGGCGTCCATTGGGCGATGGGAGGAACCGGCCGTCTGGTGAGCGGGCTGGTGAGCCTGATCGAGGGTCAGGGTAATCAGGTACGCTGCGGCGCCGAAGTGGCCGAGATCCTGGTCGACCAGGGCACGGCCCGCGGGGTCCGGCTGACGGATGGCGAGAAGATCCCAGCCGATATTGTCGTCTCGAACGCCGATGCGGCCTGGACCTATGCGAACTTGCTGCCGGGGGTCAAACGTCGTCGCTGGCCCGACTGGCGGCTCAAGCGCACGCAGTATTCCAACGGGCTCTTCGTCTGGTATTTCGGTACCCGCCGTCAATACCCGGACGTTCTGCATCACACCATCCTGATGGGTCCGCGCTACAAGGAACTCGTGCAGGACATTTTCAAACGCAAGATACTGGCGAAAGACTTCAGCCTCTATCTGCACCGGCCAACCGCGACTGATCCTGCGCTGGCCCCGGCGGGCTGCGACACCTTCTATGCGCTGGCCCCGGTTCCGCACCTGGACAGCGGAACGGACTGGACGACTCAGGCCGAGCCTTACCGCCAAGCGGTTTGCGCCTATCTGGAACAGAGTCTGCTGCCGGGTCTGTCAGAACATCTGGCGACCTCCCGGGTGACCACTCCGCTCGATTTTCAGCACCGGCTCCTGGCTTACAAGGGCGCCGGTTTCAGCCTCGAACCAGTGCTCTGGCAGAGCGCCTGGTTCCGCCCGCACAATGCCAGCGAAGAGGTCCGCCACCTCTACCTGGTTGGGGCGGGAACCCATCCCGGCGCCGGCGTACCCGGCGTCATATCTTCCGCCCGTGTACTCGATACGGTGGTGCCCGATGCGACAACCTTCGCTTAATCTGCGATTCTCGACCCAAGACGACCTGGTCACATGCCGTGATCTGCTCTGCGGGGGCTCGCGCTCCTTCTACGCCGCGTCGCTGCTGCTGCCGCGGCGCGTCTATGAACCGGCGACGGCGCTTTACGCCTTCTGCCGCATCGCCGACGATGAAATTGACCTGGCCGACCGCCCGCATGACGCGGTGATTGCGCTCAAGCAACGGCTCGACGCCGTCTATGCCGGCCGCCCCATGCAGATTCCCGCCGATCGCGCCTTGGCCGATGTCGTTGTTCAGTTCGCCATACCCCGTACTCTATTGGATGCTTTAATCGAAGGCTTTGCGTGGGACGCGGAGGGCCGCCGCTACGAGGATATCTCGTCGGTCTACGCTTATTCCGCGCGGGTCGCCGCCACGGTCGGGGCCATGATGACCCTGCTGATGGGCGTGCGCGATCCGGACCTCCTCGCCCGTGCCTGTGACCTCGGCGTCGCCATGCAACTCTCCAATATCGCCCGCGACGTGGGTGAGGACGCGGCCAACGGCAGGCTCTATCTGCCGCGCGAATGGCTGCGCGAGGAAGGCCTGGACCCGGATGCCTGGCTGGCAACACCCGTTTGGAGCCCCGCCTTGGGACGGGTCGTCTCCCGGCTGCTGGCGGCGGCGGAAACACTCTACGCACGTGCCGATCAAGGCATTTCCGGCCTACCCTTGCGTTGCCGTGCCGGGATCGGTGCCGCGCGTCACCTTTACGCGGAGATCGGTCACGAAGTCGAGCGGCGCGGGTGGGACTCCGTTTGTCAGCGCGCGGTCGTCTCACCCAGCCGCAAGGCCCGGCTGCTCCCGCGCGTTCTTGCCGCCGCCTTACCGCGCCCGGTGGTCTCGTTGCCGCCGCTTGCCGAGACCCGGTTCCTCGTCGAGGCGGTCAAAGCCCAGCCGCTGCCACAGGTCATCAACACGACTATGACTCACCCCCGTCCCGCCAAGATCGAAAATCGCGTCGTCTGGGTGCTGGACCTGTTCGAGCGGATGGAAGAGCGTGATCGTTTACGCAGCATGGAACGGGCCGCGGACTACCTGCAGCGGGTACCACAATTGGCTGAGATGCCCAGCGGTGCCGTGTCCATCAATTGACGAGATCAGTCCTGCAGGGGGTGATTGAATGGAAGAGCGCAATCTGTCCGGATTGATCGAACTGCTGTTCGTTGTCGGGCTGGTTGCCTGGTTCAGTTACGCCCAACTCAGAAGCGTCCGCAAAGACAAGCGGCTCACGGACGGCGAGGACCGCGCGGCCGCGTCGAAAGACCAGCCGCCGCGGGACGGCGGCTGATTCATCATGGACAAGCGGTCATTCTGAGATAGGGGAACCGGCAGGGCCGTTCGTATCGTCGGCCGGCCCCCTTCGCGGTCAGCGGGACTGTGCTCAATCAGCCTTAGCGCCAAAGGCGTCAATCGCGGCATGCAGCTCCGCATGGTCCGAAGCCTGTTGCTCGATACTGACGCCTTTGACAATGGCATCCCACGCCTGGCGCAGACTTGCCGCTCCAGCGGTCGGGCCCTGTGGGTGAGCGAAGACGCCCCGTCCGGGAATGAACCCGAAATCCACATGGCCCACTCGGCGATAAACGCCATCCAAGGTGCCGGCCCAATCACTGCCACCCGGGATCGGCAGGCTTGGCGCGATGCCGCCCATGGGCGCGAGGCAAGCCGCAACGCCGTCCAGAACTTCGCTTTCATCCATCCCCATACGGGCGCCGAATCCAGGCATCACGATCGCATCCAACCCCGCCAGACGCTGGAGCTTATAGATGACCTTGGAATGAATGCCATAGACCGGCGACCGGCTGCAGGACGCGATCATCGAGAAGTGCCCGACCAGCGGCACCCTGCTATGCCGGCTGAGCATCCGCACCGCGCTCAGCCCCACCGGCATCGCATTCACCATCAGGAGGTTGGCGCCATTGGCAACCGCGAGGTCATGCAGATCGCATAGCCGATCCACTTCATCGGTGATGTTTGCAAGGTAGCCTTTCCTGACACCAGTCACCTCCTCCGCCCGACGTCGCGCCTGCCCCAACAAGGCAGAGCGCTCGGCCAACGGGCACCAGGGGGCATCGGCCAGCATCTCATCGTCTTTGGCGACGTCAAGCCCTCCCAGCCAGCCCTGATATCCCAGTTCGGCGAAGGGCTCAGGAGGCAAGCCGATGTTAGGCTTGATGACCCCGAAGAAGATCGGACGTCCATGAACGCCGAGCAAGTCCCGAATACCTGCAATACCAAACCGCGGCCCGGTGAATTCCGCCAAAAAAGACGGCGGCAAGCGAATATCCATCAGCTTGATCACGGGTATCCCGGGGACGAAAAATACGCCCTCACCGACCACCGCCGACAGCAAGTTGGGGATGCGCGGACCAAAGTTGCCATGGGGGTGAGCGATGGTGACGGTACAGACGCAGACCTCCCCCCGGCCTTGCGGCTGCGCACTCGCCCCGAGCGTCAGACTCGGAGCGGACTGTCGACGCTCCACCCGCAGTTCCAACACTTTGGCGGCAAAGCGCGCCCGAAAATCCTCGTCGATCCCGACCCGGTGCCATTGCGCGGTCGACTGTTCGCTGCACAGGTGGGCCGCGGCGATGCGCGGATCCCCATAACACTCGAAACGATAATCCAGTTCAATCGCGGACGCTGGATCGTAATCGGCGCGGTTCAGAAAGAACCCTTCGCTGTCTGTCGGTGTCATATCAGGAGATGCCCGATTGCCTGTGCGTTGACTTAGCTGCCAAGAAACTGGGCCAGAATCCTGCGCTCGGAGCGCGGACCATCCAGTTCGATAAAGAACACGGACTGCCATCCACCCAGCATCAGTTTCCCACCAGAGATCGGGATGGTCTCAGTGGCATTCATGAACAGCCCCATCAGATGCGCGTGCGCATTGTCCCTACCGTCTACAGGCGCTCTATTGTGAAGATAGTCGCCACGCTGGGGCACCAGATCGCTCAGGTACTTGACCATATCCCGTTGCAGCATCTCCTCGCGTTCATTGAGATTGACGTGCGCGGTCGTATGCGGGGAAATCAAGGTGACCAGGCCGTCTCGAATTTCTGCTTTCTCGAGGGCATGCTCTACATCAGCGGTGATATCGATCACCTGGATCGGATCAAGCGTGGCCACGGAAATCTGTTGGAGGATGATCTTCATCGTGTTTTCGCCACGCGGTTTCGCCGACGCTCACGCGCTCCTGCACGAGACCAGATCGCGTTAATCTTCCAGAGGGTCGTCGAACACACGCTCAGCGATAAGCCGAAACCAGGGCGTGAAGAGATCCGGCGATACTCTGACAGCGCGCCTGACCGCACCGACCGAAATCCAGCGCCAGGCTCCAACCTCCGCCGGATCGGGTCGGGGTTCGCCGACAAAACGCCCGCGAAACACATGCAGATACTCGTGCTCAACTAATCCGGAAAGCGGGTCCGCAGCCCGGTAGGTCAACTGCATCTGCTCGGTCAAGGGTGCATGAAAACCCAGTTCCTCACCGAGTCGACGTAACGCGGCACGCGCTGTCGGTTCGTCCGGGCGTGGATGTCCGCAACAACTATTCGACCACTGCCCCGCAAAGTGATATTTGGTGTCGGCTCTGCGCTGTAACAGCAGGTCACCGCCCGCATTGAAGATAAAAATAGAGAAAGCGCGGTGCAGCAAACCGCGCCGATGAACATCCAATTTGTCGCCGTCTCCGATTGCGTGGTCCTGGTCATCCACCAGGATGACCCGCTCCAGCGCATCCTGCCGGGCGACGCGTGCTGAACCTTCGCTCGAATACGAGACGATCGCTGCCTTCAACTTGTCATCTCCGCTCGAATCAACCGCCGGATCCGATTCCAGAGAAAAACGAGACCTACGCGCGGTAAACAATCCATCGCAAGCCACCATCGGGCTGAAAAAAGCTGTGGCAAAACACCCGAACATTCTGTAACCGCACTCGCAGAAGGGCCGGCCAAGTCGTTTCCGAGCATGGCCGGCCCATACCGCAAGCGAAACCCCTAACGACGGATGGCCGCAGGCGGATTCGAGATGATCGGCTTCGCGTAAGCGGTGTCGAGCCAATTGAAGTTGGCGGTGCTGAGCAGAATGAAATGAATCAACAGGCCCAACACGGCGAGAAAGCCAAAGAGCGCAATCAAAGCACGACGGGGATCGAAAAGATGCCAGATCTTGTACATGTCAAGTCTCCAATGAGTGGATAGTGTTCAGCAGAAAGCGCGGCTTAAAGCCAGGGACGCCACGCCCACACCAGAATGTGTGCGACTACGACAATGCCGAAAAAGGCGGTCATGCTCTGGACGAAGATGCCGTGAAACTCTTTTGCTTCGTCATCTGTAAGCCCGGTAAGGCTCGTGCTCTTGTTCTCAGCCATTGGAATTACCCTCACGATGTCAAAATGGCCACTGGGGCCGTTTCTGCGCACTAAGAAAGTGTCCATTTTCTACTTCCCGATTGTTGGCCGACATTGGCGCCCAAAGCGGGAAGCAATTGATGGACAGTTACTAAGCGCAGCCACCGGGTCGTGGCCAGCACGGCCACGACCCAACGAATCCGATCTCCGCGTCGGCGAACCCCGCGGTGACGTCACGCATGCCGGATCGGTCGACGCGCGTCCCAGAAACGCTTGCCTCCGTCCCTGCGAGGCGTAGCCGGAGATGGGGCTCCGGCAATCAAAAGCCTCAGAAGACAATACTACATCAAACCTTCCTGAACTGCTGCCTCTCCAGTGACCTTTCCGCCAGGTGCATCCAGCGCCTCGGCGTCGGTCTGAACCGCCGCGGGTGCGGCAGGTTCAGGGGCGGCCTCAGGAGTGGGGACGACCACTGGACTGGGCTGGCCCAACACCGGATAGTCCTTCAACATCGGCTCTCCGAAGAGCGGTTTGTTGATGCCCTGATGGCAGGTTTCGCAGCCAATTCGCATCGGATCGCCCAAAGGACCCTTGCGCGATGCCGGCAAGAGGTCGTTCAACGGCCAGATGTATGCCTTGTTCATCTCCCGTACCTGCCGAACTGCGTACCAGCCTTTCGTCCGTGTCGGCTGGCTTTGACTCCAGTCCGCGAACTGACGGCTGTTGTGACAATGATTGCAGCCAACGCCCAGGGAGCGTGACATGTACATCATCAGCGCGTAGGTCCACTCCGTCTTCTTCGTGTTGATCGTATCGTTCCAACCCGGCGACAAGGCCGTTGCCGGTGTGATTACGATCGACGTGTCCTTGTCGAAGAAGGTGGTCATCGGATCATAGGGTAGCGACGCAAAGGCCGGTACCGCGGACAGCCGGTTCTGACCGGATGCACCCTGTCCACTAGCCGCACGCCCTGGGTTGGTTGTCCAGACGTACTTCGGAATCGCGTTGCCACGGTGACAGGTGTAGCAGGTCACCCCGGTCGGCGCGACGTGAGCGCCCCACGCGGCGTTGGTCCGTTGGGTCATTTGGATCATCGAGCGCGAGACCACTTTCTGGTACTTAGTGTCCGCAGCCATGTCCGCCAGATCGTGGCAATAGACACACCCTTGCCCAGCGACCCACTGATCCTTCGGCACCACCCACTCGGTGAGCGCCAGCATCAGCCTGGTGAACTCGGTGAGCGGGACATCACCCAAGACCTGCAGGTTCTTATACACAGTCCCGGCAGTGATCGGCACCGGTACTGCCGGCGGCTGAACTGCCGGTGGGACATTTGCGCGATGCTGGGCCGCGAGGATCCGGGGATTCACATAGGCATTCTGGCCCACACCCCGATATCCGCGTTGCTCCGAGTCTGGCGGCGGCCGCTCGCAACCGGCGACGATCATCGCCGCCAATCCGACAGCAGCCAACGGCAAAATCTTCGGTGCTGAAAAGATGCTCACTTTCATCACAATGCTCCCGGAAGTGAGGCTGGATCAGGAACCGGCACACCCTCGAATGGGTACGCGGGAACCAGACCGTGCTTGATGCCCCACAGATACCAGTTGTCAACCACGGTGCCGGTCAACAGGATGCCGATACCACCAGTGATGACGACCAGTACCGCAAACCAGTAGGCCCAGCGATGGATCGACTCCATGGTCGCATTGAAACCCATGGTCCATCTCCACAGCAACTGCGCGCGCTCGGCCGCCGTGCCGCGATCCGTGATCTGATCGATTTCCCGATCGCCGCCGTAGCGACTCACGGCCAGAATGGTCCCACCATGCATCGCGAACAGAACCGCCGAGCCGTAGAGGAAGGCGATCGAGAGCATGTGGAACGGGTTGTAGTAAAGGTTACCGTAGGCGATCGAGAAGGCGGCCGTCCAGTCAAGATGCGGGAAGATCCCGAACGGCGGCGCCTCGGACCAGGAACCCATCATCACGGGGCGAATGAAACCAATCACCAGATAGAGCCAGATCGCGGCGGCAAAGGCCCACGCCATATGCGTACCAACGCCAAGCGTGATCGCACGCCGATACGTACGCACCCACCACAGCAGGATCGACATGGTCAGGAAGAACCCGGCCATGAGCCACCAGCCGCCTTTTGCCAATGGCGGGATGTGCAGACCGTACTCTGGAGCCGGCGGCTCCAGTGCCAGCCAGAAGAACTCCTGGGCGAACTTGATGGGGCTCCAGTCGACCGACGCGGCCATGTTGAGCCCGATGATCTCAAAGGCGATGAAGCCGAAGATCAGCGCGAATACGCCGCTCGTTCCCAGGTAAATGGGTCCGATCTGCGCATCGCCGATTTTGCCCAACCAGTAACTGAAGATTGGTTTGCCGATGCGGTCACGCTGACCATCGGTATGGGGCACACCCGGATAGGCCGGTGCACGTACTTGCACCGTAGTAAAAATGTTTTGGTATTCAGCCATTAGGGTACTCCTGATCAGCCGAAGATCGGCATGTTAGGCCACCAGGTCCACCATTCCGGCCAGCCGCGGGTCCAGAAGGGGCCGCTGAGGATGATACAGATCGCGCTCCAGAAAGAGGCATTGATGGCGAGGAACACGCCCAGCCGATGGATGCCCAATGCGCCGATCGAATACCCAACCTCGTCCCGGAAGAAAGTGTTCTCATGCTCGGAGGTCTTCACCGTCTCACCTTTCCCCGGATTGGTTACCGAGAGAATCAGCGATCCATGCATGGAGAGCGCAAGCGCGTTGGTGAAGAAGAAGGTGATGGCGAGCATGTGCGCCGGGTTGTAGTGGAAGTGCAGGAACTGATATCCCACATTCGACACCCAGTCCAGGTGACTGAGAATGCCGTAGGGGAAACCGTGGCCCCAAGCCCCCAACAGAACCGGCCGAATCACGACCAGCGCGACATAAGCAAAGATCGCGAAGCTGAATGCAAACGGGACATGCAGCCCGATGCCGAGCTTGCGCGCGATCTCCACCTGGCGGAGCGCCCAAGAGACAAATGCGCCGATGGCGCACAATGTGATGATCTGCCACAGACCTCCTTTCGCCATCGGCGCCATCCCGAGCCCGTAGCTCAGGTCCGGCGGCGCGATGCTGATCTGCCACAGATTCCAGGTCGGCCCCATGGCCGCACCCCAAACAATCAATAGTGTACCAAGGACGGCGAAGAAGACTGCGGTGACTCCAAAGAAGCCGACATAAAACGGCCCGACCCAGAAATCAAAGAGATCTCCGCCGATCAGCGTTCCCCCACGAACGCGATATTTTCGCTCAAAACTCAGCATGGCCATGATTCAACCCTCTGGTCGGGGGTTGCCGTCGCGGCAACCACCCCACGGTGCCAAGCAGCGGACGGGAGATCGGAAACCGATCTCCCGTCCGCTGCCAGTGGCGATTGACGCTACTTCGCGGGCGCCGCCGGGACTACGACCACTGGCGCGGGCGCAGCGGCCGCGGGGGCTGCTGCCGCGGGCTTCGCGGCGGCTGGCGCGGGCGCTGCGGCCGGCTTGGCAGCCACGACCGGCGCGGGCTTGGCGGCAACCGGCGCGGCCTTCACGACCGGCGGATTCGAGATGATCGGCGTCGCATAAGCGGTGTCGAGCCAGTTGAAATTGGCGGTGCTGAGCAGGATGAAGTGAATCATTAGGCCGAGAACAGCCAGGAACCCGAACAGCGCGATCAGCGTACGACGCGGATCAAAGATCTTCCAAAGCTTGTACAGGTCTGCTTGCATGGAACCGAACATTATTGATCTCCTATTGATTTACGTTGGGATTGATGGCTGTCAGGCTACAGCCAGGGACGCCAGGCCCAGACCAGGATGTGTGCAACCACGACGATGCCAAAGAAGGCGGTCATGCTTTGCACGAAGATGCCGTGGAACTCTTTCGCCTCGTCATCGCTGAGTCCGGTGAGACTTTTGTTTTCGGCCATGATAATTACCTCAAGCTCGTGGAGATGGCCTTGCGGCCGTTAGCGCGCATCCCAGCGCGAACCATTGAGACACGACGCAAGGCGCCGCATCCCGTTTCTTGCCCGCTGCCAGTCGGGCATTGACATAGCTGTCACAGTATGTCAAAGAAAGGCGAAAGGCAAGACCCGATGAGTCACTGCTCGCGCCTCGGCGAAACACGATCGATTCACATCCGTAACCGGGGGCCAGGGACGCATACGGGACGGCAACAACCGGGCGAACAGACTCATCACCCAGAAAATCACGAAAGCCACCCCGAAGATCAGCCGGTACTGCCGACGTTCACGCGCCCAGAGTTTAGACAGTTCGTTAGGGTCGTTCATAGTCGCTACTCGGATTTCGCTTGATGGCATGGCGCAATGGCATGGCCGCCGGCGGCTCACGGCACGATGGCCTGGGAGCAGTGCTGCGTCGCGCATTGTGTCATCTGAAAATAGGCTCATGATGCAACCGCCGCGGGACGCCGTCCCTGAATACGCTGCAGCCGCTCCAGAGTCACCGTCGGTTCGCCGGCCTTACGCGCAGCTTGCTCGGCCGCATCGCGCAGACGCTTGGCGGCGGAGATGCGTACCAGCACCGGCTGGCTTTCGACCGCGGCGTCGAGCGCAGCCTTGGCCTCATCGGTCCAAGGCAATTCCTGATAGACCCGTGCCGGCGTCGGATCGGTCTGGTCCAGATCGGTTCCGAGCGGCAGGATATGGAACAAGGCGTCAAACAGCGCGTTACAGACCTCTTGCACCAGATAGGTCGCCCCGGAATATCCCATGAAGGGAGTTCCGGTATGGCGACGAATAATAGTCCCAGGAAAAGACGCGGGGATATAGGTCGCACGCGCATTGACTTCCGCCAGATACATGCGCTCATTATAGCTGCCAAACAGGATCAAGGGGGGTTGTCCCTGAACCTGCCGACGCACGGCCTGATTGTCTGGTTTGACGCCCGGACGCCGCGCCACCGCGAAGTTGCAGGGCAGGCCCAGTTCATCAGCAAGGTAATGTCGCAGACCGCGGCTATAGGTCTCGGTCGCCACCACACCAAAGCTGGCGGTTGCAAAAAAATCCTGGGTCACGGAGCGCCACAGGTCCCAGATCGGTGCGAGCGTCGTGCGCTTTTCGTCGGCGATGAAGGGTTCCGGATCCAGCCCCAGACACTCGCTCAAACTCCGCAGGAACCGGGTCGTGCTGTGCAGTCCGATCGGCGCTTGGAAATAGGGCTTGTCCAGCGCTTCGCACAGCAGGCGGCCGAACTCCCGATACAGGCAGACGGTCGCGTCCGCATCCCGCAGCCGCGGGACCTGGGACAGCGCACAACCCAGGGGAAAGACCAGATTCACTTCGGCGCCGATGCCCTCGATCAGGCGGCGCATCTCGGCCAGATCGGACCACATGTTGAAGGTGCCGTACATGGCCCCGACGATATTGACCCGCGGCTTACTGCCGGGCTTGCGCGCTTTGCCGGTCCCCTTGGATTTGCCGTGAACTCCGAATTGATTCCATAACCAGAACAAGGCACGGTCCGCGCTCTGCCACTGATCCTCGTCGATGGTACGCGGGAGAAAACGCTGAATATTTTTTCCGTTGGGCGTCACGCCGCCGCCGATCATCTCGGCGATGGACCCGGTCACGACCACCGATGGCTTGTCTGGATCCAAGGTCGCATGGGCGCGGCGGAGCGCGGCCTCAGTGCCTTTCTGGCCGAGTTCCTCTTCTCCAAGCCCCGTGACGACAACCGGCAATGCGTGAGGCGGCAACCCGTCGGTATAGTGGAGAACCGCGGTGACGGGCAGGTTTTCACAACCGACCGGACCATCAATGATCACTTGCAGTCCGTCGATCGCGGCAAACGCATATACCGCTCCCCAGTAACCGCCCGCCCGATCGAGATCCTGAATCAACATGGGCTCAGCCTCCCGTCCCGGTGGCGACAGCGGCGGCACGCGCTCCCCGATCCGATGGGAAACAACCATCGGAGTGACGGAAGAAGGCATCCATCGCATCAAAGCGCGAACGGCTCGCCAACGCGGCATTGATGACTTGGGCCAGCGAACCGGCACCCGCCGGCCCCATCAGCGGTCGCGCGGAGATCAGGTTCGTGAAGTACAAGGCGGGGATCGCCCGCTCTTTGGCCTGCTGTACGACCGGCGTGGTCCCGATGACGACATCAGGAGAGAACTCACGCATTGCCGCCAGGTCTTGCTCCAAGGTGGCACGGTATTGAACGCGCACACCCTTGGACTCGAGCCAGTCGCAATCGGTTCTGGACCACTCGGTGCGGCCGCAAGCCGTCCCGACGTACCGCAGGTCGGCGCCGCTCTCGATCAGCAGGCGCCCGACGATGAGTTCTGAACCTTCATAACCGGACAGGGTAATGCGGCCCTTGATCGGCGCGCCTTTGATGGCCTCTCGCGTCGCAGGCAGCCAGCGGTTTTTTGCCGCGGTCAGTACCGTAGACGACACCCCACAGGCTGCGGCAATGGCCTCCAACCAAGCGGCGGTCCCCTCGTAACCAACGGGTGCAGAACCGACGACTGGCCGGCCGGCCACCGCAAATTCGTTGCATACCCCGCTGTACTGAGGGTGGATCGCGGCGGCGGCGACACCGGCCAAGGCGCCATAGAGTTCGCGCCACTCGCGGGTCGGTACCACGGGTCCGGCAGCCAGACCCAGGGATTCGAGTAACATGCCGATGGTCATCGGATCGACGGGGAACATTTCCCCGATGAGGGCGACCGTGGGCCGCTGCGAGCGCCCGCCGCGAGGTGCCTGGACCGGACCCTGTTCCGCTTCCTGACGGGCACGACGCAACATGGCCGCGGAGAGTACGTCTTTGGCTTCGGCATGCGTCGGCACCCCGAACCCGGGGACATCGATCCCGATGATGCGGACACCGTTGATCGATTGCGGCAGCAGCCGCAACGGCACACCGGACGCGCTGGGAACGCATAAATTGATGATGACCACCGCATCATAATGCGCTGGGTCGGCAAGCGCATAGGCGGCCTCACGCACGTCTTCGAAGAGCTTGCCGGTGACCAATGTCTCCGAGTCGAACGGCACATACCCGACGCTGCGGCGCGCCCCATAGAAATGTGCGGTGAACGTCAAACCGTAGACGCAGCAGGCGGAACCGACCAGCACAGTCGCCGTACGCCGCATCCGCAACCCCACGCGCAGTGACCCGAAGGCCGGGCACATACTCTGGGGCTGATCGTGAGCACCGGAATCACAGGCTTTGGCCACATCCTGAGGCAGCCTGATCGCGGAGACACGTAAACTCGCGCGGCTTACACCAAGGTCCGCAATCCGCGCGCCGAGACCCTCGGGCACGCCCGGAGGGTGCTCAGGCTCGGTCAACGCGACGGAATCGGTCAAGGTCTCGGACATGGCGCTGGCGTCTCGCGGCTGCGGTTCGGCAATCAGGCGTCGTCGTAGATGACTTCGAGCGACGGTTTGGAAACAAAGGACTTGCCGCGCATGTCCTCGATGGTCGCGGGCTCCAGGACCACATGGCGACCGACGTCCTCACTCTTGAACAGATCAAGCAGGCCATCCGCGGTCAGTGGCGTCGGCCGCTGCGGCAAGGACTCCTCGACATTCAGCGCGAGTGCCTCAAACAAAGGCCCCCAGGTGCTGCCGGGCTGCCCGACGATTTGATAGCTCGCACTCTTACGGCGAATCTCCTCGTTGGCCGGAATACAGCCAAGCACCGGAATACCGACCGCCGCGGCGAAGGCCTGCGCCTCTCCGGTCCCGTCATCCTTATTGATGACCATTCCGGCCACCCCGACGTTGCCGCCCAGGTTGCGGAAGTAATCGACCGCACTGCAAACATTGTTGGCGACATACAGTGACTGCAGATCATTGGACCCGACGACGATCACCTTCTGACAGAGGTCACGGGCAATCGGCAGACCGAATCCACCGCACACGACATCGCCGAGGAAGTCGAGCAGCACATAGTCGAAGTCCCATTCGTGGAACCCCAGGCTGTCGAGGAGTTCGAACCCATGGATGATGCCGCGTCCGCCGCAACCGCGACCGACCTCAGGTCCACCCAATTCCATGGCAAAGACGCCGTCGCGCTTGAAACAGACGTCGCCGATCTGCACCGGTTCTCCAGCCGCTTTCTTCGCGGCAGAGGTTTCGATGATGGTCGGACAAGCGCGTCCACCAAACAGCAGGGTGGTGGTATCGCTCTTGGGATCGCATCCGATCAGCAGGACTTTCTTGCCTTGCTGGGCCATCATGTAAGAGAGGTTGGCAAGTGTGAAGCTCTTGCCGATCCCACCCTTGCCATAGATTGCGATGATCTGGGTCTGCCGCCCGGACAAGGGCGTCGGCAGCGCGACCGCGGCGCTTGCGGGCCGGCTGCCGCCGCTGTGGCCTTCCCCAGAGTCACGCTGGGCGAGCACGGGGTTGGTCTGGCCGTCGCGGATGGTCATGCGTTGCGCCTCCAATCGAGAATCATCTTGAGGCAATTCGGATCACCAAAGGCCGTTTGATAGGCAGCCGCTGCCTGATGCGCCGGATGACGGTGCGTGATCAGGCCGTCGAGCGACAATTCGCCGGATTCGGCGAGACGCTTAGCCGCACGCAGGTCGGGCTCGCGCCATTCGGCCGCCACGCGGATCCGCGCCTCGCGCATGAAGGCCGGCGGAAAGCTGAACGACAACGGTTCGCTATAGAAGCCCGCAAGCACGACCTCGCCTTGCGGCGCCAGCCGGGCGATCAACTGATCCAAAAGCTTCGCGTCGCCGCTCACGTCATAGATGGCGCGGTAGTCACGCCGGGGATCGGCATCCGGGTGAATCACGGTATAGCCCTCGGCACCCATGGCCCGTTGCGCGTCGGTCTCCCAGACCACCGGCGGCTCACCGCCCCGCAGCACGGTCAGGCGCGCGATGAGCCGCCCGAGTACGCCGTGCCCGACGATGAGCTGGGGCTGCAGCGCCTGGGGCGCCGACAGCGCGTGATAGGCGGTCGCCGCCAAGGCCAGCAGCACACCGCGCTCGCTGATCCGCTCGGCGATCGACACCACGCGCGCTCCGCGCACGACGACGCGGGCCGCGGCGCCGCCGAACAGGCCGCGCACCGCGCCATAACAACTGGCACCCGGCACGAACACGGACTCACCGACCGACAGCCCCGAACGGATTCCCGCCGCGGTCACCCGCCCGACCGATTCATAACCAGGCACCAAGGGATACCCCATCCCCGGGAAACTCGGCATCCGACCGGTCCAGAGCAAGCGCTCGGTCCCGGTGCTGATCCCGCTCCAGTCGATCTCGACCACCACGTCCTCCTCCCCGGGAGGCGTGAGTTCGAGCGACTCCAGGCTGAGTTGCCCGGGCTGCGCGAAGACCACGGCGGTGGTAGTGAGAGTCACTTGGTTGCTCAGTCTTTTTGGGTCGGAACGCTAGCCGCCAGGGACGACCGTGAAACTGGTGTCAGTCTAGCCTTACTGCATCGAATGTCAACCGGTATTGACACATGGTTTGTCAGCAGCGCGCGACGAGGAGGCGCGTCATCATCGGTCGACGCGTCGCGACCTCCTGCACCCGGCCGAAACCGGCGCGCTTGAGCATCGCCGTCAATTCCGCGCACGTGCGTGGGCGCCCGCTGCCCATGGCCAACAGATAAAAACCGAAGTAAGCCTCACCGATCGGCTCGGCGCCGGGGGTATCGGACATGGGCTCGGCCAGGATCAGGGCACCATCGGGCGGGAGGGCTCGTCGCGCGGCAGTCAGAATCGCTTGTGCCGGCGCGTCATCATGGTCATGGATGACCCGCACCAAAGAGATCAGGTCCGCGTCGGTGGGCAGGGGATCGCGCAACAGGTCGCCGCCGATGGCCTGTGAACGCGCAGTCAACCCCGCTTGAGCGAACCGGGCTCGGGCCTGTTCGGCCACCGACGGCAAATCGAAGAGACGCAGCTCCAGATGTGGCCAGCGCGCCGCGGCCGTGGCCAGGAAGGTGCCATTGCCACCGCCAAGATCCAGCAGACAGCGATGCCCGCGCATCGGATAGGCGTCGAGAATATCGCCGCCGACCAGACCCTGAGAGTCGGCCATGAGGGCGGTATAGTCGTCGATGCTGCTGGTCGCCAACTGATTCGGCTCAGCGGTCGACGCATAGGCCCAGTAGGCACCCAGGCCGGTGGCGCGGGCGCCGCGCAGCAACCCCACGGGATCGCTCAGGTCGCGGTACAGCATGGCATGATGGCGCACCATTGCGGCGATCCCCGGATTACCGCGCAGGGCCGCCCCCAGTTCGCCCAGACCGAAGTGATCCGCCCCGCAGCGCTCGACCAGACCCAGGGATTCCGCCGACTTGAGCAGACGCAGCGCCGCCGGCTCGGGAAGGCCCAGGCGTTTGGCCAACTCGCCAAGCGGCACGGGACCGTCGGCCAGCAGGTCAAAGAGACCCAGTTCGATACAGGCAAACAGGATCTGCGAATAGACAAATCCCGCAATCAAATCGAAGAGCGCGCGCGCGCGTCGCCGGGCAACCGGGCGTGTCAGCGGAAAGCCCGAGGCCAAACGCTGGAAGCGCGGCGAAGCCAGGATGCGATTGCGCAGGATCAGCCAACGGCGGTGCAGACGCATGGACATGGTCGGCAAGGCCGGTGGCCCCGCGTTATCCTCATTCACCGGGACAGTTGATGAGCTCATGCCGCAAGTCTCGCGAGTTCTTCCGGCAAGATCCGCCGGGACTCGCCGGCGATCAGGGCCTGGAGGGCGGCCGCGCCTTGGCAGGGCGGGATGGCATCGGTCGCGCTGGCCACCAGTTCCTTGAGTCGTCGCACGGCACCGGCGACGCCGAGTTCCTGGACCGCATTGGGCCGTCCCAACGAGCTGTCACGCCCCAGCGGCTTGCCCATTTCGCGGGTCGAAACGACGGCATCGCCCAAGTCATCCGCAACCTGGTAGGCTTCGCCCAGGCGTTCGCCGACCAGCCGCCAGGCCTCGGTCGGCGCACCAACGGACTCGGCCCCGGCCACGGTCGCCGCGACAAACAGCGATCCGGTCTTGGCACGGTGATAATCAGCCAGGTCCACCTCGGTCTCGCACTCCCAAGCCTGACCGGCACAGATGCCGACCGGTGCGCCGGTGCACCGCGCAACCGTTGCCATGACCCGGCTCACCTGCAGCGGGGCCGCTTCGATGCGCCGGCCCAGAACCTCGAAGGCGAGGACGATCAGGGCATCCCCGGCCAGCACCGCCAGGCGCTCTCCATAGGCGCAATGGACCGACGGCCGGCCGCGGCGCAAGGTGGAGTCATCGAAGCACGGGAGGTCGTCATGGACCAGGGAGGCGCAGTGGAGGAGCTCGATGGCCGTGGCAGCGGCGTTCGAAGTCTGCGGATCGGTATCGCCGCACGCCCAGGCGACGGCCAGACAGAGGCGCGGGCGCACCCGGGCGCCGCCCGGAAACACCGCGTACCGCAGGGCCTGGGCGAAGCCGGGCGGACAGCCCGGCCCCTGGGCGGTGATAATTGCCGCTTCCAGCGCCTGTTCGATACGCTGTGTAGGATCCATGATCGAGCCCCTCTGTGGGATGGGTCTGAACGAGTGTTGTATTTGTAGGTTGACACTCTTGTGTGTCATGTAAAATAGACATTCACGCCGAGCGCGTCAATGGATTTCCCTTCAATGACAGATCTCAGATCAACAAAACAAGTGATCGTCGTCGGTGCCGGCATCGGCGGCCTGGTGAGTGCCATCGAACTGGCGGCCCGCGGCGTTGCGGTGACGCTCTGTGAGCGGGCACCGACCCCCGGCGGCAAGATGCGGGAGGTCCCCGTGGGCACGGCGCGGCTGGATGCCGGTCCGACGGTCTTTAGCATGCGGTGGGTTTTCGAGGAAGTGTTCGCGGCCGCCGGGGCTCAACTGACGGATCACCTGACCCTCAAGCCGGCGGAGATCCTGGCCCGACATGCCTGGGAGGATGGCACCCGCCTGGACTTGTTTGCCGACCGCGCCCGTTCGGCAGAGGCGATCGCCGCCTTCGCCGGTCCGGCCGAGGGCCGCCGGTACCTGGACTTCTGCACCGAGGCGCAGGGCATCTATCAAACCTTGAGGGACCCTTTCATCCGTGGCTCTCGCCCCTCCCTGGCTGTTCTGATGGGGCGCGTGGGTCGCGGCGGACTCGGCGGTCTGTTGAAGATGAACCCCTATGCCACCCTCTGGTCGGTGCTGACCAAGCGCTTCACCGACCCGCGACTGCGTCAGTTGTTCGGACGCTATGCCACATACTGCGGCTCATCGCCCTTTCTCGCTCCTGCCACCTTGATGTTGATCGCCCACGTCGAGCAGGAGGGGGTCTGGTTGGTGGAGGGCGGCATGCACCGCCTCGCCCAGGTCCTCGCCGACCTGGCGACCGGACTGGGCACGCGGCTACGCTATGGGGCTGAGGTGGCGCAGATCCTGGTCAAAGGCAAACGGGCGATCGGTGTTCAGCTCGTTGGCGGCGAGGAACTGACTGCCGATGCGGTCGTGTTCAACGGGGACGCGCAGGCGCTCCCCGCCGCGCAGCTCGGCAGCGCGGTGCGCCGTGCCGTACCCGCCGCCGGCCGGTCGGCCCGTTCGTTGTCGGCACTGGCCTGGAATCTGGTCGCGCCGACCGCGGGCTTTCCGCTGGTACGGCATAGCGTCTTTTTTTCGGATGCCTACCGGCAAGAGTTCGATGAGATTCTCACCGCCGGGCGGCTGCCCACGAAACCGACCGTTTACATTTGCGCCCAGGATCGCGACGATCACGATCATTGGACGCCTGGCGTTCCCGAACGGCTCCTGTGCCTGGTCAATGCCCCGGCAAACGGCGACTCACACCCCTACTCCCCGACCGAGGTCGAGCAATGTGCGCAACGCGCCTTCTCTCTCCTGAGCCGCTGCGGGCTCGAGATCCAGCGAGAGCCGGGGAGCACCCTGGTCACCACCCCGGCGGACTTCGCCCGACTGTTTCCGGCCACCGGGGGGGCGCTCTATGGCCGAGCCTCCCACGGGTGGATGGCCTCGTTCAACCGGCCGGGGTCGCGGAGCGCGATACCGGGGTTGTATCTGGCCGGGGGGAGTACCCATCCGGGGCCCGGGGTGCCGATGGCGGCACTCTCGGGGCGCTTGGCAGCCTCGTGCGTGCTGGCGGACCTCGGTTCGACCTGAGCGTCGAACCCGGCGGCTTTCTTTGGTGGCACGTCGCCGCGCTGAGCGCCGACGGGCACCACAGTTGTGAGCCATGAAGCCGATGCCATCACCCCTCCCGGAAGATCTGGACGAGACCGCGAACGACGGGGCGGACCGCTGGACGGTCGCGGACCTGATCGACCTCGAACATTACCTTGGCGCCGACGAATCGACCCTGCGCGAACAACCAGCCGCACGGCAGGTGCTGACCGAACGCGACCGCTCCCTCTATTTAGATGCAATTGCTCCGGCGGTCGCCCCGGCGCAACCGCACAGCGCCGAGCACCGACGCCGCAGCCTCTTATATTGGCTGCGCGCCCGCCGCGCCGCGGAGGATCCGGAACAGCGTTTGCTGTTGCCCGGCAGCACCTTCGCACAAGCGCAGCGACTGGCTACCCTGGCCTTGATCACCGTCGGGTTCCTACTCGGCGTCGGCGCCGCATCTGCCCTGCTGAGCTATGACGGCCACCGACCGATCAATGTCACCTGGTACATCTTTCTATTGGTGGTGGTGCAGTTACTGCTGATCGCGACGGTATTGGGCGCCTGGCTGGTCCGTCGCTCACGGTCCGTCGGCAGGACGGTACAGGATCTCACCCTGTTGGGACGGCTGATCCGACCGCTGATCATGCGGATCAACCGCTGGCTGCAACAGCAGCGCCTCGGCCACGGCAGGCGGGAGCTGCGTGATCAGTCCGCGGCGCAGATCGGACGGCTGCGCTCACAGTACGCGCTCTATGGCCCCGTCTCTTACCTGCCGGCCTTGATCCCGGCCCAGGTTTTCGGGGTGGCGTTTAATCTCGGCGTGATCCTGACGACCATTGCGCTCGAGTGGTTCACCGATCTCGCCTTCGGCTGGGGATCCGCGCTGGACCTGAGCCCGCAGTTCATCTACGACCTGGTTCGCACCTTCGCCTGGCCCTGGGGTTGGCTCTTTGGCGAGGGCGTCGGCTATCCGACGCTCGACCAGATCGCCGGCTCGCGGATCAACCTCAAGGACCCCCTGTTCCTGCTCGACGCCTCGCACCTACGCTCCTGGCGTTGGTTCCTGGTGCTCTCGGTGTTCACTTATGGGCTACTGCCGCGGCTGTTGCTGCTCGCCGCGTCTGTCATCACCCAACGCCACCTGCTTGAACGGCTGCCCTTTACTCAAGGCCGTATCCAGGCACTCTACGCCCGCTTGCTCACCCCGACAGTGGAGACCGCCACCCACGGCAGCGGGCACGGCCCGGAGATGCCCATCCCGGCACCGATTGCCCACCGCGGCCCGGTGGCAACACCCATTGCCTGGAGTGCGACCCCGACGCCTGTGGCCAAGTCGCCCTCAAGCCCGACGGCACCGCCGGCCGATGCCGCGGCAGTGACCCTGAGCGCGGAGACGCAAGCGCAACCCGTGGCACGGGTGCCGGATTCGCCAACCCCACCGAAGCAACCGGTCGCTCCCTCGCCAATACCGGAACCTGCACCGGCGCCTGGAGCGACCCAAGTACCAGAGTCCACCAAGGAGGGACGGGTGCCGGTCCCGTATCCCGAGTCGGAACCCGAGCTTGAGGCTAACCCGGAACCCAAGCCCGAGGCTGAAGCGGAACCTGAGCCCGAACCTGAGGCTGTGCCGGCGTCCGAACGGGACCCGGCATCGACGGCAGAACCTGGGTTTGAGCCCCAGCCGCAGCCCGAACGCATTCCAGACCGGGAACCAAAGCCGCTGCCGTCCAGCGGCGACGCGGCTCCCGGCGGCATTGCCGCTGACGCCTGTCTGCTGCTGATTCAACTGGACGTGGATGAGATCATCGAGGATCAGGATCGACCCCGACTGGCCTCACTGCTCGCGCGTCTGGCCGGTTGGCGGGTCGCCGCGTCGGCGTCGTTCGGTTCGGGCCGCGCGATGACCGCCGGGGTCGTGAACTGGGTCGCCGAACAGCGCTGGCAAGCGCCGCCGGCGCGGGTCGCCATCATCATGGATGGGTCCCAACCGCCGATCACCGAGAATCTGGGCTTCCTGCGCGAGCTGCGCGCGGCCGCCGGCACCCAGGCGCAGATCCTGCTTGCCCTGGTCGGCGACCCCCAGGACGACGATGCGCTACCACCGGTGCGAACCTTCGACTTCATCGATTGGCAGCGCAAGATCGACCAACTCGCGGATCCCTACCTGCGGCTGGAGATGCTGGTCCCGGCGAGTGACGCAGGAGGAGCATGATGGTGCTCGAGATTCCCAGACTGGCCATCATGGGCCACCCCAATGCGGGCAAGTCCTCGGTCGTCGCAACGCTGACCGAGAACGACCGCATCGCAATCGACAAGCGGGCCGGAACCACGACCGAGTCCGATGTCTACCCGGTCGTCATCGATGGCCAGATCGTCATCGAGTTCATCGATACCCCGGGCTTTCAAAACCCCAGTGCGATCCTGGAATGGTTCCAACTCCACGGGGGCCAGTCGGATTTGGCCGCGGCCTTCGTGTCGGCCCACCGGAACAATCCGCTCTTCGCCCACGACTGCGCCTTGCTCGAACCGGTCGCGGCCGGGGCCGGCATCATCCTGGTGGTCGACGGCTCCAAACGCATCAAAGAGAAAGACCGCGTCGAAATCGAATTATTGCGCCTCACCGCGCGCCCGCGCATGGCGATCCTCAACAACCTGACCAGGCAGAGCCGTCACCTGGAGCAGTGGCAGAACACCCTGAGCAAAGGATTCAATTCGGTTCGCGAGTTCAACGCCCACCGGGCGACCTACGCCGAGCGCATCAAGCTCCTCAATGCGCTCAAAAGCATCGATCAGCGCTGGGAGCAACGCCTGGAGCAGACCATCGACGCCTTCGAGCGGGACTGGGAGCGACGCACCGATCAGGCCGCCACCACCATCCTGGACCTGCTGCGGGAGGCCCTGGCCTTCCGCTACACCGAATCCGTCAAGAATAACAAGCTCGTCTTCCAGAGCGGGCGGGACCAGGTCAAGGCCGAGGTGATGGCCGCCTTCGAAGACGGCTTACGCACCCTGGAGATCAAGGCCCAGGAACAGATCCGCGCCAATTTTCACCACAACGTCTGGAATGTGTCGGCGGACTCGATCCTCGGTCGTGATCTGCTCTCAGAGGACGTCAACAAGACACTGGGCATTTCCAAGCGCCAACTCGCCATGGTGGGTATGGCCACCGGGGCCGCCTCCGGAGCCGCCATCGATCTCGTGGCGGCCGGGAGCTCGCTGGGTGCGGCGGCCTTCCTCGGAGCCGCGGCGGGCGGCATGCTGGGCCTCATGGGGGGAACCGCCCTGGCCAAGCTCGACATTGAAAAGGCCCACGGTACCCAGCGTTTTACGGTGGGCCCGGTCTCCAACCCCCGGTTCCCGTTCGTCCTGCTCGATCGCATCATCCTGTACAGCGCCCGCGCCATGAACTGGGCGCATGGACGTCAGGCCGCCGACGAGGAGGCACCGGATAAGGTTCCTGACAAAGACCTCCCTGTCAAAGGCTTTTCCGAGGCACTGACCGCCCAACAGCAACGCGAACTGGCACGGTTTTTCAGCGCCGCACGACGCGGCAAGGTGTATGAGCGCGAAGACCAGTGCCGGGACATCATCAAGGGAGTCCTGCGCGACGTTGCGGAAAGCCGCATCGACAGCCGGGCCGACCTGTAAGGAGCGACCCAAGCAATCGGTTGCCCTGGTCGACCCTGCCGGGCGGCAGGCGCTACCGATCACGCACGGCGGGGTACGCACCACCGGCCTATCCGGACGCAGTTCCCGCCCGACATCCATGCCGAGGCGCCGCTGGCGCCGACCTGAACTTAAGAGGAGTTTTTCATGAGATTTGCGGCAAAAAGAACCTGGCCGGATCGCCCAGCCGCGTGGGAACAGCAAGGCGAGGCCGAGAACCTGGAGTCCTTCGCCCTGGCCTTTGCAGCCAACCAAGGGCTTGGCTTGGGTACCGAATTCATGGTGCTCGATAAGGACTCGGATGACGCGACCCTCGAGTCATTCCGCGTCACGGGTATCGACCCTTACACCTTGGGCGCTCCGGGAGCCCGCCCCGAGGACCAGATGTCGAGCGCCGTCAACGCTACCCCGTCGCCGCCATTCGTCGCCTCCGCCGCCTCCTTTATGTTCTACATGATCAAGATCGCGGTGATCGCCCTCGCCATCATCGGCACACTCATGTACCTGTTTCGCCATTTTGGCCTGACACCGCCGGCCTGACGGCCCTCCGACCCCCGACCCCCACCCGCCGCGCGGGTCGGGCTAGATGAGCGTCTCCTGCACACCGCCGGGAGCGGGATCGATGCCGAGGGCCTCGTAGATCGCCAACTGGTCCGGGTCCGCCCGGGTCGCCTTGCGGATGTGCAGCGTGCGCCCGTCCCCGTGGCGAATGCTCGCGGTCACCCGGCACTGACCCGCGAGGGTCTCGCGCAAGGCTTGCCAACTCAGGTCGCGACCCTTGAGCATAAGGTGATGACGAATGATCTGCACGACTTGGTAGGCCAACACTGAAACAAACAGATCGGCGGCGCCACAGGTCTCGCCTCGCCGCTCGGCCCACGGTGCACCGAGCACGGGAGTCAGGCTGCTGAACACCGCCTCCCGCCCGGTCAGCGCGCGATAAGCACGGAACAACTGCTGCGCATCCCACGCATTCTCGCTGCTGCGCAGACAGTAAACTGCCGCCCGGACACGCGGGTCAGCGGCGCTCGGCTGACGCTCCCACGACAATCCGACCGCATCGGCGCCGCTCGCATCCGTGGTGAGCGTGATTCGATAATGCCGGCCGATCGCACCGCTGCGCTCCTGCAATCGCAGGATGCGTGCGTTGAGCAGGTCCAGGCCCCGGTCCCCCCCGGGCGTGGCAAGACCGGCAGCAAGACGCGCCAGGCCCGCCTCAAGGCGCAGGGTTCGACGCGCGACGAGCGCGTCTTCCTTGGCCTGGAGGTCCGGGGCATGGGAATACAGAAACACCTCCGGCCCATCCGTGCTCGCCACCCGGTACAGCTCCAGTGTGCCGTGCACCGTCTGCACCTGAGTCGAACAATCCCGACAAAGCGCCGGGGCCCGCTCCCCCGCCACCACCAGATAGCGGTATCCGTGCGCCCTCAACCAGGCGAGATTGACCGCGTCGGCCGTGCTTCGATCGATTGCCACCAAGGCACCAACAGGGGCACCAAGCCGATCAAGCATCGTGCCGAGCGATGATCCATCGACAACCTGACGATGGAAACTCAAAGAGCGACGGATGAAACCACTCTGGTCGAGCACCAACCCCAGGGTCGTCGCGCCAGGACCATCAGGGCTCAAATCCGTCGGGTGCTGCGGCCAATCCTTGGTCGCACGTCCCAGCGCCTCCCCACGACAGGTCTGGCTCAGGTCGTAGATCGGCTCCGCCGCGGGTTCTTGAACGCGTTCGAGCACCCGCGTAAACAGCTGGGACTCTAAGGCGCTGCGATATTTCAGCAGATTGTCCTCTACGCGAAAGAGCACCCAGGGGGTCAAGGCCGCGACATCAATCCCGAGGAGTTCGCCGATCGCACTGCGCTCGCCCCAGGCCGCAAGCGCTCCGGGCGCCGTTCCAGGAGTCGCCAGACGCGCCACCACCATTGCTGCCGCCGCCGCGACCTGACGTTCCGGCATCCCCAGTCTGCGCAGTTGATCGCTCAATCCCAGCCTTCCAATGGCCCACAAGGCGACGTGCTCGACCCCCACCGACTGCGCCCGCACCAGATCCAGGGACGCGACCTCGACCGACGCCAAGGCTCCGTCGTCACCGTGCGGCCGTGACCGCGCTTCACGCGCCAGCAACAGTGCCGCCAGCCGCTGCGCCTCACGCTCGACGACCTGATCGCACCCAGGTCCGGTCGAGACCACCCGACCGGCGAGGATCTCCTCAATGCGCCCACACAGGGTCTGCCACAGATCCGGACTCAGAACGAAATGTTGGCCCAAATTCAACAGCGTCACCTGTCGTACCCGACCCCCGACCCGCTCGCTGCGCACCAAACGATGGCTGTAGTAATGCTCCCCGGTAGGGAGCGAACGGGTGAGGGTGCGACGGATATACATCGATATACAGTGCACCGACGACCGGACGGAATCAAGGTCTGGCGACAAGAACCCGATAGAAAAGAACGGGATCCAGACAACCGACCCGCCGCTCCGTCGTGGCATGATGATCCGCGACAACCACCGCACCGATTCGTAAACCCCCTTTACAAATCCCTATTGCGTCATTCTCTTAACACTTCAGACGGCCCGCCGTTTCCGTATTATGGCACTACGGCAGCGCAACCCATTATGGCACTACTCATCCGATGTGTAATTTTCGTTTGACATTTCTATCTGTCAGGCTAAGATGACACTCACGGTCTGGACGGCAGCTTGGGAATGACACCAACCGCCTTACAGAACGTTTGGCTTCGCAATAGCGAGCGCCGAAATCGCCCCGTTGCCCCATTATCAGCGACGGTTTTCATAGCCAAATACGGAGGCCACTCACATGGCAAACCTGACGCCTGAACAGGCAAAAGAGTTCCACGAGCAGTTCAAGATCACCTATACCGCATTCGTCGGCCTGGCCGCCGTTGCGCATCTGCTGGTCTTCGCTTCCAAGCCCTGGTTCTGAAATAGAAGGTCGATCAAATGTTTCCTAATGTCTTTGATTACAAGCCGATCGAGCAAGATTACCGCATTTGGCTGGTTGTCAACCCGTCCGTGTGGCTGATGCCGATCCTATTCGCCGTGCTGCTGATCGCCCTTGTCGTTCACAGCTATGCGATCAACCTGCCTGGGCGCGGCTTCGCCGGCACGGCCCCGGTCGTCGCTCCGGCAGTCGTTGTAGCCCCGGCCCCGGCTGGCTGATCGTACCGGCTCTTTGCGTCTCGGCGACGCCACTGACTGAAAGTTGATGGCAAAGCCGCAGCGTAAAGAAAACCGAACGGAGGCCTACCCGATGGCGGAACCGAGAATGGCCGATATGAAACCGGCCGCACCCAAAATGGCCGCACCTAAACCGGCCGCAACAAAGGTGAATGAGATGCTGACCCCAGACCAAGCAAAAGAATTCCATGAGCAGTTCAAGGTGACCTACACCGCGTTCGTCGGTCTCGCCGCCGTCGCGCACCTGCTGGTCTTCGCTTCCAAGCCCTGGTTCTAATCTGAAACTCAATAGGTAACTCAAATGGCCGACAACATTGCAAAGCCGAAAAACCCCGATGACGATTGGAAGATGTGGCTGGTCGTCAACCCCGCAACCTGGCTCATGCCGATCCTGTTCGCGGTGCTGATCATCGCCTTGGTTGTTCACAGCTATGCGATCAATCTGCCCGGACGCGGCTTCGCTTGATCCGATTTGGCTGAGATGAGCCGCCGTGATGGCGGCCCGGGAGTGTGGCTGTGACGATGCTCGCAACGGGCATTGCGCAATCGCCTCCCGAGGTTAGCGGCAGAAAAACACCGAAAGGACTTCGGCGCCGCGAACCACTTTAGAGCTAACAGGGGCTCTCGTGACCGTCCCTTGATCCTTCATGGTCGTGCACCAAGAGGATCAGGGGATAGGTCCCCGCAAGGTACCGAAGCGCTTCCTTGCGTTTCGCTCCCCGCTTGAGGTGGCACCCCGTCACCAACCGCTCAATCAACCTGAAATTTCGGATCGCCACGGATCGGAAGCACCCCGCGAAGCCAGCGAAAAGAGACAGGCGCCCTCGACAGCGATTTCAGAAAACACATCCGTCTAATTGATTTATAGTTCTTTTTTTGATGCTCTATTGTGCCTGGGCCAGCCGTGGACGATTTTTTCATCGCGAGTGTAGCTTTCGCTTGACATTCTCCCGTGTCAGGCTAAGATGACACCCATCGGACCGCGATGTTCACACGGTTCGCAAGCCAGGCACCAGCCGGCTTCACAGGATTCGGGGCAGACTCTGCCGCGATCACCCCGCCACCGGAACTTCCGGAGACGGTTTTCAACGGTCCACAACGGAGGCCAGACAATGGCAAACCTGACGCCTGACCAGGCAAAAGAGTTCCACGAGCAGTTCAAGATCACCTATACCGCATTCGTCGGCTTGGCCGCCGTTGCGCATCTGTTGGTCTTCGCTTCCAAGCCCTGGTTCTGAAATAGAGGGTCTATCAAATGTTTCCTAATGTCTTCGATTACAAGCCCAGCGAACAAGACTACCGTATTTGGCTGGTTGTCAACCCGTCCACTTGGCTGATGCCGATCTTCATGGCTTTGGTTGTTCTGGCTCTGGCCGTCCACTTGGTCGCTTTCTCGATTCCCGGCCGTGCCTGGACCAATCAGAAGGCTCCTGTCGTGGAAGTCGTTCCTGTCGCTGTTGTCGCACCGGCTCCGGCTGGCTGATAGCATCGGTAATGGCGGCATCCGCCGCGCCAATGATTGAAGCATAATGGCAAAGCGGCAACGTCAAGCGACCCGACCGGAGGCTGCCCCGATGGCGGAACCAAGAATGGCCGAACAAAAGCCGGCCGCACCTAAGATGGCCGCGCCAAGACCGGCCGAAACCAAGGTAAATGACATGCTTACCCCTGATCAGGCAAAAGAGTTTCACGAGCAGTTCAAGATCACCTATACCGCATTCGTCGGCCTGGCCGCCGTTGCGCACCTGCTCGTTTTCGCATCCAAGCCCTGGTTCTAAACCGAATACTCGATAGGTAACTCAAATGGCCGACACTATTGCAAAGCCGAAGAATCCGGAAGACGATTGGAAGATCTGGCTGGTTGTCAATCCTTCCACTTGGCTGATTCCGTGGCTGCTCACCGTGCTCGTAATCGCGATTGCGGTTCACATGGTTGTTCTGTCTATGCCTGGTCTGGCGTGGGCCTGATCGACTGGAACTGATTGAGACCATCCGGATGATGGTCTTGTGACGCACAGATGATTTGTTGATCTGTCTGAGGTATCAAGGAACAACGTCTTTTTCGACGGTTATACCAAAGGCTTGAAAAAGCCAGCGTCATCTCGGCCCGTCTGTCTGACCTGTTTGTCACTGATTTTCAGTAACAACGGGTTTGATTGGCGGGCCGATCTCGTTTTTGACCATGGCAATCCACAAGAGCCAGCGCTTAGTCGTATTCCAGACGGCAACTGCTGCAAGAGCACCTCCGTCTACGCGAAATACGGTCTCCTAAGCGTACGCCCGTCCCCGCCTCAGGTTCCCTACAGTTGACCATTTCCAGTTCAGCGTCAACACCGCCGATGTAGTCATCTACATCGGCGGGCCGCCAACGCGCTTGATCCTCTGAGCAGATTGAAGAGTCCGCCGGGTGCTAGGGCATCTGATCCAGACCGATCCGCGTCTTGCTCGCGACAGCGCGTGTCATTGGGCGCAAAGCGAGCGGTAGGATCGCCGGAAGCGTCGCAAGCAACAACAGGATTTCCAGAGCGTAGACAACGCCATAACCTAGAGCGGGTGCGCTTATCTCCGCGCCGATCGTCTCATTTCCTGCGATAACGACCACCAGATCCCGAAGCGCACCACCGATGGCAATCGCGACTCCTGCCGCGGTTGCTTGCACCGCACCCCAGGCCCCGAGCGCGAGCCCACTGTGTCCGCCCTCGGCTAAGCCCATCGCGGCGGTCAAGGTTCCCACCGCGAACAGGCCTCCCCCGAAGCCAATAAGCGCAGCCCCGAAGCGGAAGGTCCAAGTCGAATCCATCGCAGCGGCTGCGATGACCGCACCGAACGCCAGGACGCCGATCAGTACCCCAAGCGTTGCGACACGATGCGGATCCCCTCCGCGTCCGAGCACCCGGCCAGCAAGTACGAAAGCGATCAAGGTCCCTCCCGCGAGAATGGCTGTCAGGGCCGTGGTCTGTGAAACACTCAAGTGCAGGACCTGACCACCGAAAGGTTCGAGCAGAATGTCCTGCATGCTGAATCCCGCCGTACCCAGACCCACCGCGAACAACAACCGACTGGAACGACCCCCTTGCATAAAATCACCCCATGCGTCACGGAAACGCGGACGCTCCGGCGGCGCCTCCGCACGCTTCAGGTCGATCACTTCCTGTTTCCACAAGGCGATGATGTTGAGGAAGATGGTAGCGAGCGCCGCACCCTGGAGGACCTGAATCAGTTTTCCCTCATTGAAATCAGCTAATAACCAACCGAATAGCAGCGCGCAAAAGACCATGCCGAGCAACAGCGTGACATAGAGCAAAGCGACCACACGCGGGCGGGTGTGCTCAGGCGCCAGGTCGGTCGCCAGTGCCAACCCGGCGGTCTGTGTGGTGTGCAATCCCGCGCCAACCAAGAGAAATGCCAAGGCGCCGAACACCTCGCCAAGAACCTGCAGCTGATTACTCTCGTCTGCCAGGAGGACTAACGCGAAAGGCATAAACGCGAAGCCACCGAACTGCAGGAGTGTTCCCATCCACAGATACGGCACCCGCCGCAACCCGAACGCAGAGTGGTGGTAATCCGACCGATGCCCGATCAGTGCACGTAACGGGGCGAATACCAGCGGCAAGGACACCATCAAGGCGACCAGCCAGGCCGGCACATCCATTTCAACCACCATGACGCGATTGAGGGTGCCATTTAGCAGGACGACAGCCATACCCACCGCGACCTGGAACAACGAGAGTCTGAGCAGGCGCGCCAGTGGCAGATCCGCGGTGGCAACATCGGAAAACGGGAGGACCCGCGACAGGAATAGGCTCCAGGCGCGGGCAAGTTCTTCATTTTGGTTCATGGACGAATGATCGCAATTCGGCTATTGCCAAGAAAATGTCCGCATCTCTCGATAACCACAGGTCCAAGCCTCGCGAAGGCCATGCGCAACACAACGGCCTGGAGCTACCACGCAAGCGGGAGGGTCGATCGGTTCGAGAGAGCGGGTCCGAGTGAGGCAGAGTCACGGAGAGAACCAGTCGCTGCCCTAGACTCGAATTGTACGACGATACGCCGTCCCCTACTGGACCAGTTTAGGAAGACGCTAATGACTTCCCTGTATTTCAGGCGGGCTCTTGGTGAGCCCGCCTGGACAGCGCGCGCTACGGACAGTCTCTAAAAGAGGCTCATCCTGGAATTGACCTTGTCATGCGCGATCGCGCCATGCAGATAGGCTGCGGCGAGGTGGATCGCAACCAGGCCGAGCAACACCCAACCCACCACCATGTGGTAATGGAAGAATTGCTCACTCAACGCCTTGTTCTCGCTGACCAGTTGAGGTAAGGACCAGTCAAAGAACACCACTGGATATCCGCCGGCGATCGTACCGATCAGCCCAAGAATCGGCATGACGATCAACGCCAGGATCATCAGCCAGTGAATCAGCTTGCTTGGCAAACGCAGCAACATCGCCAACGGCGGGTCGTAGGGCGGAACCCCCCCGCGTTTGCGCATGAAAAAGATGAATAAGGCCAGGACCAAGACCACCAACCCGAAACTCTTATGATACATATAGAGCATACTGGTGGTTTCCTTCCCGAACTGGGCTTCAAGCCCTTGGAAGCCGAAAAAATAGAAGAGCATGCCAACGCCAAGCAAGCCGAGCCCGGACAGGGCGATAGCCGCATGCACTAAGCGTCGAAAATAGCCGTAACGACTCGTCTGCATAAAAAACCTCCGAAAGCGTTTGGTGAACAGGCCAGCAACACCGACCCTTGCTTAGGCTAGCACGAATCGCTGTCATTATGCAGCCCTAATCGCTGTGAAAACGCGATTGCGATTGCAAAGCGGTCATCGAGCCGATCGCGGCGCATCAATAACAGGTTCACCGAATTTCCTACTAGTACTATTTATGTAAATAATAGGTTTTTCGCATTCTCAGCGGTTGCGATTCACCATAAGACGATCGATACATGCAACCCTGTTCGCGCGACCGAATTTCGAGTCTGCAGCAGCTCCTCGTAGACTGGCGGGACCTGGAAAGATCGACAGCGGCAAATGGATAGTTGGATGCGATGCCCCCTTCCCTGCCACGATGAGAACAGTACCCTACCTATCCGGTCAGCCTGAGCCAGCCAACCGGGGTCCGGCAGCGACCCCGGTCAAACTGGTAATGCCGCAGACCGATCGGACTACAATTCGCAGCCCCCCCCCACCCGGCCGTGCTTTCAATTTAGCCCAATGTGATACCAGGGTCTGTTGGGGACAACCGGCGCTAGCGACTGTGCCTACATCGAATACTGAGTAAGCAAGAAGGCTGAGACAACCCACGACCACGCAACCATCGCCGAGTCATCGCCATCACGGCTGCTAACCGCCCGATGCCAAATTCCGCTTATAAACGATCCAGGTGGCCAGGAGCGCCAACGGGATGGTTACCAGGTAAATCGAGAACTGGTCAAGGTACCCTAGTCCCACTGCAATCACGGCGAGCATGCCGCCCAGCAGCATGAAGGTCCAGTCGAAGTGAACCCCGGCCAAGTAACAACTCAAGGCGAGAACCAACAGAGAATAATCTGCGGCGGGGCCTCGATCGGATACGCCGGCAGACTCGAACAGGAGAATGATATTGATCGCGACCAGTACCCCGACCCAGTGCAGGACCTGGGTGCCGACCATGCTCCACAGTGATTGCGCTTGATCGCGCGCGCGGAGGTAAGTTCTGGTGATACTGATCGCCGCATAAATCAACACGAGGGCGAGCCAGTAGTACCGACCACCGGTCTCCACGGCTTGCGACACCGCCGCGCCGAGGATCGCAAGCGCCAGCATGAAAACGAAGATCCAGAAGTCTGTTCGCGTGAGGGAAAATTTTCGCGAAACTGTCTTGCCATTCGACATGAATTATCTCCCGACAGGGTTGATCAGTTATTGTGCGACCATGGGACATCATGGTGCCTTGTTCAACCGGACGGTGGGCGCGCAGATTTTCGGGAACGACCAGGATAGAAATCCACGCACGCGCTACCGATCTCGCCGGTTGCAGCGCGATTGTATGCGCACCTTGGGGGGGCATGGGAATAGAAATCGTACGCGAGGTCGATCCGCTCAAGGTCTCCAGATCAAGCCCCATTTTTCAGGCGAGTAAGATTTGGTTTCCGGTAGATTGGCAGGCGGCAATGACGTTGTTGAATCTTTCATGGCGCAAGACATCGTCGTGGATCACCGGCCACTGTCGCGTTACGGATCAGGAAAAATCTGGAAATTAAGCAACTTTTTTAAATGTATTCATAGTGTTATATCAAAATTGTCAGTTGACAATTGCATCCAAAAAGACGCCTAGACTCGTTTTCCTGGCGCGTAGTGTCGCTCTACCAAATCCTTGAGCGCATCCAATACTTCTTCCTTGCTAGCCCCGGATCGTTCGTCAATCTGAACCAACAACCCCCCTCGTCCATGGCGACGCGCCACGACCAAAATCTTTCCGGTATCCTTCGCCGCTACCGTCGCCAGTGTTGCGGTACTCCTCGCCACCTTCGGCTCCACAGCAACCTGGGTGAGCGCACGAAACACTTCCTGGGCACCTGATTTTTCAGCTAGCCCCGCAAACTCCCTCGCCTTTTCCAGCACCACTGCACGCGTCTTGCCGACCAGCAACGGCTTGATCACCCGCGCCTGGTTGACGGTAACCTCCCGAACATCGCGTACTGCCTCCAGAATAACCGGGTCCAACCTCGCCAGATCCAAATAGCGACTCAGCCAGCCCTCAGAGCGTTCAAGGTTCATCGCCATCTGCTTCTGGCTCCCTTCATAATAAAGATCCAGCGCCTGAAGGTAGTCTACTGCCCGCTCATAATCACTCAGATCCTCCCGATGTCGATTCTCTACGTCTGAGAGACGGAACGCCTCCAGATCGTTCAGTTCACGCTCTTCAACCAAAAACTCGTACTTCAGGAATCGGGCTGTCCAGTGCCGTCGTGCCCCAGAGATCACCTCATAATCGAACGGCATGCCGTCCGTCACCCGTCGTACAATTGCAGGAAATTCTTGTCCCCCTTGTTGCCTGAAACCCTCAATGAGATCCGCACAAGACTCGGGCGAAAGAAGATCGTAACGACGATTGTGCCGCGTCCAGATTCGGCACCGATTCGGATCGACGCGCCGCACCACCCGTGTCACCTTCTTGCCGGATGAGACCTCCCAAATCGCTCCCTCGCGTCCCGCAAGTATTCCTATCGAAGACCCGGACTGTTGAGCCCGCAACGGCGGAACCTGCTCCGGGACCTGAGCGTCTCCCCCGTCGACGTCTGTTCTTTTCGCCAACGCCTTGAACATCTCACCTGTTGACCCTTTCGCTGCCATCATTGACTCTCCACCAGAAAATTACATTAGGCCCTGCGCCCGTAACGCCTTATGGTGACTTGGCCAAGTCGCTCGAATCAGACTCAGAATCTCGGCGTTTACCAAATCGAATAACATCGTTGCCCGGATCAACGTCTTCCGATTCGCGGACGTCTTCTCGAGTTCATAGACTGTCCTCATCATGACGCCCGCGTTGTCCACCGCCGCTGAGTCGTGCATTCGCGCCTTCATCAGGTAGGTCCCGAAACTCGCCTGGAGATGATCGGCTAACTGAATGTGCACAGGCTTCCCCTCGTTCACGCGCGTCATCAGCACTTTGACGAATTTCGAGCGGACAATCCCTACCCGCTGCTCAATCATGCCCAAGGTCTCGTTGAGCATCTGGACAAAAGATACCGTGCTGTAAAAATCCAGCAAACCAAGAGACATCGGGATGATCAGCGCATTGCTGGCGTAGAGCGCGTTCAAGCTGATCATGCCAAGCGAGGGGGGAGGGTCGATCACTACCACATCGAAACCCGCCGCGATGGTGTCGATTCCCTCTTTAAGCCGATCAAGCTTCGCAGTGCCTGAGGCCAGGGTGTACTCGGACCGATAGAGATGAAGATTGGACGGCACCAAATAGACGCCGTCAAAATAGGTTGCCCTCACCGAGTAGACCAAGTCGTCACGATCCCCCTCAAGAAACGGCAGAAGTGTTTCGTCCGGACTGAGGTCAGCCTCCGGGACATAGCCGAAAATTGCGGTGGCCGACGCCTGCGGGTCGCAATCAACCAACAAAACCCTGAGACCTTGTCGCGCAAGATACTGCGTCAGGTGTACCGCGGTCGTGGTCTTACCGGACCCACCCTTGAAAGATTGGCATCCAATAACCACCGGCTCCTCGTCAGTTGCCCGCTTCAGTCGGGTACCCAAAACATCACGTGCATCATTAATCTGCGCGAGCGTATAGCCAATCCGTTTCCCGTTCGGCCCGATTTCCGGAGTAGCCAGCCGACCGTCGGCCTCTGCATCCCGGATCGTCTGATCACTCCGACCAATCAGTTCCGCCGCTTCGCGCATCGCGTAAAGGCGGGTGTCGCATTTCACATGATCGGGAGCCAGATTGTAGTCTTTGAGCTGCTCTCGCACGCCTTGGATCCGGTTCAGCAAATCCTCGATCGATCGCTTCGCACGCATGCCTTTTTCTCTGTTAACAGATTTGGCCTAATTAGAACATTTTCCTCTATTTTGGCCAATCCAGGCTTGACGAAACCATCTGTTAATGTCTATCTTATACACTGAAATTTCGAGATTTTTTGTTTATCATGCTTGACGAGCCATCAGACGGCGCGCCCGTGGATCTAAAGCGGACTCTGGAACGTATCGAGCGCCAGGTGCGCGAACGTGCCGCCAAGCAAGCCCCTCCCTCATCGGCGGACGCCGTTGTCCCACCGGCACCGAAGAGTCACCGGTCACGTCGACCCGGTAACGGTGCGCCGGCACAAAAAATCATCGCCCAGGCTAACGCCCGTTTGGAGCACTTTCTGCGTGAGCGCGGCGTGGAGCAATTCGAACTCTTCCCATCGGCTGAATATCCAACACCCCTGACGCGTCTTCCGCTTTTTCCGCCCGTGCAGCGCAGCACAGCCAGGGAGTTAGCCGCGGCAAGCGACTGGATTGCCCTTGAGTCTCGGTGGGACGGCGGCGGCGTATTCAAAGCCGGTCCAGCGCTGACTGTTTACGACGAGGACACACTGTTTGGCTTGATGAACATGCGGCAACAGGGCATGAGCGGACCGGCCGACCGTCTGCCGATCCCAGCTCCGCCAACCGTGACCATGAGCGGGCTTGCACCGGGCAATCAGGTACGTGTTCACGCCTTGTATTGCCTGGTGTCTCAGCTCGAGTCAGTCATTCAGGGCTACACTCCCCGGAAGGGATGGGGCGGCCGGGCCATCTCCAAGCGCCGTGAAAGTATGGAGAACCTGGCAGCGATCACGCTGAAATTCCAGAAACCCAAGGGCGCCGACGCCCTGCACGGCAAACCCATCCAACTGATCTTCATCGAGTACATCGCAACCGCTGAGGATGCCTGCTATTACGTGCAGTTTCATCCATTGGTATCGCAATGGCTGGAAGAGTACCGAACCTTCCTGGACTTCGACATCCGTCGGCAGTTGTCGCCTCTCGGCAAAGCGATGCACCGGTCACTCGCGAGTCAGCGCAGCAACCAGACCTTCTCGATCCCGCTTCCGGAGTTCTTTGCCAGCATCGGCGCTTTCGGTGAGTTACGTGACCGCAAACGCGAGGCGATACCGCAACTCCAGAAGCTCAAGGACCTTCAGTTTCTCAACGCTTTCGCCATCTCCGGAACCGGCCGCAAGACACCCTGGATACTTGAAGTCACGTTTTTTTCCGAAGATGACGATTCCGGCACCGGTTCAGTTCGACCTGACAAGGAGTTGAACTGAACCAGTGCCATGATTCTCGCCGCCGGACAGCACCGTCTCGTTTCCCACGGAACTCTTTGGCATCGCCAACAAAGCACCGTCTACTTTCCCACGAAACTATCGTCCGTCGTCTGAGCGACTCACTCTTGCGCACGGTGACTTGCGCACGGTGGCTTCCACACGGCCTGGCGGATCTGCCGGGTGGCCTTGCGCCACTCACTGACGCCCGAACGTCACTCCATTGCAGAGACAAAGACGAAGACGACTTTTCTTTCAAAGTGTTACGCGACTTACTAACCCGTTCATTGGTCCCGCCAGCCCGTCCCTTTTCCCACTAAAGCCACTGACGACAGACCGAACCCACACCCCTGATCTCACCGGCCTCAAGCTCCGTCCGTTTTCCCACGAATTACACGCGTATCCGCCAGAGATACCCCCTCAAACTGCTTGCTTTGTCTTTCCCTTAAGCCGTCCTTTTTCCCACGGAGCAACACAACGCGCAGGCGTAGACTCACCCGACAGCCTCGCGATCATTAGATCAACCAAGCAAGGTGTACACGATTCGACAAAGTCCTTGTCTGTTTCCTTACAATAGAATTGATAAATTCTAAAAACAGTGGCTTCGTTGTTTCGAGCCTCGAACCAGCCGCATGATCCAGTCACCAGCGCCGTTCAGATGCCGTCGCGATTCAACCTTCGCAGGACCTCATGACCCGGGTCCGCACCGCAGCGTCCAAACATCCAACGCCGTCATCCGCCCAACGACCTCCGCCCTTTTTCCCACGGAGCAATCGCTTTGGGACCAGTCACTTATCCACAGCACCACCGTCCACTTTCCCCCGGACCACCGTCCTTTTTCCCCGTAAACGCCGTCCTTTTTCCCACGATACCCCGTCCTCTTTCCCACGGAATGCCGTCCTCTTTCCCACGGAAGAATCGGAAATTTTTCTGTAACAAACTGTTAAAATTGAACTTTTTTTCTTCGGTTGACGCTCTAGTATTTCTTTAGTATTTATTTAGTATTCTTCTAGTACCGCGGCAGTGGCCGCGAAATCTCTTTTTTTAATGAATCGGGGAACCCCCCAAGACAAAATCGGACGGCCGGTAGCCGACACCTCTTGAGTCACAGATTTTGAATTTTACTGACCTCGCATGCCCCCCATGACTCCAAGTGTCTCTGCAGCCCGATTCTCGGAAAATTGCGCGCAGCCTTCCGATCTGCCGGACGGATGCGGTTGAGCCAATGCTGAATCGCGATTCTGATACACCCGGTTGGTTGCCGCCGATCTCGACATAGCGGGCGTTGGTCAAAACAACGCCGATCGCCAGGTCGGTCTCGCACCAGCAAGGGCAACCGCTAGTCGCTATCCTGGCCCCACAGGTGGAGAGCGTTGCGCAACCCCACCCGCTCCAGCGTCCGGCGGGTGGCGCCATTGTTGCGCATCCGCTCGATCATGTGGTCAATGTGGCGTTCGGCATTGATCCAATCGTCGAGCGCACCGCTGCCGGGAAATCCGCGCTGCTCCGCCAGGTAGTAAGCGGCCACCGCGATCATCGCGTGGCGCTCCTCCGTACTCACGTCCAAGGGGCCATCGGCTCGGTCAGATTGCATCGATAGAGTCCTCTTTCAAAAAAAGGGCGCACGACGCGTGCCCTTGTGTAATTATCCAGGATCGACGGCCGGTCATTTTATCGATTGCGGAGCTGCCCGGCCCGCGGAATCCTCACACGGGAGTCGAGCCGAGCGGGCGGGCGCGGTACCATGGACAGCCTGCCGCGGCCGACTGGTGCCGCACCTTCCGGCATCCATGAGGACTCCCCCAATGCCTGATCAAAAAATGACTTTTGTTGCACGGCTTATCGTCGCCGCCAAGTGGACCGGCCGGGTCATCCGGCGCATCGCCATTGCCCTCCTGGTCTTCGGTCGTGCACTGTGGGACGCGGAGTATGCCCGCGCATTCAACCGTGGGGCCAAGCTGCCGCGCCAGACGACGGTCCCGGCGGCGACCTTGGATCATGCACTCCCCGATGCGGCATTGCTGTTACTTGGATTGCTCCAGAAAGAGGGTCGCCTGATCGATTTTCTACAACAGAATGTCGGTGATTTTTCGGACCAACAAGTTGGTGCGGCGACCCGCGTCGTGCACCAGGGCTGCCGCAAGGTGCTCGATGAGTATATGACGATTGTCCCAGTGCGCGCCGAGGCCGAGGGTGCGCGGGTGCTGCTGGAGCCGGGCTTCGACCCGACCGCGGTGCGTCTGACCGGCCAGGTGGTTGGTGAGCCGCCCTTCCGCGGTACCTTGGTCCACCGCGGCTGGCGCATGGCCGAGCTACGTCTGCCCCAAGTGGCGAGCGGGCACGACCTGACCATCTTGGCAGCGGCGGAGGTTGAACTGTGAGTGCCGGCCGTTATTCCATTGGCATCGACCTGGGGACGACCCATTGTGCCCTGGCCTACATCGACTCGCAGGAGAGTCATGAGGACCATTTGGTCGAGGCCGTCTTACCTGTGCCTCAACTCACCGCCCCCGGCTCGGTGATGCCCAAGCCGCTGCTGCCTTCATTTCTTTATTTACCTCATCCGGACGAGTTCAGGCCGACCGATCTGATGCTACCCTGGACCAGCGATCCGAGCCGGATTGGCGGCGAACTGGCGCGTGCCCAGGGTGCCACGACGCCGATCAGGCTGGTCTCCAGCGCCAAGAGTTGGCTTTGCCATCCGGATCTGGATCGCCGCGCCGCGATCCTCCCTGACGGTGCTCCGGACGAGGTACCCAAGGTCTCACCCTTTCAGGCCAGTGTTCACTATCTGGTACACCTGCGTGAAGCCTGGAACCTCAACCACCCCCAGGATCCCCTGGGGGTCCAGGAAGTCACGGTCACGGTTCCCGCGTCTTTCGACCCGGCGGCCCGTGAATTGACCGCCGAAGCGGCGCGGGCTGTCGGTATCGCCAATCTGGTCCTGCTGGAGGAGCCTCAGGCGGCGCTCTACAGTTGGGTCAACGACAGCCACGGTGATTGGCGCGGCCAGGTCAGGGTTGGGGACATCATCCTGGTGGTCGATGTCGGTGGCGGTACCACCGACCTGTCGTTGATCGCGGTTACCGAGAATCAGGGGGCACTGGAGCTGACCCGCATTGCGGTCGGCGACCACATCTTGCTGGGCGGCGACAACATGGATCTGACGCTGGCCCACCTGGTGCGTACCAAACTTCAGGCAGAAGGGGTGGAATTGGACCGTTGGCAGTTCCAGGCCCTGACCCACGGGTGTCGTCAGGCCAAGGAAGCGTTGCTTGGCGATCCGGATCTTGGTGCCGTCCCGGTCGTGGTGCCAAGTCGTGGTGCGCGTCTGATCGGCGGTACCGTTCGCACCGAACTGACCCGTGACGACGTGGCCAGGACCCTGGTCGAGGGTTTCTTTCCGGACGTGCCGGCAACCAGTCGACCAACAACGCGTGCGCGCAGTGCCCTGACCCAGGTCGGCCTGCCCTATGCCCAGGATCCCGCGGTGACCCGTCACCTGGCCGCTTTCCTGGCCCGTCAGGCTGGCGCGACCCTGGATTTGGCCGGCTTTGCGGCGTCCGTCATCGGGGCTAGCTTCCTGCATCCGACGGCCATCCTGTTCAACGGCGGCGTCCTCAAGCCGAACCTGCTGCAGGATCGGGTCCTGAGAATCATCAACGCCTGGCTGGAGGCGGAAGGGGCCCCGCCGGCCCGTCTCTTGAGCGCGCGCGACCTCGACCTGGCGGTGGCCCGCGGTGCCGCTTTCTATGCCCACGCCCGCCACCACGGCGGGGTACGCATCCGCGGCGGCACCTCGCATGCCTATTACGTCGGGGTCGAGGCGGCCGCACCGGCCATCCCCGGCCTGGAGCCCGAGATCCATGCCCTGTGCCTGGTCCCCTTCGGCCTGGAAGAAGGCTCGGCGTCGGTGAGCCCGCACCAGGAATTCGGTCTGGTGGTGGGCGAGCCGGTGCGGTTCCGATTCTTCGGTTCCAATGTGCGCCGCGACGATCAGGTCGGCGACCTGTTCCAGGATTGGCCGGTGGACGAATTGCTGGAAATGGAAGAGATCCAAACCGAACTGCCCGCCGAAGGCCGCAATGCCGGCGATGTGGTCCCGGTGCGGCTCCAGGCCGCGGTCAGTGAGGTCGGCACCCTGGAACTGACCGCAATTCCGACCGCCGGGGGTGAGGAGCGTTGGAAGGTCGCATTCAACACGCGCGGTAACGCGAGATGACGAATCCCGCCTGGGGGACGGTCTGCGGATCGTCTCCTTTATCGGTTCGGAGTCTGTTCATGATGTCCATGCGGCGCTCGCTGGCGCTCATTGCGGTTGTCTCACTGATGCTGGTTGGCTGCGATAAGCCGACCGGTTCGGCACCAGGACCCGGCGGCGGTCCAGGTGCGGCACCGCCTACGCCGGAGGTGTCGGTCCTGGTGGCCAAGGCCGAAACCGTACCGATCACCCGCGATCTGGTCGGTCGGCTGGCCGCGACCCGTACGGCTCAGGTGCGGGCGCGGGTCGCCGGCATCGTGCTCGAACGGGTCTATACGGAGGGGACGGACGTGCAGCGGGGTCAGGTCCTGTTCCGCATCGATCCGGCTCGTCTGGAGGCCCGGTTGCGCGCCGAAGAGGCCGCGCTGGCCAGAGCCGAGGCGGATGCCGCCAATGCAGCGCTGACGGCCAAACGCTACATGGACCTGCGGGAGCGCAAGACGCTCTCCCAGCAGGATCTCGACACCGCCCAGGCGGCTGAGCGCACCACCGCCGCGGCGGTCAAGCAGGCGCGGGCCAACGTGGAGATGGCTCGCCTGGACCTGGGTTATGCCACGGTCACCGCGCCCATCGCCGGCCGAGCCGGGCGCGCGCTGGTGACCGAGGGTGCGTTGGTGGGGGAGGGCGAGGTAACCCCCCTGACCATGGTGGAGCACATCGATCCGATCTATGTCAATTTCGGTCTGTCGATGCAGCAGGTCATCGCGTTGCAGCAGGCTGTTACGCCCGCGGGCATGGCGGGTCCCCGGTCGGCGTCCAAGTTCCAGGTGCAGGTCCTGTCGCCGGACGGCACGCCTGCGGGTTCCCCCGGGTCACTCGATTTCTCCGATCTGGCGGTAGACCCGAACACTGGAGCGCTGTCCCTGCGGGCGACGCTTCCGAACCCGGACAAGGCGCTGTTGCCCGGAATGTTCGTTAACCTGCGCCTGACTGCCGGCGCCTTGGAGCACGCCTTCGTCCTGCCCCAGGCCGCCTTGGCGCGCGATCTGCGGGGAGCCTATGTCATGGTGGTCGATGCAGAAAGTACCGTGCAGCAGCGCCGGGTGGACACCCACGGTATGACCCGTACCGACTGGATACTGACCGGCGACTTGAAGGACGGCGATCAGGTGATCGTTGCCGGGCTGCAAAAGGTCAAGCCGAACGCGCTGGCCAAGGTGGCGCCGATGACTGGACCCGCGGTCGGGCCGGGCGCGCCGGCGGCCGGTCCCAAAGGGTAGCGCAGTGCCACGTTTCTTTATCGACCGTCCGATCTTCGCCTGGGTCATTGCGATCCTGATCACCCTGAGCGGCACCGTCGCCATCTTCAAGCTGCCGGTCTCGGCCTATCCGCCGATTGCGCCGCCCCAGATCAGTATTACCGCCAATTATCCGGGGGCGAGTGCGGAGGTCGTCGAGAAGACGGTCACCTCGGTCATCGAGCAGCAGTTGACCGGGGTGGATAACCTGCTCTATTTCGATTCGACCTCGCGTTCGGTGGGTGCGGCCACGATCACGCTCACCTTTCAGACTGGTACCGACCCCGATATTGCCCAAGTCCAGGTGCAGAATCGTCTCAGCGTGGCCGAGCCGCGTCTGCCGCGGGACGTGGTGCAGAACGGCATCGTGGTGGCCAAATCCAATGCTGATTTCTTGATGGTGGTGGCGCTCAAGTCCAGCGACCCCGCGATCGACAGCAATGCGCTCGACAACCTGATCTCCGCTCAGGTTCTGGACCCGATTCGCCGTCTGCCCGGGGTCGGCGGGGCCACGCAGTTCGGCGCCGGCTATGCCATGCGCATCTGGTTGGACCCCGATCGGCTGCGCGGCCATGGTCTGAGTGCCGCGGCGGTGCTGGACGCGGTACGCGCCCAGAACATCCAGGTCGCCGCCGGTGCCATCGGGGCCGAGCCGGCGCTGCCGGGGCAGGGCTTCACGGCCTCGGTGAGCGCCTCCAGCCGCTTCACCAGCGCCGAGGAGTTTGGCGACATCATCCTGCGCGCCGACGCCGACGGCAGTAACCTGCGTCTTGCCGAGGTCGCGCGCATTGCGCTGGGTGCCGAGTCCTTTGGCCGTCGGGTGCGCCTGGGTGAGGACGCGGTAGCGGGCTTCGCCATCCAACTCGCCCCGGAAGCCAATGCACTGGATGTCGCCGCGGCCATCCGGGTCAAGATGGACGAACTGATCGGCTATCTGCCGGCTGGAGTCAGTTGGATCACGCCTTATGACAGTACCCAGTTCGTGCGGATCTCGATCCAGGAAGTGGTCAAGACCCTGTTGGAGGCGGTGGTCCTGGTCTTTCTGGTCATCCTGCTGTTCCTGCAGAACCTGCGCGCCACGCTGATCCCGACCCTGGTCGTGCCGGTCGCCATCACCGGGGCCTTCGCCGGGATGTACCTGGCCGGCTTCTCGATCAACGTGCTGAGCCTGTTTGGTCTGGTGCTGGCGATCGGTCTGGTGGTGGATGACGCCATCGTGGTGGTGGAGAACGTCGAACGGCTGATGAGCGAGGAGGGGCTTTCACCCAAGGAGGCGGCACGTAAGGCCATGGATCAGATCACCGGGGCGGTCATCGCCATGACCCTGGTGCTGGCGGCGGTCTTCATTCCCATGGCGCTGGTGGGCGGCAGCGTGGGGGTCATCTACCGTCAGTTCGCACTCACCATTGCCATCTCCATGGGCATCTCGGCGCTCATGGCCCTGAGCTTCACCCCCGCCCTGTGTGCCACCCTGCTGCGGCCGGTGCATACCCCGAACTGGTTCCTGCGCGGCTTCAACCGCGGCTATGGCTGGGTGGCGGGCGCCTATCTGCGGCGGGTCGGCCAAGCCATCCGTCACACTCCGCGCTGGATCGTCGTCTTCATCGCGCTGGTGGTTCTCGCCGGGTATCTCTACGCGCGGCTACCGACCAGCTTCCTGCCGGAAGAGGACCAGGGCTATGCCTTCGCCATCATCCAGTTGCCGCCGGGGGCCACGATGCAGCGCACCGGCGCGGTGCTCACCGGGATGGAGTCGATTCTCAAGCGGAACCCGGCGGTGGATCGGGTGCTCATGGTGGCCGGATTCAGCTTCGTCGGGCAGGGCGAGAACGTCGGCCTGGGCTTCATCCGACTCAAGGATTGGAGTCTGCGCACACGGCCGTCCGAACAGATCAAAGCCTTCATTCCGGCCGCCAATGCGGCCTTGCAGGCGGTCAAAGAGGCACGTATTTTCGTCGTCAATATGCCAACCGTGCGCGGACTCGGACGCTTCGGCGGCTTCGACTTTCGTCTGGAGGATCGCGCCGGTCTGGGCCATGCGCAGTTGATGCAGGCGCGCAATGTCTTGCTTGGGGCCGCCGCCAAAGACCCGGTGCTCACTGGCGTGCGTCCCAATCAACTGGAAGACGGTCCGCAGGTGCAGTTCACCGTGGACCGGATTCAGGCGCAGGCCATGGGGTTGCCCCTGGCGGACATCTATGGTGCGATCCAGCTCATGCTGGCGCCGGTCTACGCCAATGATTTCAACTACCAGGGGCGGGTGCTCAAGGTCCTGCTCCAAGCCGATGCCGCTTTTCGCGGTCGCCCGGAGGATCTGGGCCGCTACTACATTCCCAGCACGCGGGGAGGGGCCGACGCCATGGTGCCCTTGACCAGCGTCGTCACTGCCGGCTGGACCACGGCCCCGCCGGCGATCGACCACTACAACGGCTTTGAGGCGATCCAGATCAACGGCAGTCCAGCACCCGGTCACTCATCCGGTCAGGCGATGATGGCTATGCAGGGGATCGTCCAACGCGACTTGCCCCAGGGCATCGGTTATGAGTGGTCCGGCTCATCCTTGCAGGAGCTGATCTCCGGTCAGCAGGCACCGATCCTCTTTGCACTGTCGTTGCTGGTGGTGTTCCTGGCCCTGGCCGCGCTCTACGAGAGCTGGTCGGTGCCGGCGGCGGTGATGCTGGTGGTGCCTCTGGGTGTCTTGGGAGCCCTGAGTTTCACCTGGTTGCGAGGCTTGGAGAACGACGTTTATTTCAAAGTCGGGCTCATCGCCGTCATCGGTCTCTCGGCCAAGAACGCCATTCTCATCATCGAGTTTGCCAACACCGCGCGCCAGGCGGGCAAGAGCGTTCTGGAGGCAACGCTGGAGGCGTGCCGACTGCGTCTGCGGCCCATCCTCATGACCTCCATCGCCTTCATTCTGGGTGTCACCCCGCTCGTCATCTCCAGCGGTGCCGGCGCCAACAGCCGCCATGCCATCGGTACCGGCGTCATGGGGGGGATGGTCGGCGCTACCGTGCTGGGGGTCCTGTTCGTGCCGATCTTCTACGTGGTCGTGCGGCGGCTGTTGGGGGATCGGCTGGAAGGGCCAACAGCGCGGGCGACAGCAAGTGATCGTCGGTGACGCGCTCGAGCGGAAGACCAGACGCGGTTGATAAGCGGTGGGAAAACCTGAGATTGCCTAAACTGAGAAAGACTGTCCTGTATTCCAGACCAAGAGGGGGAGACCAGCATGTCGAACCGGCGGACCGTGGGGATCATTGGCACCGGGCAGGTCGGGATGGCGGCCGCCTATGCCCTGTTTCAGCAGCGCATTGCCGACGAATTGGTCCTGGTGGATCTGGACCGGCGGCGCGCGGAAGGGGAGGCCATGGACCTGATGCATGCGCAGGGTTATGTCGGGCGCCAGCGGGTACGGGCCGGGGATTACGCGGATCTGGCGCAGGCGCAGATCATCGTCATCACGGCCGGCGTGGGTCAGAAGCCCGGCGAAGACCGCCTCTCACTGCTGAACCGCAACGCCGTTGTTTTTCGCGCCATCGCGGAGCAACTGGACCGGCATGCACCGGATGCCATCTTGCTGATCGCGAGCAACCCAGTGGACGTGCTGACCTTTACGATGCAGCACCTGAGTACCCGGCCGGACCAGCGGGTCATCGGGACCGGCACCATGCTCGATACCACCCGGACCCGCTCACTGCTCGCCGAGTATTACAACGTGGATCCGCGTTCGGTCCATGCCGTCATCCTGGGTGAACACGGCGACTCTGAGGTTGCGGCCTGGAGCCAGGCGAACATCGGCGGCACCCCCATCGTCGGTCACCGGATCTGCGGCAAGCCCTACGACCCGGCGGTGCTGGATCATATCCTTACCCAGGTGAAGCGCGCCGCCTACGCGATCATCGAGCGTAAGGGCTACACCAACTGGGCCATCGGGCTCGTCATTGCCCATCTGGTGCGCACCATCCAGTCGGACCAGGGCAGTGTCCTGCCGGTGAGCGTGCGGCTGCACGGCGAGTACGGGATTCAGGACGTGTGCCTCAGCATTCCAGTTGCGATCGGCGGCGGCGGGGCCGGGGAGCGTCTGCCGATCCCGTTGAACGAGTCGGAACTTGCGGACCTTCACGCCTCCGCGGCGACCCTCAAGCACAGCCTTGCAGAAATTGGGCTTGGGGCCGGGCCGCTGTCCGGATAATCGTAGTGGGTATGACCCCCGGCCGAGGCCGCGAAAGATCGCGTTACCCTCCCGACTGGCCGCGTCGCAGTAGTGGCTCGATCAAGTCCAGCGGCAGCGGGAAGATGGTGCGGGCTATTTCGCTTTCAACAGTGAAAACTCCGCGCTGAAGCTGGCGTCCTCCCCATCCTGCGGAGTCTATAAATAGGCTGCCAAGATCCCGCCCAGGTCGACTTTGGCCCGCAATCGGCGGCACAGCATGAAGGTGCCCATGAATTTGCGGTGCAAAAAGAGCGTGGCCGGATCGGGTAGTTGATTGAATGTGTCGGCGAGGAACAATGCCCGCCCGCGGTCGAAGACCCGCTCGAAAAGGTCGGAACTACCGAAGTCGTACGGACCTTGATGACGTAGCGGTTCCCCGGACATCAGCATCAGCCCCAACAAGGCGTCGGCTTGATCCGGCGCGGCGTCGGCGGCCAGATAACCCAGCGCCTGAGCACCCCGATGCAGACTCGAATAACTCCCGCATCATCAGCCGGGCGAGGAGGGTGGCGGCCCGGTCCCGTTCGCCGTGGCGGTAAGTGCGCTCGGCCAACTGGTCTATCGGGATGCCGTCGGCAAAGTCCATGGCCAGCACGCGCGTCGTCGACAGGTCCCGATGGACGCGCGGCACCAGAAAGTCCGGGTCGTCGCCCACCAGGGCCGCATAGGCCTCCATTGAATCCGCTTCGGCCCCGTAATCGGCCTCCCGATGCAGTTGGCGGCGCGCCTCGTCGATCATGGCCACGGGGTCCATTCCCTGTGGAATCACGCCGAAGGTTCGGCCCAGGAACGCCAGGTTATCGATATCGCTGTCGATGCTCTCACGGACCCCAGGAAACTGAACCTTCAGAGCCAGCTGTCGACCGTCACGGGTCTCCGCCCGGTGAACCTGGCCGATGGAGGCCGCCGCCACCGGCGTAAAGTCGAAGCGGCGAAACTGCTTATCCCACTGGGACCCGAGCTCCTGGGTCATGACCTGGTGGATCTGACCCAACGGCATGGGTGCGGCGCGATCACGCAGGGTCGCCATGATCCGGTCCGCTTGGTGCCCGCCCGAGCCTCTGTTACTGTTGCATCAGGTCATTCAGTCACCGGAGTGGATCCCAGGATGCACGCCTTGTTGCGCCTCTCGACGGCTATCGACACGCTGAACCGCCGCATCGGGCGCGCCGCCACCTGGCTGGTGCTGGTCTGCGTCTGCCTCTCCGCGCTCACCGCTACGCTGCGCTATCTGCTCGATTGGGGTTCGAACGCCATGATCGAGGGCCAGTGGTTCATGTTCGGCTTGATCTTCCTGCTCTGTGCCCCCTGGACGCTCCAGGAGCAGGGCCACGTGCGCGTGGACATCCTTTATACCCGTTTGCCGCCCCGTGCCCGGGTTTGGATCGACGTGATGGGCGGACTGCTGTTTCTGCTCCCGGTCTGTCTGTTGATCGTCTGGAACGCCTGGGGTTACTTCCTGCTGTCCTTCCATCAGAACGAGTCGTCGTTCAACCCGGGGGGACTCTGGTGGTGGCCGATGAAACTCGCGATCCCGATCGCCTTCAGCCTGCTTGCGGCCCAGGGCCTGTCGGAGATCATCAAGGGTGTCGCCGCGCTGCTGGGGCTGCGGCCGCTGCCGGCTGTCGCCGAGGGACGCTGAGATGGAAGCCTGGCTGGCCATCAACCTGGCCCCGGTGATGTTCTCGGCGCTCGTGCTGTTCCTGCTCAGCGGCTATCCCGTCGCCTTCGCACTAGCCGCGGTCGGGTTGGTGTTCGGTCTGATCGGGATCGCGCTCGGGCTGCTGACCCCGGCACTCCTGCAGGCACTCCCGGATCGGGTGTTCGGCATCATGCGTAACGAGATCCTGCTCGCGGTGCCCTTCTTCACCTTCATGGGTCTGATCCTCGAGCGCAGCGGCATGGCCGAGGACCTGCTGGATACCGTCGGCCAAATCTTCGGCGGGGTCCGTGGTGGGCTGGCCTATGCGGTCATTTTCGTCGGCGCTCTGCTGGCGGCCACCACCGGCGTCGTGGCGGCCTCAGTCATCGCCATGGGATTGATCTCGCTGCCCATCATGCTGCGCTATGGCTACCATCGGCCATTGGCGGCGGGGGTGATCGCGGCGAGCGGAACCCTGGCACAGATCATCCCGCCCTCGCTGGTCCTGATCATCATGGCCGATGTGCTCGGCCGCTCGGTCGGGGACATGTATAAAGGAGCGCTGATTCCAGGGCTTCTGCTAACCGGGCTTTACACCCTTTACATCTTCGGGAATACCCTGGTGCGTCCCGCGGCGCTCCCGCCCTTGCCGCCCGCCGCGCGCACCCTGCATGGTCGTGCCTTGGCCCTGCGCGTGGTCGTGGCGCTGATTCCGCCCCTGGCGCTGATCTTCCTGGTGCTCGGGACCATCTTCATCGGTTGGGCGACCCCCACCGAAGGCGGGGCCATGGGTGCGGTGGGCGCGCTCCTGCTGGCGCGCGCCAAGGGTCGACTCAACCGGGACGTGCTGGTGCAGTCCATGGCGAGTACGGCCAAGATCACCAGTTTCGTCGTCTTTATCCTGATCGGCTCAAGTGTTTTCAGTCTGACGTTCCGCGCGGTGAACGGCGACCTGTGGGTGGAGCATCTCCTGACCGGTCTGCCGGGCGGAGTCATGGGATTCCTGATCTTTGTCAATATTCTGGTCTTTCTGCTGGCGTTCTTCCTGGATTTTTTCGAGATTGCATTCATCATCCTGCCGCTGCTGGCTCCGGTCGCCGAGAAGCTCGGCATCGACCTGGTGTGGTTCGGGGTGCTGATCGGGGTCAACCTGCAGACCAGTTTCATGCATCCGCCATTCGGGTTTGCACTTTTCTATCTGCGCTCGGTTGCCCCGCCGGCGGTCCGCACCACCGAAATCTACTGGGGGGCGGTGCCCTTCCTGGGCATTCAGATCCTGATGGTGGCCCTCATCGTCATCTTCCCCGAGTTGGTGAGTTGGGGATTGGACGCACCCGCTGACGCCGGCAACCCCACGCAGATTACCATCCCTGATCAGGACGGCGGCTCCAGTCTGCTTGACAGTCCAGATTTTGAAGGGATATTTCCAGTGGGCCAACCTTAGCGCGGGACCTGTTATACACTGAATGTTCGATTCATCCTCTGGCCCGGAGCAAGCACCATGCTGACTGCCATCATTTTGATCAACGTCGAACGACACAAGGTCAACGCCGTCGCGGAATGCCTCGCGGGTCGCGACGAGATCTCCGAGGTGTTCTCGGTCAGCGGCAACTACGACCTGATCGCGATCGTCCGCGTCGAACGTAACGATCAGCTCGCGGAACTGGTCACCAACCACTTACTGCAGATCGACGGGTTGGAGAAGACCAATACACTGCTCGCCTTCAAAGCATACTCCCGACACGATTTGGAGGCCATGTTTGCCATTTGAGTGACATCCGATCGGCGCGATTTCGTTCATGGCCCCGTTCTTGCCTTTTAATATGTAAGTCACCGTTATGTCATTTTTGCATCCGGAGCGTGCCCGTGGATTCAACCGCTATCGACAGCCCGCCAGAAGGCGATCTGCTGGTGCTCCAGCAGATTTCCCGTATCGTCTCCCGCGGCGATGCCGCCGAGTCACGCATTCAGGATATCTTGCGGCACCTCGCGGGGGCGCCGGGCCTCATGCGCGGCCGGGTGCTGCTGGCCGACCCTGAGGCCGGCACCATCTACATCCGTTATGCCCACGGCATGACCCCGGCCGAGCTGGAACGGGGTCATTATCGGATCGGCGAGGGCATGTCCGGACGCGTGTTTCAGACCGGCGAGGCCGCGCTCGTTGCCAATATCCACGATGAACCCGACTACCTGGCGCGCGCCACGGCGCGCGACGCCTTGCCTGAGCAGATCGCGTTCCTCGCGGTGCCGATCGTCTGCGCTCATCTCCCTGTTGGCGTGCTGGCAGCGCATCGGCTGCTCAACAGCGCCCGTTCCGCCAGGGCCGACCTTGCACTGCTGGAGGTCATCGCGACCTTGATTGGGCAGATCCTGGCCACCGATGAGCAGTCCGAGCCGCGACTCGCGACCGCTCAAGCGGTGCCGCGGTCAGCGCCGGTCGCCGCCGGGCACGACGCCGGTGAGGGTGAGCACGACGGTGTCCACCGCGATCTGCTGTTACGCACGGCCGAGCAATTGTATGGGCAGGGGCGCTTGCATTTGGCCGCGGATCGGTTTCTGCGTATCACGGCGCTGCGGCCGGCCAGTGACGAAACGCGCGCGGCCCAAAGCCGATTGCTGGAGATCGCCGGCTACTACGAGAAGCGGGGCGCGAATCGACTGGCCCTGGATATCCTGGAGCGCTTGCGGCGGGCGTGCGGGGTGCAGAGTGCGTCGGACGGGGATACCGTGTGGGAGTCGCTGTCCGACCAACAGCAGACTCAGGATGATGATGCTGAGCATTGGGATACCTATGACAGCTCATTGCGCAAAAGCGATATCTCGCGATACCGGCTCGGGGCCGACGATCGCTGAGCGTGAGTGGCGACACGCATCTTTTCTTATGGCCGGAACGATGATTAAGGTGATTTCCGGAACACCGGATACCACCCACCATCGGCTCGGATGTCGATGCGACTTCAGTCGCACCGACTCGGACGCAGGTGCGACTGAAGTCGCACCTACACTGACCGGTATCCAAATTGTCGGAAATCGTCTAAAGCCGTACCCGCTACTTCTTCCGCCGCATCGCGGCCAGGAAGTTGGTCATGGACGACTCCGCCACCCCCCACCAGACGTCCGAGGTCTGCTGAAAGGCGAACATCGAGTCATAAAGCCCCTTGAAGGTCGGGTTCTTGGCGGACTCCTCCGCAAAGACCGCCTGTGCGATCTCATAGGCTTTCAGCAAGACGTCGTCCGGGAAGCGTTTGATCACCGCGCCGTTCTGCTGGAGTCGCTGCAGGGCCGGCGGGTTTTTGGCGTCATAGGCGGCCAGCATCAGCAAATGCGCCTCCGCGGCCGCGGACTGAAAAGCCGCCTGGTAGGCCGGGGGCAGGGCGGCCCACTGGTCTTTGTTTACATAAAAGACCAACTGCGTTCCTGGTTCCCACCAGCCTGGATAGTAGTAATATTTCGCGACCTTGTAGAACCCGAGCTTCTCGTCATCGTAGGGTACCGTCCATTCGGCCGCATCAATGGCACCGCGCTCCAGTGCCGGATAGATCTCGCCGCCGGGCAATGATTGCGGCACGGCGCCCATACGCGAAAAAATCTCCGCTCCGAACCCTGGAATACGGATCTTCAACCCCTCGATATCCTTGACTGATTTGATCTCCTTGCGATACCAGCCGCCCATCTGGGCGCCCGTACTGCCGCCCGGAAAATTGATGATATTGTAATCGGCAAACATGGCGCGCAATAAATCCATCCCGCCGCCAAACCAGGTCCAGGCGGTGAGTTGGCGCGTGTTGAGCCCGAAGGGCAGGGTGGTTTCCAGCGCCAGTGCCTTATTCTTTCCGAAATAATAATAGGATGCGGTGTGCCCGCATTCCACCGTACCCTGCTGCACCGCATCCAGCACGCCCAGCGCCGGGACCAGTTCCCCGCCGGCGAAGACCCGGATCTCAAAGCGGCCATCGGTCAGTTCCGCCACGCGCTTCGCCATGGTTTCGGCACCGCCATAGATGGTGTCCAGACTTTTCGGGAAGCTGGAAGCCAAGCGCCATTTGATGATCGGCGTCTCGGCTCGCGCCGGCTGTGCCAGGCCCGCTGCCGCGGCGCCGATCCCGGCCGTCTTCAGGAAATCACGTCTCTGCATGGTGTGTCCTCGCTACGGGTTGATCAGGAGTCGTGGGAATTGTAACCGCAACGTTCATTCCTCTCAGATCGTTGAGTAACCGATGCGTCAAATCGATCTATTCAATGCGTGCATCGGATCTCGTTCAAGCTGATGCCCGTCTCCGGCACCTGGGCCCCGCACCGTCGCACGAACCAGCGCACCGCCGCGGCGATCTGGTCCCGGCAATCCGCGCTCAAGGTGTCCATGGGGCCATCACCGATCAGGGCGCAGACCAGGTCCTGCTCACCCGGCGTCAAACGCAATGTCAATGTTACCGGCAGGGCCGCGTTGGCCGGGAGCAGCCGGGCATGAAACACCACCGACTGGGTCGCGATCCTTGGTGCCTCGATAATCACCGCATTCAGACCGCCGCCGCACGCCTCGCGTAACGGCCCCCCCAGTTCCCGTTCAGCGAAGCGGGCGAGCAGGGCGCGATAGTCGTCGAGGCGGCGCAGGAGGCGGCGCAGTTCATGAGGATTCGGAGTCTCTTCACGAACCTGGCGGTCCAGCGCCTGACGTAGTCGGTCGAACGCCTTGGGCAGGCCGCCGCCATGAAAACCGCGCCGCACCAGTGCGGCGACCGTCTCGCCATGATCGCCCAGGCGAGCCGCCGGCACCGGATCGGTGCCGACGGCTCCCCGATTGGAACCATAGAGCCGCCAATTCTCTTTCAATTCCCAAAAGAGAAAACCGAAAAGCCCGGGCAGCAGGAACACGGTGACCGCCACCAGTGACACCGCGAGCGGGTCCGGCAGCAGGGGCGAGGTTGCGGCGAAAAGCCCGCTGCTCAGGGCCGGCAGAAAGGGCAACATCAACTTATGGCCCAGGGTGACGACCGGAAAGTGTTTGATCGGATTGGTTTGCGGCTCAATCAAGACCACCACATAAAACTCGACCACCGCCTCGCAGAAGGCCCAGGGCAGTGCGGCCAGGGCCTTGAGCACGCTGGTTCCCGGACGCTCCTCCAGACGTGGGCTGAGCCGGGTGCGGATGCGGTGCAGACCCTCGGTCAGCGCCCGGGTCGCCTGCTTGAAGAACTCCATCACCGGCGCGATCAGGCCGGCCAGGCGCTCCTGACGCAACAAATCCAGGAACCGGCGCCAACCGGTCACCAGATCGTCGAGCCGCCGTCGGCCCGCCGGGGTATCACGCAGCAGGGTGCCGAACGCGTAGGCCAGCGCCAGCACCGGCAGCCAGGCCGTGACTCCGGGTGCCTGCGGCATGGCCAGTGACCAGAGCGCGGCCACCGGCAGAAGGGGCAGCAGACCCAGGGCCAGCGGGGCGAGCAAGCGATCGAGCAGGGTGCGCACCAGGCGCCGCGTCAGAAACCAGACGACCGGAGGCCAGCGCAGGAACCGCGGCAGCCCGGTAATGAACAGAAAGCGGATCAATCCCGTTGCCAAGCGCCACGTCAGCACGGCCGCGACACGACCCCGCCGGGTGTTGACCGTCGCACTCAGGGCCGCCCCCAGGAGCAGCACCGGCCAGGCGCCGGTCAGTGCGGGGTACAGATCGAAGGGTGTAAAGAGTTTCCACACGAGGCGGGTGACCTCGATGGCCGCCCAGGCCGCCAACCCCGGCAGCACCGCCAGGCGTAGCAGGCAGCGCCCGTTGCGGCTCCCGAACAGCGGGGCGCTGAGCCGCTGGAGCCCTTTCACGTAGAAGGCACCGGGTTGGTAGACACCCGGCAGGGCAGGGGCGGCAGCGGCATCGAAACGGCCGAGGTGATCCCCTTCCCAGATCTCCGCCAAGCGCAAATCCGGCAGACTCAAGGCGTCCTGGTTCAGCAAATCTCTGACATCGTTGAACTTGAGGTGTTGACGACGGCGGATCAGGTTGGCCATCGCATCCGTAAGGCGCCGCGCCGCGAGTCGACCGCGCGCGGACGGCGGGACCAGTCCAGCCGTTTCCAGTGCGCCCGCCAGCCGGGGCCGCAGTTGGCTCTCCAGACGTTCGCTGATCTGGGTCGTCAATTGCTGCAAAGGTGCGCCGAAGCGGTTCAGATCCTCGACCGGCCAGGGCAACTGCGTGAGCAGACGGCTCGCGGTGTCCAGGGCCGCGAGCCCTTTCAGCGTGCTCAGAAAAGGCAGAATCCGGCGCGCCCGCCCGCCGCTGGGTGCGATCGAAACTGATGAGGTAGCATAAAATACAGCAGTACCCGTCTACACA
>JACDZG010000253.1 GCA_013426805.1 Chromatiaceae bacterium
CGCTGCATCCCGATATCCTGCTTGAGAAGATGATGATTGGTGGTGGTCAGGGGATAGGTGTTCGGAGCTTTGTCGCTGAAGTCGGAACAGAAAAGCCGGGTGAAGGCGGCCATCTTCTCTTCAAGGAGTTGGGGAGTGGCGAGCAGTTGTGTGGGCGGCAAGGCCGGGCTCATCTTCCCCAGAGCGCTGGAAAAGTTGGCCAGAACCCGTTCATGGACAAGCTTTGCGGCCTTGTCTCCGGTCTCGGGATCAATGGCGATAAGCTGGGTATTCGAGGGGAGGTAGGCCAGGATGGACGCGGTCTTCAGGTCAGGATCCCGGTAAAAAAGAGGCAGGAAAAACTCAATGCCGGGAAAACGGTGCCGACGTTCTATCTGTTCCCGGAGTTGCCCGGTCTGGTCAGGGTCCCAGTGCAGCTCTGTCGCGGATTCATCGAGCTTGCGAAGAACGGCGTTGAGGCCCTCGGAGGCGGGAGGCGGAAAGAGGATCTCGGTGACCGGGAGAAGAACCGCCTCCTGTAGATCCTGCTGCGAACGCTGAGTGACGGGATCAAAGGCGCGCAGGGATTCCACCGTATCGCCGAAGAAATCCAGGCGGATGGGGCCATCCTGGAGGAGGGCGTTGCGGCCATGGACAAAGGAGGGCGGATAGATATCAACGATCCCGCCCCGCACCGAAAAATCTCCCACCGACTGAACCAGGGAGACGGATTCATACCCCAGGTGAACCAGCCGCGAGATCAGGTCATCCTGGGCATAATCCTCTCCGGCCATGAGCAGTTCGGCGGATTTGGCGAGGACGTCTTTTGGTACAATCACCCGCATCAGGGTCTCGGCTGAGACGATGAGGATAAAACGGGTGCCGGTCTCCAGTAACTGGTAGAGGGTGGAAATACGCGCGGCAGTACTTCGCTGATCCGGGGAAAGGGGGGTGTAGGGCGGGATTTCGTAGCCGGGGCAGGTGAGAATGCGGGTGCTGGTAAAAAGGCGCAGGTCTTCTTCGAGGAGACTCACCTGATGCTCATCCGGGACGATACAGCAGCAGTTCCTTGTACCGGCCAGTATTGCCGTCAGCAAGGCGGGACTGCTGCCCCGTAATTCTGAAACCGTGAGTCTGGCAACGGGCCGGGCGCTCTGGGAAAGAAGTTCTGTAAGCTGGGTTGACATTCCGAAGTGATTGAACCCCGATAAATGGGAGAGGAGCCTTGCCGATGATCTTGCAAGGCTCAAAAAAAAGAGCCGGCTGCACAAGTGCAGCCGGCAAAATAAAAGTCAGGTTCTTCCCATGGGGAGGAAGAAGGAAGGGCGGAGCCTAGAAGGTGTTCCCGATGGAGAAGTCCCACACCGACGCATCTTCATCATCATCGGGATCGAGATTATAGCCCCAGACCAGGCGCAAGGGGCCCATGGGTGAAACCCAGCGGACTTCCAGACCGGTGGCCTGTTTCACATTCTCATCTGATGCGTCGATATCATCGGCAGTATTCTTGCCAAAATCAAAGAAGACGACTCCGTTCAGTCCGGCCTCCTTCAGCAGTGGGAAGATATACTCCACATTGCTGTACCACATCTTGTTACCGCCGATGCGGTCACCATTAGTGGGATCTATGGGGCTGAGCTTGGCAAATTCAAAACCGCGAACGGTGTTCATGCCGCCCAGATAAAAGCGTTCATACACCGGCAGCATGTCGGTCTTGTTTTCCCAGACCTCGCCCACGGCACCCTTGACATGGAAGACGGTGGTCCAAGGCAGGGGGAAGAACCAGCCCGAGGAGGCCTCCACCTTGGTAAATTCTGAATCGCCGCCAAGGGGGCCGCCGGCATATTTAACACTGACCTGATTCTGCGATCCTTTGCTGGGTGTGGTGATCCGATCCCGGGTATCGCGCACCAGGGTCAGCTTGGTGGCGCTGGTGACATTGATATCCATGGAGCGCAGGATGATGGAAGAGGCATAGGGTGAAACATCGGAGAGTGTGGTGTCTTCATAGCTGTAGGCGCCAAAGACCTTCCATTTCTCCCAGACCGGATAGCCGAGGCGAAGCACCCCGCCGGTGGACTCGCGGTCATAGTCATCGTAGTCACGGGACATATTGAACAGATCCGCACCCCAGGAGAGCTTGGAGTCACGAAGACGGGGATCGGTGTAGCTCAGGTTGAAGTGGGTGCTGGAGCCGCCCACATTTCCTGAAAGGGCAACCCGGTCACCACGGCCAAGGAAGTTGTTTTCTGAGATTTCAGCCATAAACATCAGACTGTCCACGGAGCTGTAGCCCATACCCACGGAGAACTGTCCGGTGTTTTTCTCCTTCACATCGACAAGCACATTCATCTTGGTGGGATCAAGGGAGGGTTCCGGATGGATATTCACTTCTTCAAAGAACTCCAGACGCTGGAGTCGCTCACTGCTGGTGCGCAGGGCCTTGGAATCAAAGAGGCCGCCCTCCTGCACCTCTATCTCCCGGCGGATGACATTGTCACGAGTCCGGGTGTTGCCGGTGATGGTGATCCGGTCGATGTACACCAGATCTCCTTTTTTAATGTTGAGGACGATATCAACCCGGTTGCCGCTCTTGGATTTGTCCAGATCGGGCCGCACATCGGCAAAGGCAAAGCCTCGCTCGGCGTAAAAGTCGGTGATCTTGAGAACATCTTCGCGCAACGCCTTGCGGTTGATGAACTTTTCGTTCTGAACGGTGAGAAGGTCGCGCAGCTCCTGCTTGTCAACGATCAGGTCACCTTTAATGTCAATGGTTCCCAACAGATAGCGCTGCCCTTCTTCCACCGAAAAGGTGAGATAGAGCCATTCGCCGCTCTGCCTGACCACGGGTTCGGCCACCTTGGCTTCGAGGAATCCATGATTGTTGTAGAAGGCACCGATACTGGCGGCATCCTGACTGAGCTGGTCGGCCTTGAGGAGACCTGAATCGGTGAGAAAGGACAGCAGCCCTTTTTCCGAGGTCTTGATCACATCGGCAAGTTCTTTGCTGGTAAAGGTCTGGTTGCCGACAAAGGTAATTTCCTTGATGTAAATCTTCTTCCCCTCTTCAATGACAAAGCGGACCACGGCCTGGTCGGGCTCAGGATAGCTTATCTGGCTTG
>JACDZG010000086.1 GCA_013426805.1 Chromatiaceae bacterium
CGCGCGGTCACAATTGCGACGAAATCCTTATGTCCTTTTTTGAGAGAAATTTCATGGCCTTGATCATAAATCCGGCCAAGACCCAGTCTAGGGCTTGGTTAAGCGCCTGCGGGGGAGTGGCAGGACCCCCGAAATTGCGTACCCTTGGCAGTGCAAACCAACCGAGGGTAACGGAACATGATCGAAGGTCCTGCCGGGCTTGACTGTAGCGCAGACACGGGGGTCGATGCCATCGGGCGCGACCCGGCGGGCGGCCCGCGGGTGGTCGTGAAGCACCGCTCGCGCCTGGAGCGAGCGCAACAGCGAGAGGCCGCCGAAGCGCGCTTGGCGCAGGGGCAACCCCAACGGCACGTCGCCGCGGAGCTTGGGGTGGCCCGCAGCACCTTGCAGGACTGGTGTCAGCCGACCCCAGTCGGCGCGGCCCCGGCGGTCTTGGCGGCGTTCGTGGCGACCCCCGAGGGTGTCCAGTGGCTGCACCAGATCGTGGTGGCGGCGCACGTTGTCATCACGCTGCAAGGCGGTGCCGGGGTGCGGCTGGTGTGCCAATTCCTGGAGTTGAGTGGGTTGTCGGCGTTCGTCGGTGCGAGTTACGGGACCCAACAGGCGCTCAATGTCGCACTGGAGGCGGCGGTGGTCGCCACGGCGCGTGAGCAACGGGCGCTGCTGGCGGTGGGCATGCCGCACCGCGCGATCACGGCGGCGGAGGATGAGACCTTTGATCCGCAGATCTTGTTGGTCGCGCTGGAGCCGGTATCGAATTTTCTGCTGGCGGAACAGTACGCGGCGGATCGCACGGCGGCCACCTGGACGCTGGCGTTACGCGACGCCCTGGCCGGCTTGAACGTCACGGTGATGCAGGGCACCAGCGATGAGGCCACCGCGTTGCGCCGGCATATCGAAACAGATTTTGCAGCCCATCACTCACCGGACCTGTTCCATGGACAACAGGAGGTGTCGAAGGGCACCAGCCTGCACCTGGCCCGCCAGGTGAAGCAGGCCGGCGCTAACGTCGTGGCCGCGCAGGGGCGATTGGACGCTGCGCGGGCCGCCGCGCGGGCCTATGAAGCGCAGTCGCCGCGTCCCTGCGGGCGTCCACCCGCCTTCGCGGCGCGGATTGAAGACGCTGTGGCCGCCGTGGTGCAGGCCGAAGCCGACCACACGCAGGCGCAGGCGCGTCAGACGGACGCGCGTGCATTGGTGCGCGAACTGGGAACCCTCTATCACCCCTATGACCTGGCGCACGGACAGGCGCAGCCCGTGGAGCGTATCGCGCAACGCTTTGCCGACGTGTGGGCGCGGCTGCAACAGCTGGCCGACGCGGCCGATCTGCCGACACGGGCGCGCGCGCGCCTGGCCAAAGCCGAGCGCCTGACCATTCAGTTCCTCGCCACCATCACCTTTTTCTTCGCGACCGTGCAGGCCAAGGTCGAGGCACTGAATCTGTCGCCCGCCCTGGAACACGCCCTCCTGACGCAGGTGATCCCGGCGCTCTACCTGGAACGGGTCGCGGCACGCAGCACGCACGCCGAACCGCGCCACCGGCTGCGCGCCCTGAGCCGTCAGTTGCTCGAACCGCTCGGCCAACCCGATCATCCGCTCAACGCCCTGTCGGCGACCGAGCGCGCGCGCCTCGAACAGGTGGCCGGCGACTGCGCGGACCTGTTCCAGCGCAGCAGTTCCGCGGTGGAGGGTCGCAACGGTCAACTGTCCCTGCATCATCATGGCCGGCATCGCCTGAGCGATCAAAAGCTCGCGGCACTGACCGCGGTACATAACTTCCACATCCGCCGGGCCGACGGCACCACGGCCGCCGAGCGTTTCTTCGGCCAAGCCCACGCGGCGTTGTTCGCGCTGGTGCTCCAGCGGATGCCGCTACCCCCGTCACCAGCGCGCCGACGACCCCGCCCACCCAAGCCGCTTTCGCTCCTGCCGGTGGCGGCCTAGCGGGGGGTGGCCGGAACGATGATCAAGGCCCGCGAAGGCCTCGATCAAGATTCCGGCCACTTGGGCTCGCCGGGTACGTAGTCAGGCCATCCTGGCCTGACACTGTCTGGGCTGGAAGCCGTGACTACGCAGGCCGCTGGTCGGGATTGCGATCAAGACCTGCGCCCCCTCAGACCCGCCCCCCCAGCCACAAGCTGACCGCGGCCACCGCGAGTGTGCACAGGGTCACCGGCACGCCGATGCGCGCATGGCGCCGCCAATCGATCGGGATGCCGCGCCGCTGCGCCGCCTGGACCACGATGATGTTGGCGATGCTGCCGACGATGAACAGATTGCCGGCCAGGGTGCTGGAGAGCGCCAGCAGGGTGCCGCCCAACGGGTGGGTGGCGGTCGGCAGCAGCAGCATGACGGCCGGGACGTTGGAGACCAGATTACTCAGCAGAAAGCTTGCGACGAACAACGGCGCCGGGTCCCGCAGGTCGATGCCGACGGCGGCGAGTTCAGTCACCGCTTGTGCCGGGATGCCGGTCGCCTGAAGCGCGTGGTTGACGACGAACAATCCCATGAAAAGCACCAGGAGTTCCCAGTCGACCAGCCCGAGCATCCGCCGGGAGTGCAGCCGCCGGCTGGTCAACAGGAATCCGGCCCCGGCCAGGGCCAGCAGGTCGCGCGGCCAGGGCACGAACAGGAAGGCGGCGAACAGCAGCGCGGCGACCGCGAGCCCTTTGGCACTCTGCCAACGATCGAGCCGTCGGCCTGGTTCCGCCTGCAGTTCCGTGGCGGCAACGGCCCTGGGCAGTCCGTCGGGCAGTGCCCAGCGCCCACGGGTGAGAACCAGGATCAGGCTCCAGGCCACCGCCAGTCCTAACCCGGTCGGCAGCGCGGCTTGGGCGAGATAGTCGGTGAACGACAGGTGCAGTGTTTCCCCGATCAGCATGTTCTGGGGGTTGCCGATCAGGGTCGCCGCGGAGCCGATGTTGGCGGCACAGGCGAGCGCCAGCAGGAAGGGTACCGGGTCCAGCCGCCGCGCGAGACAGAGTTCCGCCAAGACCGGGGCCATGGCCAGGCACACGATGTCGTTGCTGAAGACCGCCGAGAGTCCGCCTGCCACCGCGATCAGTGCGCCCAGGAGCAGCGGCGGCTGCACCGGCAAGGCGCCCAGGCGCCGCGTCGCCCAGTCGTAGAAGCCGCCCAGCCGCAGTTGGGCGGACACCACCATGAACGAAAACAACAACGCCAGCGTCGGCGTATGAATCGCCGCGCGCGCCGCCTCCTCGGTCACCGCCCCGCTCGCCACCAGGACGATGGCCCCGAGCAGCGCGACCCCGGTCCGATCGAGCTTCAGGAACGGCAGTCCGCCCAGGATCATCCCGAGATAGACCAGCAGGAACACGGTGAGGACAAGGGGAGTCATGACGCGGCGGTCGGCGATGAAGAAGCGCGGAGTTTACGCCCGCGCTACGCAGCATACCGGACTCGCGGTAGCGACTAAACCGCGCCCAGCGCGGTATGCGATGAAAATTACGCATTTCGCGCCGGACGCGGTTTAAGAGGCGCGGTCAAGAATTCGATCCAGCGAATCATCGATCTGTCAAGGCTCCTCTTTGATATTAATAAGCACTATCGAATATAAGCGTATAGTGATTATACGATTCCGGAGTCTGCGCCGAGTGATCGTCGGTGGCGCTAAACCACGTAACTAAAATGGTTGACATCTCGATCATACATTGATCTCTAAGGTTCATCGGGCTGCGACGGATCGCTTCTGCTGATTTCTATACTCACCATTAACGAAAAGGACAATTTTGGCGTTGATAAAACATTACCATCCCGAGTCATTCAGTTACCGACTTGGCTGACGTTCCCAGCGCCCGGTTATCAGGCCCGTCCCGCGGGTCGGCGCAGGTGACGTAGCGTCCGGCGGTTCACCGCGATCGGGTCATACTCAAGCCTCTATGGAACCCATTCTGATTGAACCTATCCTGACTGCCGTCGGCTTCATGACCGTTCTTGGTCTGACCCTGGCGGGCATCCTGGTTGTCGCCAACAAGCGACTCTATGTCTTTGAAGATCCTCGCATCGATCAAGTGGAGGAATTGCTGCCCAGGGCCAACTGCGGGGCCTGCGGCAGTCCGGGTTGCCGGCAGTTCGCCGAGTCCGTGATCCGCGGCGATGCCGCCCCCGGTGCCTGCACGGTCAACGCCGGATCCATGAATCAGCTCATCGCTGATTTTCTGGGTGTCGCCGTGGGTTTTGCCGAGCGCCAAGTGGCGCGTCTCGCCTGTGCCGGCGGCAGCCACGTGGCCTACACCAAGGCGTCCTACCGCGGCGTCAAGTCCTGCCGGGGCGCGGCCCTGGTGTCGGGTGGCGGCAAAGGCTGCTCCTGGGGATGTCTGGGGTTTGGCGACTGCATGACGGTCTGTGATTTCGGCGCCATCAAACTCGACAGCTTCAGTCTGCCGATCGTGGATACACAGAAATGCACGGCCTGCGGCGACTGTGTCGAGGTTTGCCCCAAGAATCTGCTGAGTCTGCACCCGGTCAGCCATCGCCTCTGGGTTGCCTGTCTCAGTCATGGCATCGGCGACGTGGCCGAGGCGGACTGCGACGTGGTGTGCACCGCCTGCGGCCGCTGTGCTCAGGATTCGCCCGAGGGTCTGATCGAAATCAAGGACAATCTGGCGGTGATCGACTACTCGAAGAACGCCCTCGCGTCCCATGTGGCGATCGAACGCTGCCCGACGGGAGCGATCGTCTGGCTTGAAGCGGACGGCTCCAAGCTCAAGGGGCGGGATGCGAAGAAGGTCATCCGTAAAGCCGCCTTGCCGACGGCCTGACCGTTTCGAGGAAGCGGTCGGCGTCTGCGCAGACGTTGCCCGTATCCCCCCAGTTTGCTCAATTCGGATGGTTGCGGCGCCGTTGACAACGCAAGCGCGGTGCTTGCGGTCGGTCGACACGCGACCGCGACAGAGATCGCTCGGCGCACTTGGCGCCTTGACTTTTTTATCAGTTGAAGGCTGGCAATCGATCGCCGACAGCCCACCACACGAGAAGCCCCATGTCCGCTAAGAAAGACGAAAAACAGTTCAAATACCCCGGCATTCGTATGGCGATGGACGGCAACACGGCCGTGATCATGTGCGAGCGGGAGGCGTCGGACGCCGCGGGGGCCTATCCGATCACCCCATCGACTCAGATGGGTGAGTACTGGGCCGAGGAGGTGGCTGCCGGTCATATCAACATTTCCGGCAATCCGCTGATCTTCGTCGAACCTGAATCCGAGCACGCCGCGGCCGCCGTGACTGCCGGCATGTCGATGACCGGCCTGCGGGCGGTGAATTTCTCTTCCGCCCAGGGCGTGGCCTTCATGCACGAGTCGCTCTATGGGGCGGTCGGCAAGCGGCTGCCCTATGTGCTCAATATCGGCGCCCGCGCCATCACCAAGGCGTCACTGAACGTCCACTGCGGCCACGATGATTACCACTGTATCGACGATACCGGCTTCTTTCAGGTCTTCGGCAAGAGCGCCCAGGAGGCCGCGGACCTGAGCGTGATTGCGCGCAAGGTGGCTGAACTCTCGCTCACCCCCGCCGCGGTCGGCCAGGATGGCTTTCTGACCACCCACCTGATCGAGCCGCTGCGTGTCCCGGAGCGTGAACTGATCGCCGAATACCTGGGTCGTCCGGACGACATTATTCCTTGTCCCACGCCGGCACAGAAGATGATCTACGGGGAGACCCGGCGGCGCGTCCCCATGCTGTGGGACGTGGACAATCCGGCGCTGTCCAGCCCGGTGCAGAACCAGGATGCCTATATGCAGGCGGTAGCCGGTCAGCGTCCCTATTTCTTTGATCACATCGAGGCGATCGCCGATCGGGCGATGGACGAGTTTTACAACCTCACCGGTCGGCGCTACCGGCGGGCCAGCGGCTATTCCATCGATGACGCCGAGTATCTGATTCTGGGCCAGGGCAGTATGGTGACCCAGGCCGAGGCGGTCGTGGACTATCTGCGCGACACCCGCAAGCTCAAGGTCGGCGTGGTGAATCTCACCATGTGGCGCCCCTTCCCGGGTGACCTGATCGCCCGTCTGCTCCAGGGCAAGCGCGGGGTGGCGGTGCTCGAACGGACCGATCAGCCGTTGGCTGAAGATTTGCCGATCATGCGCGAGGTGCGCGCGGCACTCGCCAAATGTCTGGAAAACGCCGCCGTGGGCAAGGGCGAAGCGCTCCCCTATCCGGCGTATCCCACCTACAAGCAGGGCGACATGCCCAGACTCTATTCCGGCTGCTATGGATTGGGGTCGCGCGATCTGCAGCCGGAGGGTCTGATCGCCGCGGTGGAGAATATGCTGCCGAACGGCAAGCGCCGCAGCTTCTATTATCTGTCGGTCGATTTCGTGCGCGAGGCGGCCGATCCCAAGGATGAAATTCGCATCCATCGGCTCACCGATGCCTATCCCGGTATTGGGGATCTGGCGCTGCGCGGCAGCGAGAATCCGAATTTGTTGCCCAAGGGCGCCATCACGGTGCGCATGCACTCGGTCGGTGGTTGGGGTGCCGTGACCACGGGCAAGAACCTGGCCATGACGCTCTATGAACTGCTCGGTTTCGATATCCGGGCCAATCCCAAATACGGTTCGGAAAAGAAGGGTCAGCCGACCACCTACTTTCTGTCCGCCGCTCCGGAGGAAATCCGGCTCAATTGCGAATACACCTATGTCGATGTGGTGATGTCGCCTGACCCCAATGTGTTCACCCATTCGAACCCGCTTTCCGGGCTCGATAAAGGCGGTTCCTTCATCGTTCAGTCGAGCCTCGACAATCCCGAGCAGGTGTGGGCGAGCTTTCCGCCCCAGGCCCGCAAATTCATGATCGACAACGGGATCCGCGTCTTTTATATCGACGGGTTCAAGATCGCCCGTGAAGAGGCGTCCGATGTCGAGATGCAATACCGCATGCAGGGCAATGCCTTCCAGGGTGCCTTCTTTGCGGCCTCGCCCCTGATGGAGCGGTCCGGACTCACCGAGGAGGGTCTGTTCACGGCGATCGGCGATCAATTGCGCGAGAAGTTCGGCGGTAAGGGCGAGCGGGTGGTGCAGGACAACCTGCGTATCGTACGCCGCGGCTTCGACGAGATTATCGAGATCAAAGACAAGCCGGTCATCGCCGGTCAACTCATCTCGCGCAAGACACCGGGGCTGCCGGTCATGCTGAAGACGCTGCCCGAGGGCGATGGCGGCATCACCGACGTGCATCGGTTCTGGGAGCAGACCGGCGTCTTCTATGCCACCGGCCGCGGCAGCGACAATCTGGTCGACCCGCAGATGGCGGTGTCGCTGATGCCGGCCTCCACCGGTGTCTACCGTGACATGACACAGATCCGGTTCGACTATCCGAAATACCTTCCGGAAAACTGCACCGCCTGCGGCAACTGTTTCTCCGTGTGCCCGGACAGCGCCATCCCGGGCCTGGTGAACACCATCTCAGATATCTTCGCCACCGCCATCAACCGGGTCGAACGGACCCTGCCCACCCAGCACCTGCGCCGTGAGACCCGCAATGTGGAGAAGCGCCTGCGTGAACTGATCGCGGGCGCCGGGGAAGCCGCCGATATGCGCACCCTGATGGATCGGGCGGTGCTCGAAACCCTGGCGGCCTTCAGCGGTGAGCCGGAGCAGAAGCCGGTGCTGGAGAAGGAAATGGGCCTGATGATGGCCGCGCTGGGCGATTACCAGTTTGCCATTACCAAGCCGTATTGGACCAATCGTGAGAAGAAGCAGCCGGGCACGGGCGGACTCTTCAGCATCACCGTGAATCCCTATACCTGCAAAGGCTGCATGGAGTGCATCGAGGTCTGCGGCGACGGCGCCCTGATCGCCGAGCCCCAGACCCCCGACAGCATCGTGCAGATGCAGGCCCGCTGGAAGACCTGGCTGGCGCTGCCGACCACCGACCCGTCGTTCATCCGCATCGACGATCTGGACGGCAAGGTGGGTGCCCTGGAGACCCTGTTGCTCGATAAGGGCAATTACCAGTCCATGGTGTCGGGCGACGGGTCCTGCATGGGCTGCGGCGAGAAGACGGTCATCCATCTCTTCACCGCTACGGTTGCCGCCCTGATGCAGCCGCGGGTCAAGGCCCATCTGGCCGAGCTCGACGACCTCATCAACCGGCTGGAAACCCATGTGCGCCTCAAGCTCGCCGCCGGGGTCAACCTGAGCGACAGCGCCGCCATCGTACGGGCGCTCGACAGCAGCAAGCATACTGACCTCACGCTGTCGGACCTCTCCGCTCAACTCGACCGCAGCGGTCAGCCGGTCGACACGGAATGGCTGCGCTGGGTCACCGGACTGCTCGATAAGCTGCGGCATCTCAAGACCCAATACACCAAGCCGCAGCCGCGCTCGACCATGGGCATCGTGAACTCCACCGGCTGCACCTCGGTGTGGGGTTCCACCTGGCCCTATAACCCCTATCCGTTCCCCTGGACCAATCACCTGTTCCAGGATTCGCCATCCATCGCGCTCGGGCTCTTCGAGGGCCACATGTGCAAGATGGCCGAGGGTTTCAAGGCGGTGCGGATGGCGCGGCTGGAGCTGGAAGGCAAGTACAACGAGGCCGAGCATCACAAGTTCTTCACCTATTACGATTGGAAGCAGTTCAGCGAAGAGGAGTGGCGGCTGTGTCCGCCGGTGGTCGCGGTGGGCGGTGACGGGGCCATGTACGACATCGGGTTCCAGAACCTCTCGCGCGTCCTCGCCTCGTCCCATCCGGTGAAGGTCCTGGTGCTCGATACCCAGGTCTATTCCAATACGGGTGGTCAGTCCTGTACCTCCGGCTTCATCGGCCAGGTGGCGGACATGGCGCCCTACGGCAAGGTCGGGCGGGGCAAGACCGAGATCCGCAAGGAGGTGGCGCTGATCGGTGCGGCGCATCGCGGGTGCTTTGTCCTGTCCAGTGCGACCTCGCATATGACCCATTTGCTGGAGGGCTATATCGACGGTCTGAACAGTCGTCATCCGACCCTGTTCAATGTCTATAGTTCCTGCCAGCCGGAACACGGGATCGGCGATGATATGTCCACCCGTCAGGCGCGGATGGCCGTTGAGTCGCGTGCGTATCCGCTGTTCCGTTTCGACCCGGACGCAGGCACCACCTTCGAGGAGTGCTGCTCGGTCGAGGGTAATCCGAACATCGACCAGGACTGGATCTCCTGGACCCTGAAGTACACCGACGACAAGGGCGCACCGGCCGAAATGACCGTGCCCTTCACCTTCGCCGACTTCGCGATGAGCGAGGGGCGCTTCCGCAAGCACTTCCGTAAAGCGCCGCCCGAGACCTGGAACGACTCCATGGTGCCCTTGGCGGAGTTCCTGGATCTGTCCGAAGACGAACGGGAGGGGATGTTCCCCTACATCTGGGGAGTGGACGGCAAGAACCGACTGATGCGCGTCCTGGTGTCCGCGGAACTGGTGCTCTCCACGGAAGAGCGCCGGGGCTACTGGTCCCAGTTACGCGGTATCTGCGGCCAACTCAATCAGGTCGACGTGGAACAGATCCGCAATCAGGCGAAGGCCGAAATGGCGCAGAAGCTCACCAGCAGCCTGCTCGCGATGGCTGGCGGGGACATGGGCGCGCTGACCGCACTCGGCGGCAACGGCGGCATCGGCATCCAGGCCGACAGCGCCGGTGCCGGTGCCGGTGCCGGGGATTGGTCGCCGGTGTGGATCGACACCCCGGAGTGCACGGCCTGCGACGAGTGCATCAACATCAACCCGAAGATCTTCAAGTACAACGGGGCCAAGCAGGCCGAGGTGGCGGATGCCCGCGGCGGACCCTTCAAGGATATCGTCAAGGCGGCCGAGAAGTGCACCGCCGGGTGCATCCATCCGGGAACGCCCTTCAATCCGGCCGAGGCCGGGGTCGATAAACTGATCAAGCGGGCGGAGAAATACCAGTAGCCATGAGCAACGGCACCTCACAAGACCCGCCGAAAGGGGCGGGCGGCACCTGGCGGCCGATGATCGCGCGCATGCTCGCCGGTCTGCGCCCGGCCTCCGCCCGCCCCGGCGGCCATGGGTCCGGGCTGCTGCGGATCTTCCGCAAGCGCAAGACCTTCCCCCACGGGATCTATCCCGTGGAGCATAAAGAATGGACCGCGGACAAGCCGATCCGGCGTCTGCCGTTCGCGCCGGTGCTGGTCCTGCCGCTGGCCCAGCATCGGGGGGCGCCGTCGCAGCCCCTGGTGCAGGTCGGTCAAGAGGTGGTGCGGGGCGAGCCGATCGCCCGCGCCGCCGGGTTCGTCTCGGTGCCCATGCACGCGCCGGCCACCGGGGTGATTCAGGCGATCGACCTGGCGCCGACCCCGGAAGGCCCCAAGACGATGGCCATCTATCTCAAGGTCTACCAGGCGGACCCGCAGCAGGTGCTGTTCGACACCGGCCACGACATCGATTCCATGACCAACGAGGAAGTCGTGGCGGCGGTGCAGGAAGCCGGTCTGGTGGGTCTGGGCGGTGCCGCTTTCCCCAGTCATGTGAAGCTCATGCCGCCCAAGGACGCGGTGATCGATACGGTGATCGTCAACGGGTGCGAGTGCGAGCCCTATCTCACCTGTGACCACCGGGTGATGCTGGAGCAGACCGACGCCCTGCTGCGCGGCATCCGGTTGATCATGCGAATCACGGGGGCCAAGCGGGCCATCATCGGGGTGGAGGACAACAAGCTGAACGCGGTGGATCAAATCCGCGCCAAGCTGCCCGCCAATCTGCCGATCACCGCCGAGGCGGTCGAGAGCAAATACCCGCAGGGCGCCGAGAAGATGCTCATCAAGAGTCTGCTCGGCAAGGAGGTGCCGGTCGGCGGCCTGCCCGCCCATGTGGGCGTGGCGGTGTTCAATGTCGGCACCCTGGCGCAGATCGGCGATCTGCTGCCCAAGGGCCGCGGCCTGATCGAGCGGGTGGTGACGGTGAGTGGGCCGGCGGTGGCCAACCCCGGCAACTTCATGGTGCCGATCGGTACACCGGTGCGTTTCCTGCTGAACCATGTCGGGATCAAGCCAACCCTGGGTCAGGTGATTCTGGGCGGGGCCATGATGGGCATGTCGGTGTCCTCGATCGATGTGCCGGTCACCAAGGGCGTCTCCGGGATCGTGGCCCTGGAGCGCGACGAGGACGATCCGGCGCGGCGTCAGGTCTATCCCTGCATCAAGTGCGGCGAATGTCTCAAGGCTTGTCCGATCAACCTCAATCCCTCCATGCTGGGTGAGTTGGCGCAGGCGCGCGAGTACGGGCTCATGGCCCAGGGCTACAATCTGGATCAGTGTTTCGAGTGCGGCAGTTGCGCCTATGTCTGCCCGTCGAACATCCCGCTGACCCAGTATTTCCGTATCGCCAAGTCGATCAACCGGGAGAGGAAGAACTAAGCCGCCATGGTTAAAGGCATCGAGATCCGCACCTCCCCGCACCTCAAGCGGGCGCTCAATGTGCAGCAGATCATGCGCAGCGTGGTGTACGCCATGCTGCCGATCTGTGCCTTCGCCATCTGGCAGTTCGGGCTCAGCGCCGCCCTGCTGTTGGCGACGACCACCGGTGCCGCGGTGGCCACCGAAGCCTGGTTCTCGCGCCTGCGCGGGGCGGGCAATACGGTGGCCGACTGGTCGGCGGTCATCACCGGCATCCTGCTCGGACTCACCCTGCCGCCCGGCTTTCCGTTGTGGATGGCCGCGGTGGCGGCTTTCGTGGGTATCGGGCTCGGCAAGGCACTGTTCGGCGGCTTGGGCTACAACGTGATGAATCCGGCCCTGATCGGCCGGGCCTTCGTGCAGGCCGCGTTTCCGGTGGCGATCACCACCTGGACCCCGGCCTTCGCCCCAAGCCGCTTCGTTGAACTGATCCCGACCACGCTGACCGCACCCTTCATGCGCCCGGAGTCGGTGACTGACTGGATCGCCGGGCTGGGCGTCGACTCCTGGACCGGTGCCACCCCCCTGGCGATGCAGAAGTTTCAGCATATCGAAACACCGGCCTGGGACACCTTCGCCGGGTTGGTATCGGGTTCGGCGGGCGAGACCTCGGCCCTGCTGATCCTGGTATGCGGTCTGTGGCTGGCCTGGCGCGGCTGTCTGGACTGGCGCATCCCGGCCAGCGTGCTGGCGGGCGCCGCGCTCACCGCGCTGCCGTTCTGGCTGGTCGATCCCGGCCTCTATCCCTCGCCCTGGTTCGTGCTGTGTTCCGGCGGTCTGATGCTCGCCGCCTGGTTCATGGCCAGCGACATGGTGGCCTCGCCGGTGACACCCTGGGGGGCGATCATCTACGGCGTGTTCATCGGGGCGCTGACGGTGATCATCCGGCTCTTCGGTGGCTTGGTGGAGGGGGTGATGTATGCCATTTTGCTCGGCAATGCCGCCGGTCCGCTGATCTCGGCCTGGACTCAGCCGCGGGTCTATGGGGCGGTGAAAAAGGCGCGTGCCAAGTCCTGATCCCCGGCCGCGGGTGCGCCCGCGGCTCGCGATGGGGGCGCACCGTCCGGTACCGCGCGGTGCCGGGATGCCGCCACCGCCGTCAGGGTGGATCAGCGCGGTCACCGCAACGCGCGGGTGACCGGACGTTCTCAGGATCAACAGGTTTTTTCCGACTATGACCAATGACGTACAAGTCGAGGCACCGCAGGCCCCGCCGGATGCAACGCCGACCTTCGCCATGCTGCGCACGCTGGGGGGGATCTCGCTGATCTCCGGTCTGCTGGTGGTGCTGGCGTATCAATTCACGCTGCCGATCATCGCGGAGAATCAACGCGTGCGGACCGAGCAGGCGGTCTTCCGGGTCGTTCCGGGCGCCGTCACCAAGCGCGACTTCGTCCTGACCGACGCCGGGTTGGTGCCGGCGGGGGAGGGTGTTCAGGGCGAACTGATCTATGCCGCTTATGATGCGGCCGACCAACTCAAGGGCGTCGCGATCACCGGTGTCGGCAATGGCTACGCCGGGCCGGTGACCGTGCTGTTCAATTACGACCCCGCCTGCCAGTGCATCGTCGGCAGCAAAATACTGCAAATGACCGAGACTCCGGGATTCGGTGACAAGATGGAAACCGATCCGGAGTTTCTGGAGAATCTGAAGGCGCTTGATGCCAAGCTGAACGCCGACGGGACGGCACTCATCAATCCTATTGTGACCGTCAAGCACGGCACCAAGACCCACCCCTGGCAGATCGACGCCATCAGCGGCGCGACCCTCTCCTCCAATGCCATGGGTAAGGCGGCTAATACCGCCGCACAACGGGCCACGCCGGCGATCCAGCGGGATCTCGCGAAGCTCACCGCGGCCAACCACACCGGGCAGGACTGACACCATGGCCGAATTGCCGAAACATCAGGAAGATCTGAGTCTGGATACCTTCGTTCGGGGACTCTGGAAAGAGAACCCGGTTTTCGTCATGCTGCTCGGTATGTGCCCGACACTGGCCGTATCCAACTCGGCGATCAATGCCATCTCGATGGGGCTCGCGACGACCTTCGTGCTTGCCGGCTCGGGGGCGCTGATCTCCGGGCTGCGGAATTGGATTCCCAAGCAGGTGCGGATCGCGAGCTATATCGTGATCATCGCGACCTTCGTGACCATCGTGGACTACGCCATTCAGGCCATCAGTCTGGACCTCTATGCCGCGCTGGGCGCGTTCATCCAGCTGATCGTGGTCAACTGCATCATCCTGGGCCGCGCCGAGGCCTATGCCTCGCAGCAGCGTCTGGTGCCGACTCTGGTGAACAGCCTGGGAATCGGTGCCGGTTTCACGATCGCCCTGTTCGCGCTGGGGTCGGTGCGTGAAATCCTGGGCAGCGGTACCCTGTTCGGTCTGCACCTGTTCGGCGCTGGATTCCAGCCCTGGGTGGTGATGGTCCTGCCCCCCGGCGGTTTCTTCGTACTGGGTGCCTGGCTCTTGTTGTTCAACTGGATCAAACAACGCGGCGAGCGTCGCGCCGATGCGCCGACTGGAGTTCCCGCCAATGCACGCTGAGTCGCTCCCGTCGATCTTTCTGAACGCCGCGATCGTCAACAATTTCGTATTGGCGATGTTTCTCGGCATCTGCCCCTTCCTGGGTGTCTCGTCGAAAAAAGAGACCGCCTGGAACATGGGGTTGGCGGTGATCTTCGTGCTCCTGGTCAGCTCCGCCGCGGCGTTCGGAATCAACTGGCTGCTGGTCAACCTGGAACTCGAGTTCCTGCGGCTGATTTGCTACATCGCGGTCATCGCCTCGACCGTGCAGCTCGTCGAGATGTTCGTCAAGCGCTATAGCCCCGCTCTGTTCCGGTCGTTGGGTATCTTCCTGCCGCTCATCACCACCAATTGCGCGGTCCTCGGTCTGGCCCTGTTTCAGACACAGAAGGAATACGACTTCATCCAGAGTCTGGTCTACGCCCTGGGTGCCGGGGCGGGATTCACCCTGGCACTGATGCTGATGGCCGGGCTGCGCGAACGCCTGGCCCTGGCGCGGGTGCCGGACGTGAGCCAAGGCGCGGCCCTGACCCTGATGCTGGCCGGGCTCTTGTCCCTGGCCTTCATGGGCTTCGCCGGGCTGGGGGGCTCCCATGGTTAAGGCGCTCACCGCATCCCTGGTGATTTTCGCCGTCATGCTGGGCTGGCTTTGGGTGCAGGCGGCCTATGCCCGCTTCGCGCGGCGCTACCCGGAACTGGGTCCCTTCCGCGGCGATGGCGGGTGCGGCGGCGGCTGCTCCTGCGGTAAGGGCAACTGCGAGCGGGATTGAGCAATCGCGATCAGCGGTCAGCTGATCAGCGCAATCAACACTATTTGGCAAGACCATCCATTTGGAGCACTGCATGAGCGAGCTGCCGGCCGATATCGGCCCCACCACTGAAGCGATTATTAAAGAAAGCAAGCGCATCACTCCGGCCGCTGCCGATGAAGTGCGCCATTTGTCGATCCAAGTTCTCGACCCGGCCTTCCAGTTCGTTGAGGGTCAGAGCATCGGGGTGGTCGTCCCCGGCCCCCATCCATTCGGCAACCCCTATCATGTGCGGCGTTATTCGATCGCCAATGCGCGCAGCGTGCCGCAGGACGCGGGCGTCGCCCTGGATCTCCTGGTACGCCGCTGCTTCTCGATTGATGAGGTGAGCGGTGAGCGTTACCCCGGCATCGCCTCCAATTATCTCTGCGATGCCAAGCCCGGCGACCGCTTGACGATCAGCGGACCCTATCTCAGCCCATTCAAGATGCCGCTGGATAGCAACGCCAATCTGCTGATGATCGGCACCGGCACCGGCATCGCCCCCTTCCGCGCCTTCGCTCAGCTCATCTACGAACGCCGCGGCGGTTGGCAGGGTCAGGTGCGCCTCTATTACGGCGGCCGGACCGGGCTCGATCTCATGTATGCCAACGATGAGACCACCGACCTCGCCGACTATTACGACGAGGCCACCTTCAAAGCCTTCAAGTCGCTGGCCCAGCGTCCGCTGATGCGCTCCTCCGATGCCCTGGAGCAAGGACTGAGTGAGCACGCGGCCGAAGCCTGGGGGCTCATCCAGGACCCCAAGACCCATGTATTCGTTGCCGGACTCGGGCGCATCGCCACCGTCCTGGACAAGGTCATGGCGGATCAGGCCGGATCCGCCGACGCCTGGAAGGCGTGCAAGCAGACGCTGATCAACGAGAAGCGTTGGTCGGAGCTGGTCTACAACTGAGCCGGTGGAGTAGGGCGCCCTGCGGCGCGGCCTCGATCATCGTTGCGGCCGGCCGCGGACGGTCCGCTGTGCGGACCGACCGTAGGGTCCGCTGTGCGGACCGACGACCGCGCAGATCGCGAAACGGCCCGGTTTACAACCAGGCCGGCGCCTCCGTAGAGCGCGCGGTGCCGTCGCCGCCGACCTGAGCCGAATAGGGCCTATAATCGGCTCATGTGGATCTGGCAACGGCCTGACTGGCCGACCTTCAGTTTTGATGCGAGCCGCCTGGCTTCGACCGTCGCCGAGTACCGGTGTCGGGCCGAGGCACTCGCGGGTACCGTGTCGCGATTGGCCGTCGATGACCGACGGGAAGCCCTGGTGGACCTGCTCGTTTCCGAGGCGATCAAGACCAGTGCCATTGAAGGCGAACAACTGGATCGTGCGTCGGTCCGCTCCTCAATCAAAGCCTACATCGGACTGACTCCGAAAGACACCCTGTCCCGAGACCCGCGGGCCGACGGGATCGCGGCCCTCATGGTGTCCGTTCGCGACAACGTTGCCCGGCCGCTGGACGCCGCTTTGCTCGGAATCTGGCAGACCATGGTGATCCCGGAGCGCCCGTCCCATGCATTGGAGCGGGGCGTCTTTCGTCGCGGCGACGCGCCGATGCTGATCGTCTCCGGTTACATCGGCAAACAGCGGGTGCATTACGAAGCACCACCGTCATCACAGGTGCCGCAGGAGATGGCCCGATTTTTGGCTTGGTACAACGCGACCGACCCTACCATCAACAAGAACCCGCTTCCCGGACCGCTGCGAGCCGGCATTGCGCATCTGTGGTTTGAATCGATCCATCCGTTCGACGACGGCAACGGCCGAGTCGGGCGGGCTATCGCCGATCACGCCATTGCCCAAGACCTCGGGTACCCGCCACTGTCCAGCCTCGCCACCTGCATCGAGGCCGACAAGAAGACCTACGATGCGCTGTTGGAGCGCAGCCAACGTGCGGGGCTTCAGATCGATGACTGGCTCACCTGGTTCGTCGCAACGGTGCTCAAGGCCCAAGATATCGCCCGCACGCAGATCGACTTCGTGGTCGAGAAGGCGCGCTATTTCGACCGATTTCGCGATCGTCTCAACGGCCGTCACCAAAAAGCGATTGCCCGGATGTTCGCCGCGGGTCCGGCCGGATTCGAGGGCGGCATGACGGCCGGGAAATATATCGGCATCACCGGCTGCTCGAAGGCGACCGCGACGCGCGACCTGGCGACCCTGCTCCAGCTCGGTGCCTTGATCAGCCTGCCCGGCGGCGGGCGCAGTGCCCGCTACGGGCTGCCGCGGGTATCGGGGCAGATCCCCGAATGACGTGTGGTACCGGATCGAGTCCCACCGGATCATCCCGGCCGGTGCGGAAACAGTCGCTATTCCAGCCGGTCATGTGACTGGCGGCGTCCCAGGATGCCTTGGCCCGGACACGCAAGGCAGCGATCACCCGGATTTATCCACAGATGTCACAGATGTTCACAGATGAAGAAAAACACCTGTGTTCATCCGTCACAGAGTCATTTTCCCATATGAGCGAGGCTGATCATCCATCGCCAAGGAACCCAAACAGCAGCACCGAGCCCCACCAACAGAGCCAACAGCCAATTCGCGGCAAGATCGTCGGGAATTTGCAGAGTAAATTGCATCGCGCTCCGCTCAGTGTAAGAGATTGCTCATTGACGATTCGGCCTCAATCATCGCCCCCGCCGTAACAGCGGATTCCAGCCGCTTTGAAGAGCCAGGATAATGCTTCTACGAACACTGGCCGCTGCGCGGTGGCCGGAACGACGATCAAGGCTCATTCCGATTATCCCTGATTGACCTGCGGATCATCCACCAACACCTCCGCTAGCGTGCGCGCATCGAAGACACGTTCACTCCAGGCCATGACCGGCGCGTACCGTCTGCTCGGCCGGGGCCTGCGGGTGCAGGTCCAGCAGGCGCCGGGCCGCGCCGAACTGGGCCGGGGCCAGCACCGCGTCGGCGGCCAGTTCATCGAGCAGGGCGGACGGCAGGTCGCGGTCGCCCAGATGGCGCTCGACCATCCGGCGGCGCACCGAGCGCGGCGGGGTGACGACGGCGACCGGCAGCAGGAAGCGCCGCAGAAAGGCCGGGTCCATGCGGTCGGCGTCGTTGGTGATCCAGATCGCCGACACCGGATTCTCCTCCAGGATGCGGTTCATCCAGCCTTTCCGGCGGCCGGTGGACCGCTGACCGCGCAGTAGCGCGACCAGGTCGTCACTGGCGCCGAACACGTCCTCGACCTCGTCGAACAGCAACACCGCATCGCGCCGCCGGGCGAGCATACGCTGGGCCAGCGGATAGGCCGACAGCCGACCCGTGCGCGCCAGTCCGTCGCCGTCCTCATCGGCGCTGCCCATGGCGGCACGCGATGCTGATCCGGATGGCGAGTCGCCTGCTCCGGCGGCCCTCATTGTTCCGGCAATCGCCTCAGTGCAAGGCACCCGGCCGCGCGTCGGTGTCCTTCACCGGCAGCAGGTCCACGAACCGGCCTTGCACCTCGGTGGAGTGCTGATAGTCCGGTTCGCCGAAGGTGCGCCGTTTCTTCGAGGCACCCTTGGGCTTGACCGGCACCTGGGCCAGCCACAGGCCGTGACGGGTCTCCAGTGAGAAGGACACCACATCGATGCGGTAGGGCGAGGCGCCGATGGAGCCATAACGCTCCAGAATTTCCTTGTACCGGTGCACCTTGTCACGCGGCAGGCCCCAGGCATCCATGATGACAAAGATGAAGTCGGCCTGATGGATCGCGGCCAACTGGCGGATCAGGAAGGCCGAGTCGTCCTTGGTCTGCTCGGAGGCCGCGTTCATCATCACCTGGTGCGTCTCGCCGGTGGTCAGGTTGCCGACGAAGGCGACCGGCACGAGTTGCTCGCCCTCTTCAAGGATGTTGCGTGCCACCACGACCAGCGGGTCGATGATGTTCCGATAGGCAGTTGGAATCGTGCTCATGCAGGACAGCCGTTGAGGGCGGCGTGGCCGCCGGAAAGCGCCAGTTTAGGCGATTTCCGTCGACGTTTGTCTGAAGAAAAACCTTGCGGGTTTACTCGGTCATCGGTATGATTCGCGAGTGCAGTGTTTTCCTGTAGTGTTTCGGCAGTACCTCCTCTCCGTAGTGCGTGGCAGATCTTCCGTAATAGCCCGACAGTTGTCTGCATATACACACGTTTAGTTCAATTCAGAGGTTTCCGAAATGGCAACAGGTACAGTCAAGTGGTTCAGTAACGATAAAGGCTTCGGCTTTATCGCTCCTTCCGACGGCAGCAAGGACGTCTTCGTCCATCACAGCGCCGTCCAGGGCGGTGGCTTCAAGTCGCTGGCCGAGGGACAAACCGTCTCCTACAACGTTGAGCAAGGCCAGAAAGGCCCGAGCGCGACGAACGTCGTACCCCAGTAAACCTGGGTACCAGGTGCCTGGCACCTGGTGAAAAAAAGCCCCGCCCATTGGCGGGGCTTTTTTGTTTGTGGTCCGTCGAACGACGGCGCCCCGTCTTTCTCTCGCTTCGCTTTTTCGGAACCCTGCTTTGATTTCCACAGCCGACATCACCATGCAGTTCGGCGGCAAGCCGTTGTTCAAAATTGGTGACCAAATCCGGCAAATGCGGGTAACGCTCTTCCAGCCGCTCGAAGGCCGCGGCGATCACCCGCGCTCGCGTCCGGTCGTCCGGCGCGCTGGCCAGGGCTTCATACAGCTCGACGGCAGAGCCCATGGGATTGGTCCCTCCAAGGGATGCGTTGGGCGGTTGCCGCTAGTGTAGCTGATTCAAGACTCACGCCTTGGACTCCAGGGCCGCGGCAGCGACGCGGGGCCTTGGTCATACACCCGGCCACCGCGCGATCGGCACGGTCGTCGGTCCGCACAGCGGACCCTATGGGTCACGGTGTTACCGTAGGGTCCGCGGCCGGCCGGAACGATGATCAAGGCCCGACGCGGTGTCGTCCGACGCCCGCGGCACGCGGAACCAGGCCGCGTAGAGCGCGGGCAGGAACCCCAGCGTCAACACGGTCGCGGCCAGGATGCCGCCCATCATCGCGACCGCCATGGGGCCGAAGAAGGCGCTGTGGACCAAGGGGATCATGGCGAGCACGGCGGCGGCGGCAGTCAACACGATCGGCCGGAAGCGCCGGGTCGTGGCACCGATGATGGCGTCGCGCTGCGTTGCTCCGGCGGCACGGTCCTGCTCGATCTGGTCGACCAGGATGATGGAGTTGCGCATGATGATGCCGGACAGCGCAATGGTGCCGAGCATGGCCACGAAACCGAACGGCAAGCCGAACACCAGCAGCCCGGCGGTGACACCAATCAGCCCCAGCGGCGCGGTCAGCAGCACCATCAGCGTGCGCGAGAAGCTCTGCAACTGGATCATCAGCAGGGTCAACACGGTCACCAAGAGCAGCGGCACGCCGGCGGCGATCGAGCGCTGGCCGCGCGCCGATTCCTCGACCGCACCGCCGATTTCAATGTGGTAACCGAGCGGCAACCGGGCGCGCAGCGCGGCGAGTTGCCGGTCGATCCGGTTGGCCACGTCCGGCCCCTGGGCGTCGCCCAGCACGTCGGCGCGCACGGTCACGGTCGGCAGGCGGGCGCGGCGCCAGATGATGCCGTCCTCCTGTTCGTAGCGCAGTTCGGCGATCTGGGTGATGGACACCGCCTTGCCGTTGCGCGCGGGCAGCGCCAGGTCCTGGAGCGACGCCAATCGCGCGCGTTCGGCGGGTTGGCCGCGCAGGACCACCTCGATCTGCTTGTCGGCCTCGCGAACATAGGTGACCGTGAGTCCGGACATGGTGCTTTGCAGGAACGCGGCCAGATCCTGAGAGGAGAAACCCAGCACCCGCGCCTTGTTCTGATCGACCTTCAGGCGGATCACCTTGGTCGGCTCGTCGGAGTCGAATTGGGCGTTGATGATCTGCGGATCGGCGCGCACCAGGGCCATGACCTCGCGGGCCAGCCCCCGCACCCGCGGCAGATCGTCGCCGGAGACGCGGAACTGGACCGGGAAGCCGACCGGCGGCCCGTTCTCCAGGCGCGTCACCCGCCCGCGCAGGCCGGGGAAGTCCTCTTCGAACAGTTGGATCAGCCGTGTGCGCAGCCGCTCACGCGCATCATTGTCCATCGCGACCAGCACGATCTGCGCGAAATTGGCGCTTTGCAATTGCTGATCGAGCGGCAGATAAAAGCGCGGGCTGCCCACGCCGACATAGGTGACATAGCTTTCAACACCCTGCTCGCCGTCGAGGAATTGCTCCATCCGCCGCGCCTCGCCCAGGGTGGCGGCGAATGAACTGCCCTCGGGCAGACGCAGGTCGACGATCAGTTCGGGTCGGGACGAGGATGGGAAGAACTGCTGCGGGACCAAGCGGAAAGCGGCCAGCGCGCCGATGAATACGGCGAGCGTTGCACCGATGACGATCCAGCGGTGGGCGACGCTCCAGCTCACCAGTGACCGGAAGCGGCGATAGAAGGGCGTGTCATAGACCTGATCCGGGACCTGATCCGGGACCTGATCCCGATGGCCGTGCGTGCCGCCGTGGGGCGCCGGCTCCGGGCGCCCGCGCAGCCGTGCGCTCATCCGCGCCGCAAGTGAGGCCCGCCGCGGCTGACCGAAGTCAGGCAGCAACTTGAACCCGAGATACGGGATTACGATGACCGCCACGACCCAGGAGGCGATGAGCGCGATCGCCGAGACCTGAAACAGCGAGCGGGTGTATTCGCCGGTCGAACTCTTGGCCATCGCGATCGGCAGAAAACCGGCAACGGTGACGAGCGTGCCCGAGAGCATCGGGAAGGCGGTGCTGGTATAGGCGAAGCTCGCGGCACTGAAGCGGTCGAATCCCTGCTCCAGCTTGATGGCCATCATCTCGACGGCGATGATCGCGTCATCGACCAGCAGACCAAGCGAGAGGATCAGGGCGCCGAGCGAGATCTTGTGCAGACCGATGCCGAACAGCCACATGCACAGGAAGGTCGTGGCCAGTACCAGCGGGATCGCGATGGCGACCACCAGCCCGGTACGCAAACCCAGACTCACCAGCGACACCGCGAGCACGATGGCGACCGCCTCGGCGAGTGACCGGATGAATTGCTGCACCGAGCGCTCTACCGCGCGCGGCATGCTGGCGACCTGTCCGATCTCCATGCCGATCGGCAGTTCGGGTTCCAGCGCGGCGAGTTGCGTCGCGAGCGCGCGTCCCAGCGCGATCACGTCGCCGCCCGCGACCATGGTCACGCCGATCCCTAAGGCTTCGCGCCCGTGCCGGCGCATCTTCTCCTGGGGCGGGTCCACATAGCCGCGTGACACTTGTGCGATGTCACCCAGCCGGAACAGGCGGTCGTTGACCCGCAGGGCGATGTCGCGAACGGCATCGAGTGAGTCGAAGGCCCCGCTCGGGCGCAGGTAGATGCGGTCGGTGGGAGTCTCGAAGGCGCCGGCCGCGGCCACCGCGTTCTGCGCCGCGAGCGTCCGGACGATCTGCTCGGGGGTGATGCCCAGCAGCGCGAGCCGGGCATTCGACAGCTCGATATAGATCTTCTCGTCCTGCTCACCGATGAAATCGATCTTGGCGACACCCGGCACGCGCAGCAGTTCGGCGCGGATGCGATCACCAAAATCTTTGAGATCGCGATAAGTGTAACCTTCGCCGCTGATCGCGTAGAGATTAGTATAAGTATCGCCGAACTCGTCGTTGAAGAAGGGCCCCTGAATGCCGGGCGGCAGGGTCTGACGGATGTCGGTGACTTTCTTCCGGACCTGATACTGAAGATCGGGGATCGCCGTGGGCGGCAGTGAGTCCAGTAATGAGACGAAGACCAATGACTCCCCTGGTCGGGAATAGCTCTGCACGAACTGGAGCGGCAGTTCCTGCAATTGCTGCTCGATGCGGTCGGTGACTTGCTGTTCGACCTCGCGGGCCGAGGCGCCGGGCCAATTCGTCTTGATGACCATCACCTTGAAGGTGAACGGCGGGTCTTCGGACTGACCGAGCTGGGTATAGGCGACGCTACCGGCCAGGGCCAGCATGATCATGAGATACAGGACGAGCGAACGATGGCGCAACGCCCATTCGGACAGGTTGAGGTTCAGGCGTGGAGTGGCTGGAGGTGTCATCCGGTCAATTCGCCCGCGCTGTCGTCGCGGCTGTCGGCACCGTCGGATCAGGCGGGACCGGCCGTCCGGCGCCGGCATAGGGCCGGACCTGCTGACCGTCGTGAAGCTTGTTGGCGCCGGTGGCGACCACCCACTCACCGGCACGCAGTCCGGCGGCGATCACCACGCCGTCTTCGCGGTATTGGGCGATCTCGACCGGGCGCAGCGACACCGTGCCGACCATGGGGTCATAAACCCAGAGCGCGGGCCGACCATCGCTTGCCTGATAGAGTGCGGTCGCGGGCAACAGACTGGCCGTCCCGGACCCGGGATCGGCCAGCAGGACCTCCGCGGTCATGCCCCACTGCATGGCCGGCGCCGGGTCGATGACCGAGACGCGCACGGCGAAGGTCCGGGTTACCGGATCGACCGTCGGCGAGACCTCGCGGACCTCACCGCGATAGCGGACGTCGGGAGCGGCCGCCAGCATCACCGCGATCTGCTGCGCCTGCTGCACCTCGCCGATCCGCGCCTCGGGAACGGCGATCTCGACCTCGCGTTCGCGCTCGCGGGCGTACCGCATCACCAGTTGACCGGCGGTGACCACCTGACCCGCCTCGGCCGCGACGGCCGTGATCACACCGTCTTGCGGGGCGAGGAGTTGCGCATAGGCTGCCTGATTGCGGGTGACGGCAAGGTTCGCCTGGGTTTGCTCGAGCCTGGCTTGGGCCGCTTTCATCGCATTGCGCTTGGCGTCGAGGGCGGAGGCGCTGATGAATTTCTGTTTGAGAAGGTTCTCGTGACGGTCGAGTTCGGCTTGGGCGAACTCATGATCGACCCGCGCGGCGGCGACCTGCGCCTCGGCGGCCTCGGTCTGCAGCGCCAGATCCGCCGGATCAAGCCGCGCCAGCACCTGGCCCTTGCGCACCCGTGCACCGGCATCGACACCGCGGCTGACGATCTTGCCGCCGATGCGGAAGGCCAGGTCCGACTCATAGCGGGGCTTGATCTCGCCGGCGAATACGGCAGTCTCGGCGCCGCTGCCCGGCACGACCTGGATGAGCAGCACCGGACGAATCGCGGCCGCGACCGGCTCGGGCTTGGTGCAGCCGGTGAGGGTGGCCGCCAGCAGGATCAGCAGGACGACCCCGAGCGGTTTGCCGTTATACCGTGGAAATGTCAACAGGAAGTGCGGCGATCGATTCATGGCGATGTCCGGGTGGTTGACGAGGCGCCGATCATTCCCACCCAGAGCGCCCGCAATGCGTCCTCGAGTTCGACCGGGTAGCTCCAGGCGAACACCGGCGGTAACTCGGGATCGGGGCCGGCCGCCGCGCAACCGGCCGCGGCCGACATCTGCCAGAGCCCGAGGATCAGCGCATAACTGCGGCGCAGCAGAACGACCCCGCGCCCCAGGGTGGGTTTCGATGGCGACAAGGGAAAATGACGCTCGACCCCAGCGCCTGCCCGTTCGAGTCGGGCCGCCATCCGCTGCTTGAACGCCAGCGCTTCGGCGGGCGGAATACTGTGGGTCATCAGGCCGAAACAGCGCGCCGCCAACGGCAGCACCAGGGGCGGATCGACCAGATGGGCGCGCGTCAAGGCGAACACCGCATCGAAGTCGACGTGCGGCGCCAATTCCACCAGTGCGATCAGGTCCCGGAAGAAGCGGTCGATCCGGCGCTCGTGAACCGCGAGCAGGAGTTCCTCCTTGCTCGGAAAATAGAGGTAAACGGTTCCCTTGGCGAGGCCGGCGTGAACGGCCACCTCAGCGACGCTGGCGACGCGGGCGGGCGCGTCCAGCAGAACGCCCTCGGCGGCGTCGAGGATGGCGTCGCGGCGCTCCTGCTTATCTTCAGCCTGAATGGCCCGCTGACGAACGGCCATGGCAATTGCGGCTCCCGGTACGACACGTAACTGACTCAGGGTCATTTAGTCGCTACAGTAGATGACCGCCGGTCAGTTGTCAACGCGCAGCGATCGGGTCCCCGGCCGCGCGGCTCCCTGGAGTCCAAGGCGTCAGCCGTGGCCCCTCACGCAAAGGCTCCGTGGGAGCGGCCTCCGGCCGCGATGGATCGCGCGGAATCCACACCATTGGCATTCACCGCCGCACCGCATCGCGGCCGGAGGCCGCTCCCACGGGGGCACCGGCTGGCTTTCACGTCCCCGCAATGCGGTCGTAATAGCGCGCCCTATAGATGAGCCGGGGCACCGGCCCGTCAGTGAAGCCGGTGCGGGTATGCAGCACGTTGTTGCAGATCAGGCCCCAACCGGGTTCCAGACGGCCTTCCAGGTGCCAGGGACCGGGGGTATGCAGGACAGTCTTGAGACAAGCGACGGCTGCCGCGCTGAGCGGGTCGTCGCGCCACCGGATGTTGCGGGCGCGGTTGGTGTAACGCATGTGTAATCGGCCGTCGGGGCGGACCGAGAACACGGGGCCGGATTGCTCGGCGCGCGTCACCGTGCCGCCGGTCGGGGCCTCGCCCTCATTGGCCGGGATGGTCATGCACCGCGGGTGCATCAGGGCGCGGATGAACTCGGGATCGCGGTCACGCACCAGACAGTAGACGACCTCATGGTCGAGCAGGGCATTGGCGCCGCCCGCGGCGGCCGGGTGGACGCAGTGCAGCAGCACTCCGTTGATCTGCCGCTCGGGAGTGTTGTAGTAGCCGTCGGTATGCCAGGCGATGGGCCGGTCGGTATAGGGGATGTACCCGCGATGCCGCGCGTCGGTCTGGACCTTCAGCGAGGTCACGGCGTCCTCGTCCGCTCCCGGATTGTGATCCAGCCGGTGCAGGCCGAAGCGGGCGCCCAGTTCCACCGGGATCGACTTGCCCGGATCAGCGCCGGTCCGGCCGACATAGATCGCCATATTGGCCCGTCGGCAGCGGTCCAGGATGGCGTCGAACTGTGTCTGCGTCAGTTGGCGCGGGTCCTCGACTTCCACCACCAGATCCGCCAGCCGGGTGGGGGCCGCGGCGAGCCGGGCGTCGCGCCAGCGTGCATAGCCGTCGGCGTTATCGAGGTCGAAGGGGGAGGGGGTCGCGGTCGCTGCGGCGACCGGTGCTGACGTGGGTTGCATCGTTACAGATCCTTATTCATCAGAGAATTCCGGTCGGCTGACCTTATGCGTGGAGGGCGATAATAAGGCGATTCCCAGGAATAAACACCCCGACCGCGCATGCCTGCAATATCCGTCGGGGGCTGTAGGGGGTGATCGTTCATAGAGCGGGTCTCCCGCGGACGCTCGGTTGAATAAATCCGCGGTACGGCGGTTAACGAGCGATCAACGGGATTTTCCGGGCTTTGACCGCGATGTTATAGTCCGCTCTCACAAAGTGTGACGCTGATCACAGTTTCTGATCACGGTTTCTGATCACAGTTTCCCACGCATCAGCCAGGTCTTGCAGATTGTTCACCCACGGAGCTTGGTCATGTTTGAGATCCTGCCACGACTGCGTTTGGTTCCCGCCGTGCTGGCGCTCGGCAGCGGCCTGCTGGCCGCCGCCGCACCCCCGCCAGTTGGCGGGGCAGGTGTTACCGAATTCGCGGCCCCATTGGTCCAACCAGCCACAGCGCCGGCCGCGGCGGCGACCGCCCCAGCCGCCCCGGCCCAGGCGCGCATCCAGGCCGACTACGGCAAGCTGCCCTACACCTTCGAGGCCAACGGCGGCCAGGCCGATGCGGCGGTCAAGTTCCTCGCCCGCGGCCCCGGCTACAGTCTGTTTCTGACGCCCGGCGAGGCGGTGCTGTCGCTGCACACCAGCCAACCGAACCCGGCGTCGCGACCCCGGCCCGGCGCCCGGCCGGAGCCGGCCGCCGTGTCGGAACCGACCGCCGCGGCGACCCCGTCGGCAGTGCTGCGCCTGAGTCTGGTCGGTGCCAATCCCGAACCGGTCATCCGCGGCGAGGCCGCCCTGCCGGGCAAGGTCAACTATCTGCGCGGCAAGGACCCCGCCGCCTGGCGCACCGGCCTGTCCACCTATGCCAAGGTGCGCTACGAGGGGGTCTATCCCGGTGTCGATCTGGTCTATTACGGCACCCAGGGCCAACTGGAATATGACCTGGTGTTGGCCCCGGGGGCGGACCCCAAGGTCATCCGGCTCGCCTTCGCGGGGGCGGATCGGATGCGGCTTGATGACACCGGCAATCTGGTGCTGACCCTGGGCGAGCAGCAGATCATCCAGCACAGCCCGCGGGTCTATCAGGAGACCAACGGCGAGCGCACGCTGGTTCCGACCCGCTATGTGCTGGCGGATAGCCGGCAGGTGAGTTTGACGATCGGGGACTATGACGCCGGGCGGGCGTTGGTGATCGATCCGGTGTTGGTGTACTCCACCTACCTCGGCGGCAGCGCTTACGCAGGCAGAAAGCTGCGGTTGGCGCGGTGACGCATTTGTGGCGAAGTTCAGTGCCGATGGCGCGCTGGTCTACTCCACGTACCTTGGCAGCACCCATTACGATGGGGCCAGGGACATCGCCGTCGACAGCACCGGTCAGGTCTACGTGACCGGAGGAACCGATTCGGCCGACCTCACATGCAACCCCCCCCCCCGACGACAGGGCGGGAGAGCGTAATGCATTTGTGGTCAAACTCAGTGCCGACGGCACCGCGCTGGTCTACGCGAACTACTTCGGTGGGGGGAGCGAGAATTTTGAGGATGCTTACGGCAGCCTCGGCACCGGCATCGCGGTGGACGGCGCCGGCCAGGCTTACGTGACCGGATGGACCGACCGCACCGATTTCCCGACGCGCAACGCGCTGCAGCCGGTCTTTGGCGGCTTCCGTGATACCTTTATCACGCAACTGAGTGCTGATGGCGCGACGCTGCTTTACTCCAGCTACTTCGGCGGAGGCGGAGTGGAAATGAATAGCGCTATCGCTGTGGATAGCGCCGGAAACGCCTACCTGACCGGACAAACCTGGTCCGGCGATGTCCCGATGCATAATGCTCTACAACCGGTTTTTGGCGGTGGCACAACGCACCAGGTGGCCGTGCTGCCCGACCTCGACGGCAACGGGGTGACCGAGCTGGCGGTGTTGAGCCGGGACGCTGCCGGTCAAACAAAAACCGAACTGCGCGATGCCGCTACCGGAACCCTGATACGCAACCTCTGGTTCGATCACCTTGACCCGCTGGATCTGGCGGTGCTGCCCGATCTGAATGGCAATGGCAGCCCGGAGGTCGCTGTGCTCGGTGTGCCGACAACGGGCGGGGCTCAGGTCCTGATCAAGGACAGTGCGACCAAGGCGGTGGTCAGCCGGCTAGACTTCTAGCCCCCCTTGTGGCGCCGGTTTCCAGCCGGTGCGCATCCGACAATAACGAACCGCCCGAACTCAGGGCGGCGCGATCTCCAGCAACACCTCATCCGGATTCACCGCGTCCCCCTTGATAACATAAACGGCGGTGACGGTGCCGGCGATGGGGGCCTGGATCTCGGTCTCCATCTTCATCGCCTCGGTGACCAGGACCGACTGCCCGGCTTCGACGCTGTCGCCTTCCTTGACCAGCACATCGACGATGTTGCCCGGCATGGAGGTGGTCACATGGCCGGGGGCGCTGGGCTTGGGCCGCTTGCCGACGATTGCCTTCTTCACCGCACCCTCGGTCCCGCCGGTGAGGACGATCTCGTCCAGGGTTTCGACCACGACCTCTTCGGGGACGCCGTCGATGTTCAGGTAGAAGTGCCGGTCGGCCTGGCCCTTGTGGCCAGCACCCGTGACCTTGACGTGGTAGGTTTCGCCATGGACCGCGATGTTGAATTCGGTGGGTGCGCTGCCGGCCGCCTGGGCGCTCGGCGGCGGCTCCAGGGGTTCCGGCTGCAGGGTCCCGGCCGCCCGCTGTTCCAGGAAGGAGCGGCCGATCTCCGGGAACATGGCATAGATCAGCACATCATCGGCGGAGTGGGCGAGCGGTCCGATGTCCTGCGTCAGCCGCTCCATCTCGGGTTTGAGCAGGTCGGCCGGGCGGCATTCCACCAGTTCTTCGTTGCCGATGGCCTGCTGTTGCAGGGTCGGGTTGACCGGTGCCGGGGCGCGGCCGTAGCGGCCCTGGAGATAGCGTTTCACCTCGTTGGTGATGGTCTGGTAGCGCTTGTCGGTCAGGACATTGATGACCGCCTGGGTCCCGACGATCTGCGACGTGGGGGTGACCAGGGGCGGGTAGCCCAGGTCTTTGCGCACCTTCGGGATTTCTTCCAGCACCGCGGACATGCGCTCCAGCGCGTTCTGTTCCTTCAGTTGGTGGGCCAGGTTGGAGATCATGCCGCCGGGGACCTGATTGATCTGCACCCGCGTATCGACCCCGGTGAACTCGCTTTCGAACTGGTGATAGCGTTTGCGAATCTGGTAGAAATAGATACCGATGTCCTGAATCGCTTGCAGGTCCAGCCCGGTGTCGTATTGGGACCCGCGCAGCGCGGCGACCATGCTCTCGGTGGGCGGATGGGAGGTGCCGCCGGCCATGGAGGAGATGGCGGTGTCGATGGTGTCGCACCCGTTTTCGATCGCCTTCAGGTGACACATGTCCGCCAGGCCCGCGGTGGCATGGGAATGCAGATGCAGCGGCAGATCCACCGCGTCCTTCAGTGCCCGCACCAGGTCGGCCGTGACGAAGGGCGTCAACAGCCCCGCCATGTCTTTGAGGGCGAGCGAGTCGCAGCCCATGGCCGCCAACTCTTTGCCCATCTGTACGAACCCGGCCACGTTATGAACCGGGCTCTGGGTGTAACAGATGGTGCCCTGCGCATGTTTGCCGGCGTTCTTGGTGGCCTCGATGGCGGTCTGGAGATTGCGCACGTCATTCAGGGCATCGAAAATGCGAAAAACGTCCATGCCGTGTTCAGCGGAGCGTTTCACGAACGCGCGCACCACGTCATCGGAATAATGGCGGTAGCCCAGCAGATTCTGACCGCGCAGCAGCATTTGCAGCCGGGTCCGGGGCAGGGCCTCGCGCAGTTGGCGCAGACGATCCCAGGGGTCTTCTTTCAGGAAGCGTACGCAGGCGTCGAAGGTGGCGCCGCCCCAGCATTCCAATGACCAATAACCGATGGCGTCGAGCTTCGGGCAGATCGGCAGCAGGTCCTCGGTGCGCATCCGCGTGGCGAGCAACGACTGATGGGCGTCGCGCAGACAGACGTCGGTGATGTTGATCTTGGGCATGATGAGAACCTGAATCTGATAAAACAGTTACAGCCCGGCGTGCGCCGCGATGGCCGCCGCCAGGGCCGCGGCCACATGTTCCTTGCGACGTTTCTCGGAATACTCCAGGAGTTCCGGATGAGCGTCCAGGTAGCCGGTGTTGAAGCGCCCGGAGCGGAATTGCGGATCGCGCAGGATTTCCTGGTAGAAGGGGATGGTGGTCTTGATGCCGAAGAGCCCCAGGTCGCGCAGGGTGCGGGAACCGCGATTGAGGACGTCCTCCCAGGACAGTGCCCAGACGATCACCTTGGCCAGCATGGAATCGTAATGCGGCGGCACCGTGTAGCCGGTATAGATACAGGTATCGGTGCGCACCCCGGGGCCGCCCGGTGCATAATAGCGGGAGATGCGCCCAAAGCTGGGCAGGAAGTTGTTCTTGGGGTCTTCCGCATTGATGCGGAATTGCATGGCGAAGCCGCGCCGGCCGATTTCATGCTGTTTGAAACGCAGCGGCAACCCGGCGGCGATGCGAATCTGTTCCTCGACCAGGTCCACGCCGGTAATGGTCTCGGTGATGGTGTGCTCCACCTGGATGCGGGTATTCATTTCCATGAAATAAAAACGCCCGTCGGTGTCCTGCAGGAACTCCACGGTGCCGGCATTGGTATAGTTCACCGAGCGGGCGGCCAGCACCGCGAGTCCGCCGATATACTGACGCTCGGCCTCGTCGATCTGGGGGGAGGGCGCGATCTCGATCAGCTTCTGATTCCGCCGCTGAATGGAGCAGTCGCGTTCGAACAGATGGACCACGTTGCCATGGTGGTCGCCCAGCACCTGGACCTCGATATGGCGCGGGTTGACGATGCACTTTTCGAGGAAGACCTCGGCCCGTCCGAACGCCTTGGTCGCTTCGGAAATCACCCGCTCGAAGTTGTTGCGCAGTGCCTTGGCGTCATCGCAACGGCGGATGCCGCGGCCGCCGCCGCCGGAGGTCGCCTTGAGCATCACCGGATAACCGATCTGATCGGCGACCCGCAGGGCCTCGTCCAGGTCCGCCAGGTTACCGGGGCTGCCTGGGGTCACCGGCACCCCGGCCTGTTGCATGGCCAAGCGCGCCTGTGTTTTGTCCCCCATGCGTTCGATCACCGCGGCCGTCGGCCCGATGAACGTGAGTCCGCGCCGGGTGCAGGCCAGCGCCAGTTCCGGATTTTCGGCGAGGAAGCCGTAGCCGGGGTGGATGGCGTCGCAGCCCGTGGTGAGCGCCAGGTTCACGATATTGTGAACGTTGAGATAGCCGGCCAGGGGGTCGCCGCCCAGGCTGTAAGCCTCATCGGCTTTCTTGACATGGAGCGAATGACGGTCCGCCTCCGCAAAGACGGCCGCCGATCGGATGCCCATCTCCGCACAGGCGCGGATCACCCGCACCGCAATCTCGCCGCGGTTGGCGATCAGGATCTTTCGCAGCATCTTGGGGGCCTCCGAGGCGTGCCGTTGGGGCTGTTGTACCGGGCTCGTCGTGGAAACGGCCGCGCCGCGCCGCTTATGTTGCTTTGCAGCAATATACCGGACTGAGGCGAATCCGCAAGCTCTGGAGGCTGCGGCGGTGACCCGGACCGGCAGGCGTATACTTTGATGGCCGTGCTCATGACTCCGGCGGTAGGGTGCGGTGAGGAACGAACCGCACCGCGGCGTCCGGGAGTTTGATGCCTGGGGCCGGTGCGGTTCGTTCCTCACCGCACCCTACAATACAGCAACAGTGGATCTCACAACGGCGAACGAGGCATGCGATGACAACCGAGACTTATTCCCGTCTGCTGGCGGCAGTGGACTTCGAACCGAACGGTGAGCCGGTCATCGACCGCGCCCAGCGGCTGCGCGCCTTGTTTGGAGCGCGCCTGACCCTGCTGCATGTGCTGGAGCATGTTCCGCCAGCGCCGGATTATATGCCGCTCGGCTTCGGCGGGGACTTGCCGACCCCGGATGACCTGGGGCTGGAGCAGGAGCTCGTGGATATCGCCTGTCGGCAACTGGACGTCCTGGGCGAACGTTTGGGCGTCGCGCCGGTCGACCGTCTGGTCCGGGTCGGTCCCACCAGTCATACCATCGACGAAGTCGCCGATGAAATCGCCGCCGACTTGGTGATCATCGGCAGCCACGGTCGCCATGGTTTCCTGGGGCTGTTCGGCTCGACCGCCAAAGCGGTGCTGCGCAGCGTCAAATGCGATGTGCTGTGTGTGAAGCTGCAGGATGCAGCGCCGACCTGAATAGACCGGCGCAAACGCATCGACCGGATCACGCGGGATGTTCGTTCGGTTTCAGGGGGCGATAGCGCCTTCTCATCCGAACGAATTCTCAATTAACTGGGTGACTTCCTGCGTGATGCGTTCGTTCATCGTCTCGGGCAGCCTGAACCGGTCATACATCCCGTTCTGACCATTGAACAGCAGCATCATCTGGCGGCCAAGGTCGTGCGGATCGTCGAACTGCCAGCCGACCATGTCGGCGCTGCCCCGGACATACTGACCCCGGCACATGAGCCGCAGAACGTGCAGGACGGTATCGCCCACCTTCTCGCAGAAATGCAACCAATAGGGCCACTCCGCCGTCACGTCCAGGAAGAAGGAGCGGATCTCCGGGATCTCCGCGGTTTCGCGCGGGTCCTGATCCCAGCCATCGAAATAGAAGGTCAGCTTGCCTTCCCACTTGAGGGCCGCCTCGCGGGTGCCTGAGAGCAGTGAGAGCTTTTCGAGCAGCGGGCGGATGTCGCCGGTGTCCACCGACTCGCGGGTGATGGCGATCACCACGAGCTCATCTTTTGCCGGGGAGAAATGGGCCAGCGGGTACTTGGGTTTTTTCATGGTGTCAGTGGTGCAGGCGCCGCACCCGCGGCAGATCGGTCCGCTAGTCTACAAAATCCTGCAGGTGCGCGCTCCGGTCGCGCGGCCACCGGGTGCGATCCAAACTGATGTGGTTGCCGGAACTGTCACGCGGCTTGCTTAAC
>JACDZG010000087.1 GCA_013426805.1 Chromatiaceae bacterium
CCGCCGACTGTCGCGTTGCCGGTGGTTGCCAGCGTACCGGTGCTCAGGTTGCCCGCGTTGGCGAAGTTGCCGGTATTGGTCAGGCCGCTGGTGGTGGTTTGGCCGGTGACCGCCAAGTTGGCGCCGACTGTCGCGTTGCCGGTGGTGGTCAGTATCGCGGTGCTGATAGTCCCCGTGCTGGAGATGTTGCCGGTGTTGAGACTACCGACCGACAGGCCGCCCTGGAGGGTCGTATCGCCAGTCACCGTCAGGTTGCTGCCGACCGTAGCGGCCCCCGTGGTACTCAGGGTCGCGGTGCTCAGGTTTCCCGTGTTGGTGATGTTGCCGTTATTGGTAATGCTGTTGGTCGTGGTTGCACCAGTGACTTGCAGCGTGGTCGTGACCCGCGCGACCCCGAGCGTGGCCATGCCGCTCGTCGTAATCCTGCGAACATTGCTGAGATCCCCGCCGTTCATGGTGGCGATGCCGTCGGTGATGGAGCCGCCCTGGACGGTCCCGCCCTGGACGACACCGCCCTGGACGGTGCCGCCTTGGACCAGGCCAGTGGTGCTGATCGTATTGGCGCCGACCGTCAGTACGATCGGGTCGCCGTTGACCACGATGCCGCCGGCACCCGTGCCCCCGGCAATGGTACCTCGCACGTCGGCAACGGCATGACCGGTCGTGATAGCCGCGGCGATTGCCGCGGCGATCAGTGTCCGGCGAAGGGTCAGTTGATACGTCGATTTCATGATTCTTTCATCTAGGCTGGTTGTGTACCGTGAATCGGCACGAGGGTGATGTCGGTCAGGGATCCGCTTCAACGAGCGTCGCCGTTATATCTCCGCACATGAAACCACGCAAGCTGTGTCAATCGTCCAACAATCAGCCTGGGTTGTGAAGTCGGCGACCCCTGAACCGGTCTCTCAGTGGTCTATCGAGGGCCGCCCCGCGGGTCCGCGAACGGCACGAGCAAGGCCAAGACTCGACACCCATTTGTAGCCTGTTGCATTGTCGGCTGACGTGATCGGCGTACCGGAAATCACTTCTTGCCGCTCGGCCGGTCCCGCGGCGGCGGCTGTTCCGGCGCCGCGGCCGGTGACGCGGGGCTTGTCTCTCGTTCCAGCAGATACAGCGGCGACGGCCCGCCGTTGCCGAGCGACATCGCGTGGTCACCGCCGATGACCTGGATCAGACGAAAGCCCTGCTGGTAGAGTTCATTGAGGGTCGGATAATAGTCTGCGGCGTTCAACTCGCACTTCAAGCGAGTCGCGGTGGTGGCGGTGCTGTAGTAGGACGGATTCCCCTGCAGGCCGGCGATGACGCAGGCGGTGATCTCGGCACTCGCGGCGGGCTGCAAGGACCCGCCAAGCACCAACAGGGAAAGCAGCAACGGGCCATGGGGCGATGACATTGCGGTACCTTAGAGCAGTTGAAATGTCCGGCATCGGATCAGCAAGGGCCGCGCGACAGGATTCCAATGCGCCTTGTGCCCCCTGGTGTCCGGCGCCGTCGATCAAACGGTTGCCTGACCGGCCGCCGCGCGCACGCCACTGCGCTGCAACAGGATCTGCACCAGCAGCGGCACGGGGCGGCCGGTGCCGCCCTTTTCCTTGCCGCTCAACCAGGCGGTGCCGGCGATGTCCAGGTGTGCCCAGCGGTATTTCTTGGTATAGCGTGACAGGAAGCAGGCAGCGGTAATGGCTCCGCCGTCGCGTCCGCCGATGTTGGCCATGTCCGCGAAGTTGCTGTCGAGTTGGGCCTGGTAGTCCTCCCACAGCGGCATCCGCCAGACGCGGTCCCAGGCATCGTTACCGGCGTCCTGGATTTCCTGGGCGAGGCGGTCGTCCGCGGTAAAGAGACCGGAGGGGTGCTTACCCAAGGCGACCACGCAGGCACCGGTCAGGGTGGCCAGGTCGATCACTACCGCGGGGTCGAAGCGCTCGCTGTAGGTCAGGGTGTCGCACAGGATCAGGCGGCCCTCGGCGTCGGTGTTGAGGACCTCGATGGTCTGACCGGACATGCTCTTGATGATATCGCCGGGCTTGTTGGCCGCACCGTCAGGAAGGTTCTCGGAGGCCGGAACCAGACCCACCAGATTGAGCGGCAGGTCGAGTTCGCAGGCCGCCTGGACGGCGCCGAAGACGCCGGCACCGCCGCACATGTCGTATTTCATCTCGTCCATTTCGGCGGCCGGCTTGATGGAGATGCCGCCGGCGTCGAAGGTCAAGCCCTTGCCGACCAGCACCACCGGCTTCTGGTCCTGCGGACCGCCCTGGTACTTGAAGCAGATGAGCTTGGCTGGCTGCCGGCTGCCGCGGGAGACCGAGAGCAGGGCGCCCATGCCCAGTTCTTCCATCTGCGCCTCTTCCACGACCTCGACCGTCAGCTTGTCGAAGCGGCTGGCCAGATCCAGTGCCTGATCGGCCAGATAGGACGGGGTGCAGATGTTCCCCGGCAGGTTGCCCAGTTCCTTGGCCAGCGTCACTCCGGCGGCGATGGCCGCGCCGTGCTGGATGGCCTGCTCGGCCGTGTCGACCTGCTCCCGGGTCGCGACCCAGAGGGTGAGGGTGCGCAGCGGGGTCTTGGGGGCTTGCTTGTCTTCCTTGGTCCGGCTGTAGCGGTAGACCCGATCGGCCGTGGTGGTCACGGCGTCACGCAACGCCAGATAGCGGGTGAGGCCATCAGGAAGCGATTCGGCCAAGGTGCTCAGGGCGTCACCGGCATGGGTGCGCTGCAGCAGGTCCACCGCGGCCGCCAGCGCCTGACGGTAGTTGGCGCGGGTGAACTCCTTGTGCTTGCCGAAGCCCACCAGCAGCACCCGCTCCGCCGCGATGCCGGGTACCTCATAGAGCATCAGGGTCCGGCCGGTCTCGCCGTCCAGGTCGCCGCGCTTGAGGATCTCAGTGAGTCGGCCGCCGCTCGCCTGGTCGACGGCCTGCGCGGGTGCGGTGAGCTTGCGCTTTTCAAAGACACCCAGCACCAGGCAGGGGGTCTTGTGTTTGGCGAGATCGCCGGTCTTGATTTTGAACTCCATCAGCGGGTACCTCGAGGGACGGATCGGGTCGGAATCAGTCAGCGTTGAGCGATCGGGGTGAGTATCCTAAGGGTACTGAGTCTACCACCGAGCTGAGCTTTATATGATCCTTGGAATCCTCGATCGTTATCTGGCCGGTGCGGTGATCGGCGGCGCCCTTCTGACCCTGGGCGTGCTCTTGCCGCTGCTGGGTTTCTTCATCCTCGCCAATGAGTTGGAGCAAGTGGGTACGGCCGGCTACCGCATCCAGGACGCCCTGCTGTTCATGGTGCTCGCACTGCCGCGTTATGCCTACCAGGTGTTTCCGATCGCCACGCTGATCGGTGCCTTACTCGGCTTGGGGGCACTGGCCAACCGTTCGGAGCTGGTGGCGATGCGGGCGGCCGGCATCTCGATCCTGCGCATCGCCTGGGCCGGTGTTATGGGCGGCATGGTCTTGGCCGTGATCGCCCTGTTCATCGGCGAGGTGGTGGCGCCGGTCGCGGAGCAACATGGACTTGAGCTGAAACGCACGGCGCTCTCCGGCGAGGTTGCGCAAAGTACCGATTCCGGGTTCTGGGCGATCGACGACGGTGCCTATGTGAATATCCGCGAGATTCTGTCCGGCACTAGTCTGCGCGCCATCTCGACCTACCGGGTCGACAATGCCGCGGGAACCCTGATCGCGACTTACGCCGAAGGCGCGCGCTATCTCGACGGACAATGGGTGCTCGAGGGCATTTCGCGCAGTCATGTCAGTCAGGATGGGGTCCGGATCGAACGCCTCCCGAACGCCGGCTGGGATTCCATGCTGGACCCTGGCATCCTGGAGGTGGTGGTCGTCGATCCGCGCATCCTGCCGGTGTGGGGGCTCTGGAAATACATCCGCTTCATGCGGATCAACGCGCAGGATGCCGGCAACTACGAGGTGATCTTCTGGGGCAAGGTGGTCTATCCGTTGCTGACCCTATCGATGGTTCTGGTGGCCATTCCCATCCTGCTTGGCTCCGCGCGCAGCCGCGGAACCGGCGTTCGGATGTTCGTCGGGGTCATGGTCGGCATCGTCTATTACCTGATCAGCCGCACCTTTTCCTACCTCTCGTTGATTTATGGTCTGAGTCCGCTGGCAGCGGCACTGGCTCCGCCGCTCCTGTTTGTCGGCGCGGCCGTGTTGCTGCTGCGGCGGGTGGGCTGAGGGTTCCCGCGGCGGTCAGCGATCAGGCGAGCCCCAAGCCGCCCAGGATCGGCAGGCGCGCGGCGGCAAGGCTGTTGGCCTCGGCGATCAGATAGCTCAGGGTCCGGTCGCGATCGGTGAGTTCCTCTCCCTGGTGAATGATCCGCCTGCCGGCGCTTTCCAGGCGGGTCAGGACTTCGTCTGCCCATTCACGGGGTGTCCCCCGACCCTGCTGCCGGGCGTGCAGAAATGCTTGGTCGAGGACCGTCACACCCACGCCCCCGCCAGTCACCGGGGAGGCGAGGTGACTGACACCTGACCACTTGCCGCCGCGCTCCAGGAGATAGTTGTTGAGGCGCCTGGTTCGCTCCGCCACCGCGGTGGTGATGTCCGCGGGGTGGGCCGGGGCCAACCGGTCGGTCCCGATCAGTGTCAACAGCATTTTGCGTAGTTGGGTCTCGTTGGCGTGACCGGCCAGCGCCGCTGCGATTTCGGCGAATGTGATCGGGCTGTAACCGTGTTTCACCAGCAGTTCGATCAGCGGTGCATAGAGGGCCTCATTCAGTGGTACCTCGCCGCGGTGCGTCTTCACTTTCATCGGTATCGCGGTCGGGTCAGCGCTCGGGATAAAGCGCAAAGCGCCCAGGCGTGCGCTGAGGTCGCAAGCCGGGATGCCACGCACGCCGCGCTGGAAATAGTCCGAGCGCAATTGCGTCATGGTGAAATAGTCGAGCACCATCTCGCGCAGCGTCGGATTGTTGGCCAGTCCGGCCATCAGGCCGCGGGCGTCGTCGGATAGGGCCACTTCCTCGACGGCCTTGAGCGGATCCGCGGTGCCGGCAAAGCCCAGTTTGGCGTCGCCCAGCCGCTCCAGGATTTCGGGAAAGGACATCAGCTTCCAGTCGGCGTTGAAATACTCGTGAACCAGGTAGTTGGGGTCCTGGTTCGTCAACTGTTCCAGCCAGGCCTTGGCGATCGGGACCGCCTCGAAATAACGGGCCTGGGCCGCGACCAGGGTCTGCGCGAATTGCAATCCGTCCTTGATGTCGGCCACCGGGTCCGCCGCCGCTCCGAGCAGGATACGGCGCCGCGCCAGGAGTTCCCGCAAAGGTGCCAGGGCGGCCCAGCCGGTGAGGTTGTTGTAGGAGAGATAAACGGTGCCCCCTGGCTTCAGCCGGCGCGCGAGGATCGCGACGATGTTGTCGATATTGCGCTCGCTGATCCAGGACCAAATCCCGTGCAGCCCGATCATGTCGAACTGCGGCAGGTCCTCGCGCTGCGCCAACTGCTCGAAGCTATCGTCCAACAGATGCAGGTCGCCGCCCGCGGCTTGCGCGAGCGCCGCGGCGCCCAGCACATGACAGGGATTGAAGTCCGTACCCCACCATTCGCCGCGGTTGGCTGCCGCGTGCAGGTTGAGCGACAGACCTTGGCCGAAGCCCAGTTCAAGATAGGTCGGGGCTTCCAGGCCGCGCGTCTCGACCCCTTGGAGAGTCAGGACAGTCTGCGCAAACCGTGGCGCCAGTTTCGCGAAATAGCCCGTCGCGTACTCGATCTCGGTGACATAGCCTTCTCCCCAACTCATGGATTGCTCCTGCGCTTGATGTGAATACGGTCGTTAGTGTTCGTTCTTGAGTGGGCGGGCCGCCGCCTTTGGCCGGGTGAGCAACAGGCGTGTCCCCGAGGCCCGGTCATGCCAGGCGAGATGCTCGCGATCGACCAGACACCACCACAGGCCCAGGCCCAGCGGCAACAGGCTCAGGGCGGCCCAGGCGAAGCGGCGCAGGGCGTCGCCGGTGTTCAGCGGTCCGTCATCCGCGCGGACCACGCGCACGCGCCAACTGCGCATCCCCAGGGTCTGCCCGCCATGCGTCCAGAAATAGACAAAAAAGCCGGCGATCACCGCCAGCAGATACCCCTGCAACAAGGTTCGGTACAGCCAATCCGCGTGGGGATAGGGCCGGGTGGCGAGCAGATCATAGGGGATGATCAGGCAGGCGGTGGCGAACAACAGCAGCGCCGACAGCAGGATTCCGTCATAGAGTAGGGCGCCGAGTCGGCGCCATAAGGAGACGATCTGCACCTGCGGGGGATCTGTGTTCTCTTGATGATCGATTTGTGCTGGGTCCATCGGGTCGCGGTGCCGGTCGTGCTTGGGGGAGTCGGAACCCTGATTGTCCCCCGACGCGCCGCCGGGCGCCAGCGCGACCGGCGTTACTGGGTGCGATCCAAACTGATGCTTCCGCCCGTTTGGCGACCGGCCCCTCGACCCAGTCTCCCAGGACAACCTTGGTCATAAACCCGGCCGCCGTGATCTGCACGATCAGCGGTCCGCACAGCGAGCCCTACAGATCGCGACCTTGCCGTGGGTCCGCTGGGCGGACTGGGTGCCGCTGGCCGGAAGGACGATCAAGGCCGCTATGTCACTTGAAACTTAGCGCAGCGGTAAGGGTAGGCCCCGAGTAATGGGACATTCCAAGCAAATCGAGTTCATCTCATACTTGCCAGGCGTTTGGAAGCTGCACCGGATACTTTTCATCTCCGGACCGTTCCACATGGTTACGAATGAGCAGTCCTGTATTTTTCCGATAGAATCGACACCACAATCCTCCTGGAGATCACACACAAACAGCGACCCGTCTACATCGAAATCAGCTATTGCATATACATCGAAACAACCGAACTCACGTCGTGACTTTCCTTGCAGGCTTCTCGTGTCTGAAAACTCTTCGGTATATGACAAAAAAGCATTGACGGAATCTGCGCCATGCCGGGCTGCATAATCGACTACGGATGATTTCTCGTGCGTATTGAAATCAAATTCAATGAATTGTACCTCTACCTCCAGTTTCGTTTTCTTGGCCAGTTTTCTTCTGTACATCATGATTCGCTCGAAATTCGACTTGACTAATTCGACATCACCTCCCTGGCGGTGCTTTTCATAGGTCTCCTGTGTAATTCCATCCAAGGCTACGATAAGATAGTCGAGCCCAGATTCAAAAAGCTGCGCGATAAATTCATCTGACATCTTAAAGGATAGGTTTGAGCTAATCACAGTTCGTAATCTGTTTCGATTTGCATACTTAACCATCTCCCATATCCGCTTATTCAGGAGGGGCTCTCCCTCATCATAGAGCACGACCTGCAGTAAGCTATCTTTAAGTGAGTCTATGATTTTCTTATAGGTGTCAATTTCCATAATTCCTTTTGGTCGAAAATATTTCTTTCGTCCTGTCTTGTCATCGTAAATCTGGCATCCCGGACACATTATATTGCATATGGAGCAGGTGTTGATTCGCGCAAAAATCGGGAAGGAATCGACCGAGACCCGACGCAGCTTGATATCACGCAGAAGCTTCAGAAGATTAAAAATTCGCTTCCAAGTAATGTATTTCAGCGACTTCCGGTGGCGAATAATGCGCATCGCCAGCGTCTTATAAGAGGGCTGTAAATTGTTCACGTTTTCTCTCCTGTTCACTCTAGCTCGATGACGGATCGTAGCGGACCCGGCTACCGCCGCTCCAATGTTGCTCGGCCGGTTGCTGCGCAATGGCGGGACGAGGCCTTGATCATAAACCCGGCCACCGCGCGATCTGCACGGTCGCCGGTCCGCACAGCGGACCCTACAGGTCACGGTGTTACCGTAGGGTCCGCTGTGCGGACCGTCCGCGGCCGGCCGGAACGATGATCAAGGCCCGGGACGGCCTTGATCATCGCTCCGGCCAGCGGTGCCCGGTCCGCACAGCGGACTCTACGGCAAGGTCGCGATCTGTAGGGTCCGCTGTGCGGACCGACGAACTGCCACTAGTCTCGCGGCGATGGCAGATTTTTGCAAGATGCGGCGCTGTCGTCGTTCTATACTCATTAAGGCGATTGCCGGAAAATCATCTACCAGACCATGAAGGATTTTCGTCCGCTGTCAAGGAGTGCCGACAGGAGTGTAGCAGCGCTATGAAAGTGTCCATTTTCTACTTCCCGATTGTTAGCCGACGTTAGCGTTCAAAGCGGGAAGTAGTTAATGGACAGTTACTATGTGACGCTCGGGGCGACGCGGAAGGCGGGCGAACAGACGAGCGAGCTGGTACATGATTTGATAGAAATCGCCTGAGTACGCCGACGCATCCCGTAACCACTGGAGACTGTGATGGGCGAATCCGCCGACTCGCAAGTCCAAGCCTTCGTCGCCCGGTCGCTCGAATCGCGCGGCCTGGCCCCGGAGCATCTGCTGCAGCACCTGATCGCCGTTCAGCAGCAGTTCGGCTGGGTTCCGCCGTCGGCGGTCGATGCCCTGGCCGCGGCACTGGACGTGGCGCACGCCCAGGTGCGCGGGGCCGTCGCTTTCTATGCCTTCCTACACGATCAGCCCCGCGGCGACTTCGATATTCTGTTTTCGGACAATATCACTGACCGGATGCTCGGCAACCAGCGTCTGGTCGGGCTGCTCGCCGAGCGCCTGGGTCTGGCGTTGGATGAGCCGCGGGCCGACGGGCGGGTGACGATCGGGCTCACCTCCTGCACCGGCATGTGCGATCAGGGACCGGCGCTGTTGGTCAATGGTCAGGCCGTGACCGGATTGACCGCGGCGCGGGTGGATCGCATCGCCGACCTGGTGGATGAGGGGGTGCCGCTGGCGCGCTGGCCCGGCGCGTTTTTCCGGGTCGAGGACAACATTCGCCGCCGCGGGCTCTTGCTCAGCAATCCGGCCACCGATGGGGCGAGTCTGCGCCGCTTGCTGGAGAATGGCGCCGATACGGCGCTGACTGAACTGGAGCGCTCGGGGCTGCGCGGGCGCGGCGGTGCCGGGTTCACCACCGCCCTGAAGTGGCGTTTCTGTCGCGAAGCCGAGGGCGGCGACCGGACGGTGCCGCGCTTCGTCGTGTGCAACGCGGATGAGGGTGAGCCCGGGACCTTCAAGGACCGGGTGCTGCTGACCAGTTACACCGATCTGGTGTTCGAGGGGATGACCCTGTGCGCCGGGGTGATCGGCGCCCGCCTGGGATTCCTCTACCTGCGCGGCGAGTACCGCTATCTGGTGCCGCATCTGGAATCGGTCCTGGCGCGCCGCCGTGCCGAGGGGCTGCTCGGCAAGAGCATCCTCGGTCAGGCGGACTTCGATTTCGATATCGCCATCCATCTAGGCGCTGGCGCCTATATCTGCGGCGAGGAGTCCGCCCTGATCGAGTCGCTGGAGGGCAAGCGCGGGGTCACACGCAAGCGCCCGCCCTTCCCGGTGATCAGCGGTTACCAGGACCGGCCGACGGTGGTCAACAATGTGGAGACTTTTCTTGCCGCCGCACGGGTGGTCCAGTGGGGCGGTTACTGGCTGCGCGGTGAGGGCACGGATCAGTCGGCCGGCAGCAAGATCCTGTCCGTCAGCGGCGACTGTGCCCGGCCGGGGATCTACGAATACCCCTTCGGCACCCCGGTGCATCGGGTGCTGACCGACTGCGGGGCAGGGGAGGTGCAGGCGGTTCAGGTGTCCGGGGCGGCCGGGACCACGCTGGCGCCCGCCGAGTTCGACCGTCTGCTGGCGTTCGAGGATCTGCCGACCGCCGGTTCATTCATGATCTTCGATCGTTCGCGCGACTTGCTGGAGCTGGTCCGCAATTTTGCCGCCTTCTTCGCCCACGAGTCCTGCGGCTTTTGCACCCCCTGCCGGGTGGGTACGGCACTGCTGAGGAATCTGGTGGAGAAGGTCGCGGCCGGTCAGGCGTCCGCCCATGATCTTCGGGAGTTGCGGGACCTCGGCGCGCTGATGCGGCAGGCGAGTTATTGCGGCCTCGGGCACACCGCACCGAACCCTGTGCTCAATACGCTGGACAAATTCCCCGCGATCTATCAGCGACACCTGCGCAGCGCCGACTACAGCCCGTCGTTCGACCTGGATGCCGCCTTGGGACCCGCGCGGGCGCTCACCGGCCGCGACGGTGTCGCGGATCATGTGGAGGAGGAGGCATGAGCACGACGCTGCGTCTCGATGGCAGGGAGATTCCCTTCACGCCCGGTCAGACCATCATGGATGCGGCGCTGGCCGCCGGCGTCTATATCCCGCACCTGTGCCACAATCCGGACTATGCACCCCATGGCAGTTGCCGGGTCTGCATGGTCGGAGTCAACGGACGCTTGGTCTCCGCCTGCACCACGGCGGCGCTGGATGGCATGACGGTGGAGTCGAACACCGAGACGATTACGGCCACGCGGCGTTCGATCGTGCAGATGCTGTTCGTCGAGGGGAATCATGTCTGCCCGGCCTGTGAGCGCAGCGGCAGTTGCCAACTGCAGGCCGTCGCCTATTACGTCGGGATGCTCAGCCCGCACTTCCCGCAGTTCTTTCCCCAGCGGCCGGTGGATGCGTCACATCCGGACTTCATGATCGACTTCAACCGCTGCATCCTGTGTGAACTGTGCGTGCGGGCCAGCCGCGATCATGACCACAAGCGGGTCTTTGCCGTCAGTGGTCGCGGGTTGGCGAGCCATCTGGTGATCGACTCGCCGAGCGGTCTCCTCGGTGACTCGCAATTCGCCGCGAGCGACCGCGCCGCCCAAGTCTGTCCGACCGGAGCCATTCTCCCCAAGCATCGTGGGTATGAGCAACCGATCGGGCAACGGCTCTATGATCAGGCGCCGATCAGCGTGGTCGGGGACCTGCGCGCTCAGCCGGGGGGTGATTGACGTGTCCGCCAAACCGCGCATTGCCACCGCCTCGCTGTGCGGCTGTTTCGGGTGTCACACGTCGCTCTTGGACATCGATGAGCGCATCCTGCAACTGGTGGATCTGGTCGCCTTCGACCGCTCGCCATTGACGGACATCAAGACGGTCGGCGACTGCGACCTGGGCCTGATCGAGGGCGGTGTGGCCAACACGGAGAATCTGGAGGTCTTACGCGCGTTTCGCCGCCACTGCCGAACCCTGGTGGCGGTTGGCGCCTGCGCGGTCAATGGCGGTATTCCGGCGATGCGCAACGCGTTCGCGCTGCGTGAGTGTCTGGAAGAGAGCTATGTGCGCGGCGTCGGTGTCTATCATCCGGGCATCCCGCGCGACCCGGAAATCCCGCTCTTGCTCGACCAGGTTCATCCTATCCACGAGGTCGTGAAGGTCGATTATTTCCTGCCCGGCTGCCCGCCTTCCGCTGAGACCCTCTGGACCTTCCTGACCGCCTGGCTGTCGGGAGAACCGATCGCGTTTTCTTATCATCAGATTCATTACGATTAGCGCGCGGAAGGCTTACCCATGATCCATCCACTTGAAACCGCCCGCCATCCGGAGACTTTGAAGCGCGTCTGTATCGAGCCGCTGACGCGGGTCGAGGGGCACGGCAAGGTTACCCTGCTGTTGGATGAAGACAACCACGTGCGGCAGGCGCGGCTGCATGTCGTCGAGTTTCGCGGGTTCGAGCGGTTCATCCAGGGGCGACCTTATTGGGAGTTGCCGGTGCTGGTCCAGCGCCTGTGCGGTATCTGCCCGGTCAGCCATCATTTGGCGGCGGCCAAAGCCTGTGATCAGTTGGTCGGTGTCGATGTACTCACGCCGACCGCGGAGAAGGTTCGCCGGCTCATGCATCTGGGGCAGGTGCTGCAATCGCACGCGCTGAACTTTTTTCATCTCTCATCCCCGGATCTGTTGTTCGGTGTCGACGACCCGGTGGCTCACCGCAACATCGTCGGTTTGATCCAGGATCATCCGGAGATCGCGAAGCAGGGTGTGTTGCTGCGGAAATTCGGACAAGAGGTGATCCGCATCACCGCCGGCAAGCGGGTCCACGGCACCGGTGCGCTGCCCGGCGGGGTCAATAAGAATGTGAGTGCACAGGAGCGGGATCTGCTCCAGGCCGATATCGATCAGGTGTGCGACTGGGCCGAGGGCGCGGTCCAGTTGATGAAACGGATCATCCTGCGCAACCCGGAGTATCACTACCGGTTCGGGGCAGTGGATGCCAACACCCTGAGTCTGATCGGACCGGACGGGGCCTTCGAACTCTATGACGGGGGCCTGCGTGTGCGTGACCTGAACGGCGACACGCTCATGGATCACCAGGACTGTAACGGTTACGAGCAACTGATCCAGGAAGAAGTCAAGGACTGGAGTTACATGAAGTTTCCCTTCCTGACACAACTGGGGCCGGAGCGCGGCTGGTACCGGGTGGGACCGCTCGCCCGCGTCAACAATTGCGATTGTTTCCATACCCCGCTGGCCGAGCAGGAACGTCAGGACTTCGCCGCCGCCGGTGAGGGTCGTCCGCTCCAGGCGGCGCTCGCCACCCACTGGGCCAGGGTGATCGAACTGCTGCACTGCGCCGAGTCGATCCGCGAACTGCTCGCGGACCCGGATCTGCAGGGTACGGATTTGCGTCTGCGCGGGGCGATGCGCGGCAAGGGCATCGGTGTCGTGGAGGCCCCCCGCGGTACGCTCTTCCATCATTATGAGATCGACGACGACGGACTGGTGACGTGCGCCAACCTCATCGTCTCCACGACCAACAACAATCAGGCCATCAACACCGCGATCCGCCAGGTGGCCGCCGATTACCTGAGCGGCAGGGAACTGACCGAGCCGCTGCTGAACCAGATCGAGGTGGCGATTCGCGCCTATGACCCCTGCCTCTCCTGTGCCACCCATGCCTTGGGGCGGATGCCCCTGGATATCGAGTTACAGGACGCCGCGGGCTTGGTGCTGGACCGTCTCTGCCGGCATCCGGATGGCCGCCTGGGGCGGTCGCTGGTACTTGACTCCTGAGTTCAGCTTTCTAAGCTGGTGCCGCCAGTAAGATGCTATTGGACTATGAAGTTTTTGAGCAAGCGCTCACCCTGTTTCATCGCTATTCACTTCAAAATCCTGATGACACTCTCGCATATGCTGTATCACTTCAACGGGCTCGATGATATTCGCGAAAAGATCCGGTTGGCACTGACCCTGCTGAAGCCCGGTGGAAACTTCGCGATCATCCTCAATCAACCCTCGGCCCCGATGGCACTGATCGGTATCGGATTCCAGCGGGCGGCAGGGCGCCGGAGGGAAGCGGCGACCAATCTGGACTTGCACGCGTGCTGCCACGAATCGCGTTTTTACCAGGCACTGGCCGGTCGCCAAGCGGAAGTCGCATCCCGGCGCGGAACGCCGGGGTGACGCTGCGCTAACCCGATCGACTCGGAATCCAGCTCGGTCTCGCGGCGATGTCACGCGTCCCATGGATTGAAGAACGCCACGCCCGCGGCGGCGAATTCGCCGGTGTTTCGCGTCACGACAGTCAGCCCGTGCTGGGCCGCCGTGGCGGCGATGAGGATATCCGGGTGGCTGAAGGCATGGCCGCGTTTGCGTCCGACCTCGATCATCAGGCGCCATTGTCGGAGGATGTCCTCCGTGACGGGTAGTGCCCGCCGGTCGAACAGCGGCCGCATCCGCTGGGTCAGCCAGTGGTGCAGCTCGGCGCGCCGTTCCGCGGATGCTCGAATTCGACCTCCGCAAGGGGTGATTCCGCGAGCAGCTTCACCAGTTCATGCCCCGTGCGGTGGCCCGTGAGACGTTCGTACTCCTGGGCCGAGACGACCACGGCGCGCTCCTCGCCGTTGACTGTCAGGACTTCGTTGATGTGTGGAAGACCGGCAAGGCGAAGGAGGAGGCCCGCATTTCCTTTGCAACGCCGGAGCTATTGTGGATCCTCACCGCGAAACGATGGGAGTTACTGAAAGCGCTGTGCGGTGCGGGGCCGGTCACAGTCCGCGAGGCGGCGAAGCGGGTGAACCGCGATATCAAGGCCGTTCCCAGTGATCTCGCTGCGCAAGGCCGGAGTGATTGATCGTACCGCGTCGGGACAGGTCGAGTTCCCATACGAAACCATCAAAGTTGAGTTCATGCTCAAGGCGGCGTGAGCGACAGCGTGACGCCTAAGGTGATTTCCGAAGAACTTCGTACCACGCGAGATCGACCTCCGGTGACTCGGGCGACGCAACCGGAGGCCGACGCTTTAGCGGGCGGCAGTGCTGCGTCCCCGGAACTCCCGCAATTGATCAGGGGCGGCTAAATGGTAACGCCTTTTTCGACCTGAGTTTCTTGAGCCGGATTGTGGGTAAACGTTTCAATGTTTGATTTCGTGGATCCACATCAATGCCAACGGACTCTAAAGCAGTCACTCCCAGAATGGGCTCCGTTCCAGGATCGCCAAAGATAATCGTGCCCCCGACAATCTCCCCCATAAACTCGATGTCGCCTGTTGTGATATCCATTCTAATTTCACTGCCATCCGCAAGCTCGTAAATACGCTGCGCCTTGGGGGCCAGACCAATGGACTCAAGAGAATCTCTTGGAACAAGAGAATCCGTTGCACCTGTATCAACGAGAAACAGCCCCTCCCATGACCTGTCCGGGCTTGCGGGATTCCTGATTGTTACCGTCACATGCGTCGCACCCATAAGTTACCTCACTGTTTTCGATTCCGGGGTATCCGTTCGCCTGTTCTCCGCGCACATCTTCCCCCGTCCGGGGGATTAAGTAAACTGTCCCCGGAACTCGTACGGAGCTATTGTGGAAGGTCCTCACCGCGAAACGATGGGAGTTACTGAAAGCCCTGTGCGGTGCGGGGCCGGTCACAGTCCGCGAGGCTGCGAAGAAGCGGGGCAGGGGCTTCGATCATCGTTCCGGCCGGGCGCGTCGGTCCGCACAGCGGACCCCACGGTTAGACCGCGATCCGTAGGGTCCGCTCCGCGGACCATCGGCCTCGCTGCAGCGCTAAGCGCCGAGTCTACTCTGCGCCGTTTCTCGCTCGCTCCTTGATGGTCGCCATATCAAGTGCTACCGTGTCTAAAGACTAACAACCCGAAACGAGGTGACCATGGTTGCAACCTCAACCCGATCGGCCGTTAAGGTGATCGGCGCGAAGGGCCAGATCTCGCTCGGCAAAAAATACGCAGGCCGCCAAGTGCTCGTTGAAGAACAGGAGCCCGGCGTATGGCTGGTGCGCACCGTCACGGTCCTACCGGACAACGAGCGCTGGCTGCACGAGTCCAAAGCCGCCGCCGACCTGGAGCGCGCCCTGGCCTGGGCGACCGCCAATCCTCCCGACGATGCCAATACCGGGCAACTCTTGGAGAAATTGGCCGATGGGCAGGTATGAGGCGGATCCCTGCGTTAGACTCGATCTGAACAATCCGGGTTTTCAAGACAGCTTGTTCTGTCTGGAAAAGCCTGAACGCCTTGCGGCCCTGGAGACCTTGAGCAAATTGCGTCGTTTGACCTGGAGCCAGCTTTACCGCGATACGGGCATTAAATGGGAGAAGATCGCAAGCGTCAAGCCTCCGGCCGGAATCGCTGCCCTGTATTCTTTACGCATCACGCGGTCCCGCCGGGTGATAGCCTACCGTGACGGTGACTTTGTTCGATTGCTCACCATTGCTCCGGACCACGATAGTAGCTATGGAAAGAAATAGGCGGGTGTGATTGATCGGCTTGGCGGACGTGCGGGGCAATCAGGGGGTAGTTAGGGACAGAGGGGCAAGAGTGACAGGCCACGGTTTCCCTAGCGAACTAAGAACCTGTCCCCGGAACTCGCGGAACTGGGTTTCATAGTTGAGCCTGGCCCCTTTACCCCCGAGCGTCAGACCCAGGCCCCCGGTTTGAAGCCGACCCCAAAGGGCAAGGACGCACCGTCAGGACCGGCGCAGCCGACCGGGCGTAGGAGCGGTGGGCATGGCAGCCGCTAAGTTCTTCAGGTGGGTTGCGAGTGCTGCAAGGCGCGGCACACCCCGTCAGGATCATGGGCAATCACGGTCAAGTAAGCGCGTGTCGGTTGATCCGGCTCCGTGCGGCCTTGTTCCCAATCGCGCAACATCCCAAGCGGCACATGGTAACGTCCCGCAAACTCTTCTTGTGTGAGTCCCAAGGCGCGGCGCAGCGTCTTGATTCGGGGAATACGCCGGGCCTTTTTTAGTTCGTCCGCGGTCATGGGGCGCGCATCGGGATCGGCTGCCGCCGCGGCCTCAATCTCTGCCTCTGTCATGGGGCGCATCGGTTGTTTCGGAAACGCGCGTTCACTTCCGTCCGCAAGCACTTCGACAACAGTGCCGTCAGAACGAGTTTTCGCGGTAGTAATATTCGTGTTCATGCTTCTCTGCCTTTCTGGCTGAAATCAACCTTGTTCGATTGGCACGCTGAGTATAGGTCACGTGGAGAAGAACGCCGTCGCACATGCCCAGCAGGTTAATACGTTCTTCCCCGTAATCCTCGCGGTCGTCTATCCCTTCAGCCGCGAAGTGATCGCGGAATGCTTTAACCGCGTCATGAAACGCTACGCCATGGTCACGCCAGTTTGTTTCAGCTTTGGCGTCGTCCCATTCAAAAAGATCGTCCTGCATGATGGTGCCGGTTACCAGTTGTCATTTGTTTGTCTCAGCGTTTTCATTGATGCTGGAATCCGTGGCTGTCATTTCCCGTCCGGGGCGAACTGTGACTTGATCCCAGACTGGCGGCGGACGCCTCCACTTACAAGGGTCCGACGGCTTCCCGTGCACTTTACGCAACATCCGTGTCCCAACCTTCCTTGTCAATCCCTGGGAACAGAACATACTAGCCCATCTTTAACATGACCCCATTGATAAGCACCCCCAGATGGTACCTAACCATCTGATCCTTTTGTACACGCCTGCCGAAAATCGCAATGTAGTGCCAAGTTATTCAATAGGGTCAAAGTAAAGCCGGTGCCGGGTGTCGTAGAGTACCGGGATGTACATCCGTCGCACCCATACCACGAACAGCGCCACCGGGGAGCGCTACACCACCCACCGCCTGGTGCAGTCCGAGCGCGTGGGCGGCCGGGTGCGGCAGGTCACCCTGCTGAACCTGGGCCGCCAGTTCACGCTGCCCCAGGAGGAGTGGCCGGCACTCTGTGCGCGGTTGGAAGAACTGCGTAGCGGCCAGGGCGCCTTGCTGGCCGGCTCCGGCCCCGTCGAACGGAAGGCGCAGCGGCTGTTCGCCCGGTTGTTGGCGCGCCAGGGCGTGGCCCCACCCCTCGCCGGCCGCACCGACGGGGGCGATGTGCAGGCGGTCGACGTCGACTCGCTGGAACTGAGCCGCCCGCGCAGCGTCGGGGTGGAGTCGGTGGCGCTGTGGGCGATGGCGGAAGTGAACTTTGTCGCGCTGCTCCAGGGCTTGGGGTTGAGCGGCCCGCAGCGGGCGCTGATTGTTGGGGCGGTGGTCGGGCGCATGGCCGCACCGGGCTCGGAACGGGCGACCCACCGCTGGCTGGGTGAGCGCAGCGCGTTGGGGGAATTGCTGGAGGTCGACTTCGAGGCACTTTCCCTGGCGCCGTTCTACCGCGCGGCGGACCTGCTGATGCGCCACCGGGCGGTGATCGAGCAGACGGTCTTTACGCGCGTCAGTGACCTGTTCGGGCTGGACTGGACCGTCACCCTCTATGATCTGACCAACACCTTCTTTGAGGGGGCGGCGCTTGGCAACCCCAAGGCCCAGCGCGGACACTCCAAGGAAAAGCGTAGCGACTGCCCGCTGGTGACCCTGGGGCTGGTGCTCGATGGCAGCGGCTTTGTCCGCCGCTCCCAGACCTTCGACGGCGCGGTGACCGAGGGCACGACCCTGGAGGGCATGTTGCAGGGCTTGGGGGCGCCGCGCGGCGCCCTGGTGGTGATGGATGCCGGGATCGCGACCGCAGAGAACATCCTTTGGCTGCGCACCCAGGGCTACCGCTACTTGGTGGTCAGCCGGGAGCGCCAGCGTCAGTTCGATGCCACCGCGGCCACGTCGCTGACGACGGCGAGTGGCGAGGCGTTGGCCATCCAGCGGGTGCTTGACGCCGACGGCGCGGAAGTGCGGCTGTATTGCTTTTCCGAATGCCGGGCCGGCAAGGAGAAGGGGATCTCCGAGCGCTTCACCACGCGCTTCGAAACCGCCTTGCAAGCCCTGCATGACGGCTTGGCGCGGCCACGCACCACCAAGCAGATTGACAAGCTCTGGGAGCGCATCGGGCGCCTGAAGGCCAAGAGCCACGGGGTGGGCCAACACTACCGCATTGAGATCGATGCGGATGCCACGGGTCAGCTCGCTACGGCGATCCGCTGGGAACGCCAGCCGGTCGCCGGGACCATGCTGACCCACCCCGGGGTCTACTGCCTGCGCACCAATGAATTGACCTGGGACGCCGAGCAACTGTGGCGGACCTACACCATGCTCACCGACTTGGAGGCCGTGTTCCGCTCGCTGAAATCCGAGCTGGGCTTGCGCCCGATCTACCACCGCACCGAGGCGCGGGTCGACGGCCACCTGTTCATCTCGGTGCTGGCCTATCAATTTGTGCAACTGATCCGTCGCCGCTTGCGCGCGCACGGCATCAGCGAGCGCTGGTCGACCCTGCGCGACATCCTCGCCGGCCAGTGCCGGGTGACCGCCACCTTCCGCCGGGCGGATGGGCGCACCCTGCATGTGCGCAAGGCGACCCGCGCCGAGCCGGCGCAGCTGGCGATCATCCAGGCGCTGGGCAGCGATCCCAGCCCGGGAGGGATACAGAAAATGATTGTCTGAACCGTCCGGTTTCACAAAATTTCACGAATGTAGTGCCACTGAGCGATTTTTTCAGCTGTAAGCGGATGATCTTAAGAGAGAAATAATCTGAGGTGTTAAACTTGGGCTAGGGTCCGCTGTGCGGACCAGCGGCCTCGTTGTCGGCGAGGTGGCCGGGATTATTATCAAGGCCGGCGGGCTTGGGAACACGCGGTCGTCGGTGCCGCACGGGTGGAAGCTGGGAGACAAGGGCGAGCGCCAACTCGAACAGCAGCGGGTGGCTATGACCGAAAAAGCGTTCGGCGGCGGTCGGGAATTCCAATTCTGGGGACAGTTTACTCAACTCGGTCCCTGTGCCAGTCGGAGAGATATGTAAACTGTCCCCGGAACTCGCCCGGAACTCGCCGTCGGTCCCTGTGTGGGCAAGGGCAGCGACGAGCAGAGCCTGCTGCGCACCCTGCTCGATACCCTGCTGCGCGGCGAGATCCTGATTGCCGACGCCTTTTACGCGACGTATTTCCTGCTCTGCGAGTTGGGTGCCCGCGGCGTCGATGGGGTGTTCGAGCAGTACGGCGCCCGCAAGCGCAGCACGGACTTTCGCCTGGGCCAATGGCTTGGGGTGCGTGATCACCTCATCGTCCTGAGCAAGCCCAAGCGCCCGGACTGGATGCGCCAGGAGGACTACGATCAGGCCCCGGACACCCTGACCGTGCGCGAGTTTCAAGCGGGCGGTAAGATCATGGTCACGACCCTGCTGTGCCCCAAAGCGGTCCCCAAGTACACCCTCAAGGTGTTGTACCGCAGCCGCTGGAACGTCGAACTTGATCTGCGCAACATCAAGACCACGCTCGGGATGGAACACCTGCGATGCCGGACCCCGGAGATGGCGATCAAGGAGTTGTGGGTCTACTTGCTGGCTTACAACCTGATCCGTCTGCTGATGGCGCAAGCCGCCCTGCTGGCTGACCAAATCCCACGGCAACTGAGCTTTAAACACACGGTGCAGATCTGGATTTCCTGGCAACAGCGGGGCGGCGGGACCCGCGACGCGGTGGTGATCCGCGCCCTCTTGGTGTTGATCGCCGAACCCCGGGTCGGTCTACGGCGGGGACGCATTGAGCCGCGGGCGTTGAAGCGTCGGCTCAAGAGCTATCCGCTGTTGACCAAGCCCCGGCGCCTCGCGCAGGAGGAGGTCCGCCAGAACGGTCACCCCAAGAAACAGCGCTGAACACGCCGATTTTTGCGCATGAACCGCGATACTAACTCGCTGATTTAAAGATGCTCTCGGCTTATCTTTGCGCCATTCCGCACTGGCCCCTTTTTCTCGAACCCGGACAACCGCTGGCTGCGCGCGCTAGTGGAGGATCTGTTCAAGGAGTAGCGCTGGCGCCTTCTCCGGCGATGCCGCGCCTTGCGAGCATCTCGCGGATCTGGCGGATCGACTGCAGCGAGACGATCTCGGCCGGGCCGAGCCGGATGCGGTAGTGGCTCTCCAGCGCAATCACCAGCTCGATGTGGTGCAAGCTGTTCCAGGCTGTCAGGGTCTTGGTGCTGGTGTCGTCGTTGACGGCGGAGGCGTCCACGTGCAGGACGTCGGCCACGAGCTTGAGCAAGGACACGGTACGGGTCTCCCTGGAAATGGTCAGTCGATGAGGGCGCGCAGCGGCGCGGGCCAGTGCCGCAGGTCCAGGCCGTGCTGCGTGAACACCGCCAGTACCCAGCGCTCCAGGCCCCAGCCCACGCAGCCGGAGAAGGCGTCCTTGCCGGTGTGGTCGCGGATGGCGAAGCGGTCGCCGAAAAACGCGCCGTGCAGGTTGAGCGAGCCGGCGGCGATGGTGCGCGGCTGTCCGGACGGGCCGGGCTCCACCTCCAGGCACAGCTCGTACTTCACCTCGGTGGACTCCTGCCAGAAGGTACGCGCGGCGTACACGGTGGCGAAGAACGGGTCGGTCGCGGTCTCGATGCGGCCGCTCAGGTCCCAGCGCTCCATCAGCTCCTGCGCGAGTTCCACGGTGCGCATGCGGCCGTCATGCACGAAGTCGTCGGTGCCGATGAACACCAGCTCGCGCACGTTGAACTCTTGCAGCCGGTCCAGGCCCACGGTGTTGGACGACTCGTAGCGGAACACGCGGCCCTTCCAGGTCAGCACCAGCCCCTCGGGCGGCACGGTGCTGCCTTCCAGGTGCTCGTAGCTGGGGAAGCAGGCGGCCGGGTTCAGGCACTGGTGGATAGGCGCGAAGGCGCGCGGATTGGTCAGCTGTAGCTGCCGCGACTCGCCGCTGTTGGCCTGGCGGAACGCCTCGATCTCGTCGATATCGTTGACCAGGTGCGACACGAAGGACAGCGCGTTGGGATGCATCTCGAAGTAGCCGCAACGCGCCAGCAGGCTGGCCTTGATCGTGGCCGGGTAGGAGCGCGCCTGGGCGCCGAAACGCTTGCGGTATTCCGCCGCCATCGCCGCGTCCAGGCCCTCCAGCAGCGCGAGCGCTGGGCCGTGGAGGCTGACCACGCCTTGGCCGTGCTCGAATGCCCAGCCGCGCTCCACCAGCCGGTCGAACACGCTGCGCTCCAGCAGCGCGGACGATGCACGCGCGCGCCGGTGGTGCACCGTGGGCTCGATGCGGCGGAAGCGCTGCAGCATGGCGTCGAGGTAGCGCCGCACCTTGTCGCACACGGCGGCGAGGTCGGCATCGGGCCTGCATACCAGGTCCACGGCGTCCAGCTGCGGTCGCACGCGCAGCGAGACCAGGTCCTCGCTGACGTACACCGACTGCTTCTCGATGTCGGCGGCCAGCGCCGGGTCGATGGTGCGGGGAAGATCAATGACCACCCCAGCGGCTTGCGGAACTGCGCTCATGGCGGTCTCCTAGAACTTGTAGTATAGGAACTGGGTCGGCCCGCCGCCCAGCACCAGCGCGGCGGCCACGGTCAGGCCTATGAAGGCGGCGGCGCCGGGCGACGTGCTCCACACCAGCCAGGACCAGCGCGCATGCGCCGGCTCGGTCTCGTCGCTGGAAATGCGGAAGCTCCCCAGTAGCTGCTGCGAGTTGGGCAGCACGGCCAGCGCGGCGAGCAGGGCGGCCGCCGTCATGTACATGGCGGCGGAGATGCGCTGCGGCGCGCCGCCGCCCAGCCCCAGCGCAGCCTGCGCCACGGCGCCGGCGGCGCCCAGGGTGTCGGCGCGGAACAGCACCATCGACCAGAGCGCGGTGAGCACGGCCAGCGCCCGCGCGGCCACCTCCGGCAGCCGCAGAGGCGACCAGCGTGCCCAGGCATGGTTGATGGACAGGGCCAGGCCCCAGTACAGGCCGTAGGCGGCGAAGGTCCAGCCGTTGCCGTGCCACACGCCTGCCAACAGGAAGGCCAGCGTGGTCGGGCCGGCCACTAGCAGCGCGAAGCGCGCCGCGTCGCTGCGGATGCCGCGCGCGTTGGCCCAGCGCGTGGCCGCCACCGCCACCGGTGCGTAAAGGTAGTGCGTGATGAAGCGTGTGAGCGTCATGTGCCAGCGCCGCCAGTAGTCCATGGCGGAATTGGCCTTGAACGGCGAGTTGAAGTTCACCGGCAGCCGGCTGCTCAGCATGCAGCCGATGGCCACCGCCATGTCCGAGTAGCCGGAAAAATCGAAGTACAGCTGCAGCATGTACAGCAGGCCGCCAAACCAGGCGTCGCCCGCGGCGATCGGCTGGCCGTCGCGCGCCGCCGCGAACAGCGCGTCGGCGTGCGGCGCGAGCGAATCGGCCAGCACCAGCTTCTTGAACAGGCCGATGGCGAACAGGCCGACGGCGGCCAGCAGCAGCTCGGCCGGCACCGGCCGGCCCTCCTGCTCGCCGCGCAGCTGCGGCACGATCTCCGAGCTGGTGACCACCGGGCCGGAGGTGACGTAGCCGAAGAAGGTGGAAAAGCGAAGGTATTCCCCGAATCCCAGGCGGCCGACCCTGCCCCCGAGCGTCTCCACCAGGTAGACGATCTGGATGAAGGTGATGAACGAGGCGCCCAACGGAAAATAGCCCTGCAGCGCGCCCGTGCCCATATTGGCGGTGATCTTCACTCCCACCAGCAGTGCCAGGTTGAGCGTCACCGCGGCGGCGGTGATGTTGCCGGCCAGCCGGGGCCGGGACGGCAGCGCGCGCAGGATCAGCCGGCCAGCCGCGAAGTTGAGCGCGCACGACAGCGCCAGGAAGGGCAGCGAGGCGAGGCTGAGCGCGCCGTAGAACACCAGGCTGGCGGCGACCACCAGGCCTAAGCGCCAGCGCCGGTGCACCGAGGGGCGGCACAGTAGCTGGTGCGCCAGCACCACCGCCGGCAGGAAGGCGAACAGGAACAGATGCGAATGGAACAGCACGGAGCGCTCTCGGGTTCGGTGCGGCTCAGGCGTTGGGGGCGCTCGAGACGGGCGGGATCTTGTCGAAGATCGCCTTCAGGCAGGCTTCGTCCAGGTGGATGTAGTCGCGGAAGTTGGCCTCCGTGCAGCCGGCCGCCGCGGGGTTGAAGCTGCCGACGAAGGGTACCTGGGCGCGCTCGGCGATCCGGCGCGACGCTGCCTCCAGCTGGCTCAGGGTGCGGCCGTAGTTCTCATTGCCGACGGCCTGCCAGAAGGCCGGATGGTGCGGCGTCACCGCGATCACCGGCCGCACGCCCCTGGCCTGCAGGTAGCGCAGCAGCTTGTCCAGCGCCTGCGCGTCCTCCTCGGTGGGCACCGTAGCTTTGCGCTTGGCTAGCCTAGCGGCCTGCTCCAGCGACTCGGCGCGCGCGCTTTCGGCGGTGAAGGTGCCAACGTGCTTGGCCGAGAAGGTGAGCGAGCCGTCCGGGTGCAGGATGTCGCGCACCGCGTCGGCGGCCTGCCGCGTGGGCCCGTTGGGCAGCTCGGACTTGAGCGTGAGGTGGGAGATGCCGTGCCGCAGGTATTCCACCGAGAACAGCGACAGGTAGTGGTTCAGCGGGAAGGTGTCCCGGCGCGGGGGCGGCTGCAGTCCGAGCTTTTCCGCCATGCGCCGGTACTCGGGCTCCCACATGCGCCATTCGTCGGTCTCCCGCTCGGCGATGGGGCGGAAGGTAAGGTGGCGCACGCTCAGTACTAGTGTTCTTGGCAGCTTGCCGGTCTGTTCCAGCAGCTCGGTGACGGCCAGCAGGTCCTCGAAGTAGTCGTTGTGGCCGAAGGCGTTGTAGAAGCGCTCCCCGGGGAAGACCTTGTGGGTCGCCACCTCGAAGCGGCTACCGGCGAAGATCACGACGTTGGGCTTGGCCGACATGATCTTCAGGTGCTCGCGCCTAAGGCCGCGGAAGTCGAGGTTGGGGTCGTCGATGGCGAAGTTCTGGCCCGCCTCGAACGCCTGCGCGACCTTGCGCATGGCATCGGCGCGGAAGGTGAGCGGGTTGAGGAAGTAGTTGGCCGCTGCCAGCAGCAGCAGCAGTCCGAGTGCGGTTGCGGCGATCCAGCCGATGAAGCTGGCGACGCTGGTGCGCCGTGACGGCGTGTGGTGTTGCATGGAATCCCCCTGGTGGGTTTGGTTATCTTTCTTTTCCGTGTCTCGACGCATGCCCGCCAGGACGCCGCATCAATCCGGCGCGGGCACATTAGGCGGACCCTGGGCTTTGAGCGGCTCACGAACGAAAGGCCCCGGCTTTGCCGGGGGATTTTTACTAAAAGTAGGAAACTTCAGCTAATAGGATAAATAGTAATATCCCCAATTTTCCTCGTTTGATTCGGTAATTTGGCACTGACTGTCTACAAACGCCACAATACGCTGGTAGCCATACCAGGCGCGCTGCAAACCGGTCACATGGAACAATTGACTTGCGCCGGGAGCCAACTTATTAACTGTAAGGCTCTTGTCGCCCCAACTCCCGCAACGCTTGTAACCTTCATCCTGAGAATTTGCCCAGATGTCAAGCCGTACCGCAGGTAAAGTTTTCGTCCCGCTGTTGACTACCACGACGTAGGCGGTGACAGTGCTGCTCGAAGTACTCTGAGCAAACGGTATCGTCACATAAAGATCCTGAACTGCGTTGGAAGCGTTGCTGGCGTTACCAATTCCAGGAAAAAAAGAAAACGATATCATCATAAAAAATACTTGCACAATTTTCATTTCGTATCTCATCTGGTTAATTATAGGACGCTGCCTGGTAAGTACATCAATGCAATTTCTATGAGCCGCTTATTCATGTAAAGTTTTTAGAATCAATAATTTACATTTGTTGCAGCCTACAAAAATTTAAATTGAAGTGCTTAATTTTACTTTGTTACCTTTGAATTCCCAGCAAACCATTGAGTTACAACGATTATGCATGATTGACTTTGATTGTTGTTCAGGCTCCCGCATCCGGTATCGCCTCTCGGAATGCCTAGCCTGGACAATCAGCACACGGCGTGGGGGTATGTCAGTCGCGACCATAATATAATCAACGGACTAAAGGTAACAAAGTAGAATTAAGAGTTTAGACCAATCGGCCTTGATCATAAACCCGGCCGCCTCGCGATCTGCGCGGTCGTCACTCCGCACAGCGCGCCTAAGGATCGCGGTCTTACCGTAGCGCCGCTGGCCGACACGATGATCAAGGCCGACTAATCCGATCTTGGCGCGGTGCCCGCAGACCAAGACTAGCCCACAGGCTACGAAAGCGCGTTTCAGTGATAGACGCACATAAAGTATAGCCTTGAAGAGATCTTCAAACCATGATCTGGGTCACGTTCTCGTGATCTTGCCTACTCCGTGTCGGATCGGCTCGCACGGGTCGATGGCCTGGCTGGCAGTTCCCTCTTCTTGGCGGTTCGCGGCATCCTCTCGGAACGGAAAACGCGACCGGCCCACGATGAGCCGATCGCGCCAACTCACCGAAGGGAAGATTAGACGGCGCGGCAGTGAACGAAGCCGACCGTGCGCATCTCGCCTCAGGCTGCCCGCGTGTCCCCGACAGCCAGGGTCCCGTCTCTCTCGCGCTGGGCGGCCTCGCTCGTCGTTTCGGCCATAAGAAGCCGGAGGTCGGGGCTTTACTTGATTTCCGGGAAAAGATCTACCGGCAGGGGCGACTAGAGGATATCCGATTCAGAACTTGCTCGTGGAAGGCAAGAGTCTGAAATTTCTTAATAGAATAGGAAATCCCCTGGCTTTGCCGGGGGACCGAAAAAGTTTGACATTTCCGGGAGTCCATCCGGGAAACTCCGTGTCGTGAGCCGCCAAGCACACGACCGTGGAGAATCCCGATGGACGAGTCCCAAAGCCTAAGCCACTCCAAATGGGAGTGCAAATACCATGTGGTGTTTATCCCGAAGTGCCGACGCAAGACCCTGTATGAGCAGTTGAGACTGGGCAAGTATTCGAGGCATATTTATCAATTAGTTAGACTGAAGGCAGGGCGGCTTTTCCGATAATAAGCGCCGAAAAATCGCTTTTTGCCGGTATTTTCGCCTACCCAGCAATTTTATCTATTTGATTCTAAATGATAATAATACTTGCCCAGTCTCAGTTGCGCCGACATCTCGGCGAGGTGTTCCGTAACCTTGCGGAGCAGAAGGAGAGCCGCATCCTGGAAGGGCACTTGATGCCCGACCATGTGCATCTGCTGATCGCAATTCCGCCGAAGTACGCGGTGTCGCAGGTGATCGGCTACATCAAGGGCAAGAGTGCGATCTATCTTGCTCGGGTGTACGGCGAACGCAAGTGCAACTTCGTCGGGCAGCACTTCTGGGCTCGGGGGTACTTCGTCTCGACGGTGGGTCGAGACGAGGCGACGATTCGTGAGTACATCAAGAACCAAGAGCAGGAGGACCAGCGACTCGAGCAGCGCAACCTCTGGAGCTGATTCGCCACCTTTAGGTGGCCCAAGAACCGCGGGGCCGCGTTAGCGACCCCGTAGCCGCTTTGAGCGGCTCACGATCGAAAGCCCCCGGCTTTGCCGGGGGATTGTTACTATATCATCGGACTCAATAATCCGGCGTCTATTTCTTATGCTTCTTAAATCATCGATTTAACTTGTTTAGGCATATTCTGTTCCGGATGTCCTCTAAAGTCGCCCCTACATTCGCCCCACCATTTGTCCCAGCATTCCCCCCAACATTCACGCCTACAGTCTTGTAGGCATGTGCCGTCGGGATTTTTGCCCCTGGGAGTCGCCTAAGCCGGTCGACATCGCATCTGCGCTATACCTCGGCCTCCAGTGCGCAGTTCCGGGGCACTGGCCGGAGCGATGTTCATGGCCCGCTGGGCGCTCAAGGGCCGATGCCGGGTCCCGCACGCCCGGCTACGGGCATCGCCGGGCAGTCGCCCCGACAGCCCCCCTCACTCCCCAAGCAGCGCCACCTCCTTAATCGGCCCGCTGTTGCGTACGGTCAGCTTGTCGTAGAGATCGGCGAGGGCGGTCTTGAGCGCGCCTTCGATGACCGGGTGGTAGAAGGGCATCCGCAGGAGGTCACCGACAGTGAGATCCTGTTCGATGCACCGCACCAGGCGATCAGGTAGGCCAGGTGCTCGCCGCGAGGGCCGATCATCTCGCAGCCGAGCAGCCGAGCAGCCGGCCGCTGGCCTGGTTCCCGAAGACGCGGATGACGCCGCGACCCTGTCCCATGACGCGCGCGCGGCCGACGGCGGCGAAGCGGGTCTTGCCGACGGCGTCGGTGCTGGGGTCGATGGCATCGCGGCGGCGATGATGTTCGGGTCGCAGAAGTTCAGGTACAGCGGGGTCTTGCGGCGGAAGCGCAACGGCGGCACGGCGATGTGGGCGGCGTTGTAGCCGGCGATCTTGCCCTCGTCGGCGGCCTCGTGCCGGACCTGACGCTCGCCGGTCACGTCGCCCGCGATGACCACCGGCAGGTTGGCGACCTGCATGCTGTGCGGATCGAACGCCGGCACGCCGCGGGCATCGAGCGGGACGTCCAGGGCTGCGAGCCCCAGTCCCTCGACCATCGGCACCCGACCCGATGCTGCACAGCACCCGATCGACCTGCACCGACTGGGCTCCGGCGCTGACCCGCAACTGGGCGCCGGCGTCTTCGATCTCGGCCCGCTCTCCCAGGTGCAGCGCGAACTCCTGTTGCATCAGTTCGATCGCGCAGTGGTTCACCTCGGGGTCGGCGATGCCGACGACGCGCTCGTGCGATACGGGGTCAACCAAATGGTGACCCCATGACTCCCAACACAAGAAGGGCCTGCACCCGATCCGATACCCTGGTCGGTGTCTCTGGCTGCAGAGGAACGCGAGCGCTTGCAAGGGATGGTTGCCAGGGGGCAGATCCTTGGGCTGCTGGAGTGGGCGCAGGCCATGGCGACTAAGGGTCCTCCGGGCGAGGCGACGTGGATGGACATCGCGCAACTGTGTCGTCGGCCCGCCGAGGCGAGGGTAGAGGACTGGGGTCGGGGCTGAACGCTTACGCTGGGAGCGATTGGCGCCACTTGGTAGACTGGCTCCGGAACTTTGTGAGAGCCCAAGCCATGCACGCGCACCAGAACACCCGCCCCAGTCTCTACGAACAGTTGGAAGCCCTGCCGGAAGGACTGACCGGGGAAATCCTCAACGGTCAGATCTATACCCAGCCGCGCCCGAGCGGCCCGCAGGTGTTTGCCGCGTCTGAGTTGGGCTATGAACTGCTCGGTCCGTTCGAGCGCGGACGCGGGGGCCCCGGCGGCTGGTGGATCGTTCAGGGACCCGAACTGCACTTCCTGCGCAACACCGAAGTCGATGTTCCAGACTTGGCCGGGTGGCGGAAGGAGCGGCTACCCAGGTTTCCGCGCGACCATCGCTTCACCGTGGTGCCGGATTGGGTGTGCGAGATTCTATCCCCCTCGACCGAAAGCAAAGACCGCAAAGTCAAGCTGCCAATCGACGCGCAGTATGGGGTTCCCTACGCTTGGCTGCTCGATCCGGTCGCGCACATCCTGGAAGCCTGCGTCTTGAAAGACGGCGCTTGGCGGGAGATTGGCCGCTTCGCCGGCGCTGCGGCGGTCTCGGTGGCACCGTTCGAGGCGGTGACGATCAGGCTTGATGACTTGTGGGCACTGACCGAGTAGAGATCAAGGGAAAAAGGGCTTTGATCATCATTCCGGCCATAGTGCCGACAGCGAGGTTGTTGGTCCGCACAGCGGACCCTACGTGCCACCTGGAGGTTTCATGCATCTCGATTTGATCCTGGTGTTGGCCCTGCTCGGCGGCGCCATCCTGATGTTCAGTCTGGGCCGGCCCCGGGCGGACGCGGTGGCTCTGATCATGCTGACGGGGCTGCCGTTCACCGGGGTGATCAGCGCCCGCGAGGCGGTCGCCGGGTTTGCCAATCCGAACATCGTCCTGATCGCGGCCATGTTCGTGATCGGCGAGGCGCTGGCGCGCACCGGTGTCGCCCAGGCGCTCGGTGACTGGCTGGTGGCTCGCGGCGGACGCCGCCCCGCCCGGTTGGTTGCGACCCTCATGCTGATCGTCGGCGCCCTCGGTTCGGTGATGTATTCGACCGGGGTGGTGGCGATTTTCATCCCGGTCGCGCTGCGTGTCGCCCGCGCCGCCGGTCTTTCGCCGGCGCAGGTGCTGATGCCGGTGTCCTACGCGGCGTTGATGAGCGGCATGCTGACGCTGGTGGCCGCCGCGCCCAATCTCATCGTGAATTACGAGCTCACCCGTACCGGCGCCGCCGGACTCGACTTCTTTACCCTGACTCCGATCGGGCTGCCGATCCTGCTGCTCGGGATCGGCTACCTGCTCGTCGCGGGGCGCTGGCTGCGGCCGGCCGCGGCGGACGGCGTCGGCGCCGCGGTTCGTCCGGGGCTGACGGACTGGGTGCGGGACTATGGCCTTGCCGAACGCGAGCTGCGCGTGCGCTTGCGCCCGGACTCGCCGCTGATCGGCCGGCCGCTCCGCGACCTGGATTTGCAGGGGGCCGAAGGACTGACCGTCATTGCCGTCGAGCGCGTCGGACGGCTGCGCGCCGCCACCATCGCCCCCGATCCCGACACCGAGTTGGCGGCCGGCGACACCCTGCTGCTCGACAGCCCGACGCTGATCGCCGATGCCGACGGCCGCTGCGCGCGGGCGGTCATGATCTCGTGACGCTCAATCTGCCGCGCGAGTTCGATGAGGTGCTGCCGGCCCAGGGCCGCGCCCCGCACGCCTTACTGGTGCTCGCCATCACCGTGGGGCTGATGATCTCGGGATGGGTTCCCGCGATGCATGCGGCGCTGATCGGCTGTCTGCTGATGGGTCTTCTTGGCTGCATCGACCTGGACAGCGCCTACCGGTCGATCAGCCTGCGCACCTTGGTGACGATCGCCGGCATGTTGCCGTTCGGGATCGCGCTGGAGCGCACCGGCGGCATCGATCTGGCGGCCGGGGCACTGGTGCAGTTGCTCGGCGATGCCGGCCCCCACCTGATCCTCGCCACCTTGTTCGCGATCACGGTCGTGCTGGGGCTTTTCATCGTCGCCGCGGCCAATGCGGTCCTGACGATCCCGGTGGCGCTGGCGTTGGCCGCCGAACTCGGGGCCTCGCCCTATCCCTTTGCCATCATCGTGGCGCTCGCCGCGTCCTCGGCCTTCATGACACCCATTGCACCCCCGAATGCGATGGTCGCGACCGCCGGCGGCTATCGCTTCGCCGATTATGCGCGGCTGGGGTTCCCGCTGGTGGTGCTGGTCATGGTGTTTGCGGTGACGGTGGTGCCGTGGCTCTATCCGCTGTACGAAAGCCGCTGATCCGGATCAAACCCCGCATGCGTCCGGTCGTCGAGTCCGGCGTTTGCACGGCGGTATACAGCAGTTTGGATGGAATCAAGGAGGGTCCGTAGCCGGGCGTGACATCCAGCAGCAGCACCAGATCGCGTGCGGCATCGTAACCGCCGATCGGCGAGAAATGGCCGATCGCGACCCCGAAGATGGGTGCCCGGTCGAAGTTGATGATCAAGCGGTTTGCGGGGTTGTCGGCAGCCCGGATCTGGTTCAGGAACGCCTCATAGGCGAGGTCCCGCAACACCGTCACCTCACCGATGCGGCGTTGCGCAATGCGCGCGGCGAGCGCGTCCAGCGTCATTCCCTGCATGCGCATACGCAGCCACCCCCAGTGATCGCCATCGAACAGCGTTCGCTCATCGGTGATGGGCGCACCGATCGAGGCCAGCACGTTCAGGGCGCTCGCGGGGCCGCAGGATGAAGGTGACGCTTGGGTCTTGAAATGACCGAGGTAGGCGCGGGCGACCGGGCCGGAAAACGCCGCGCTCTGGGCGGCCTCGCCAACCAGGACGCCGGGTGCATACCGATCGGGTTGCGGCTGCGACAGGGACCGGGCGTGAAACGCCGTGCCGACGGCGCCCGCCAGCGCCAATGCCAGCACCAGGACGGCGATGAGCCACCGCGAGCGAAACGATCCGGCAACGAAACGCACGGTTGACTCCTTCTTCTATGCTATCTTCCGGTGACGAAACGCCAGCTTCGTCACCCGGAATCCGTCATGTCACCCCTGTCTTCAGCGCCCCCTGCCTGGCCCGCGACCGACGATCTCCTGGCCCGCCGCACGCTGCGGCGTATCGCCTGGCGGCTGCTCCCGTTTCTCGGCCTGTTGTACATCGTCGCCTACCTCGACCGGATCAACATCAGCTTTGCGGCGCTGCAGATGAACCAGGACCTGGGTCTGAGCGCGGCCGCCTATGGTACCGGCGCCGGCCTGTTCTTTCTCGGCTATGTGCTCTTCGAGGTCCCCAGCAACCTGATTCTGCAACGGGTTGGCGCGCGCCTCTGGATCGCCCGGATCATGGTGACCTGGGGGCTGATCTCGATGGCTATGGCGCTGGTGCGCAGTGAAACGAGCTTTTATCTGCTGCGCTTTCTGCTTGGGGTGGCGGAGGCCGGGTTCTTCCCCGGCATCATTCTCTATCTGACCGGTTGGTTCCCAACCCGCGAACGGGCGCGCGCGGTCGCACTGTTTGCCACCGCCACCGCGCTGGCCGGACTGATCGGCAGCCCGTTGTCCGGCGCCCTGCTGGAATTGGACGGCTGGTGGGGGTGGCGCGGCTGGCATTGGCTATTCGTGGCCGAAGGCTTGCCGGCGGTGCTGCTGGGACTCCTGGTGCTGGTCAAGCTCCCTGACCGTCCGGACCAGGCGCGCTGGCTGCCCCCGGACGAACGGGATTGGTTGAACCGGACTCTGCAACAGGAGCGGCAAGCAGCCCGCAACCAGACCCGCCATACCCTGCGTGAGGCGCTGACCGATCACCGGGTTTGGGGGTTGGGTCTGGTCTATCTGTGCATGGTCATCGGCATGTACGGCATCGCCTTGTGGCTGCCGCAGATGCTGCGGGCGCTGACCGCCGCCGACGATTTCACTCTCGGCTTGCTCAACGCCCTGCCGTTCCTCGCGGCGGGGGTGGGGATGGTGGTGATCGGCTGGCACTCCGACCGGCGCGGCGAGCGGCGTTGGCATGTCGCCGGTTCGCTGGTCTTGGCGGCGGCCGGGGCTGGGCTGGCGGCGGCGACCCAGACCTTGCCGCTTGCGCTCCTGGCCTTTTCAATCGCCGCGATCGGCGTCTGGGGTGTCATGGGGCCGTTTTGGGCGCTCGCGACCGCGTTGCTCAGCGGCACGGCGGCCGCTGCCGGGATCGCGCTGATCAACGCGCTCGGCAATGTCGGCGGCTTTCTGGGGCCGTACCTGATGGGTTGGTTGAAACAGACGACGGCCTCCTTCAGCGCTGGGCTGACCGTCGTCGCCCTCATCCTGATGGCGGGTTGCGCGTTGGTCCTGCTGCTGCGGCTGCCGCGGCAACCGGCCGCTGCGAGGAACGTACCGGCGGGGTCATCCGATCCGGCAGCGTAATCATCGTGGCCTCGCATCGCGGCCGGAGGCCGCTCCCGCGGCGGACGTTCATCTTCCGGTGTAGCCGGTCGACATCGCGCGGCCGTGCTCCGGTTATACCCTTCGGACGTGATAGCCGGACCTAGCAGCCTGTCGGACTTTAGGCGATTTCCGAATAAGACGCTATCAAG
>JACDZG010000088.1 GCA_013426805.1 Chromatiaceae bacterium
CTTGATGTTGACTCCTACCCTAATCCTAGGGGCTAAGTCCGACAGGCTGCTAGGGCCACAGCGAAAGCTGGCCGGAGCGATGACCAAGGCCGCCGAAACGGAGCAAGCGAAATGACCCCAGAAGAACTCATGCGACTGATCCGCCAAGGCGAGAATTCCGGTGTTGAGTTCAAGCGCGACGCGCTACGGCCGGAACAATTGGCGCGGGAAGTCGTTGCGTTTGCCAATTTTCAGGGCGGCCGTCTGCTGATCGGCGTCGAAGACGACGGCGCCGTGAGCGGTATCCAACGTCCGGATCTGGAACATTGGGTCATGGATACGGTGTTTGGTCGGACGGTGCATCCGCAACTACTGCCCTATTACGAGGAAGTGCTCCTGGATGACGGCCGGCGCGTCGCTGTGGTGACCGTGTTGCCCGGTACGGCCAAACCCTATGTCGTCCGGCATCATCAGCGCGAGGACATCTATGTGCGTGTGGGCAGCACCTCGCGACTCGCGACTCGCGACGCGGGAGCAGCGGGCCGCCCTGTTTGCCTCGGGGGGTCTGCTGCACGCAGAATTGCTGCCGGTCTCGGGAAGTGCCCTGGTGGATCTCGATCGCGTGCGGCTGACCGATTACCTTGGCCGGGTATTGGCGGACGAGGTACCGCAAGACGAATCGGCATGGCTGGAGCGGCTCTGCGGCCTCGGCTTCATGGCCGAGCGTCCCGCTGACGCGCCGGTCTGCACCATTGCCGGCGTGGTCTTGTTTGCGCATCGGCCGCGCCGGTTGCTGCGCCAGGCGGGACTGCGCTGGATGGCCTTCGCCGGGGATGACATGGATTACCAGTCGCTCGATGATACTGTGCTGGATGCGCCACTGGTCGGGCTCTGGTCGAAGTCCGGGTCTGGACAGGTCTTTCGGGCGCAGGCCGGCCTCATCGAACACTTCATCGAACGGACGCAGCCCTTCCTGTCGGAGGAGACGGCCGAACTGGTTGACGCTCTGCGTCGCGAACGGCAGTGGTTGTATCCCCCGGAGGCCGTTCGTGAATGCCTGCTCAACGCACTCGCGCATCGTGACTGGACACGCCCCGCTGAAATCGAGGTGGTGCGTTATCGCAACCGATTGACCGTGACCAGCCCCGGACCGTTGCAAAACGCCATGACCATCGCCAAGATGCTGGCCGGTCAGCGCTCGGCGCGCAACCCGATCATCGTGGAGGTCCTGCGCGACTACGGCTATGTGGACGCCCGCGGCATGGGCGTGCGGCGCAAGATCGTTCCGCTGACGCGCGAGTACACCGGCAGCGATGCGGTCTTCGAAGCGACGGACGACTACTTACGGACGACGCTGCCGGCCAAATTGACCGACCAGAAGCATCCATCAGCGGCGCTCCTGCCGTGATTGCGGATAAAGTGGACCCGGCTGAGCCGCCGGTGCCTCTCGCCGGGCGCGGTTCTCCAGGACCGCGTCCCTTGTCGCACCGGCAACGCCTGTCTACACTGCCACCATGCGCCATCCCATTGATCCCAAGGTTGACTGCGTCTTCAAGGCCCTGCTGGGGGCCGAGTCCAATCGTGACCTGCTGATCCATTTCCTCAACGCCATCCTCGGCGCGGAACTGCCCCGGCCCATCACCGCGGTGGAGATCCAGAATCCCTATAACGAAAAAGAATTCCTCGACGACAAGCTCACCGTGGTCGACGTCAAGGCGCGCGACGCCACCGGGCAGATGTATCAGGTCGAGGTCCAACTCCTCAACCATCGTGATCTGCCGGCGCGCATCCTCTACGGTTGGGCTGATCTCTACAGCGCGCAGATCAAGGAGGGCGAGAGCTACCGCAGGCTGCGCCCCACCTATGCGATCTGGCTGTTGGGTCAGACGCTGTTGCCGGATGCCCCGGACTATGCCCACGTATTCCGGATGCGCGACCCGCATGGACGTGTCTTTCTGGACCACGGCGGCATCTGGCTGCTGGAACTGAGCAAATTCGCCGCCGACGCGGTCGAAACCGAGCAGCAGCGGTGGCTGAAATTCTTCACCGAGGCAGAGCGCCTGGACGCGGACGCCCTGCCGGCCTGGATGCAGACCCAAGAGATGAGGCGAGCCATGAACACACTGAAGGCCTTCTCCGAGAAAGAGCACGCCTACCATGCTTATCAGGCGCGGCAGAACTTTCTGCGCGAACAGCAAAGTATCCAACTCGAATTCGACGATCTGCGCGCGGAGGTCGAGCAGGCGCGGGCGGACGCGGAGCAGGAGCGGGCCGCCAAGGAGCAGGAGCGGGCGGCGAAGGAGCAGGAGCGGGCGGCGAAGGAGCAGGAGCGGGCGGCCAAGGAGCAGGAGCGAGCGGCGAAGGAGCAGGCGCAGGCGGATGCGGAGCAGGAGCGGGCGGCCAAGGAACAGGAGCGGGCGGCCAAGGAGCAGGCACGGGCAGACGCGGAGCAGGAACGGGCGGCCAAGGACGAAGCCTTGGCCGAGAACGAGCGGCTGAAGCGCTTGCTCGCCGACGAGCCGAAACCGTCTGACCCTGAGACGCGGTCGTGATCTCGGCTTGTCGTCAATGGACGCAGCGTGGTTCGCGAGTGGATCTGGTAGAGGAATGCGCCGATCTTGATGTCGCATTCCAGCAGTTGGCCGATGCCGCGGAAATTCGCACCCCCTACGGCACCGCCTTCCGCTATCCCGGCGATGCATCCGAACCGCAACGGTCGGAGGCGCGCCAGGCCGCCGTATGTGCCAGACGCGTCCTGCACCAAGTGGGTTAGGCATTGGCAAAACGACCCTAAGACCGCAGGGCCGACAAGAGGTAAGGAATCGCATGTAGGATGCGGTTCCTCCCTGCGTTCTTGGAAAGCGGAGGGAGTGGTCAGCTCAATGGTGACCCCTCGTCCTTAGCCTGGAAATCGTGGTTTGTCGCGAATAGCGCCAGTTGGTTATACTTGCGAAATGAAAACAGCGATTTCACTTCCCGATGAACTGTCCGGCGCGGTCGATGGTCTGGCCGCCAGGCTGCGGATCTCACGCAGTGAACTCTGCAGTCTAGCGCTCAAGGAGTTCCTGGCCAGACACGCGCCCGACCAGGTCACCGAAGCCCTGAATGTCGTATGCGGTGACCTTGATACTCAGCCAAATGTGTTCGTTGTCCGGGCCGCACGGCAGGTACTGGAGCGTAGCGAATGGTAGTTGAGCAGGGCGAGGTCTGGTGGGCAGACCTCGGTGACCCGATCGGGTTCGAACCCGGTTATCGGCCACCGGTCGTGAAATGCCAGGCCGAGCGCGGCCCCCTGTCGATGCCTCTAAACACCCGGAGCATTCGTCGAGAAAGGCACTACATACGATTGTTTTTTCTGTTATTCCTTTGTCGGAACCACGCAGACATCATCCGGTCTCTGTGGCGTACCCTCAACGCGTTCGTGCGTTGTGAGGTAATGTCGCCTCATAACGCGTGAACGGTGCAGCGAGGAACTGCGCGCAAGGGCTTGATAACCCGGATAAAGCCTGAGCAGTCCGAAAAAGGCGGCGCGTTATGGGGTAGTTCGTCCGCCGAAATCTAGCTAGGATTCACCCTTCGTGTATTTATGCGAGTCGTGTTTCCGCTCGAATTGCAGCGCAAATATTGTGGATGAAAAAATTCAGGATTCATGATATTCAGCGGGAGCGAGTCCGTTCGCGCATAACGCAGTTGATGCGCGAACGGACTCGCTCCCGCTGACCCGCAAGAATTTTTTCATCCCCCCTTGGCGCGCTGCGATCCCATCGGCGATACCTGCGCTCGGTTCTCGTCGGGGAACCTAGCTATCGCTAAAGCTGAAATCGGCTTCGCTCTCGCTCAGCCGATTCAGCTTAGCTTCTCAGTTGGGCGCAAACAGACATCCACCCCCCTTTACAGTAAACCCAGGGGGGTCTAGTATCTGCTCCACGTTTCAGCAGTGGAGACCAAGTCATGCCCCAACGGCTTAAGTCGAGCACCCTAGCCGACTTTTCGGACAAACTAGTGAGGTGGCAGGAATTTCCCCGCGGCACGGAAGTTCGGCTCTACAAGAGGAATACGGAGCGAAGGGTTCGCTCAGATTTCTTACTGAAGAGGAAGGCGATCACTTCGAAAAGTCTGCCGAGATTGCCAGACTCGCAGACTGTTATGCGCTTCCTTGCCGATGCGACGCACATTCTCTCGACTGATATTAAGGCTCGCGGCATCGAAATGAAGCTGTACAGCCCTGACGGCACTCGAATCAACGGAAACACCCTTCTTGGGACGGTTCGAGCGTTCGAGCCGCGATTTGATGACGAAGACAGAGAAGAGGCCGTAGATCTGTTCTTTACGCTGCTGGAAAACTGCGGGCTTGAGGACATTAGCTATCGTCAAGCCGGGCGGCTTTACCGCCAACTTGACGATATCTTGGATAGACAGCTTGAGACGTCCCTGCTTAAACGTGAGCGCGACATTTTGGCCGCAAGCCTCTAAATCACAAAACAAGTCAGACGCCTTGACGCCTCGAAACCTACCTTATAGACAAAAGGAGCGCCGCTATGGCCCGACCATATACTTGTAGCCTTCAATTGGATATCAGATTCCTGAAAGGCAAGAAAAGCAAGATCGTTAACGATACAATTCGATCCGCCGTGAAGAACGAACATGGCTACGCGGCACAAAAAGGGCTGACGGACAGCAGGCTCCAGGCATGGCCTGTCGTGATTCGGTTTCGCGGTCCCACGAATCGCGCGTCTTTTGAGAGCAACTTGAGAGTCCTTCTCGCTCCTACGGTGCTTCAGCGTATGAATATCAAACACCTACGCCCCGTGCAAGCTACCAATAAGCCCTTTCGTTTCGCCGTCGGCATGTAGGCGGTCCGTACCCATGCTGAAATTGACCAAGACCATCAACAACGGCGAAAGCGCCTAAGGAGCGCATCCAGCCGACGCAAGAAGCGCCGCTCGTTCCTCGCTCTGCTTTTTGCGGCGGCTGATGCTTAGCGTTAGGCCAAGATAACGTGATAGGACACGCCTAGCAGTGAAACTCGACTGGGACACCAAGAAGGCGATGGCGAACCTGAAGAAACATCGCGTTTTGTTTCAAGAAGGTGCGTCCGTTTTTGGTGATCCTATTGCAATAACTTTCGATGACCCGGACCACTCTGTCGGAGAGAGGTGGTTCCTGACATTTGGTGTCACAAGAACCGAGAAGTTCGTGATTGTCTCTCATACCAGAGACGCAGATACAACTCGGATTATCAGCGTTCGCACCATAAGCAAACAGGAGCGAAAAATTTATGAAGACGGGTAAATTTCCAAAAGAAGACGAGATGAGGTCGGAATACAATCGTAAAGATCTCGGCAAAGGAGTGCGCGGAAAGCACTATCAAGAATACACCGAAGTTCACAACCTTGTGTTGCTCGACCCTGAAGTTGCAAAAGCGTTCCCATCGGAAAAAGCGGTCAACGAAGCACTGCTATCACTGATCAGAATTGCACGGGCTTCTGCTGGAGTTAGGGAAGGGGATGAGGTCAGGTCTTGACTTGTGCCCTGCGATCAAAGAATAGCCTATACTGAATGGATACAGGTTTTCGGCGGAGAGGCCTTAATCATCGTTTCGGCCACCCTCCGCTACGCCGCCACCGGCAGCAGCGAGAGGGGCTTAGGTGGGCGACGTCGGCGGCGCGCTGGTGGTGGGGGTAGCGGCATCAGCTGGAGCGCCAGCGTGGACAACGCTACATGGGCTTGGCCGAAGAAACGCTCGGCCTTGATTCATAACTTCGCCCAAGACCACCAAGCGGCTGCGTTCTCAGCCTGGATCAAGACTCGCTCCGATCCCTACAGGCTATGTGATGCGCTATTCATTAATGCTTCCGAAGTAAGACAGGCTATACCGATTCTCTCTTTCCTCAAATCCGAAAATCATGTACCCGTTGCCGCAGTTAGCCTCATAACCGGGATCGCCTTTGCCGGTTTCGCATGCTCCGCTCTTCATCATCTCGATGAGAATCGGCTCAAAAATCGCGTTAAAGCGCTCACGAAAAGCCGTGGTCGAAGGAATGTTCGGGTGGCCTGAATCGATCGAACGCAACGGAAAACGGGTCAGCGCAACGGCATCATCGATCCGGTTCGTCATGACTGCCGCACGAAACGACTCCCAAGTGTCGGCAAACGCGAGCGGCTGGTCGGAAGCGAAGGTGGGCAAAGAAAAGAGGAAAGCTCCAGCGATACTCAGTAGTTTTGCCATACGGGTGTTGCAGTCAAGAGTTTTCATAGCAGCACCAGGCGCGATATCTTGATCTTTCAGGTCGTGAATTGGGCGCCAAAGCTCCAGTGCGGGAGCACGTCGCGACACCGAAGCTTTCCCATGGTGCTACCGGCCGCTGGAGCGACCGGACGGCATTCCCACGCTGGAGCGTGGGAACGAGAAACATGCTTTTCTTCATCTGTGAACATCTGTGACATCTGTGGATAAATCCGGATGATCGCTGCGGCCGGAACGACGATCATAGCCTTCGGCGCGAATCTTCGGGATTTATGCTCGGCGCCCTATTGCGCCCTACGGACTCACGGCCGCTGTCGCAGCACATCCACCCGATGCGGCTTCAGAAAATGGGCGCCGCTCGGGGTCAGATGGCGCTCGAAGGCCGCGCGGATGACGGCCAGGCGCTCGGCATCCAGGTTGCGCTCGCTGTGCGTGACGTGGATGAAGTGCGCCTCGAACGTGGGCCAGTCCGGGTAGGTGCCTGCCGATTCAAAGAAGACCTCGGCGTCCAGATCGAACAGTCCCTGGGCGACCGCCCGCTGCAAGGCGGCGAAGGCGGCTTCGCGCACGATCCGCTCGTCGTCGATCAGGCGCATGATCTCATTGAAGTGTCCCCAATAGACGGGCTCGGAACAATAGAGCCGCCCGCCGGGTTTGAGGACGCGATGGACCTCGGTCAAGGCGCGATCCATCAGCGGCACCGGGACATGGTGCAGTGATCTCAGCATGACCGCCAGGTCGTAGGTGCCGTCCGGATCGGCGATCGACTCGGCGCCGCCGTAGCGGAAGGTGACCTGGGGCAGGTCGCTGATCAGGGCATGTTTCGCGTGCTGGATCCGGTCGACCTCGGTGGCGGTGACCGCGCGTGCCCCCAGCCGTTCGACCAGCAGTCGGGTTGTCCAGGCGGCTCCGCAGCCCAGTTCCAGGACATCGCAGCCCGCCATGGGCACCAGTTCGGCCATGAGGTCGATTTCTTCCAGGCGTCGGTAGGCTGCGGGGCGGTTGATGGACATCGCCTGGGCGGCCTTGGGTGGGTCGGCAAGGGTCGGCATGGCAGCGCTCTTGGTTCAAAGTGGTCGATTTTCCCGATTATCCGCCCGTGGATTGGCCCTGTCGCTTGTTGTCCAATCAACACCGAACCGAGCGGTGCGCGCGATCCGCCGCGCGGCAAACTATAATCGCGGCTTAGTCCCGTCAATGACCCCCGGTGCTTGGTCCTGCCTGGCCCGCGGTCCCGCTTTCGGAAAGGCTTCCATGTTCTTGCGCTTCGTGCTGGTGTTGCTCGTTCTACTCGCCGTGGTCGCCGGGCTTGCCTGGCTCAAGTACGGTCAGATTCAGGGGGAGATCGCCATGTTCTCCGAACCCTTGCCGGCCCCGATGGTCGCCGCGGCCACGGTGCGGGAGACCCGGTGGGAGCCGACGCTGGACGCGGTCGGCTCGGTCGCGGCGGTGCAGGGGGTTGAGGTCAGTAATCAGGTGGATGGGCAGATCGAGGAGATCCGTTTCGATTCCGGGATCACCGTGACCCAGGGCCAGATCCTGGTGCTGCTCGATGACGACGTGGATCAGGCGGACCTGGAAGGGCTGCAGGCGGCGGAACGCCTGGCCGCGCTCAAGCTCGGGCGCAACAGTTCGCTGTTGAAAGGGCAGGCGGTGTCTCAGGGTGATGTCGATGAGGTCAGTGCCCAGGTCGATCAGACCCGCGCCCTGGTGAAATCCAAGCAGGCGACCATCGACAAGAAAACCATCCGCGCGCCATTCGCCGGTCAACTCGGCATCCGTAAGGTCAATGTCGGACAGTTCCTTCCCGAGGGGACGCCGATTGTGTTGCTCCAGGCGCTGGACCCGGTCTATGTGGATTTTTCACTGCCCGAGCGGGAGATCGACGAGATCCGGGTCGGGCAGCCGGTGCGGGTGCAGGTCGCGGCCCATCCGCAGGTTCAGTTCGATGGGGCGATCGCGGCCATCACCCCCGGTGTCGATAAGGGCACCCGCAGTGTCCAGGTGCGCGCGCGTTTCAAGAATCCGGGGCTGAAGCTGCGGCCCGGCATGTTCGCGCGGGTGCAGACGGTGCTGCCGGTTCAGGAGCGGGTGCTGACGCTGCCGCGGGAGGCGGTCACCTTCAACACCTACGGCGATTCGGTGTTCCTGGTCGAGGAGAAGGACGGAAAAACGACGGTGCAGCGGCGCCAGATCAAGACCGGCACGGTCCGTGGGGACGAGGTCGCGGTGCTGGACGGACTTCAGGCGGGTGACCGGGTGGTCTCGGCCGGGCAGGTGAAGCTCACCAATGGGCAGGAAGTACAGATTCAGGCCGAGACCGCGACTGAGATCCAGACTGAGACCAAGCCGCAATGAAGTTCACCGACAGCTTCGTCCACCGCCCGGTGCTTGCGAGCGTCGTGAGTCTGCTCATTTTCATCCTGGGCATTCGCGCATTTCTCGACCTCGAGGTCCGTCAATATCCCAAGACCCAGAACACGGTGGTGACCATCACCACCGCCTATCCGGGGGCGAGCAGCGAGCTGGTCAAGGGGTTCATCACCACGCCCTTGCAGCAGGCGATTGCCGAAGCCGACGGTATCGACTTTCTGTCAGCCACCAGCACGCCGGGGGTGTCGCTGATCGAGGCGAACATGCGCCTCAACTATGACCCCAAGGCGGCGATGGCTGAAATCCAGGCCAAGGTGGCAAGCCGCATCAATGTGCTGCCGGAGGCGGCGCAGAACCCGGTGATCGACTCCACCACCGGCGATTCCACCGCGCTCATGTATCTCGCGTTCTACAGCGAGGAGATGGAACTGCCGCAGATCACCGATTATCTGTTGCGGGTGGTCCAGCCGCAGTTGCAGGCGCTGCAGGGCGTGGCCAAGGCCGAGTTGATCGGCAACCAGACCTTCGCCATGCGGATTTGGCTCGACCCGGCGCGCATGGCCGCGCTGGGTGTGACCGGGGATGATGTCGGCCGCGTCCTGCAGACCAACAACTATCTCGCCGGTCTGGGCCGGCTCAAGGGCAATCTGGTCCAGATCGACCTCTCGGCCACCACGGACGTGAGTCAGGTGGAGGATTTCCGCCGGCTGGTGGTCAAGTCGGAAGCCGACACCCTGGTGCGCCTGGACGACATTGCGCGCATCGAGTTGGGCGCCGCGGACTATGATTCCAGCACGCTTTACAAGGGCATCCCGGCCATCTTCATCGGGGTGGAACAAACGCCGGGGTCCAACCCGCTGGATGTGGCCGGGCGCGTCAAGGCCCTGCTGCCCAGCCTCAAGGCCGATTTCCCGGAAGGGCTCAATGCCTTCATTCCCTATGACGCCAGCGAGTTCATCGAGGCGTCGATTCGCGAGGTGTTCAAGACCCTGGCCGAGGCGGTGCTGATCGTGCTGTTGGTGGTGTTCCTGTCCCTGGGGTCCCTGCGTGCCGCGCTGGTGCCCTCGGTGGCGGTGCCGCTGTCGATCGTGGGGGCCGGTTTCCTGATGCTGCTGATGGGCTTTTCCATCAATCTGCTGACGCTGCTTGCCATGGTGTTGGCGATCGGCCTGGTGGTGGACGACGCCATCGTGGTGGTGGAGAACGTCCATCGGCATCTGGAGATGGGCAAGTCGAACATTCAGGCGGCAGTCGACGCCGCGCGTGAACTGGCCCTGCCGATCATCGCCATGACCACGACCCTGATCGCGGTCTATGCCCCCATCGGTTTCATGGGCGGCCTGGTGGGGACGCTCTTCACCGAATTCGCCTTTACCCTCGCCGGGGCCGTGCTGGTCTCCGGCGTCGTGGCGCTGACGCTCTCGCCTATGCTGGCCGCCCGGGCCTTGCGCGCCGGGGGGCAGCAGGGGCGTTTCGAACTGGCGGTGGAGCACGCCTTCGAGTCACTGGCGCGGGGCTACAAGTCACTGCTGCACGGCTGGCTGAAGTTTCCCTCGATCACCCTGCTGGTCGCGGTAGTGGTGATCGCGGCCACCTATGCCATGTACGGCATGACCAAGAAGGAATTGGCCCCCACCGAGGATCAGAGCATCCTGTTCTTCATGGCGACCGCCCCGCAGACCGCGACCATCGACTATGACCTGCGTTATATCAAGGAGATGCTGCCCATCTTCGAGTCCATTCCGGAGTATGACGAGTCCTTCCTGCTGGCCGGTTTCGGCGGCGATCAGAGCATGACCTTCGGCGGCTTCAAGATGCCGCCGGCGGCTCAGCGCGCGCGCTCGCAGGACACCGTGCAGCCGCAGTTGCAGGGTGCCTTGTCGCAGATCGCCGGCCTGAACACCGTCGTCTTCCCGCTGCCCAGCCTGCCGACACCGGGGACCGGTATTCCGGTGGATTTCGTTATCGTCTCCGACCGTGAGTACGCCGAATTGGACGGCTTGGCGGAACAATTGCTCGGCGCCGCCATGGCCAGCGGCAAGTTCATGTTTCTGCAAAAGGATGTCAAGCTGGAGCGTCCGCGCACCGTGCTGGAAGTCGATCGCGACCTGGCCGGTGACATGGGCATCAGCATGGCCGACCTGGGTGCCAGCCTGGCGGGCATGCTGAATGAGGACTATGTGAACTGGTTCAGCCTGGAGGGCCGCAGCTACAAGGTCATTCCCCAGGTGGAGCGGCGCTTCCGTAACGATGTCGGTGAGTTGGGCGATTACCATGTGCGCAACCGCGCCGGTGAGCTGGTCCCATTGAGCGCGCTGGTGACGATCCGTCACGAGGTCGAGCCGTCCAAGCGCACGCAGTTCCAGCAATTGAACTCGATCACACTGTCCGGCGTGCCGATGCCGGGTGTCACCCTCGGCGATGCGCTCGGCTATTTGGAAGAACAGGCCAAGACGCTGTTTCCGCGCGGCGTACGCTACGACTTCAAAGGCGAATCACGCCAGTTCAAGGGCGAGGGAACAGCCCTGGAGGTCACCTTCTTCCTGGCGCTGCTGATCATCTATCTGGTGCTCGCCGCGCAATTCGAGTCCTGGCGCGATCCATTCGTCATTCTCATGTCGGTGCCGCTCACCATTGCCGGGGCCATGGCCTTCCTGTTCCTGGGCTTTGCGAGCATCAATATTTATACGCAGGTAGGGCTCATCACCCTGATCGGGCTGGTCGCCAAGAACGGCATTCTGATCGTCGAATTCGCCAATCAGTTGCGCGAGCGCGAGGGGTTGTCCAAACGCGAGGCGGTCGAGCAGGCGTCGGCGATTCGCCTGCGGCCCATTCTGATGACCACGGTCTCCATGCTGGTCGCCATGATCCCGCTCTTGATCGCCAGCGGGCCGGGCGCGGTGAGCCGGTTCGACATCGGCCTCGTCATCATGACCGGTTTGGGCATCGGGACGATTTTTACGCTGTTCGTGGTGCCGGCCTTCTATATGCTGTTGTCGCCGGCCGCGCATCGTGCGCATGGGGTGCCGGACCAGGACTCCAGGGTGCTCTCGTGACACCGCTCCCGAGATGCTCTTGTGACACCGCTCCTGCGGTGTCACCTATCCTCTGGCGCTCTGCGCCGCGACGCTCGATTCTCCTCAAGAACGAGGACAAACGGCGCTCGTGGGCGCGGAGCGCCAGTTCGCCGCGTAACACCGCGGAGCGGTGTCACGAGGATGATCAGACCGGCCTTGACTCCAACCACCGCAACAGGTGAACCAAGATGGCTGACAAGAAAATTATCGCAATTCTGGGGGCTACAGGTGCCCAGGGCGGCGGACTGGTCCGGGCGATTCTGGACGATCCGCAAGGGGGGTTCACCGCCCGGGCGATCACCCGCGACCCGAACACCCCGAAGGCGCGGGCGCTTGCCGCGATGGGGGCGGAGGTGGTCGGCGCCGATGTCGATGATCCGACGAGCATGGAGCACGCGGTCGCGGGTGCCTACGGGGCCTACTTCGTGACCTTTTTCTGGGACCATTTCTCGCCCGGCCGGGAGAAGGCGCAAGCGCGCGGTTTGGCCGCGGCCGCCAAATCCGCGGGGCTGCGCCACGTGATCTGGTCCACCCTGGAGGATACCCGCCGCTGGATCCCGCTCGGGGACACGCGCATGCCGACGCTCATGGAGGAGTACAAGGTGCCGCATTTCGATGCCAAGGGTGAGTCCAACGCCTATTTCACCGAGCGGGGCGTGCCTACCACTTTTCTGTTGACCTCCTTCTACTGGGACAATCTGATCCATTTCGGGATGGGACCCAAGCCGGGACCCGACGGCCGGCTTGCATTCACCCTGCCGATGGGCGACAAGAAACTTCCCGGCATCGCTGCCGAGGACATCGGGCGCTGCGCCTACGGCATCTTTGCGGGCGGCAATCAATTCATCGGCAAGACGGTCGGGATCGCGGGCGAGCATGTCACCGGCGCACGGATGGCCGAGGAATTGAGCCTGGCGCTGGGTCAAGAAGTGGTCTACAACGCCGTCACCCCGGCGGTGTATCGGTCCTTCGGCTTCCCCGGTGCCGATGATCTCGGCAACATGTTTCAGTTCAAGGCGGATTTCGAGTCCGACTTCTGCGCGGCGCGCGATCCGGCTGTTGCGCTCGCGCTGAATCCGCGACTGCAGGACTTCCGCACCTGGCTGGCGCGGAATAAGGATCGAATCCCGGTGGAATAGGTTGATGGCCGGGGTCTTGATCATCATTCCGGTCACAAGAAAACCGGAGGTCGAGGCTTTAGCCGGTGGACATCGTGTCTGCGCGGCCCTGGTCCGGCTAAAGCCTCGACCTCCAGTGCGCGAGGCCCGGGCATGGGCCGGAACGCTAATCAAGGCCACCTGGATCACCGTGCGACCGTACTCACTCGAAATAGGTTTCCTCCCGGATACTCGTCAAACAGTCGTCGAGCGTCAGGTTGGAATGCAGCAGTACCCACTCGCCGGTGTAACGCATGAACGACAGATTGAAGCAGTTGGGCTCAAGATATTCCAGTCGCGCCAATTTCGCTTCAAAAAACGGCACCAGTGCATTGGGGCCGGGAACGCAGTACTTCGCGCAAACGTAAAAGTAGTGGCGATACCACTTGGTATAAAGATCGGCAAGGTAGTTGTGCTGAAACGCGTCAGCCGCCGGCGGGGCCTGAATACGCGTCAGCTTGAGCTGGGTCACGAGTTCGTTTGCCTTTTTCTCGATGTCGGCCTTGACGTTCGGCGGTATTTTAGGGGCGGGTTTCTTCGGTGGACTATAGATCCACATTTTTGGTGCTTTGGCCATCGTATCCGGACCCTCTTGACGATTGGCGGCCATGACGGAATAGAGGAGCGACGATAGCGAGTCACAGGATCGAGCGCAACGTATTTGTACCGGTCGGGTGCGATTTGCGCCGAAACGCTGCCGCCCTTGGCGGTCAGTGCCCGATTGCGATCCCGGGCCGCAGCTTGTCGAGCAGCTTGGGTCCGATGCCGCGGACGCGCAGCAGGTCGTCGACACGCCGGTAGGGGCGCTGCTCAATGATGGCGTTGGCGGTGACTTCCCCGATACCAGGCAGGCTCATCAGCGCATCGCGTGACGCGGTGTTGATGTCGAGCGGCGTCGTGGGCAGCGCCTTGCCGGTCTCAAGCCTGCCGGCTTCGCGCTCGGCGCTCAGGGCGCTGCGCTCGCCGGGTAAAGCACTCCAGTCGGTGTAGGCCCAGATGCCTTGCCCACCGTGTGCCGCCAGCAGCTCGGCATCGCGCAGTTGGTCTTGGTACTGTGCCTTGCTCAGTCCTCGCGGTGTTCCGCGATAGACGCCGTGGGCGCGGGCGAGACCCTTGGTGATCAGGACGGTTGCCAGGTCCTCGGCCTCGGCGGTGGTGACAAAGGCATAGATCCGCCGAAATCCGGCATCGCCGCGTGCATCGGCGAAGGCGGTATGGATGGTGAAGGGCTTGGCCAGCCGGGCACGCACCTCGAACGCGGCCGCCTCGCCGAGCGACTTGGCGAGCGCGATGGATGCGGCCGGTGTGCCACCGTAGCCGGTGATCCCGAAATACCAGCGTTGGTCACGCAGTCGCCGTGCGTCTGTGCCGTCCGTGATATGCCACTCGAGGCAGTCCGCGCCGTACAGGCGTACCGTATGCTCGGTGCCGTCCGGAAATCGGACGCGGAAGCTGTCGCCGTCGGCCCAGTGGGTCGGAACCAGTTGGACCCCCTCAATGGTTTGCAGGTCAAGGGCGTAACCGGTCCAAGAGACGAGGATCGCTGCACCGAAGAACAGCGCGCGGATGAGCGGGTTTCGCAATGCAAGACTCCACGAACGCCGAGGTTGGAATAGGGGTGCAGGGCGCCGACAGATGCCGGGGGCGTCCGGCAAGCTTGACCTCCCGATGCGGGGCCGGCAAGCGGCGTCGGGTCGCACCTGGGCGCGACCGTTGTCCCGGACGGCGTTTCCGACGCTGATTTCCCCGACGAAAATTGATGGTTGAACAACGCGGGTTTGCGCAGTACCGCGGAAGAACATTAGAATCCGCTGAAGTTAACGCTCCATGCCCAGGTCGCCTTCATGCAGGATCCCATCACCTACTCGGACTCCACCGTCGGCCGAGTCGAGGTCAAAGAAACCACCTGCTACATGTGTGCCTGCCGCTGCGGCATCCGGGTGCACCTGCGCGACGGCGAGATCCGCTACATCGAGGGTAACCCCAACCACCCGCTGAACAAGGGTGTGTTGTGCGCCAAGGGTTCCTCGGGGATCATGAAGCAGTACTCGCCGGGGCGCCTGACCAAACCGCTGCGGCGCAAGCCGGGCGCGGAGCGCGGGACCTCGCAGTTCGAGGAGATCTCCTGGGAGGCGGCCTTCGAGCTGCTCACCGAGCGGTTGGGCCGGCTCCGTGCCGAGGACCCCAAGCGCTTTGCGCTGTTCACCGGGCGCGACCAGATGCAGGCGCTGACCGGTCTTTTCGCCAAGCAGTTCGGCACGCCGAATTATGCTGCCCACGGCGGTTTCTGCTCGGTCAACATGGCGGCCGGCCTGATCTACACTATTGGCGGCTCTTTCTGGGAGTTCGGCGGGCCGGATCTGGACCGGGCCAAGCTGTTCGTGATGATCGGCACGGCTGAAGACCATCACAGCAACCCGCTGAAGATCGCCATCTCCGAGTTCAAGCGCCGGGGCGGGCGTTTCGTCTCCATCAATCCGATCCGTACCGGGTACTCGGCCATCGCCGACGAGTGGGTGCCGATCAAGCCCGGCACCGACGGCGCGCTCCTGCTCGCCATCATCCACGAGATCATCAAGCTCGGGCTCTACGACCGGGACTTTCTGATCCAGTACACCAATTCCGCGGAGTTGGTGGTCGACGACAGCACGCGCGCGGATCACGGGCTCTTCCATCGGCGGGTCGACGTGCCGATCGAAGAGGGCTGTATCGATCCGGAAAACAAACTTTGGTGGGACCGGGCCAAGGGTCCGGTGCTGACGCATACCCCCGGTGCCGATCCGCGCCTGATGGGCAGCTATACCCTGGACGATGGCACCGCGGTCAAGCCCGGCTTCCAGCTCCTGAAGGAGCGGGTGGAGGACTACACGCCGGAGTGGGCGGCCGGCATCACCGGCATCCCGGCCGACACCATCCGTCGGCTGGCCCAGGAGATGGGCGTAACCGCGCGCGACCAGAAAATCGAGCTGCCGATCCAGTGGACCGATTGCTGGGATAACGAGCACGACTCGGTCACCGGCAATCCGGTGGCCTTTCACGCGATGCGCGGCATGGCCGCCCATTCCAACGGCTTTCAGACCATCCGCGCGCTGGGCATCCTGATGACCCTGCTGGGAACCATCGACCGGCCCGGTGGTTTCCGGCACAAGGCGCCCTTCCCGCGGCCGATTCCGCCCTGCCCCAAGCCGCCCCATGGACCCGAGGGGGTGCAACCCAACACCCCGCTGGACGGCATGCCGCTGGGCTGGCCGGCGCGCCCGGAGGACTTGTTCGTCGATGCCGCGGGTGAAGCGGTCCGGCTGGATAAGGCGTTCTCCTGGGAGTATCCGCTGGCGGTGCATGGTCTGATGCACAATGTCATCACCAACGCCTGGCGCGGCGACCCCTATCCGATCGACACCCTGTTCCTGTTCATGGCCAATATGGCGTGGAACTCGACCATGAACACGGTCGAAGTCCGCAAGATGCTGGTCGACAAGAGCGAGGACGGTGAATACAAGATTCCCTTCCTGGTGGTGTGCGACACCTTCTCCTCCGAGACGGTCGCCTTCGCCGACCTGGTGCTGCCCGATACCAGCTATCTGGAACGGCACGACGTGTTTTCCATGCTGGACCGACCGATCTCGGAATACGACGGCCCGGTCGATGCGGTGCGCATCCCGGTGTTGCCGCCCAAGGGCGACTGTAAGCCCTTCCAAGACGTGCTGGTCGAGTTGGGGTCGCGGCTCAAGCTGCCCGCCTTCGTGCGTGACGACGGCAGCCGCAAGTATCGTGACTACCCGGATTTCATCGTCAACTACGAGACCTCCCCGGGGTCCGGCATCGGCTTCCTGGCCGGCTGGCGCGGACGCGGCGGCGAGAAGTTCCTCAAGGGCGAGCCGAATCCCCGCCAGTGGGAGATGTACGCGAAAAACGGCTGTTTCTATCACCATGAACTGCCGCGCTCCTACCAGTACATGCGCAACTGGAACAAGGGCTATCTGCACTGGTCGCGGGCGCACGGCATGACCCGGTACGCCGAGCCCATTCTGCTCAATGTCTACTCGGAGGTGCTGCAGCGTTTCCGCCTGGCCGCGCAGGGCAAGCGCCCCGGCCGCCGGCCGCCGGAGCGGCTGCGCCGCCGCGTCGAGTCCTATTTCGACCCGCTGCCGTTTTACTACGAGCCGCTCGAAACCAAGCTGACCGATACCCATAAATATCCGCTCAATGCGCTCACCCAGCGCCCGATGGCCATGTACCACTCGTGGGACAGCCAGAATGCCTGGCTGCGCCAGATTCACAGCCACAATTACCTGTTCGTCAACCCCAAGGTGGGCGCCGCCAACGGCTTCGATGATGGCGACTGGATCTGGGTGGAGTCGCCGCACGGCAAGGTGCGCTGTATGTGCCGTTTCTCCGAAGCGGTGGAGCCCGGCACCGTGTGGACCTGGAACGCCATCGGCAAGGCGTCCGGCGCCTGGGGTCTGAGTCATGGTGCCGACGAGTCCCGCAAAGGATTCCTGCTCAATCATCTGATCAGCGAGGAACTGCCGCCGACCGGCAACGGGGCGCATCTGTCCAACTCGGACCCGATCACCGGTCAGGCCGCCTGGTTCGATGTGCGGGTGCGGGTGTACAAGGCCGGGGCGGATGAGCCCAAGATCACCTCGCCCCAATTCGACCCCATGCCCCTGTTGCCTGGCCAGGAACGGCGGCGCGGGCGCTGGCAAGCCTATGTTGCGGGACTCTTCGGCAAGCGCTGATACCCGATTTTCTCCGAATCATCCGTCGGGTGCGCGCCGCGCGTACCCGCCAACCAGGCAAGCACCATGAGCAACCTCAGTCCCGACTATCAAGACCACCATGAGCGCTTTGTTACGCGCGTGCGCGAGACGGGGCAGGTATGGGGGCTCAAGTCCGATGAGGGCTGGGCCATCTGTGAGTCGAATGAATACGAAGATACGGACGTCTATCCCTTTTGGTCGGAAGAAGCGGCCGCCGCGGCCCACTGCACCGACGACTGGGCCGGCTTTGTGCCGACCAGCCTGGATCTGGATCTGTTTATCGATACCTGGCTGGCCGGCATGAGCGAGGACGGCGTTCTGGTGGGCACCAATTGGGATGAGGAACTCATGGGGCTCGAGGTGGAGCCCGCCGATCTGGCCGAGGAGTTGCTGATCGAAGACTATGAGGAAGACTATGAGGAAGAACAAGACGACGACGATGCCGACCCGGACAGTGATCGCGGCGATCGTAACTGAGCGAGAAACGAGCTTATGAGCCAGTTGGCCCTGGTCATCGACCTCAATGTCTGCGTTGGCTGCCATGCCTGCGTGACCTCCTGCAAGCAGTGGAATACCTCCGGTTGGGCCGGACCCCTGGTCGATGAGAACCCCTATGACGCGGACCCCACGGGGACCTTCTTCAATCGCGTGCAGACCTTTGAAGTCGGCACCTTCCCCGACACCGAGACGGTCCATTTCCCCAAGAGTTGCCTGCATTGCGAGGATCCCCCCTGCGTGCCGGTATGCCCCACCGGGGCCTCCCATAAACGGGCGGACAACGGCATCGTGCTGGTGGACTATGACAAGTGCATCGGGTGCAAGTATTGCTCCTGGGCCTGTCCCTACGGCGCCCGCGAGGTGGACGAACAGCAGAAGGTGATGAAGAAATGCACCCTGTGCATCGACCGTATCACTGACCTGACCCTGCCGGAACGCGAGCGCAAGCCCGCCTGTGTGCTGGCCTGCCCGACCAGTGCGCGGTTGTTCGGCGACGTGCAGGACCCCGACTCCGAGGTGTCAATCGCCATTCGTGAGCGTGGCGGCTACCAATTGATGCCGGAATGGGGCACCAAGCCCGCCAACCATTATCTGCCGCGGCGCAAGACCCGCATCTACATCGATCCCGAAGAGCTGATCCGGGCGGACAATCCGCTGCGCAAAGAGGACCTCACGACCTACAGCGGTGAGGAAACCCTGGACGATGTGACGTGGTAACCGGGTCGCAAGTCGTCCGCGATCAACCGACCGCCGGCGTTGACCGGCGGCCCGCGGCTGGTCGTCGGCGGCTGATTGCTCACTGAAGGAAACATTTATGCATCCCGCCTTCTCAGTCATCTTTCTCACCACCCTGATCGGCGCCGGACAGGGGCTGTTTCTGGCCCTGTATACCGGGCAGATCTATGCCCTGGCCAACCTGCTGCCCGCGCAGGGGGATGAGTTTTATGCCTTCGGCAGCCTGGTGGCACTGACCCTGCTCGTCGGCGGGCTGATCGCCTCATTTTTTCACCTGGGACGTCCGGAGCGTGCCTGGCGGGCGGCGGCCCGCTGGCGTACCTCCTGGCTCTCCCGTGAGGTGCTGGTGCTGCCCCTGGTGATGGCTCTGGTGTTCGCCTATGGTCTGGCGCACTGGACCGGTCACACGCAGCCCTTGTTCACCCTGGGGAATTGGCTGGCGGTCGATGCGACACTGCTGATCGGCCTGGCCGCGACCCTGGCGGTGTTTGCCCTGTTCGTCTGCACCGCGATGATTTATGCGGGTGTCCGCTTCCTGGAAGAGTGGTCCTCGCCACTCACGGTCGTCAATTTCACGCTCTTTGGCCTGGCTTCCGGATTCATGCTGGCGGCGGCCTACTCGGCCTTTATCGGCAATCAATTGGTCGCGTTCTTCGGCACTTGGTCGGTGATCTTTACCGTCATAGCCTTGGTCAGCCGCTTCGCCTCGCTCACCCGGAACGCCCAATTGCGGCACAAGAGCACGGTGCAGAGCGCCATCGGCGTGCGCCACCAGACCGTGAGTCAAAAGGCCCAGGGGGCGACCGCCGGGTCATTCAACACCCGCGAGTTCTTCCACGGCCGTTCGGCGGGCACGCTGCGTACCGTGCGCCTGCTGTTCCTCTTCCTGGTCTTTCCGCTGCCGATTCTGCTGATCGGCGCCGCCTATGCCACGCAGTCGCCGACGCTGCCGATCGTCGCTTTTGCCGTGCAATACCTGGGGCTGTTGTTCGAGCGCTGGTACTTCTTCGCCGAGGCCCGGCATCCGCAGAATCTCTATTACCAATCCGTCGCTTAAACCGTGCCTAGCGCGGTATGCGGTGTTCTTGGATGGGATCGGCCCCGACAGACGCGACGATTGCCGGAGCCGGCGCGGCTGAAATCCCACCCGCCGGTGGATCGCGGTCAGGCGGCGGAAGCGGTGATCGCCGCTTATGCGGTTCACCGCGATGAGGGGGTCGATGCCTGCGGTTCCAGCACCATGTCCTTCAATCGGTAGAGTGCCTCCAGCGCCGCCCGCGGGCTCAGTTCATTGGGGTCGATTCCGCGCAAGGCGTCGCAGACCGGATGCTCAGCCGGCGGACTCGGGGGCGGCGCCGGCCGACTCGGTTCGGGAAGGAAGAGCGAAAGTTGCACCGCTCCCTGCTCCGCATGACGGCGGGCGGCGTCTTCCAGTTCGCGCAGCCGCCCGCGGGCGCGCGTGATGACCTCCGGCGGGACGCCGGCCAGCGCGGCTACCGCCAGGCCATAACTCTGATTGGCCGGCCCTTCCAGCAGTGCGTGCATGAAGATGATGGAGGCGCCGTGCTCCACCGCGTCCAGATGCACATTGGCGATGCCGGGATATTCGTCGGGCAGGGTCGTCAGCTCGAAATAATGGGTCGCGAACAGGGTGTAGGCGCGGATCCGGGTGGCCAGTTCCACCCCGCAGGACCAGGCGAGCGACAGCCCGTCGAAGGTGCTGGTGCCGCGGCCGACCTCGTCCATCAAGACCAAGCTCTGCTCGGTGGCGTTATGCAGGATATTGGCTGTCTCTTCCATCTCCACCATGAAGGTGGAACGTCCACCGGCCAAGTCATCGGAGGCCCCGATGCGTGAGAAGACCCGATCCACCGGTCCCAGGGTGGCGGAGCGGGCGGGGACGAAGCTCCCGGCATAGGCCAGCAGCACGATCAGCGCGCATTGGCGCATATAGGTCGACTTGCCGCCCATGTTGGGTCCGGTAATGACCAGCATGCGCCGCCGCCCGTCGAACCGCAGGCCGTTGGCCACGAAGGGGCCGTCGATCACCCGTTCGACCACCGGGTGGCGGCCGTCCTCGATCGCGATCAGGGGTTCGGTGGTGAACTCCGGCCGGGACCAGTTCAGCGCCTGCGCGCGTAGCGCCAGATTCACCAGCACGTCCAGTTCGGCGATGGCCGCCGCACTGATCTGGAGCGCACCGATGGATTCGGCCAGGGTCGCGATCAGCGACTCATAGAGCGCCTTCTCGCGCGCCAGGGCACGCTCCCGGCTGCTCAACACCTCGTCCTCGAAACGCTTGAGTTCCGGCGTGATATAGCGTTCCGCTCCCTTCAGGGTCTGGCGCCGCACGAAGTCCGGCGGCACCTGATCGGCACGCGCGCGGCCGAGTTCGATGTAATAGCCGTGGACGCGGTTGTAACCGACCTTGAGCGTCGCGATGCCGGTGCGCTCACGCTCGCGGCTTTCCAGATCCAGCAGGAACTGATCCGCGTTGGTCGAGAGTGCGCGCAGTTGGTCCAACTCGGCATCATAGCCGGGGGCGATGACCCCGCCGTCACGGATCAGCACCGGCGGTTGCGCAAGGATGGCCCGCTCGAGCAGTGCCACCAAGTCCGGATGCTCGCCGATGCGGTTGTGCAGGTCGCCCAGGAGTGGATCGTCGACGCTCGCCAGCAGGGTGCCGAGGTCAGGGCACAGTGCGCAGGAGTCGCGCAGGACGGCCAGATCCCTTGGCCTGGCGGTGCCCAGGGCGACGCGGGCCAGGATGCGCTCCAGATCGCCGATGCCGGTCAGGACCTCCCGCAGCGGCCCGCCCGTCGCGGTGTCGATCAGGGCGGCGAGCGCCTGGTGACGCGCGCGCACCGGCGCCTGATCCCGCAGCGGCCGGGCCAGCCAGCGGCGTAGCAGCCGGCCGCCCATGGTGGTCGCGGTCTGGTCCAGGACCCCGGCCAGGGTGTGCTCGGGACGGCCGGACAGGCTGTCGGTGATCTCGAGGTTGCGGCGGGTGGCCGCGTCCAGGATCACCGCGTCGTCGCGATGTTCAGTCGTCAGACCACGGAGGTGGGGCAGGGCGGCGCGCTGAGTGTCGCGGACATATTGCAACAGACAGCCCGCGGCGCCGACTGCCAAGCGCAGCGTCGCGCACCCGAAACCGGTCAGGTCGCGGGTGCCGAATTGATCGCACAGGAGGCGTTCGCCGCTGTCCGCGTCCAACTGCCAGGCGGCACGGCGGGTGACGCCGCGTCCCAGACCCAGCGCCTCGGGCAGCCGGCTGTCTTCGTCCACCAGCACCTCGGCCGGCCGCAGCCGCGCCAACTCGCTCGCCAGGGCCTCGCGGGTCGCCACCTCCAGGACCGAGAAGCGCCCGCTGGCCAACTCCAGGGCCGCCAGACCGTACCCGTCCGGACCCTCGGCCACCGCGGCCAGCAGGTTATCCCGCTGCTCATCGAGCAGCGCATCATCGGTCAGGGTTCCCGGTGTGATGATGCGCATCACCCGCCGCTCCACCGGTCCCTTGGTCTTGCTCGGGTCGCCGACCTGTTCGCAGATCGCGACCGAGACCCCCTGGCGTACCAGCTTGGCCAGATAGCCTTCGGCCGCATGATAGGGTACCCCGGCCATCGGGATCGGCTGCCCGGCCGAGGCGCCGCGCTTGGTCAGCGTGATGTCCAGCAGCGCCGCGGCGCGCTCGGCGTCCTCATAGAACAGTTCGTAGAAATCGCCCATGCGGAAGAACAGCAGCATCCCCGGATGCTCCGCCTTGAAGCGCAGGTATTGCTGCATGACGGGCGTGTGGTCTTTGTTATCGATCATTCAAATGGAGTGGTGGTTCGCGTGGGCGTGAGTCTACGCCTCGCCGGCGGCGTTGGCTTATTCATGCATGCGCGGTTGGCCGTCAAACGCAGGGGTGCCGTGACGGTGGGGTCGATGAGTCGTAGCAACGGGTTGCTGGACAGGCACCCAGGCCGTTACTACACTCGGCTCATGATCACCTTCGACACTTCCAAGCCATCGATCAGCCCTGAGCAGATGGCGGCGGCGCTGACCGCTGCGCCGGACCGCGTGGACGATCCAGATTGCCCCTACGATCCCAACGATCCGGCTGCCGTGGCGCAGTACTGGAAGGACTCCATCACCAGTCATTCGCTTGCCGAATTGCGGGGTAAAGTAGCGGCGCGCCGACGCGGCCCGGGGCGTGCACCGGCCAAGGTTTCGACGACGATCCGGTTCGACGCCGATGTGCTGGCGGCCCTGAAGGCGACCGGTCCCGGCTGGCAGACGCGCATCAATGACGTGATGCGGGAATATATCGAAGCGCGGCGGTCATGAGGTACAGGATTTTCCGCCAAGCGCCTCAGAGCAGAGTGACCAAGGCCGCAACGGTGACGAGCCCGAATGGCGCCTGAACATCACCGGCTCGTCAACGGCGCATCCGGCTTGACCTTGACCGCCCCATGGCGGCGCAGATCGCCGCGGGCGCGGCGCTTCTCGACATACTGTTGCGCGGCAGTCGTGGCGGTGAAGATCTCCAGGCGCTGCTCCTCACCGTCCGTCACCGGCTCCATGGCGGCGTCCGGGTAAGCGCCCAGCGGCTCGGCCTGGACCTGTTTCAGGATGCGCTGGTAACGCCGGTGCAGGGCATAGGCGCCGCCGTACTTGGTCACGAACTCCCAGATCAGCTTGGGGTAGAAGAGCAGGGGGCTTTCGATCGGGTAGCCCGGCCGGCGTTCGCGGCGCCGTTTGATGCGGATCAAACCGCCCTCCAGCGGGTGGATGCGCTCGAAGATCATGGGTGCGTGGAAGGCGAACAGCTTGCCCATCATGTGCTTGGGGTCATAACCCCAGCGGCGGGCGCGGCGCAGCACGGTGGCGACGTGCGCCGGACTGTAATACAGGTCCCAGGCCTCACGGAAGATGCCGGCCCATTGCGCCTTGGTCATCCGCGGATGGTCCATGGTGACATGCTGGGTATCGTAGTTGTTCATGTCCGGGTCCAGGGGGGCGCCGGCCTCGACCAGGCGCTGGTGGTCGACCGACCCGGGCAGCGGGGTGAGCACGAAGAACTCGAGGATGTCCACCGGCAGTTCGTTCTGGATGATCGCGATATCGCGCCGGATGGTCTCGGGGGTGTCGTCCGGGAAGCCCAGGATGTATCCGGCATAGGTGAGCACCCCGGCGTTGTGCCAGGCCTGGAGCATGGCGCGATAGTCGGTGATCTTGTTCTGACCTTTCTGGGCGCCCTTGAGCGCGTCCGGGTTGATGTTCTCCATCCCCAGGAAGGTGCGGGTGACACCGGCCCGTCCGGCCTTGTCGATGAAGCGTGGGATACGGTGTGACTGGGTGTCGACCTGGATCACCAGGGTGATCGGCGTGCCGGACTCGCGCAGCGCGATCAGCCGGTCGAAGATGGGCTCCCAGTGGGTATTGCGGGCGAAGTTGTCATCCGTAATGAAGAAGTTGCTGATCCCCAGTTCGGCGTTCGCGCGCACCAGACGTTCCACGTCGTCGGCATCGCGGTGACGCGACTTACGGCCCTGCACATTGATGATGGTGCAGAAGCTGCACTGGAAAGGACAGCCGCGCCCGGCGTCGAAGCTGGCCCGCTTACCCATGGTGAGACGGATGCGGTCGGCGGGAAGGATAGGCGTAGGGGTCCCGGTCAAATCCGGCAGGTCGGCAAGGTAGTTGTAGACCGGCTGGAGCCGGTCGGCGGCGATGTCTTGCAGCAGTCCATCCAGTCGCCCTTCCAATTCGCCGGCGAACAGGGTGACGCCCAAGTCCAGGGCCTCGCGCAGGTCCGGCGGCAGTTCCTTGAGCATCGCCATACAGCCGCTCACATGAAAGCCGCCGATCACCACCGGCAGCCCGGCCGCGCGGAACTGCCGCGCCAGATCCAGTGCCCGCGGAAACTGGTTGGACTGCACCCCGACCATGCCCACCAGGACCTTGCCGCCATCGCGCGCGAAGTCGCTGATCAGGTGCGGCACGGCGATCCGGCTGTTGGTTTCGTCCAGCGCGCGCAGGCGGATTTCGATGTCCGGCCCGAGCACCTGGCGGTCGGCACAGTCCAAGGCGATGCCGTAGACGGTGGCCAGGCTGTTGGCGGGTAGCGAGGAGCGCCACCACTGGATCACATAGCCGTCGTCATCATAGTGTGACGGTTTGATCCAGAGGATGTGGAAGGGGGTGGAAGCGGCTGCCATGGCGATGGCCCTCAGGTCCAGGGGCGGTGATCCGCCAGGGTTAATGGCCCATAGTAGCCGCCTGCGCCCGGTCTGGTCATCCGCGTTCTTGGTGTGGAACGGCGGTTGCCGTGAGGTTGCACCCTAGGTAGGATGATGCGCACGAACGGCCGACGGGAGGAGGGTAGTGATGAGAGCGTAGCGCAAACATCGATCATCATTCCAGCCGTAGACGCCGCTTTGAAACGCCGCCATGGCTGTACGGTCGGCGTCGGCGGCTTCGCGTCGCGTGAAACGACGATCAAGACCGCATCGGACAGCCAGGCACGCGGCTGTCGACAGGTTCCAGGGTGAGCGCTTGGTGCTGAAGTGGCGGCCCGGTTTTGCCGATTCCCTTGCTCCGGATCTACTATTACGTGGGTCCCAATAACAATGATCTAAACCCTGTAAAAACAAAGGTTGCCATGAAATCCATAACATCAATAGGTCTTTTTGTCTGCGTCATCATATTGCTTGCCGGCTGCGCGAGCAATATGCCCGGAAGCACGCAACACAAGGTTCCGCCGCGTATGATTGCGGACAAAAACGGCACATTGGTCTGGGATCGGCCTTATGCGTTCGGTCCGGTCCCGTCCGAACTGAAGGTCGAAGCAGATGCTGATTGTCGCAGAAACGGCTTCAAGAGCGCCGTCGGTTACCACCCTGATGCGCTCGATCACAATGGTAAGCGGTTCCCCATCGGTGGTTTTTTCTGCGCCGGCACTCTGCAGAAACAGTAGTCAGTCAAGTTCGCAGGAACCCGGGTTCAATATATGAAACGGGGCCTACAGGCCCCCGTTTCTATTCTTCTCCAACCTCCTCGGCGGTGCGGCTAGTTCATGCACCCCCGCCCCGCAAGGCGTAGGGCACCAGCGGCACCAGCATGATTGCGACTCCAAGCCAGATCGCCCAGCGGGTCGTGGAACGGATGCGTTGTTCGCTCATGGCAGTCACCTCTGTCGAGTTTTTGGAACGGTATCGTCATGGACAAAATCAGTTCGAATAGTGGCGTCTTTATGTCTATCCAGCGGCGGCACCGCGATCATCAAGACACCAACCCTCGTCCTTTTTTCCCATTCTCCTACGGTTCAGAGCATAGATGCAGACCAAGGCAGTTACAAGGAATCCTATGTTCAATACATGGGCATTACTTAGTATAACGGTAGGTTATGTGCTGTAAAAATGCCGACAGGCCCTCGGCCGCCGGCGGATTCTGAGATTGGGCAAGCAATGTAGGGGCGGGTTTCAAACCCGCCCCTACAACCCGCCCCTACACCAAGGGTCTGTCTGGATATCAGGTTCAGTCCCCGCCGCGTGGCCCCTCCGGGCGGAAGAGCTGGTCCAGCCGCTCGATTTCAGCGGAGGGCACATGGCGCGGGTGCCCGGCGAGGATGCCGGTGACGTTGCGGAAGGCGGCGCCGATGTGCATCCCAGTGCCGTCGATGGTGAAGGCGCGGATCTCCTTGTCGTGGGCCGAGCCGCGCATCTTCAGCACCGTGAGTCCACGTTTCATCTCACCGAACAGCTCCACATAACGCAGCAGGATGATGGCGTCGGTGATGGTGGAAATGTGGGTCTCGGTCACCGACTCGCCGCCCATCAGGCTGTTGGTGGTGGCGGTGAAGAGCCCGGCGATCTCCTGGTGTTTGATGAAGCTGGTCAAGCTGATGACGAACTCGCGGAAGCCCTTGATGCTGCTGACCCGTTCCAGGGCGGAGAGGCTGTCGACCGCGACCCGGTTGGGCTTGAACGAGTCGATCTCCCGCTTGATGCGGATCAGATGATCCTCCAGCCCGGCGGACTCGGGGTAGAGCGCGACCACCTTGAGCAGGCCCTCGCGTTCATAGCGGTCGAAGTCGCGACCCCAGCCCGAGGCATTGCGGCTCAACTGATCGCGGCTCTCCTCGAAGGCCATGAGCAGCGAGCGTTCGCCGTTGTCGACACCGCCGCCGATGAACTCGGTGGAGGTCAGGGTTTTGCCGCAGCCGGTGGCCCCGGAGACCAGGATCACCGAATCGCGGAAGAAGCCGCCGCCGCACATGGCATCCAGCTCCGCGTTACCGGAGGAGATGCGGGTATAAGAGGAACGCTGATCCAGTTCGATGGCGGACAGCGGGATCACCACGATCCCCTGATCCGGCATGATGGTGAAGGGGTATTCGCCTTTCTGATGGATGGTCCCGCGGAACTTGAGGACCTCGACCGTGCGGCGGCGCTTCTCGCCCTCCAGCACGTTGCGCAGGATCACCACGTTATCGGTGACGAATTCCTCGACCCCGTGGCGGCTGATTTCACCGTACTCGCTGGTGCGCTCGGCGGTCATCACCGAGGTGACACCCATGCCCTTCAGCGCCGAGGCCAGCCGGAACAGTTCGGCGCGGACGATCACCTCGTTCTCGAAGCGGGAGAACACCGCCCCCAGCGAGTCGATCGCGACCCGTGCCGCCCCGGTGCGCCGCACCGCGGCCTCCACCCGGACCACCAGGGCGCCCAGGTCGAAGGCGCCGCTCACGACCACCTCATCCCCTGGTTGGGGAGCGGCGTCGACGAAGGCCCATTTGCCGGCCGCTTCCCAGTCGGCCACGTCCCAGCCCAGCGAGGACACGTTGGCGCGGATATCCGCGGCAGACTCCTCGAAGGTGACGAAGACCCCGGCCTGGTCGTACTGGCGGATGCCCTCCGCCAGGAACTGGGCGGCGAAGATGGTTTTGGCGCTGCCGGCGGAGCCCGACACCAGGGTGGTGCGTCCGGTCGGTACGCCGCCCAGGCTGATATGGTCGAAACCTTCGATGCCGGTCGGCGACTTGGTAACCGAAGGTCGCTGTGCGGGTTCAGCCACGACGGTGCCCCTCCTCGTCTCCAGGAGACGATAAATCTAATCCAATCAATACTTTTTCCTTATTCGACAGATCCCCGATGATGCGTCGCAGCGGTGGCGGCAGGGCCTTGATGAGGGTGGGTGTGGCGATGATGCGGGCATCTTCCGCCGCCTGCGGGTCCTCGATCACGTCGATGACTTCCATCTCATACTGCCCGTCCAGTTCGGCCTGGCAGATGCGTTGCAGGTTGGCGATGGCACGGTTCCCTTGCGGCGTGCGCCCGGTGATATAGAGCTTGAGGAGATACTTACCCATGGTGCTTTGACATGGTGCTGGTGAGTCCGGTGTGGTTGGTCATGCGCGGTCCGGTATCAGTCCGGTTGACGCTCGACGGCGCCGCCCAAGTCGTGCGTGCGCGGCATGCTGTTCAGATAGTAACGGCGATAGTAGCTCACGAGATACCCCATGAGTTCCAGAACGACGATACGTCCCTCGAGAGCAATCTGGCGTTGGTTGGCGGTACTGAGTTCCCGGTCCAGGCGGATCAGGGCTTCGGTATGAATCTCGATGGTGTCGCGTGGGCCGGCCCCCAGGAACCCCAGGTGTTCGGCCAGTGGCCGGGCGCTGCGGACCGTTGCGGGTTCGGTGCGGTAGACCTGGCCCTCGGCCGTATGTTTGATCAGTTCCACATAGTCGCCGACGATCTCATCGAAGAGGTCCGGATCGGTCTCGCGCAGGGTTGCGGCACCATAGATGCGCGCGGCCTCTCCGGGGTGGCGGTTGGGGTCGAGCAGACGTCCCACGTCGCGCCGTTCGCGCGCCCCCTGCACTTCGAGTTCCGCCGCCGCGGTCCGCTGCCGCGCCCGCTGGCGGGCAATCGCGTGGCGCAGGGCGCGCGTGAGCGCCCGGCCGTCGCGGCACACGGCATCCTCGGCACCCGCCGCGATCAGTGCCGGACCGAGATCCTCGCCGGTGTCGGGTGTGCGCACCACCACCGGCACATCCGGACGCTGCGCACGCAACCGCGCCAGGGCCTCGTACCCCTGGGCGTCGACACCGGGCAGGTCTAGCAAGACGCAGTCCACCTGTTCCTGAGCGAGCACGGTCAACCCATCCGGCAGGCCGCGCGCCGGTTCCAGCCGAAACGCGTCGGCGCTCAGCGCATCCGCGGCCGGCACCGGCGCGTCGGCACCTGCCGCCCGGTCAACGATGATCAGCACGCGCGGGCGGCGATCGGTCGGCGCCGCGGCGGAAAGAACGCCGGTCGACGCGGGTTGGGGTTCGCTCATGAACGGAGGACTCGGGGTCGGTGGCGGTCGTGTTTGGCGTTTCCGGTCAGCCTGAGGTGCAGGTGACCCGAAACCGGGTCAGGGATTCTAACAGCCTATGCCGGAAGCGGTGGAACAGAGTGTGAAGCCGTTGACGGGCGCGGTTGCGGCAAGGAGTCCGGGGGCAGTGCATGGGTCTGTAGGATGCGGTGAGGCACGAACCGCATCATCGGCACATCAATGGCTTACCGATTCATCAGCCTGTCGGGGAGGAACTGCACGGCGCCCAGTGGGGGCTGTTGGCGCGGGCCATGATCGCTGTTCCGGCCAAAGTGACCGTCCGGATTGATCCACAGATGTCACAGATGTTCACAGATGAAGAGAAGCATCTGCGTTCATCGTAGATCACTTTCCGCCTTAGGGCCTCGGCGGAAGCTGGCCGGAAGGATGATCAAAGCCTTGGCGCGGTTCACCGAGCTTACCCGATCCCATGAGAGACGTTGTGGCCAGAGCGATGATCAAAGGTAACGCACGGGGAGTGGACACACATCGACTGGATGCCCTCTTGGTGGCGGGGCGGGGGTGCAAGGATGCTTGGGTGCTAGACTGCACGCAGTCTAGTACACTAAGATCATAGTGCAACCTAGGTCACTAGCAGCCTAATCCAACCTGGAACACGTTAGGCAGCACGTTATGTGCTATCGCGAGGAATAAGTAACGGTGCTCAAATATTATGGAATAGTACGAGACGCTGCGAGTGTCGTTGAAGCTGCGGCCAATCGCGCTCTCGAAGCGCTTCGCGACGGAAGAGTAGAACAGGAGCCTCAGTTCACAGATCGCTTGCTTGGTCGCGTCGAAGAGTCGATGGAGGGGTATGAGCACAAGGGAGTTTCATGGAGGGCAAAGACACTGACTGATAGAGGAAGGAATTCGCAGGAGAAATCCTATGGTGCCGATTTCTTTGGTGTTGTTAACATTAAGCTACCAGGGTTATCTATAAGCAAAGGGTTTCTGGCTCAAGCGAAACTTATTGGTCCTGGTGAAGCTATGGGCACAAGAGACTACGAACGAATGCAAGGGCAATGTGAGGATATGCTTCGGCTTAGTCCTGACTCTTTCGTCTTCTTGTATGCCGAATCTGGCATTAGGATTGTACCAGCAATAACCATCGCCTCATGTGATCGCATAAACCCTCACGAGCTTTACACAAGATCCGTTGGTCGGTTTTTTGAGGAACATTTCTCCTGCTTTATCGGCGATAGAAGCATCAGCACTCTAAATATTGAGGTGCTTGAGCAAATAGCTATTGAGTATAGAACGAGAAGCGGTTTAGCTTTGTTGGCTAAGGAGACTCACTAGCCGAATAGGGACCAGCGATATGGGGCTAGGCTCGGCTTTTTTTCAAGCAAACTAAGAGCCTAACCTAAACAGCGAGCGCGCGCCACGGGGGTCGTGCTAATTCTCAGCGCCATCGCGGGGCGCGCGCCACGTTAGCCTTCACGTTGGGGTGAAAGAAAAGCGAATGGCTAAACAAAAACGCAGCCACGTAATCAGCAAGCAAGAGAAAATCAAGCGTAGCTTTGGTGGAGCATCAGCAACGTGTCCCTCTTGTGGCATTAGACTTCCTGCCTATCTTCTTGGCGATCATTTCCATAATGACCATCCAAAGCAAGAACTTAACCTTAATAGAATGGGAAATCCCCCGGCTTTGCCGGGGGACCGAAAAAGTTTGAC
>JACDZG010000254.1 GCA_013426805.1 Chromatiaceae bacterium
CCGACGTTTCTCGTCAACTGCACTCACCCCTAACCAACCTTTGGGATGGGCCACGATCACCCATCCCTTCCATCCGCTGACCGGTCAACGCTTTGAGGTGCTCAAGACGCGCCGGGTCGGCGGCATCGACACGCTGCTGTTGCGCCATGCCGAGCAGGGCAGCTACGCCGTCGCCCGGGAGTGGACGGACTGGTCGCTGACCGCGCCCGTTCCGGCGCCGGATGGTGCGGCGCGCAAACTCGCGTGCGAGACGCTCCTGACGCTGGCCGAACTGGTCGGTGAGCTGGCCGAACGTGGCGCCCGACAGCTTGACGAATCGGGCGCTATCGACCATGCTCAGACCAGTTAGAAACGTGGTCTGATCGACATGCGCGACAAGTCCACTCCAGTGCTGCGACGACGCCGTACCCTACTGTTGCAGCAACTGCCCCCACCGCCTGCCCTCCTGCGCGGCTCCCTGATTGAGCGTTACAAACGCTGTGGCAAGCCGGGCTGCCACTGTGCCGGCGGACCCGGCCATGGACCCAAGTACTACCTGTCGATGAGTCACTCGGGGGCGCGTCCACAGATGGATTATGTGCCCCAGGCGGCGCTTGAGGAAGTGCGCACGGCACTGGCCAACTACCAGCGCACCCGCGACATTTTAGAGGAACTCTGCGCCATCAATGCGGAGCTCCTACGCCGCCGGGAGCGGCTGTAAAGGGGGCGGTGAGCATGTCCAACAGTCCCGTCACCGTCCCCTTTGACATGTCCCGCGTGGCGCTCCTGATGGCGAACATGTTGGTCACCTTCCGCGATGAGCAGGCGGCCCATCCCCCGCCTGCGGAGGTTTCCCATGAGTGCGCAGATCACGAGCCACCACCTGCAGCGACCGGCTTACATTTATGTGCGCCAATCAACGCTGGGACAGGTGCACCATCACCGCGAGAGTACCGAGCGCCAGTATGCCCTGCGCGAGAAGGCGCTGGCCTTGGGCTGGACGGCAGAGGCGATCCGAGTCCTGGACGGGGACTTGGGTCTATCGGGTGCACACAGCACCCACCGGGAAGACTTCAAGACCCTGGTGGCCGAGGTCTCGATGGACCATGTTGGCGCGGTGTTGGCCTTGGAGGTCTCCCGGCTGGCCCGTTCCAATGCGGATTGGCAGCGGCTGCTGGAGCTGTGTGCCCTGACCCACACCCTGGTGATCGACGAGGATGGCTGCGACGACCCGAGCGACTTCAACGACGGACTCCTGCTGGGCCTGAAGGGCACCATGGCACAGGCGGAGTTGCATTTTCTGCGCGCGCGCCTCCTCGGCGGGAAGCGCAACAAGGCAGCCAAGGGCGAACTGCGCAGTCCACTGCCGGTGGGTCTGGTCTACGATCAGGAAGGCAAGATCGTGCTGGACCCCGATGCGGAGGTGCGCGAGGCCATTGCCTTGGTGTTTCGCCTGTTTCGCGAAATGGGCAGCGCGTACGCGGTCGTCCAGCAGTTTGTCAAAGCCGGCCTGCGGTTTCCCAAACGGGCCTATGGCGGCGCCTGGGACGGGCGACTCCTGTGGGGGCCTCTGAGTCCTGCGCGCGTCTTGGGGCTGTTGAAGAACCCGGCCTATGCGGGTGCCTATGTCTTCGGCCGCTATCAGTACCGGCGGACCCTCAACGCGCAGGGGGAGGTCGCCACCACGAGCGCGGCCGTGCCCATGACGGACTGGCGGGTTAACCTGCAACAGCACCACGCGGGCTACATTGACTGGGAGGAGTTTCTGGCCAATCAAGCGCGTCTGGCGCGCAACTGCACTCATGGCGAGGCGACCGTGCTGAGCGGGCCGGCGCGTGAGGGCCTGGCGCTCTTGCAGGGCGTGCTGCTCTGTGGCCAATGCGGGCGGCGTGTTTCGGTTCGCTACCAGGGCAGTGGCGGGGTCTATCCCACCTACCTCTGCAGTGGGCGTCGCCGCGACGGTCTGCAAACGCGCGACTGTCTCGCGGTGCGGTGCGCGTTGCTGGATGCGGCCGTGGTCGAGCAGGTGTTGGCCGTTCTGCAGCCGGCCGAGTTGCAGCTCGCCCTCAGCGCGCTCGAACAGTTAGAGACACGCGATGCGGCCGTAACCCGCCAGTGGCAGTTGCGCCTGGAGCGTGCCGACTACGAGGTCCAGTTGGCGGAGCGCCGCTACACGGAGGTCGATCCCGCCAACCGCTTGGTGGCCGCCACCCTGGAGGAACGCTGGAATCAAGCCCTGCAACGCCTGGCGGAGTTACAAGCGCAGGTGGCGCAGGTCCAACAGCAACAGGCACGGGTGGCGACCCCGGCGCAGCGCGAACAGGTGCTGGCCCTAGCGGAGGATTTTCCCCGTCTGTGGGCGGCCCCCACGACCACGGCCAAAGATCGCAAACGCCTGTTGCGTCTGCTGATCCAGGATGTAACGGTGGAGCGTTGCGCACCCAAGCAATTGCTGCTGCACATTCGTTGGCAGGGTGGCGCCTGCAGCGACGCGTCGGTCACGCTACCACCCAGTATCGCCGATCAAGTCCGCTACCCGCGCGAACGCGTCGACCAGATCCGGGCCTTGGCCAGCACCTTGGAGGATGAACAAATCGCTGCGCAGTTCAACCGTGACGGCCTCGTGAGTCCGACCGGCAAACCCTTTACTGCCGCGATGATTCAATGGGTGCGCTACACCCATCGGATCCCGGCACCGGCGTGCAAACACCCCGAGGAGTTGACCGTCGACGACCTGATGGAAAAATTTGGCGTCAGCCGCCACGTGGTCTATTACTGGATTGAGCGTGGACTCGTGACCGTGCGCCAACAGAAAGCCGGGTCGCCGTATCGGATCACCTTACAGCCCGAACAAGCGCAGCGGCTTCACGAGTGGGTCAACAGTTCTTCAAGAATCGCCGCCTCGCATCATGCCGAAGTCGCACTGTAGGAGGTGCAATATGCTATCACCGTCCCG
>JACDZG010000089.1 GCA_013426805.1 Chromatiaceae bacterium
CCCTGGTATCAGGGCGTGCTGGACTGGGTGATGCCCCCGGCCGCCGCGGCGACCCCGCCCACCGGCCCCGACTGGTATGTCCGCCTCACGGTGGACAACCTTTCGGCCTTGCTGACCAGAACCGCCTGAAACACCGGAAGAGCCATCACAGATATGACGGGGCAGCCGCCGGCGCGTGACGGTTGGGTGAAGACTGAATTCCGCCGCGAGAGATTCCGGGGAACGGCCCGACACCGGGGCGGCACGGCGGTCGCGGCGGCACTCACACCCTCACCGGCACCCCACGAACCGTACCGCTTGAAAGGTGTCGCGCAGCGTGCGGTCGAGTTCATCGAGCACGTAGTCGATATCCTCCGCCGCGGTGTCCCTCCCCAGTGAGAAGCGCACGGCGCAATGGGCCTCTTCCGCCGTGAGCCCCATCGCGAGCAGGGCGTGCGAGGGGTCGGGGTGTCCCGCCCGACAGGCCGAGCCGGACGAGCAGCGGATGCCGTGGCGGTCCAGTTCGAGCACCAGTGACTCGCCGCGAATGCCCGGCAGGCTCAGATTGGTGGTGTTCGGCAGCCGCGGTGAGGCGGCACCGTTACGCCGGGCGCCGGACACCAGGTCCAGGACGCCCGCCTCCAGCCGATCGCGCAGCGCGGCGATGCGCCCCGGGGTGCCGTCAACGAAGGCAATCTCGGCCAGGTCGCAGGCGCGGCCGAAACCGACGATGCCGGGGACATTCTCGGTGCCCGCCCGCTGCCCGCCCTCCTGGCCGCCCCCATAGAGCCTGGGCTCCAGGGCGATCCCCTTGCGCACGAACAGTGCACCGATCCCCTTGGGTCCGTAGAGCTTGTGCGCCGAGACCGACAGCAGATCGACGCCGAGCGCCGCCACGTCGATCGGGATACGGCCAAACGCCTGCACCGCGTCGGTGTGGAAGGGCACGCCGCGGGCGCCGGCGATGGCCGCCAGTTTCGCGATGGGCTGGATGACGCCGGTCTCGTTATTGGCCAGCATCACCGTGACCAGTACGGTGTTGGGCCGGAGCATCCCGGCCAATGCACCGGGATCGACGAGGCCCGCGTGATCGACGGCCAGGTACGAAACGGCGTGGCCGCACGCCTCCAGGGCTTGGCAGGCACGCAGTACGGCCGGATGCTCGATGGTGCTCGTGACCACATGGGCCGGCCGCACCCCCGACGCCGCCACGAGGCCCAGAATGGCGAGGTTGTCGGCCTCGGAGCCGCCGCTGGTGAAGATGACTCGCCGCGCCGTGGTGTTGAGCATGCGCGCGACGTGCCGCCGGGCGTCCTCCACCGCGGCGCGGGCCAGCCCCCCGGCGGCGTGGATGGACGAAGGGTTGGCCCAGGTGCCGCGGTGGGCCTGGTCGAGCGCAGCGCACACCGCCGGCGCCGGCGGCGTGGTGGCATTGCTGTCGAGGTAGACCTGGCGCAACGGCGCCGCCGCCGCGGGCGCGGGCGCTGGCGCCGTCTCCCGCTCGCCCACGGGCGGCAACGCGGGTGCCGCGCCGCCCTCCCCCACTTCGCCCGCCGCCTCGACCCGGACCACCTCGCACAGCAAGGTCTTGTAGACCGGGAATCCGGAGATGGGATCGAAGCGGGAGAGATCGGTGAGGCGATTGACGTTGGTGGAGCGCCAACTGTCGGCCCCCAGGGGACCGCCGCCGCCCATGGCCGCCTCCACGGCGCCGGACACGATGTCATCATCGACCTGGGCCAGATAGTGCAGCCGTCCACGGGGCGTCTCGACCCACACGCGCTCCCCGTCGGTGATGCCGCGGGCCCGGGCGTCGGCGGTGTTGAGATGGACCCGCGGGTGGGGGTTGCGGGCGGCCAGCCGGGGGACGCCGTGGTGCTGACTGCGAAAATCCCATTTGGTGCGCGCACCCGAATTGAATACCAGCGGGTAGCGGCGGGCCAGCGCGGGGGCGGCCAGCGGGCCCTCGGCCGGCTCGGTGTAGACCGGCAGGGCGTCGTAGCCGTGCTCGGCGAGGATCGAGGAGGCAATCTCGAAGCGCCCGCTCGGGGTGTCGAAGCCCGGTTGGCCGTCCGGGCGCAGGCGGCCCTTCTCCCACTTGCGGTATTCCATCATGGGGGCGGTGAGCGCCACTGAGCCACCCGCGGCGCGCACCCCCGCGACCGTGAACCCGGTACCTTCGAGTGCCCGTTCGAGGATGGCCTCCTCGGTCTGGGGATAGAGGTGGCCGTAGCCGAGCCGACGGGCGAGTTCGGCCAGGATCAGGAAATCGTTGCGCGCCTCGCCCTGCGGTTCCACCAACCGCTCGCGGATCTTGAAGATCGGACCGTAACGCATGAACGAGGTGATCTCGTACATCGTGGTGGCGGGCAGCACGAGGTCGGCGAAGGCGGCGTCGGCGGTCAAATACCGGTCGATGCAGACCAGAAAGTCCAAGGCACCGAGGGTGCGCGACCACCGGTCGGGATCGGGCCAGGACGTCATGAGCGACGCCCCCAGGACCAGCAAGGCCCTGATCCGATAGGGGTCGCCGTCAAGGACCGCCGTCGGCAGGCAGATCGCGTGCGACTCGCCCCGGTAGCTGCTGTAGACCGGGAAGCGGTCGCGGCCTAAGGCCCGGCCGAGGTTGGGATTGGGCACCAGGTGGCGGCGGTTCTGGGGAAACTGGCCCTCCTTCATGCGGAAGTTCAGTCCGCCGGGGACATCGAGCTGACCGGCCAGTGCCCACAAGGTGAATACGGCGCGGATGGCCTGGACGCCGCTATCCGAATACTCCAGCCCGGTATACATCACCGGGGAGGCGCCGCGGGCGCGGGCGATGGACCGGGCCAGGTCCACCACCGTGGCCGCCGGGACTCCGGTAATCCCCTCGACCACCTCGGGGCGGAAATGTTGGACGTAACCGGCGAGTTCGGGGAACCCCCGGGTCCAGCGTTCGACGAACTGTTCCTGGTACAGCTCCTCGGCGATGATGACCTGGATGAGACCCAGCGCCAGCGCGCCGTCGGTACCGGGGCGGATGGGTATCCACTGCGCGTCGGCCGCGCGGGCGGTGCCGTTGCGCCGCGGATCGATGACGATCACGCGCGCCCCGCGCCCGCGCGCTTTAAGGATCTTGTCGTGCAGATAGGGGGGCGAGTCGGTGGCCGGATTGGCGCCCCAGACGACGATCAGCTCGGCCTGGTCGATGTCCACGTCCATGGTGATGTACAGCTCGCCCATGGTCACATGGGGCGCGATCATGGCAAAGGAGACGTAGCACAGTGCGCCGACGCCCAGGGTGTTGGGCGAGCCGAAGGGAAACAGCACACTGGAGGCCGATGAGACGGCGACCCCCGCGGGCTGAAAAAGGTCGCACATGGCCATGTCGAAGCTGCCGCGCCCGGTGTAGATGGCCGTCGCCTCGGGGCCTGACTCAGCCTTGATCGCCTGGAGGCGTGCGGCGATCTCGCCCATGGCCTCGTCCCAGGAGATGGGGCGGAAGTCGTGGCTGCCCTTGGGCCCGACGCGCCGCAGCGGCGTGCGCAAGCGCTGCGGGTCGTGGACGATGTCCGGTGAGTGGCGCCCGATGGCGCAGATGGTCCCCAGCGGGTGGTCGGGCAGCGGCACGGCCTCGACCAGACGGCCGTCTTTAAGCGTCGCGCGCACCCAGCATCCGGCGGGACAGATCCCGCACAATCCGTCGCGCACTTCATGACCTGCTTCGTTCATTGGACCGGTCCTCCAATCGCGCTGACTATTTCAAGTTTGACATGACGATCTTGGAGTCATCGGACGACGCCGTACTCACCATTCCGGAATATTCCCCGTTATAGTTGGTAAACCCGCGTGGTGCCCGGCGGATATTGGAGAGACGAATCTGCCAGTCGGACACCTGCGCATAACTCAGGTAGCGGGTATTGGAGGTGGTCGTCCAGGCCCCCCACAGGCAGGTATCCTCGAACTGTAGCAGTCCCTCCTGGCGTAGGGTCTGGGCCTGCCGCGTGCCGGGTAAGGGAATGATACTGTAGCAGGAGGTCTGAAATTCCAGCTCCGGGTTGATCTCTGTGAGATCTTCCAGCAGTGCCGAGATCGCCTCCTCGAGCCGGGCCAGCCGCTCATGGTCATCGTCGGGCAACCCGATGATGACGCCATAGGTGAGGACCGGGACCCCGGTCCTGACCACCGCCTTCATCAATTCGCAATGCTCCTGCCAGGGCAGGAGCTTGTTGTAGGCTTCCCGGCCGAAGACGGGACGCTCGGCGGGGCAATACGCCAAGGGGCAGCCGACCTTGCCATCCCATCCGAACAAGGCATTGAGCAGTTCCTCATCGGGCCTGAGGTCGGTCTGTCCGCGGTTGCGCCCGGCGCCCAGCGTGGTTTTGCGCAGCTCCAGGCCATTGGGCCACATCATCGCAATCCCGATCTGGCGCGCACCGTTGACGATATCGAGGATCTCCTGCCGCCCGCCCGGCAGGAGTATCCGGGCCAGGAATTGATCGGAAGCGACATTGATCGAGCGGGCCCCGGCCGCTTTCTGGATCTCCAACCAGTTGAGGGCCGTGCGCGGAGACATCTTGCGGAACCCGGTCCGGTAGTTCGGGGTCATGCAGAAGTCACAGCTGCGGTCGCAACCGATATCGGCGACCAAAGAACCGACCGGCGCCAATCCCTGGACATTGGGCAGCGTGCCCAGACAGTCCCGCGCCACCGCCACCGACGGGATGGCCCAGTCGTCCGGGCTGATCGATTTGACGAGCCGGGGGTAGCTGGCGCCGTCGGCGAGCACGACACCCGCGAGTGGCTGCCGCAATGGCCTTCCCAGGACATGGTCCATGATCGCCCGATTCGCGCCACCGGACTTGTCCTCGACGACGGCCGCGGCGCCGGCCTGCAGATAGTGATGCGGAGCGGCCAGGGCATCCGAACCGCCGACCACCACCGGACGACCCCCCTGCGCCAGGCGTTCGACCACCATGCAGCCGACCTCGCGGTCCTGGGAGAAATTCACGGTGATGCCCCAGGCATCGCAGGCGTGTGGATCAAGCGCGGCCACCTTGCCCCCGACATAGGTCTTGCGCAGCGTCATGCCTTTCCACACCACCTCGCCGAATTCCTCGCTGTGATTCCCATCCCGCAGGTTGACCAGGCGGGTAGCGAATCCGCCGGCCTGCAAGTCGGCGATGATGACCTGTTTGCCGATCAGCGAGCGGTGCCGATACAGCGAAGTCCAATTCTTACCGTCTTCATCATAGAGTCCGGTAGCGGGAGACTCGATCAGTCCAATGATCGGTGCGCGGTTGTTTTCGTCATTCATGATAGGCCAAGCGATGGTGGGGACTGATGATGGATCGTGGTCGGTTGTTCGTTTGTTGGTGGTTCGTAATTCATCGTGAAAGCTCGGAAAACCGGACGCTGTCACCCATAACGGGCGGGGGCTGAATATCCCACCAGCTCTACCTTATCGAGCCACTCCACCGCCGCGGGATGACGGGACACAATCTCTCGCCACGCGTTGCGAACATAGTCGGCATGGTGCATAAGGTGAACGGGCTGTAATGGGCACTTATGGCCTTTGATGTAGTAGCCAGCGCTTTCCGAAGCGACCGGAAAAATTGGGTATGCCCGGCAATCGAAGGGCTTCAAACCCGCATCGCAGGTGGCGGAGTCAACGGCCTCGCAGATGACCTTGTGACCGCCATAATAATTCGGATCCAGGATGCGCAGGTGAGCAATCGACACCCCTTCTGCTACTGCTGTCGCCAGTTCGCCGGGGTGGAGAACGATATAATTTCCCTGCTGGAAGTCACAGCAGCGCCGGAACCCAAGACTGTTGACGCAACCGGAGTTCGCACACGTGGAAATGGTTCCTGCGTTATCTTTCATGATCAGGTAGTCCGGCAAACCGAGTGATACGACGACATAAAGATCTCTCTCTATTGCAGTCTCTTGCCGTCACCTTAATCGGTCTGGTGGCTCACCTTCAGCAGGTGGATACTGAAATACTCCCGTGGGTCGAGCCAGACCTGCTCCGCGTTCCAGCCGGCCTCCCAGGCCAACCGCTGGAACTCCGATGGTGCATATTTGTACGAGTTCTCGGTATGGATCGATTCCCCGGTTGTAAAGACGAACTCGGTGTCGTCGATCCGCACGCGCTGGTCACGGCGACTGACCAAGTGCATCTCGATCCGGCCGAGTCGCTCGTTGTAGAAGGCATAGTGATGGAAACTGCCCAACTCCAGATCGGCCCCCAACTCCTGCCGGAGGCGGCGCAGCAGATTGAGATTGAAGGCGGCCGTCGCCCCGGCGGCATCGTTATAGGCACGATTGAGCACGGCCGCCGGCTTCTTGGTGTCGATCCCGATCAGGAGGCGACCCCGGGGGCCGGCCTTGCGGGAGAGGTCGCCGAGAAACCGGATGGCCTCCGGCGGATCGAAATTGCCGAGACTGGAGCCGGGATAGAAGAAGACGCGGCGTTCGTTCGGGATCTCGCTCGGCAACTCAAAGGGTTTGGTGTGATCGACACAGATGGCATGGATCGGCAGCCAGGGATAATCCGTGGCCAGGCCCGATGCCGACTGGCGCAGATGCGCGGCGGAAATGTCCATCGGGACATACATCGCCGGACGGGCGCGGTCGAGCAGGAACCGCACTTTGATGCCGCAGCCCGCGCCCGGCTCGATCAGGATGCAGCCGTCGAGACCAAGGCGGTGAATGATGTCGTCGCCATGGGTCTCGAAGATGCCGCGCTCGATTGCCGGGAGATAGTATTCGGGTTGTTCGACGATCTGCGCGAATAGCCGCGACCCCGTCGCGTCGTAGAAGAACTTCGGCGGCAGTTGCTTGGGTGACGCGGCGAGTCCCGTCAGCGTCCAGCGGCGCAGATCGTCGGATTGCGGATGGTAATCGTGGAAGCAGAGATTCATCTTGGCTAGCCCTCTAATTACGAAGAATGGTGCGATCCGGCGGCGCAAGTGGCGAGCCCTCAGCCGCCGGATGGCTGGTGCAGCAGGTACAGACCGCCGGACCTTGGCACTTCGCCCTGCCAGGGTCCCGCGGCGACGGCGGACAAGAACGAAGCCTGGATGACGTGGCGGCACAGCAGGCCGCAGTCGGTGAGCGCCAACTGGCCGACCGCAAAACGAATGGCATCGCGGACCTGAGGGTGTCCGGCATCGTCGATCAGCAGATAGCCGCCGTCGGCGAGATAGGGCACCGCCAGCATGATATCGGTGAGCGTGTAATCGTAGCGGTGATCGCCGTCGATCATGACCAGATCGAAGCGCCCGCCGGCCAGCCGGGCCGCCGCGATCATCGCGGCGGGGCTGTTGGTTTGCTCCAGGTAATGGAATCGATCGCCCAGATAGTCGCGTGTCGCGTCATCGATCTGAAAGTGCGGATCGATACAGACCGCGCTGAAGTCGATATCGCCCAGGGCCTTGACGGCACTGGCCACGATCATTGCGGACCCACCCGCATCGGTCCCGATCTCGAGATAACGCCGCGGTCCCAGGCCATAGACCAGACCCCACAACAGGATCCGCTGCGGCAGTGACATCAGCGCCTGCGATTGCTCCACCATGGCAAATTCGGGGGGCAGGGTCCACTGCACCGTGGTCGCCAGTTCATGGACGATATAGGCGGGTCGGACGGCGGCCTCGCACCGGGCCGGCAGTGCGGCCTGCGGCGGGCCTTCGTCGTATTCTCCCGCCACGATCTTCTTGATCCCGTTCTGGATAGCGGACGGCGTCGGGGTCAGGCTCGCGGGCATGATGGTTCTCGCTGGTCAAGGATGAAAAATGGGCGCGGTGGCATGACGGCCGTCTCAGGGCCGCCATGAGATACCGTCGGCGATGACCCGGGCGGGAACCCCGGCGGCGAGCGAGCCGGGCGGAATGGTCCCGGTCACCACGGCGCCGACCCCGATCACCGAGTCCGCGCCGATCCGCGCCCCGCGCAGGACATTGGCGTGACGCGGCAGCCACACCCGGTCGCCGATCTCCACATCCCGATCCGGATTGCGGCGCCGGCCCGCGGCATCCATGATCGGATGGCTGTCGGAGGTGCGGATATCCGTCCCCACGCCCACCGCGCAATCGCTGCCGATGCGGATGGTGCGGCCGCCGTGGGCAGCGAGGAAGACCTCGAATAACGAAGTGCGTTCGCCGATGGTGATCGTATTGCCGTCGCCATAGAGTTCGATGGTGCCGATGATCACGCAGTCACCGCCGACGGACAGCCGGTTGCCGTTACCGCGAATCACCACCCGGCTGTTGCACAAGCGGACCCCGGGGCCGAGCACGATACTGTTGGCGTGCCCACGGCAATCCAGGCGCGGGCGTTGCGGATCGCCGCGGCTCCAATGGCGCAGCGCGCGCCAGCGTCGTAATGCCGATAACGGTGTTCCGATCATTTGACCTCCGGCGGCGCGGCCTCACCATCGACGATGGGGAACAATTGGTAGGCGCCGTTGCAGTGGGTGTGCGCGCCGATCTCCATCCGATTACCCGCTCCGTGCAGCACGATGTCCATGGCATCGATGCGCGCCGCGGCCGCCACCTGCAGGCAGGACCCGCCCCGCAGGGACAGGCGCACCCGCCGCATCACCCCCCGACAATCGAACCGGGAGGCCCGGCAGACCTCGATCCGGTTCAGCCAGCGGTGTCGCCACCAGGCCAACCGGCTGGGCCCATCACACCCGTGGCCGCTCGCGTTCATGGTCACACTCCAGTCAGTCACGCCAAGACCGACCGGGGGCGCGGCAGGCTCCCGATCGGTGCCGCCGGCGTCGCCGGGGTGGCGTGGGTCAGCGGTACGTCGGCCGCGGCCACCCGCGTGCGCGGATCGCAGACCGCCAGTTGTCCGATGAAAAAAGCCCCGGCCGGCAAGCAGATATTGAACCGGCCATCGCGGCACTGCACCGTGCCCGCGGCCGTGACGGCCAGCGGTGACACCCACTTGAATCTGCTTAACCGCTGCGGCATTGCCAGGGCCGGCGCGCTGGCCGCACCCATCCCGAAATTCATGGCCGCGAACAGCGGCGGTTCGTCCTGTCCGTCATGCAGCAACAGGCAGCGCAAGTGGTCGCAGCCGGTGGTCAACTCGGTGCGCTCGCCGCGCAGCAGACCGCTGTAGCGGCCGCGCAGGCCAGCCAGTCGGCGGATCAATTGAAAGGTGTCATGCTCCGTGCTGTAGGCCGGAAAAGCGGGCCGGTTGAGCGGACCGAACTGCCAGGTGCAGCCCGGGTTGTCGAACATATCCTCCCGGACGTAGCAGTCATGGCCCGACCATTCGCCTGCTTCGTCCCGGTAGTAGGTCCCCAGGGCCCCCGTGAATTCCTGTTCCGTGCCGTAATAGAGCACGGGTGTCTGGGGGCCGAGGATCAGGCAGCACAGGGCGAAATGAAAGCAGGTCTGGGCCACCGCGGGGGTCGGCAGGCGAATACGCAGCTCGTGCAGGATGCGGGTGCGGTCATGGCCATCGAGGAAAATGACATTGTCGCGCCAGTCGCGGCCATAGAGCGGCGTCGGGCGCAGCCGTCCCGAGAAATAGTCGGCGAGCCCCTGGAGGCGATTGGGCGCATCCAGCGAGGCGACGATACGATAGAAGGTCGGGAAGTCCAGCAGACCGGGAAACCGCGCCCGGTTATATTCGGCCAGCTCCGCCGCGGTATGACCCGCGTGCTCGGCAATCTGCAGAAAGGCGGTCTTGCCGAGATAGCGGGCGTAGCGGTCGATCTCGGCCACGCAGGTCTCCCAGAACTCCGGTTCAATGTGCCGGGCGGCGTCGTGCCGGAAGCCGTCGATATCGGTCGCCGCAATCCAGTACTTGAGGTGGCCGATCAACAGGTCGCGCACGTAGTTGATCTCGGTGCGCCAGTCCTCCATCATCCCGAACAGCCGCTGGCGCCGGATATCGGTATACTCGGTCCCGTGAAACAACGCCGGGTCGCGTGCTTCGACCGGATAGGGAAGAACCGCGTCCTCGTGGTTGCCGACATAGTCGCAGCCGGTCAGCAGGCCGCGTTGGCTCATATAGGAGCGCCGGCCGTCGATATAGTGGAACTCGCCGACCGTGCCGTCGTATTGCGGGCGCCAGGAGATACTGTCGCCGATATGGTTGCAGATCACATCCAGCACCACGGCCATCCCCAGACCATGCGCCTGCGCCACCAATTCGCGCAGCTCCGCCAAGGTGCCCTGACCGGGGTCGACCATCAGCAGGTGCGTGGCATAATAGCCATGGTAGCCCGCGGAATTGTTCGTATAGACCGGGCTCAGGAGGATGACACCGACCCCCAGGGTCCGCAGATAGGGTAACCGCGCGGTGATGCCGCGCAGGGTGCCGCCATGCCCGGCATAGGCCGAGTCGGGGTCGAGCTTGACCGGCCCCAGTCCGGCCCGATCCCCGGTCGGCGCGCGGGCGAAGCGGTCGGTGATCAGTGAATAGAATAAGCGGTCATGCCACACCCGCGGTCCGGGTGTGATCGGTACCTGCGGCGGCGGCCCATACAGGGGTATACCATCAATGACCTCCAGCAAGGTCGCGCCGATGTCCGCCATGCCGCGGGGCGCATCGTCGCAGACAAAGACCTGGCGGCCTTTGGTGCTGGTGTATTGCACCCCCGCCGCATCCCGGTAGCCGAGCCGGTAGCGGTAACAGCCGTTGGGGAGTGACGGCAGCCTGGCCTCATACAGCCGATAGTGATTGCGGGTGATGCCGAGCGCCCGGGCGGTGACCCGTCCGCGCTCCCGCGGCCGGGTGCCGTCACCGACCTGGTAAGCGACCGCTCCCTGCGCCGGCCGGCGCGTCAGGGCGACGCCGAAGCGGATCAGGATCGGCTCGTGGGCGCGAAACACCCAGCGGTGCGGCGCCAGCGCGGCATCCAGGTGGATCTCACAATACTCATCGAAATACCGCATGTCTTACCTCCCGTCGGCGGCCGGCCAGTCGATCTGCGCGATCCGGCCGTCGCTGACCCGCAGCACGCGGTCGGCGGTATGGAAGTACTGATCGTCGTGGGAGACCGCGACGATGGTGTAGCCGCGGGACTTGAGCCGGGGCAGGATCTGTTCATAGAAGCGCGCGCGGAACTCCGGGTCCTGGTCCGCTGCCAGTTCGTCGAAGATGCAGATGGGCCGCTGTTTGAGCGCCGCCGTGATGAAGGCCAGACGCTTGCGCTGACCGGTGGACAGATCGAGATTGGTGAAGCCGTGATTGGCATAGCGGGTCTTGCGTTCCAGGCCCATCTCCTTGAGCCAGGCATTGACCTGTACCGGGTCCGGATTGGGGATACCGTAGAGCCGGTCGAAGAGATGGAAATCGGCGAAGACGCTGGTAAACAGCGTGCGGTATTGGGGGTAATCCGCGGACTGCAGCGGGATGCCGTCGAGCAGGATACGACCGCGTTCCGCGCGATAGAGCCCGGTGAGCAGCTTGAGCAGCGTCGATTTGCCGCTGCCGTTGCCCCCGACGATGAACAGCAGCTCGCCGCGCTGGATGGTGAGATCGAATGGACCAACCGGAAACAGGCTGTGACCTTCGCGGTCGGCATAATGGAAATAGATGCCCTCGAGGACGATGCTGTCGAAGGTGGTGAGCGGCGCCGCCGGGGCCTGATCGTCGGTGCCGGCCGCCGCCGTATCGAGCCGCTCCTCCAAGGCGTAGAGACTGGTCACCGCGGTATCGGTCTTGGCAATGATCGGGATGGCGCTGACCAGCATGCCCAGCGGGCCGATGATGAACAGCACGGTCGTGGCGACCTTATGGATGGTGGCGCTGGGCTCGGCCAGGATCGTGGGGATGACGAAGACCGCGGCCAGGAGTACCAGATAGAAGACGGTATTGGCAAAGATCATGTCGTAGACCATACGCTCGTTGGAGGAGAGCTTGAGGGCGTTGGCCTCGGCTGCCAATCGGCGCAGCTCGGCGAACAGCGCGTCGCTCTCCCGGCGGTCGAGCTTGAGTTCCTTGAAACCGTTCAGGATGCCGGTGAAGCGCTCGAAGAACAGCCCGTCCTTCGCCGCCGCCTGCTCCAGTTCGCGGGCGGTTTGCTGGTAGTGGTTCATATACATCGGCAGCGCCAGGCCGAAGATGATCAGGGTGAGGATCAGGCTGGGCGGCGAGAGATAGGCGAGATAGAGCCCCGAGAAGATGAGCAGGAGCACCGACTGGGCCGAGTACACGAGCATGACGACCCCTTGTGAGATCAGGCCGGCGTCCTGGGTCAGGGGGGCGTAGGCGGATAACCCGCCGCAGTCTTCGACAAAGCGCAGCTCGCTGCGCCGGACCTTATCGGCGACCCGCAGTTTTACCTTTTGCAGCGCCGACTCCACCGCCGCCACGGCATGGGTGAGGGCATGGCGCTGGGCGAGTACAAAGATGGCGAAGGCGATGAGAAACATGAAGAACAGGCGGGCCTGCAGATCGCCCCCCGCCGCCGCCTCGGCGGCGGTGTTGATGAGTGCGAGCAAGAGCCCGTTGGCGAGGCCGGACGCGGCGGCCATGGCCAGGATAAGCGTGCGTTTGGCATCGCCCTCGCGGGTGAGGAAGTGCAGGACTTTCATGGGCCGGACGACTTAGGTCTTGCGCAGGAGCAGCAGCTCGTGGCTGCAGCTTTGCAAGACCTCCAGCCGGTCCTTGCGGATTGTGGATAAGCGGCTGGCCGCGATGTATTCGGTGATGCGGTCAGCATAGAAGCCATCGTCTTCTACTCTCAGTACCACGATGAAAAGCCCGCCTGGCCGCAGTACCCGCAGTACCTCGTCGAGTGCATTCAAGGGGACCTGACGGCGGGTGAACACACCGCTCGCGACCAGCGCGGCGAAGCTGTTCGAGGCAAAATCCAGCGGTTGGCCCAATTCCTTCCGGTGCAGGCTACGGTAGGTTCCGGCGGTCTCGGCCAGGGCTAAAGAGGCGGTGCTGATATCAAGCCCACAGAGGTTCTCGAAGCCAAAGGAACGCAGCTCCCGGCCCAGCAAGCCGGTCCCGCAGCCGAGGTCGAGGATGGGCGTGTCGCCGCTCAGGTAGAGGGTTGCCGTATAGGCCAGATGGTTGAGGAGGACCCGCCAGCCGTTGCGCCGATGATCCGCATCGTAGGAGGCCGCCCAGGCATCATAGATTGATACGACCGCATCGACATCGGCAAAGCGGTCGGTCAACGCGGTCGGGTAATCGGCGGCGGTGTGCGCGGCCTCCGCTTGATACAGCGCATCCTTGATGAGGTAGCCGATCAGGTCGATGTCGGACGCGGTGAACGACAGTGACAGCTTCAGGTCGCAGGCCCGCGCGATCGTTTGCTGTGTTCGGGCTAAGACCGGGGGTTCCGCGAACGAATAGTGCCAGTTCCGGAAATCGCGGGCGTTGTCACCATCGCCGAAGATCTGGAGGGGCACGCCATGGGCCGCGGCGGTGGCGATGAACTGGCGGACCTGATCCGCATTCAGGTGCACCAGGTTGAACTGAATACTGTCTCCGACGCGGACGGCTTGCGGATGAGCAACCGGCAGGCGGATGGTGTCGGCGGCGGCCAGGACCCGGGCCAAGCGCCGATACATCAGATCGTATGCGCGGATGCGGTCATCCAGACAGGGCAGTTGCGGCCGCAAGGCCGCGGCGGTCAGGTTGCTCATGCGCAGACTGAAATTCGGCACTTGCCGTTTCAAGTCTTCGATGCGGTGGTCCTCGCCGGGCCGGGCCAGGTGCTGGCGATACAGGCGCTCATAGCAGCCGGCCCCCAGCATACAATAGGCGGCGAGCGCGGCGTCGTCGGTGGCGACGAAGCCCCCTTCCCCCGAGTTCAGGAGTTTCGCGCTCTGACTGCTGAAACAGGCGAGGCGTCCGTGATGACCGACCAGCGTGTCATGCGGCGGCTGTTGCGTATGCCACCTGGCACCCAGGCTGTGGGCGCAGTCCTCGATCAGCACCAGACCGGCAGCGGCGCAGATCGCTGCCAGCGTATCCATATCCGCCAGATGTCCGCGCATATGCGACACGATGACGAATCCGGCATCCGGATGCGCGCGTATCTTGGTTCCGAGGTCATCGAGATCCATGACATAGTCGGCGGTACATTCCACATAGATCGGCACGCCGCCGGCATGGACAATGCTGCTGGGCACGGCGGTGAACGAAAAGGCATTGGTGAAGACCTTGCCGCCGGGTTGCAGGCCGGCGGCTTTCAGGCTCAGGAACAGCGCGCTGCCGCAGGAGTTGACGGCGATGACGTAGTGATGGCCGGTGTAGCGGCTCAATTCCAGTTCCAGTCGCGCCACTTCGCTCACCGGTTCATCCGGCGGGGCGGCGGGAGCGATTTCTTCATTGCCCGGCAATTGCCGGCCGTAGCGAAACAGCAGGCCCGATTGCATCAGGGCGACGGCCCGCCCGATACCTTCCCGGGGAATCGGGTCCGGCGCGGCGCTCTTGGTGAAAGTCATCATGGTGTCATGCTCGTCGAATCGGCAACGGGGCGTCGTTGTGCGCCGCCGCGCGGTAGCGGAAGGTCGTGCGGGATGTTCATCGCGGCCCCTAGCGCACTTGAATCAATTGCTGTGTCGGCAACTGCGACGGGTCCAACTGGGTCTGATTGGCGAGCAGTTGCAGCAGGAGAAAGCTGATCCGGTTGCGGTAGGCGCCCGGCCGGTCCGAGATCACATAGGATTTGCCCGCATACCGGATCGCGGCGGCGACGGGCTCGGTATAGGACGCGTCGGCGTCGATCCGCAGCACCGGCTCGCGCTCGTCCTGCGGGATGCTGTCCAGGAAGTCCGGCGGGAGATGGTCGAACAGCAGTGACTCGCCGGCGGCCCCGAACATGACGCCCAGGAAGGACCGGGTCTTGAGCTCGACGGTCGGGGCGCCGCGGGCTCCGGCGCGGGCGAGGCGCTCGATTTGATAGAGCGGGTTCTCGGCGGCATAGCCGCGGATCGTTTCCAGGGCGCGCGGGTCGATCGAGAAGCGGATGTCGCCGGCCGCGCCGGTCTCCAGGCCAAGGACGTCGCCGGTTTGGAGCCGCCCCAGGTTGGCCGCCAGGCGCAGAAAGTCGGCGTAGTTTTGCGGATCCCCCAGGTCGTAGCGGTTGCGGAAGACGACGCGCACGCCATTGGGATAGCTCAGCGTGACCCGGTCCACCATCAAGCGCAGCAGCAGCGCGATCGACAGGTTCTGGTTGGCGAACGAATACAAGACGTTGGGATCGATGGGCGTCATCAGGATCTTGCTGTAGGCCCCGCCGCTTAAGGGGGTGAAACTGAAGGTCGGGCTCTCGCTGCCGCCCAGGGTCAGGCCCAGGGTCTTGGTGACCAGGCTTAAGGGGCCGTTGTTGATGTTCTGGGCATCGCTCCAGCCGCCGGTGAGCCCGCCCGTGAAACCGAACTGGGCGGTCACCGCGCCCATCTGCAGGAAGGAGGGCGGATGGCCGTTGCGCAGGCGTGCCAGATTGAGCAGGAGTTGCTGGTTGCTGGCGGTGGCGAAGGACTCCGCGTAATCCACATAGGCCGAGCGCAACGCGCGTGGACCCGCACAGCCGTTGAGGGTGCTGCCGACCAGGACGGCCGTCAGGGCGGTCAGCGCCAGGCGTGCGGGCAGTGCGTGTCGAGGGGCCGGGGTCATGGTCGGTGGTCTCCGTAGTCGCCGTGGACAGGTCGATGGATGGCAATGGGGATGGCGGTGGCGGCGACGCGTCCGGCCGCCCCTGCACGGGCTACCGGACCGGCCGGATGCCGGAATCTTGTCCGGGGCCTAAAGCAAACCGCGCGCCAGTTTTTTTTATGACCTGAAAACAGTGAGATAGGCTGACCCTGGCGGAACCGATCCGGGCCTTCGGCGGGGCGCGAGCGGCAACCTGCCGCGGACTGTAAAGCGGCGGCAATGCGCCTTTCGCGTAGGCGACCAGCGTCCCCGCCGGCGGGCCCTACGGCTTCCCCGGTATACGCCGAAACCGCTGCCAACCTGCTGCTTTGCTTGAAGACTCTCGTGTTCTCGTGGCCGCGGAGGGGGCGCCCGCGGGGCCGTATCGGCGGTCCGGCAACGGCGGCCCGAACGGGCACAGGCACCGGTTGCGGCCGCCCCCTGTAGGCCAGACCCGGACGCGCCATTGGATGAGCCCAGGGGCTTTACAGTGTCGGCGGCCCGGTAGGTCCGCCCCCCACCTGGGAACTGGTACGTTCCGTGTCTCAGGCGGCAATGCGTGAACCCGCGGTCAGTGCCCCGGTGCCGGTGTTGATCTGCCGATTATTCGGATACTTATTGTCGCCGCGCAGATCAGCCCAGGTGGCACCGGCGAGGATCGCGGGACGCCCGACGGGCGCTGGCGAGCACGGTTCGTTTGTTATCGCGGAGGGCCAGGTGCGGCGTGCGTCGGGCGCTGCGCCTTTGGTGATGTAAAAACCTGATGACGGGTCCGGCTGCCACCCTGGGCCAGTTCCCCGCCGCGCCCGCACAGGCGCCCTCGGCAGCTCGGTCGGCAGCGGGAAAAGAACTCATTAATACAATGAGCTATGCACTTCCTTCCGGACCTTGACGGCAGGTGGCATGAATAATGCTATTCGACGGCAATGAAGATGAGAACCGCCAACCGTTGCCGCCGACCCGCCGCCCGCCTGCCTGGCGCGCGCCCGGACGCCTGTCCGGTGAGCATCAATGGACGCTAACGGGCCGTCGGCCGCCGTACCGGTCTCCGAACGGGCCACCGAACCGGCCACGGCGTTGACCGCGCGCCGAGGCTGGTGGCGGCGGACGGCGTGGTGGACGCGCGACCATGTCCCGACCTTTTTCCTGGTGTTCCTGGCCAGCCTGCTGCTGCTGGGCTTCCTGTGGAACCGCATCGTGATCGTGATCCTGGCAGGGGAGGGCGGGGTGCGTTACCGGACCTTCCACGGCGGGGTGGTCATCGACAAGGTCGCGGAGGAGGGGCTGCACCTGATTCCGCCCTGGGACACCCTCACGCGCTATGACGGGCGGGTGCAGATCATCTATCACGAATTCGATGTGCTCACCAGCCAGGGGTTACCGGTCAGGCTCAAGATCGCGGCGCGCTTTCACCCGGTGTTCGAGTTGCTTGCGGTGCTTCACAAAGAGGTCGGCCCCGAATACCCGAGCAAGATCATCCTGCCGCAAATCGAATCGGTCATGCGCAAAGGGCTCGGCACCAGCTCGCCCGAGGACATCTATACCAATAAGGATTTCCTGATGACCAAACTGGTCGCCAAGGCGATCGAAGAGATCAGCCGCCGCTACATTGTGGTGGACGACATGCTGATCCGCAGTGTGGAACTGCCCGCCGAGGTGCGCACGGCCATCGAGGCCAAAGCCGTGGAGCAACAGCGGCTGCTGGAATATGTCTTCCGGCTGCCCCGGGAGCGCCAGGAGGCCGAGCGCAAGGTGATCGAGGCCGAGGGCATCAGCAATTACTTCAACATCCTGTCGCGCACCCTGGACGAGCGGAGCCTGGCCTGGCGCGGGATCGAGGCGACCCTGAAGCTCGCCGAATCCACCACCACCAAGGTGGTGGTGGTGGGGGGGGGGCGATCGGTTGACCTTGCCCCTGATCATGGGAGACGTCCTGGGGTCCGGCCGCGCTGAACCAGTGTCCGTGCCTGGCGCCGCCGGGGTAGCGCCCGCCGCGCCGCCGGCCGCCGCGCCCGCCCCGCCGCCGGCCGTACCGGCCGGCGCTGATCACGCCGTGCCCGCGGACCTGACGCGCCCGGGTGCGGTCGCGCGGCCCGGCCCAGATCCGGCGCCGGGCGCCGCCGGGACACCGCCCGCCGCGCCACCCGATGCCAAACCTTAAGGAGACCTCGCACATGCCTCCGCTGCTGCTCGCTGCCGGCTATCTGGCCCTGTGTCTGGTCCTGGGCTACCTGGGGCGCCACCGCAAGATGGGCTTCTGGGGCTATTTTTTCGGGTCGCTTCTGCTGAGTCCACCGATGGGAATTCTTCTGCTTGCCGCCTCCGATCCAAAACCACCGAGGCCATGAGACCTATATCAGCGGACACCGGGCGGGGCCTGGCCCCGGTTCCCGACCAGGCGGCGGCGGAAGATGCCTGGTGCCCGCTCCAACCACTGCATATGCTGCACCTGCACCGGAGATCTGTATGACTACCAGTACCGTATTTGACAGCAACGTAGCCGCCGCCGGGCCGGTCCCGACGGAGGTCGAGAGCCTGAATGAGCGCACCGCCAACGCCAACCGGGTCGTTACCGGTTATGTCCTGGGCTCAATGGCCGCGGCGGTGATTCCGATCCCGGTGGCGGACTTGGCGGTGGTGGCCGCGGTGCAGCTCAAAATGCTGCACAGCCTGGCCAATACCTTTAATCTCCCCTTCAAGAAGGATTGGGGCAAGGCCGCTTTGAGCAGCCTGATCGGCGGTGTCCTGCCGATCGCCTCGACGCCCCTGGTGTTGAGCAGTCTGGTGAAGTTCATCCCGGTCGGGGGGCAGATCGTGGGGATGAGCACCCAGGCCGTTCTCAATGGCGCCACCACCTACGCCGTGGGTAAGGTGTTTATCCAGCACTTCGCCTCGGGCGGGACCTTCCTCACCTTCGATCCGCAGAAGGTGCGGGCCTATTTCCTCGCGCAAGTGGAAGAGGGCAAGAAGGTGGTGGCCGATCTCAAGGACAAGGAAGGCACGCCTGGACCCAACGGTCGCGTGTATTGATCCGTTAAGTCGCGGTCCCCGTCCCGCCCGGGACGGGGTTTTCTTCTCCCACGCAACGCGAGGGCGTCGGCTACGTACGTCAAGCGTTGCGAGCACTGGCAGCGCCGGGCCGGCCTTGGAGCGTCCTGGGCTCACGCATGGGTTCATGCGCGCGGCGACTGCCTTACCCATGATTCTTGCGCCGGCACGCGGGGAGCATCCTGTGACGCCGGTGCCGCGGGTCGCCCAGGAGACAGCATGTCCAGTCTTGCCCCCACCGCCACCGACCACTGCGCCATGGTCCTCGCGGCGGACCCCCGGGTCGCCGTCGCCCGGCGCATCGTCAATGCCTATGTGGTCGGCAACATGGCGGGGACGGTGATCCAGATCCCGGTCCCGCTCTTGGATCTGGCGGTGTCCGCCGGGTTTCAGTTGGCAATGCTCCATGCCCTGGCCGATACTTTCGGGGTTCCGTTCGAGAAAACCTGGGTGGTCGCGTCGCTCGGGAGCCTGATCAGCAGTGCAGTGCCAAGCGCGGCGGCGCACCTGGTGGCCGGCAGCCTGATGCGGGTGATCCCGGTCGGGGCGGTGATCAACTTCGGTGTCCAGGCGGGGTTGATCGGGGCCTCGACCTATGCCCTGGGCCAGGTCTTCATCCAGCATTTTAGCCGCGGCGGGACCTTCCGGGACTTTGCGCAGCGGGGTGCGGACGCGCACTATGCACGCCACTTTGCGGACGGGGAGCGGGTGGCGGCGACCGTGCGGGTGGGGTTGGCTTGAAGGCTGGCTCCCGCGGGTGCGGGATGGGGATCAGCCCTGGCGCGCGGCCGTGCCGACCCGTCATCCCGCTACCGGACGCGGTCGGCTGGGTCGCGGTCTTGGCGGCGGCGGTCCTGGGGCTCGTCGGCTGCGGTGACGGCGCCCCCCCCGGCGGCGGTCGGGATCTGCGCGGCGGTATCCTGATCGGGGTCGCCTGGCCGGGTGACGAGGGCGGCTTCGTCAGCGGTGTCGACCTGGCGGTGGAGGAAGTCAACCAGGCGGGCGGCCTCATGGGGCGGCCGGTGCAGACGGTCATCGACGGTCGTGAGGCCGAGGTGCCACGCCCGACGGGACCGCAGGCGGGGACTGATGCCCTGGACCGCAACATGGCCCGGCGGATCGCCCTGGACCTGTCCGCGCGGGGGGTCACGGCGGTGGTGGGGCATCGCGGCTCGGCCTTTGCCATCCCGGCCTCCGCCATTTATCAGCAGAACGGGGTCCTGTATCTCTCGCCCACCTCGACCATGCTGTCGCTGACCTCATTCGGCTTCGACCTGATCTTTCGTATGCAGCCCGACAGTGCCCTGCAGGCGATGGAGGTCGCCGGGCATTTCGGCATCAAGGGGTACAAGCGCGTCGCGGTGCTGCAAGAGCGCTCCGACTATGCGCGGGAGCTGGCAGCGCTGCTGCTCCAGGTGGGCTCTGAGCGCTATGGTATCGGGGTGGCGGCGAATCTGAACTTTCCCCAGGGGCTCAGCGATCAGGAGGTCCGCAGCCGGGCGGTGGAAGTGAGTCGCGTCGCCGCCGTCGATGTCATTTACCTGGTGGCGGGGCGGGCCGATGCCCTGCGCATTTTCCGCGAGCTGCGCCACCGCGGGGTGACGGTCCCGATCTATGGCGGCGAGGGGTTGGACGTGGACCCCTTCTGGTCAGTGCTGCGCGCGTGGCGCGAGGAGACGGGCGCCGCTCCCGGTTTCGCGGTGCCGACGGTCGCCGATTTCCAATCCGGTCCCGCGCTGCGCTTCGCGCAAACCTTCAAACGCAAGTATGAGCGGGACCCGGAGCGGCTCTCCGCGCTGGGTTATGACGCGGTCAAACTGGTGGTGCAGGGTATCGTCCTGGCGCAGGCCGGGGTGCTCGGGGAAGGGGTCGCGAAACCGCTGCATGTCGCGGATGAATTACGCTATATGAGTGGGTGCGTCGGGGCGGCCGGTGCCTATAAGTTTCTCGACGACGGCAACCTGCGTGAGAAGGACATGTTCATCAAGAGCCTCGCCGCAACCGGATTCAATAATGAACGGATCAACGCGGAGACTGCATCCGGGCTGCCCGAGTGCGGCGACCTCGATGCGGATGACGACACCGTGGTGGACAAGCAGGATACCTGCCCGCACAACAGCGCGGCGGAAATCGTCCGCGGGGTCTACCTGGAGGGCAAGCAGCGGGGCTGCCCCATCGACACCGATGGGGATGGGGTTCCTGACTATCGGGACGCCTGTCCCGAGAACACCCCGCAGGAGTTGGTCAAGGGCGTGGAGGCGACCGGGTGTCCGCGGGATACTGATGGAGATGGGGTCCCGGACTATCGCGACCGCTGTCCCGACAATACCGCCGCCGAGATCGCCAAGGGCGTCGATCCGGACGGCTGCCCGGTGGACACCGACCAGGATGGGGTGCCGGACTACCGCGACGATTGCCCGCAGGGGACCGCGGAGGACCTGGCCCGCGGGGTCGACGCCCGCGGCTGCCCCACCGACCAGGACCACGACCGCATCCCGGATTATCGCGATGACTGCCCCGCCAACACGCCGCAGGAGCTTGGCGCCGGCGTGGATACCCGCGGCTGCCCGCTGGATAGCGACGGGGATGGTATCCCCGATTGGCGTGACGATTGCCCCGCCAGCGGCCCGCTGGAGATCGCCGGCGGGGTGAATGCGCGCGGCTGTCCGGCGGATCGCGATCACGACGGAGTGTCCGACTACCGCGACCGCTGTCCGGACAATACCCCGGCGGAGTTGGTGCGTGGGGTGGATGCGCAGGGTTGCCCGGTGGACGCGGACCATGACGGCGTGGCGGACTTCCAGGACCGGTGTCTGCACACCCGCCCCGGGGTGGCGGTGGATGCGGCCGGCTGCCAGGTGCCGTTGACCCTGCACTTCACGGCCCCGGTGCCGTTCGAGCGCGGCCGCGCGGTCCTGCCGCCCGCGAGCGCGGCGGCGCTCGCCGACTTTCTGCGCGGCTTGCCGGCGGATGGTCACCTCGCGGCCGTGCGGATCACCGCCCTGACCGACGACACCGGTACCCCGCAGGCTAACCGCCGGCTGGCCGAGAGCCGCGGCCAGGCGATCCTGGCCGCGCTGGCCCGGGGCACGGTCCTGCCGACGCGCATCAGCATCGAGCCGGGGCCGATTGCCGCAACGCGGGCGACCGGACTGACCGAGGAGGAGCGGGCCCGGCGGCGGCTCTTCAACCTGGACCTGATCCTGACCTTCAATCCCCAGGCGCCGGAACCGGTTCCGGCGCCGGACCCGCCGGAGACCCCTTGATGATGTCCGTCCGCTCGCTGACCGCTGCTCCGGTCGATCCCGCGCCCGGCGGTCCCGTTGACTGGTGCGGGGCCGCCGCGCTCCAGGGTCCGGACGTGACCGGGCACATCCTGCTGGTGGAGGACGATCCGGACTGCATCCGCCTCGCCGGGACCATTCTGCTGGGGGAGGGCTATCAGGTGCACGCGGCGCAGAGCGGCGAGCGCGGGCTGAAGCTGGCGCAGACGGTCGCCCTGGACCTCATTCTGCTCGACGTGGGCCTGCCCGACATTGACGGGTACGACCTCTGCCGCCGTCTGCACGAAGACGAGCGCACCCGCCACATCCCGGTGGTGTTCCTGTCCGCCCGTGATGAGACCCGCGCCTTGGTCGTCGGTCTCGACGCCGGCGCCGTGGACTATGTGACCAAACCATTTGATGCCGCGGTACTGGCCGCACGGGTACGCGTCCATGTCGCGGTCGGGCGGCAATTGCGCACGCTGATCGGGGAGGTCGACCTGCGCAACCAGCGACTCGAGACCGCCGTGACCCAGTTGCGGGACTTGACCGCAGAGATGGCCCTGACCGCCGAGCGCGAGCGCCAGGAGCTGGCCACCGGACTGCACGACAGCATCCTGCAGCAGCTCGCCGCCGCCCGCATGTTGATGGAACAGGCGCAGGACGGGGGCCTAACCGCCACGGGGGGCGAGGATGCGATCACCCTGGTCGCCGCGGCGATTCGCGGTCTGCGCAGTCTGATGTTCGAGCTGAGTCCCCCGGTCCTCTATGAGATCGGACTCACGGCCGCCCTGGAATGGCTGGCGGACCACGCCCACAGCCGCTGGCAACTGCCCTTCGTGCTGCGCACCGAGGGGGATTTCTCGGGGGTGGGAAAGGATCTGGCCGTGCTCCTGTTCCAGGCCACGCGCGAGTTGGTCGTGAACGCGGCCAAGCACGCCCGGGCCGAGTCCGGGCTGATCATCGCCCGCGCCGGGGCCGGGATGCTGCGCATCATCGTGGCGGACGATGGTCGGGGTATCCCCAGCACTGCCGCCTGCCGGTCCGGCGGCTTCGGGCTCTTCAGCATCCGCCAGCGCCTGGAACGACTGGGCGGGCGGATGGACATCGACAGCAGTGCGGAGGGCACCCGCGTCACCCTGACGGTGTCCCTGGACGCCGTGGGACCCAGGCGGGCACCGTGAGGATCCTGATTGCCGATGACCACACCCTGGTCCGCCAGGGTTTCGTCGCCCTGCTGGCGCGCGAGCCGGACCTCATCGTGGTCGGCGAGGCCGCGGACGGCTTCGAGGCGGTGCGCCTGGTTGCCGAGCTCAGCCCGGACTTGGCCATCCTGGACGTGGGCATGCCCGGCTTGAACGGGATCGTCGCCACCGCCCGCATCCGTGCCGACTCCCCGCAGACGCGGGTACTGGCGATTTCGGTCCACGCGGACGGGCGCTATGTCCGCCAGATTGTAGAGCAGGCGGACGATACGCCGGTCGCCCGCCTGTCGCCGCGGGAACTCGACGTGGTACGGTTGGTGGCGGATGGTTACCGGGCCTCCGAGATCGCGGCTCGCTTGGGGGTATCCATCAAGACGGCCGAGGCCCATCGGCGTAATGCCATGCGCAAGCTCATGGTGGCGACCGTTGCGGACCTGGTGCGCTTGGCGTTACGGGAAAGATTGGTTGTAGGCAACGATTGACCGTTGCCCTTGACGACTGCCCTCGTCCTTGTGCGTACTGATCGCTATCACCCGGTCCCTGCGGTCCCGGGGTTTCGGCTTGTTTCACAATTTGTGCTGTTGGTGCCGAGGTTGCGCGCACCCGTCGCCGGTCTGGTTGCTGCTGTTCTGGTTGGCCGTGCTCAAGGCTGATCCGCTCCCCTTAAGCCCGGGGAGCGACGGTCTGTCCCTGGCCCCCTACCTGGATGTCATCGCCGATCCGGACCAGCGCATGACCCTGGAGCAGGTCCGGGACGCCGCCAATTCCGCGCCCGGACGGCCGGTCCCCGGCACTCCGACATCCACCTATTGGCTATGCCTCGCCGTCAGCAACCCAAGCGCCCGCGTTGCCGAGTGGCGCCTGGTCGTGGTGCAACCCGATCTGGATGAGGTCGATTTCATGGTCGTGTCCGCCGCCGGGGTCCTCCTGACCCAGGCGCAGGCCGGGCGCAGCCGCCCCTTTGCCCAGCGGGCACTGCGCTACCGCCTGCCGGTGTTCGCCTTCGAGCTGCCGGCCCACAGCACCCGCCTGCTGTACCTGCGGCTGCAAGGCCGCGGGCCGCTCGCCGTGCCCCTGACGCTGCTGCTGCCGGAGACCCTGGCGGAGCAGCTGACGCGGGACAATCTGGTCCCGGGTCTGATCTGCGGGACACTGGCGATCGTGGCGCTCATCTTCATGCTGTTCATCTCGCTGACCCAGGTGCAGCAGATCCATCGGCTGCGCCGTCAGGTGCAGACCGCGGGCCATCAGTTGCAGGAGGAACGGTCCCTGTTGGAGCGGCGGGTCGCCGAGCGCACCCGCGCCCTGGCCGCGGACAATGCCCGCACGGCGGCGGCGAGCCGGGCCAAGGATGAGTTCCTGGCCAATGTGAACCATGAACTGCGGACCCCCTTGAACTCGGTCATCGGTTACGCGCAGCTGCTGCTCCAAGAGGATCTGTCGTACCAGGCCCGTCGCCATCTACGCGCCATCGGCGCTGCCGGTCACACCCTGCTGCACCTGGTGGAGAACGTATTGGACCTCGTGCGGATCGAGACCGGCCAACTCGACCTTGCCGCTCGCCCCACCAACCTGCGCCAGCTCGCCTGGGAGTTGGAGCAGGTCCTGTCCGGGCAAGCGGCAGGCAAGGATCTGGCGTTGGTCGTCACGGTCGCACCCGAGGTCCCGGCACTGGTGCAGCTGGACCCGGAGCGGCTGCGCCAGATCCTGCTGAACCTGCTGGGCAATGCGGTCAAGTTCACCGCCGTCGGCCGGGTCAGCCTGATCCTCTGCGCCCGGCGTGAGGCGGCGGACGCCTGGCGGATCGAGGCGCTGGTCAGCGATACCGGGCCCGGCATTGCGCCGGAACTCACAGAACGCGTCTTCGAGCGCTTTGCGCGGGGTAGCGAGGAGCGCCGAACGGTCACGCCGGGCAGCGGCCTGGGGCTCGCCATCAGCCGTCGCCTGGCGCGCGCCATGGGTGGGGACATCCACCTGGAGAGCATCCTCGGGCACGGCAGCCGCTTCACCCTGGTCTTGCCCTCAGTACCGGGCGCCGCGGACCCGGGGGCGGGGACCGTCGTACTGGGCGCGGTGCGCTTCGCCCCCGGGGACGTGCTGGCGGTAGACGATGATCCGCTGAGCCGGCGGCTGCTCATCGAACAGCTCGGGAAGGCGGGGCTGCGCGTGGCGGCAGCGGCGGACGGTCCCGAGGCCCTGGCGCTGGTGCGCCGTCACCGCCCGCTGCTGGTGCTCATGGATCTGCATATGCCGCGGCTGGACGGTTTCGCCACCGCCTGGACGATGCGTGCCGACCCCGTACTGGCTGCCATTCCGCTCATTGCCCTCACCGCCATGGCGGACGCGGAGACCCTGCGGCGCCTGCCGGGTCCCTTCGACGGCCATCTCTTCAAACCCTGGGATTACCAGCGCCTGTTGCACCTGCTCGCCCGGTTCCTGCCGACCGCGGAGTCAGACCGCGCGTCGCCGCCATCCGCGCCGCTGCCCCGACCGCGCACCTCGATCATGCTGGAACCGGGCGACTGGACCCAGTGGTCGCGCCTGGCCGATGACGCCTCCATCAACGAGATCGCCGCCTTCGGCCGGCGGCTCGCCTGGGTCGGCCGGGAGCTCGATGATCCGGCCTTACACCTGCTTGGCGAGCGGCTGCGCGAGCAGGCCGAGTCCTTCGAGCTTACGTCCATGCAGGCCACCTTGCGCCACCTGGCGAACCATGTGTGTCCGCGGGTACCCGGCGCGCGCTGAGTCGGACGATTGTCAGCGGCGTGCGCACGCTGCGCCAAAGGCGTGGTCAGCGGCCTTTACACCCGCGGCGGGCAGCGCCTCCGGTGCCCCCCGGGCGGCTGCGGCGCCCTCCAATAATCATATTGATATTAATAAATTTTTATATGACGGCATTGAGATTGCATCAGATTTTCCGATATCGATCATTGTTGCGGCCATCCGGTCGCGGGGGGGCCGCCCGCTGTAGGTCGGAGGTTGCAGTCCGACCGATGGGGCGGCCACGCCACGCAGTCCGGGTCGGACTACAAACTCCGACCTACACCGTCAGGCGGCCGGAACGATGATCAAGGCCGATTTTCCAATTGCCTCCCCGAACCGGACTCCCGATGTGACACAGCATTTACCAGTCATCTACCGCCCACCCGTCGCGCCGCAAGCGCCCGCGCCCGGTCGCACCCCCTCATCGGCATCGCGCGCGGTGGAGCAACGCCTCCACGCCTCACTCGAAGACGGCCTCGACCGTTGGTTCGGCGATGAGCGCAACGCACAGTTGCACCAGTTGAACGGGTCCGGCGCCGCCGCGGGGGTCCTGACCGAGGAGCAGCGGGGGGACAACCGTTTCCTGCTGTTCACCGGGTTGAACGCCGGCGCCGCCATGCTGCTCGGGCTGACCGCCCCGGCCTGGCTGTTCCTGTGCGTCCCGGTGTCGGCCTATCTGCTGCGCGACCAATTGCACCTGGCCTGGCAGCGCGTGCGCGAGGAGGGCCGGCTCAATGTCCATATCCTGGATGTCACTGCCGTCGCCGCGGCCTCGCTGGCCGGCTATTGGCAGGTCACCGCGATCAGCCAGTTCTGTTATGCGCTCGCACTGAAACTGCGTAATCGGGCCAAACAGCGGTCGCAGCGGGCGCTGACCGGGATCTTCGCGCAGACGCCCGCGACCCTGTGGATCCTGTGCGGTAGCGTCGAAACCGAGATTGCGCTCGCTGACCTGCCGGCGGACGCGATCGTGGTGGTGCGCGCGGGCGAAACGATCCCGGTCGATGGCGTGATCGTGAACGGCGCGGCGCTGATCGACCAGCGCGCCCTGACCGGCGAGGCGCAACCGGCGGAGAAGCAGGCGGGGGACGCGGTGCTCGCCGCGACCCTGCTGCTCAGCGGGCGGCTGGAACTGCGGGTGCAGAGCAGCGGCCGGCAAACGGTCGTGGCGCGGATCGGCCGGATCCTGCAACAGACCGCCGGGTACAAAAACCGGCATGAATCGCAGGCCGAGGAGTTCGTCGACCGGACCGCGGCGCCGACCCTGGCGCTCGGTGCCCTGGCGGTGCCGTTCTTTGGCCTCTCCGGGGCCATCGGGGTGCTCTGGTCGAGTTTCGGTTACACCATGCGGATCGTCGCGCCGATGAGCGTGATGAACTTCCTGCGTCACGCGGCGCAACAGCGGATTCTGATCAAGGACGGGGCCGCGCTCGATCACCTGGCGCAGATCGACACCGTGGTGTTCGACAAGACCGGCACGCTGACGGACGAAGCGCCGACACTGCACCGCATCCACGTCTTTGCCCACGCTGACGAGTCCGCGGTCCTGGCCTATGCCGCCGCCGCGGAATATCGTCAGTCGCATCCCATTGCCCGTGCCATCGGCGCCGCGGCGCACGCGCGCGGGCTTCAGCTGCCGGCGGTCGCAGACTGTCAGTGCCGGCTGGGATATGGCATCGAGGCGGTGATCGGCGGGCAGCGCATCCAACTCGGCAGCCGCCGCTTTCTGGCGGACAGTGCCGTCGCGATCCCGGACGCCGCCGGGCTGATCGAGGCGTCGGCGGAGCGCCGCGGACACTCGCTGGTCATGTTGGCGGTCGACGGGGTGCTGGCCGGGGCGATCGAACTGCGCCCGCAATTGCGCCCGGGGGCACGCGAGACGATCCGCGCCTTGCAGCGGCAAGGGATCCGCACCTGCGTAATCTCCGGCGACCGTGATGCCCCGACCCGCCGCCTCAGCGCGGACCTGGGGATCGACCGCTACTTTGCCGACACCTTGCCCGAGCAGAAGGCCGCGATCGTGCAGCGGATGCAGGCGACGAACCGGACCGTCTGCTTCATTGGCGACGGCATCAACGATGCCATCGCACTCGCAGCAGCCGACGTCTCGGTGTCGCTCAGCGGCGCGACCAGGGCCGCCACCGATACCGCACAGATCGTGCTGATGGATGGCGATCTGACCCAATTGCCGACGCTGCTGGAGCTGGGGCGGCGGTTCCAGCGCAATCAACATCAAAACCTGGGGATCTCGGTGATTCCGGCTGCGGCCAGTATGGCCTGTATCTTCCTCCTGCAGGGCGGCCTGCCGTTGGCGGCGCTCCTGTTTTACGCCGGGCTGGCGCTTGGAGTGCGCAATGCCACGCAGCCGGTCAGATTGCCCGGTGCGCCGCCGCGGCTCGAACGCCGGCCCGAATCCGGCAAACCCGCGTCCCGTGAACCGCCGACATTGACCTGCGACGCCGCGGGCGCGATTCCCGCCGCGGTCGGTGCGGCGGTCGCTGCCCGTCCTTACCCGCTCGGTTTTCCTGTGTTCGGCACGGTGGGTTGCCCCGTTCTGCCGTGGTCGTTTGCGCTCGCGTCACTGCCGTCGCGATGACCAAGCAGAGCAAAGAGAATCTTGAAGCCGTCGAGCGGGCGGAGTTTGCCAACGTCTAGGACCAAGAGGGGCGGTCGAACTGGTAGGGGCACCGCAGAATTCGGAAAAAATCGCACGGTAAGCCGGTTGCGCAAACGAACCTTTCCGCAACGATGCCCGAACTAACGGAAAGCGAGGCTTGCAGTGTTGCAAAAACCTGTTGCGATAGCCTTCCCATTGGCAACCGGATTTTGCAACGACGGAAGATCGCACGCTGCAGGTTCATGTCCGGATGGAAATTTAGCCTTAGCATACGATTTTTTCCGTTTTCTGCGGTGACCCGCAGCAGGCCCTGGTATCAGGGCGTGCTGGACTGGGTGATGCCCCCGGCCGCCGCGGCGACCCGGCCCACCGGCCCCGACTGGTATGTCCGCCTCACGGTGGACAACCCCGCCACCGGTTGGAAAGACCACAACACCGTGCTCGGCCAACGCCCGAGCGCCCGGGCCGGTTTCGACCCCACTGACCTCGTCGAGATGGCCCCCTTCGCCTCGCCTTATCTGACGCTGGTGCTGCCGCACCCGGAGTGGGGCGCCAAGGCCGGGGACTTCCGCCCGGCGGACGGCCAGCCGGCCACCTGGACGCTGGAGCTGCGCGCCGACCCGGTCGGCTCCCAGGTGGTGCTGCACTGGGCGGGCGACCCGGCCATCCTGCAGCGCTCGGAGCTGATCGACAGCCAGACCCGCCGCACCATCGTCCCGACCGACCCGAACGACCGCGACGGCGATCCGGTGACCCTGACCGGCACGACACGCCGCTTCGTCTGGCGCTATCTGGGCCGCTAAGCGCCCGCGATATCGCGGCCGGGGCCACCGACCCCGGCCGCCCCTGACCACTCACTCAAGACTGAGGCCCGTGCCATGCCCACCCCCCACGACCCCCAGACCCCCCCGGCCGCGACCGACGATGTCGACGCCGCCCGCCGCGCGGCCCTCGCCACACTCGGCGCCCTGGCCGCCTGGACCCCGCCGACCATCATGACGCTGCTGCTGTCGTCGCGCGCCTCGGCGGAATCGACGGTGCCCCCACCGCCTTGAGGTGTCGGCGCACGACGGCCTGTCACTTAAAGTCGCCCCGACACGTCGGTCGATCATGGACTGATGGGGCCGGGCCGCGCGCTCAGACGCCGCCGCGGCCCGCACCCAAGGCTCAAGGCTCCAGCCCCAGGGTACGCAACCGCGCGGCCAGTTGCTCGGCACGCGCCGCCCCATGACTGCGCAGACCGGACGCGGAGCGCCCGCACGTGCTCCCACGCAGGAGCGTGGGAGCCAGAATGGCTTAACTTAATGGCATTGACGCAGGAGCGTGGGAGCGAGCGATTACCGACGCCGACTGGCAGGTGTGGAATCCGGGGCTGCCCGGCACGGCCGGCATGATAGGCGCGTTGGCCGTGAGCCCCGACGGCACCAAACGCTAGGTTGGGGGAACCTTCACCATCATCGGTACGGTTTACGCGAACCGCATCGCGCAGTGGGACGGCAGCGCTTGGTCGGCCCTGGGCAGCGGGGTGACGGGTACGGTCTTCGCCCTGGCGATCGACGATACCGACCGTCTCCATGTCGGCGGTGGCTTCCTCACCGCGGGTGACAACGTCTCGCCCTATGCCGCCTACGTCGATCTGCGGTCGTGGGGTGGCCTACGTCACCGGCCAGTGGCAACCATTCGCCCTGCCGTGCGTGCCGGCCGCCAGCCCGGCCAGCATCGCCAACGTCCTCGGCACCGCCCCCGCCGCCAACCTGCCGCTCGCCGGCTACGCCAGGCAGTGGATCCTCTACGGACGCAACGGCACCAACAGCGGCAATGTCGCGTTGTCCGGCAGCGCGACGACCCTGGCCCCGACCGCCGGCTACTGGCTGAAGAGCTTCACCGCCCCGGTCGAGGGCACGCTGCGGATCCCGGAGGGCAGCACCACCCCGGTCGAGATGGTCTGGAACGGCGCCAGCTTCGTCGCGCAACCCGGCTGGGGCGTCGACAAGGGCGATTATGCCGCCGACTTCCGCCCCGCCGACGGCGCCCCCGATCGCGGTCCAAGTGGGATCGGGCCGTCTCCCCATGACGCCTGACACCAGGCTATCATCACCACCGAGCCGCCCTGATGACACCGGAGCCCAGCACCATGTCCAAGATCCGCCGCGAGCCTGCCATTGGCCCCTTTCG
>JACDZG010000012.1 GCA_013426805.1 Chromatiaceae bacterium
TGATGTTGACTCATACCCTAATCCTAGGGGCTAAGTCCGACAGGCTGCTAGGGGCGGGTTTAAAACCCGCCCCTACGTCCGGTAATCATGTCCGAAAGCTATATCAGGTGCGAAGGCTCTACCTAACGGCTCTCGATCAGATGCTTGCGCAGCAGTTCCTTCTTGGTCTCTTCATAGGTCTGCTTGTCGATATAGTTGTTCTTGTACAGCGCTTCCGCCTCTTTGAGCTTGCGCTTGAGTTCATCGCCCGCGGCCGGATCATTGGGCGGCACCGGGGCCGCCGCCGCCGATTTTTCCAATGACGGTATCCGCAGTGTCGCGCCGACGTTGAGAACATTGGCGTATTTCACCGTGTCCCGATTGGCGGCATAGATGATGGGCCAGCGTGTCGGGTCGTTGTAGAGCGCCAGTGCGATTCGCGACAGGGTGTCCCCGGGTTTGACGACATAGGTGCTCAGCGTCTCTGTCTTGACCGGTTCGGGCTCCATGTTCGGATCGAACTTGGAGTATTTTCCGATGATTCGGGCCAGGGTGCCGTTGCCCTTGATCGTCGTCAGAAACTCATTGATGAAGCCGAGCAGGTCCGTGTCCGCCTTGTTGACCCCGATGCCATACTGATCGGCTGACAGGGTGCCATCCAAGACGAGCAGGCCGGGGTGCTGGGAGGCATAGTGGTCGAGAAACACCTTGTCGTTGATGAGCGCATCCGTCTTGCCGCCGCTGAGCGCGGCATAGGTATCGGCGGTCGCGGTCACCAGGAAAAAATTGGCACCGGGCATCAGTTCGGTGATGAGCCGTTCGCCCGTACTGCCGCGGGTGGCCGTGACCGTCTTCCCGGTGAGATCCTTATAACTCTTGATCCGATCCTGGTCCTTGGCACGGATCATGACCGCCAACCCGGTCGTGAAATAGGGGTCTGAAAAGGCGATCACCTCCAGCCGTTCACGGGTAATGGAGAAGCTGGAGATCACCACATCCACTTGCTGCTTGAGCAACAACTCTTCGCGGGCTTTCGCGCCGGGGAGAATGGTCCACTGCGGTTTGACGCCGAGCGCATCGGCCAGTGCCCGCCCGAGATCCGGGTCGATGCCCACCAGTTCTCCGCGTTTGTCCCGGTATTGGATGGGCGGAATATCCTCCCGGATGCCGATTTTGATCACCCCGCTGCTCCTGATTTCAGCGAGACCGCGGGCCTCGGCGGGGCTCCACTGAAGCAGAACCGGTACCAGGCCGATGACAACGAGCAGCAATAGCCGGCAGTTCAGTGATTTCATCATGTGCTCCACCTAATTCACGACCGGATCGGCGTCACGGCAGGTCCGGAATCCGATATAGTGATGATAAGTCCCTTTGGTGCCGAGCCGATTCACCCGCTTCACATCGGCGAGCGGACGGCCTTCCCGATCCCAATACCAGTAGCCGCCCAGGAACGCGGCCTCATCGGTTCCCGAGTCCACCCATTCGCTGACATTGCCGACCATGTTGAGCAGACCGTGGCTATTCTTGTCGCGGTCATCGGTGACGCTGCGGGGCTTGTCCATGGTGCTGCCGCCCAGCGCGGCCTTGGCGTGGTCGCTTAACTCATCACCCAGGGCGAAGAGCCATTCGCTTTCGCGGCACAACCGGTTGCCGTTTTTTTCGGCGAACCGACGGGCGTTCTCCCAGGTGATATCCACCACCGGCAGATCGTCGGTGAAGCCTTTGGGGGCTTGGTAACCAGGGAACGCGGTCCGATATTCTCCGACGCTCACTTCAGTCCGGTCGATCCAAAAATCGGCGAGCTTGACCATATTCGGATCAACCGCCGCGGCAGGGGGACGCGGTGGCGCAACGGGTTCCGCTTGGGGGGGCACAGGGAGCACAGGTTCCTCACGAGGAGTCGGCGGTTGCGCCGGCATCGCGAGCGCCGGTTGTTCCGGTGCGGCCGCGGGGCTCAGGTAGCCCCAGAGGAATTTCATCGCCACCAGGGCGATGGCCACCAGCACGAGCAGGGCGATGATACCGCCGATCAGCTTGGAGCGGTCCTTGCCGGGTTGACTCACCATCAGGCCCCGGCCGCATTCCGTGCAGACCGGCGCGGCACCCGCGGGGATGCTGATGTCGACCCCGGTGTCGGCCAGGGTGCAATTTCCGAAGTTGGTGCATTTGCCGGTGCGGACGGTCTGTTCGGCCATGGGTTACCTCCGAAAAATCAATGATCCCAACAGTCCGGTTCGGCCGTGACGGATACCGATGAACGCAGCGGACAGTCGAACTGCGGCTACACAACATGGTCAGTGATCATAGCGACGCCGGGAGCCTCGGGCAAGGACGCATGACGAATCACCGGCGCTTGGCCCATAATCGCGCAGCAGCCAGGCAGGTCCCGCGCGGACACTCTGCCACCTGTGCCCTGTTCAACCCTGAGAATCGGCTATGAAGAACCACCTGATCATCGGTCTGGGCGGCACCGGGGGCAAAATCCTCCGCGCCCTGCGCAAGAACGTCTTTCAGGAATACCGCGGCAGCGAGCCCGATCAGGTCAGGCTGCGCTATCTGTATGTCGATTCGAGCAAGGAGATGATGGCCATCGACGACGCCACCTGGCGTATTCTTGGGGAAAGCGTGCAACTGGCCACCCGCAGTCAGCTCCTGATCACCGGCGGGAACCTCAACCAGATTCTCGACAATCTCAGCGGTCACCCGAATATCCAGCCCTGGATCGGCAGCCGTGACCAATGGAAAGACATTCTGAGCAGCATCGTCGGGGAGACCCTGGGCGGCCAGAAACGCCGGCTCGGGCGCTTTCTCTTCGCCTGCAAGGCGCGCCAGTTCAAGGATCAGCTCAAGCAACTCGCCGGCGAGCTCAGCACCGGCGCCGATGCCAGCGTGACCTTCCACGTCTGTTGTGGTCTGGCCGGTGGGACCGGCAGCGGCGCGGTGATCGATACGGTGGCGCAGATTCGCGCGCTTTATCGCGACCCGCGCATGTACCGCATCGTCATCTATGCCCTGTTGCCCGAGGAAATTCCGAATCCGAACTGGGATACCGGCAATTACCACGCCAACGGCTATGCCGCGCTGGTCGAATTGAACGCGCTGAGCGTCGGCGCCTATCAGCCCCACGATATCGCCGAGCGGGGTGAGCGGCTCGCCCTCAGCGATCCGTTCAACGGTTGTTATCTCTTCTCCAATCGTAACGAAAACGGTCTGCAGGTGGATGTCGACAAGACGCTACCCGGCGTCGTCGCCGATTTCCTGTTCCAGAAGCTGGTCGCCGTACGCAATGCGGAGGCGATGAAGCTCCTGGAGAAGATGGAAAATGCCGAGAACGGCGACGGCACCGCGGAGACCCGTCCGGGCAGCACCGCCCCCTTGCGTTCAAAACGCTTTCTCACCTTTGGTATCAAGCGTCTGGCCGTCCCCGAGATGGAGATTCGGGAATATCTCACGTACCGCTTCGCCCGCCAGGCCGCCCTGCAACTGCGCTATAACAACTGGGACGATACCTTCGGTTTCCGGGATGAGCCGCGCAACCAGGATTTCGGCGAGTTCGTGCGCGACAGTCAGACACTGGAGCGCTGGTCGCTGACCGACGAGCACCTGACCCTGTCGCGCGGCATTCTGTCCGAGGAGATCAACAACAAAAAATGGAAGCCCATCGTCAATGAATGGCTGGATGTGCTGCCGCAGCTCATGGGGTTGGTGCAGACTCAGGACGACCAGGTCTGGATCAATGAGATCGATAAGCTCATGGCCCAGCGCTTCGCGGAGAGTTACCGTGGCCTCGGTGTGCGCAAGTTTTATGAAACCAAACTCCAGGCGCGCAAGGACCATGTCCGTGAATTGCGCCGCCGGGTCGAGGGCGAGCTGTTCGATGAGTGGAAGAACGGTGTCAAGTCCATGCAGGACATCACCCGCTGTCTGGCCGCCCTCATCGCCGCGCTGGAAGAGCGGCTGCTGGGCACGGACGACCGCATCACCCGCGCCAAGAACAACGCCGACAGCGCCGAACAGCGGGTGGCGGCCAATCGTGCCGACTACGCCGAGGTCGGTCTGGTCTCGCAACTGCTCGGCAAGCGCCGCAACCTGCTCGATCTCCAGGGCGAGGCACTGCGCGAACTCTATACCGCCCGCACTCAGGCGGAAGCCTGGGCCTTCGCGAAACGGCTGTTCCAGGAGGCCGTCAACGAGTTCACTGCACTGGCGAGCGATGTCGCGGCCTGCACCCGACTGGTTGACGAATCCATCAAGGAGTTCAAAGAGCGCATCGACGCGCGCATCAACGATGGTGACACCCCGGATCTGCGCCAGTCACTGGTGCGCTTCTACAATGCGCAGAACGTCCGCGAGTTCGCGCGCGATCTGGAGAAAGACCGCGGCGAACAGACCCGGCAGTCGCAGGCGGTGCGTCTCGCCCTGATCGAACAGATTGCCGCCGATCCGTCATTCTCCGCTTTCCAGGCGCGGATCAGCCGCCAGCGCTTCTTCGACGTAATGGAACAGCGCTGTGCGCAAAGCTCACAGGCGGCGCACGACGCTCTGGTCGCGTCCAACCGTGACCGCCGGCCACTGCTCGGGGTCAACATCATCGGCCAATTGGAGCGGGAGTATTCGGGGCGCACCGATGAGCTCAAGAAATTCATCCACGATCTGGTCAACCAGGCGGGGAACTTCCTCGAGTTCGACTCCCAAGCGGTTGTCATGGGCGCGGCCAAGACCAAGGTCTCGCAGTTCCTGGTCATACTCCCGGCGACCCCCGAGCTGGCCCAGTTCAGTGAAGACCTGGAAGCCCTGTTCCGCGATAACTTCCGCGGCGACATCCCGGTGGCTATCATCAAGAGCGAGACCAAGCCCAACGAGATCACCCTGCTTGGGCTGACCAACCTGTTCCCGCTCCGCCTTGCCAAGGCCACCCGCTTCCTGAAGGAGCAATACGAGCGCCGCCTTGCCCAAGTCGACAATCCGCAGCGGCTGAGGTTGGAGTTGCACGGCGAGGGTGACGGTACCCAGTGGCCCGAGATTGTCCTGGCCGATGAGCGCGCCCAACGCGACCAGGCCCTGCCGGCCCTGCTGCTGGCCAAGGCGCTGGGCCTCATCAGTACAGTCACCAGCCCGACCACCGGCATCAACGAGCTTTACTTGATCGGTGAGGACGCCGACGGCCTGCCGGTGCGCACCCGCCTCGGCAAGGGACTGCCGGAGGTGTTCGAGAGCATCGATCTCGCCGCCGCGCAACGGCTGGTCGATGCCACCCAGGCGCAGTTGGGGGGAGACGCCTTCCGGCACGTTGATCAGCGCGCCGCGCTCCAGGCGGCCGTGCGTGATGAGTTGAAGCAGATCCTCGCCGAGCGGCGCAACGACTTCGAAGACCCGGTCTATCGCCGCTTCGAGGCGGCGGCGCGCGGGGCGATTCAGATCCTCAAGGGTGGTTGAAGCCGTGCCCTAAAAATCGGCCCGATAGCGCCAGCCTCGCGCCTCGGCCAAGCCGCGCAACTGCTTGGCCTTGCCCTCTACCTGCCGCTTCCGAAAGGCGGAAAAGTCGATGACCGCATGCTCGGGGAAGGGCGCGGGATTCGTATCTGCCCAATGTCCTCGGCGATCATGGCCCAAGCCCCGGGTTGCGCCAGGTCCAGTTCCTTCCAGTCGTCGACTTGGGTCTCGGTGTCAAGTGAATGCCACTCGCCGGCCCGGCGATCCAGGTCGATTTCCAGGCTAATCTCATGCGTGCCGAGCGACCATTCTGCTTGGACGCCTCCTTCGGCAGTGGGATAGAGATAGGGTGGCGGGAGCAGGTCCGGGTAGTGTGAGCCAAAGCACCGGGCGAGCCAATCCAAGCCCTGCGGGCTGGGGGCGAATCCGCGGCCGTCGAGCCAACCGTTTTTTAACCCACGCAGGTCGTCCAGCCTGGCCGCCACGTCGTTGGCGTCCAGGATGCCGATGTGCTCGACCTCGGCCAAGCCCTGAAGGCGTTCGTTGCGATTGAATCGGCCGATGCCCCGCACCTGTACCCGGGTGCCCTTCTGGAACCCATTGAACGCTTCCAAGACCGTCGGCAGGTGTTGCAGGGCCAGGGGTGAAGTGACCCGCGGGCCGTTGGTTACCTGAAGATCGAAGGTCAAGCGGTCTTGGTCGGCCTCCGGGATGGTACCGCGCAACGTGACCTCTTCGGTCAGTTCGCGCGTCTGGGATGAGGCGAGCAAGAGTTTGCGACGGCTGGAGCGGGTCAGGCGCGCCGGGCGAGTCGCATTCCGGGGATCGAAGATGATGGCCTCGCACTCGCGCAGACTGCGGCCGATGCGGTCGAAATAGCCGAGCAAAGACTCGGGAAGGTAGTCCGAGATACGGCCGTCGCGGTTCGCGGCATCGATGGCCCCAAGGATGTGCTCGCGGCCCTGCTCGAAATAGACTTGACTACCGGGAGGGAAAAACCCGTCTGATTGGGCAAATAAGTCGATCCGCGGGATAGCGCTGTTCGGCTCGACCGCCGTCAGCTTGAGTGCGATGCCGTCGGTGAAGCCACGGGGAGTGCGCTTGCGGTCCTCGTGATCCTGGAGATATCGCCATTTGGCAACCTCAATGACCATTTCCTCCAGCACGGCCAGGTCCTTGAGCAATTCCAGCGGGATCGCATGTTCGTCGAAACGCTCACCCTCCATGCGGGGGCTCAAGAAAGGGATGCGATCGATCATGCGGTTACCTCCGATACTCCCCACCAGCGGTTGTCCAAGACAGGCGCGGCCTCATGGCATCCTCGCCCGATACTCGACGCAGGCGCGCTCAAGCGAAGGGGGCACGGGCTCGCGCAGCTTTCCGGCATCGCACATCGCTTTGAGCGTGTCGACCATGGGGCGACAATCGCGCTGCTTTTCAAACTTGGAATAGGTTTCCTGCTCGTCGACGGCATTACCCTTCAGGTACTCCAGCCACGTCTCTATATTGCGTGCCGGAATAATGTGCAGTATGGCTTCGGTGGGTTTTCTCGCGGGCAAAGCCGCTGCTTCCAGCGCCTTTGAAAGCTGGACGTCACGGCGCCCGACGCCCTGCTTATCTTCATCGATTACCGCGATCAACGCCTTGGCAACATGCGGCGCGGATCGCAGCTTGCGCACTTCTTGGGCGTATTGCTCCCGGAACCACTGTTCGCCGCTACCGCGCCCGTCGCGGCCGTGGGGGTTCATGACCACGACGATCTGTCGGTTCTCCCAACCGTTCTGGATGAGGAAACGGCGCACAACGGTCGCGTGCTGGCGATCTTCACACAGAACAACGATTTGGACGCGGCGCCGACTCATTGCTCCCATCCCCGGGTGATGACTTCGGAGAGCTTCATCGTCTCGGGGATGCCGATATCGCGCAGCGGCCGAGTCTTGGTCACCCCGGTGACCTCGCGCTCCAAGAGGATGCCGCGGTCCCCGCCGAGATAGTCGATCAGCTCGGCGTGGTGAGAGACGATCACCACCTGCGGCAGCCCGTCGCCGATGGCATCCTCAGCGCAAAGGAGCCATGGCTGAATCTCCGCAGCCGCCAGGAAATTGTCAGGTTCGTCCAGGAAGAGAAGACGCCCGGACTTATCCAGGAAATGGAGCATACCGTAAAGGACCAGGAGTACGCGTTGGCCGTCGGATAGCTCGTCGAGCGCCAACTCGTATTCTTCCTTACCGGAGCCGAAAACCGCCACCAGTGTCCTGGCCTCAGACCCAACCTTCTCGAGCCTGAGCTTCTGGAAGCCTGGGATAGTCTTCTGGAGAATCGCCCGGTATTCAAAGCTGTCTCCGTGCTCCTGAAGCAGATGCCGGTACCAGGATGAAAAGTTCTCCCCATTGCGACTGAGGGCCTGGCTCTCTTGGGGGGTGTCGTTGACGAATGCGGCCGGGTTCAACCGGCAGACCTGGACCCTGCGCATGAGTTCAAGAAAAGCCGTCAGGCGCTGGTTATCGTGGCGCGGCGGCACGCGGGCAAGGGCAGATTCGCTCCACTCGGCCGCGAACTTGGGTCCCTCGCTGAGATTGTCGCGGTACATCTGTACGTCCCCGTTCTCGAACAGGAACAGAGGCCCATCCGGAACTGCGAGTCGCTCTTCGATGATCCGCGCCCAGCGTCCGCCCGATTCGTGCTGAACCTTGAGGCGGTAGCGCATTTCCTCGCCGCCGACCTGGGTGTGTAACTCCACGATTTGGGTGTCGCGGTCGCTCCAGCGGGTGCGGCTGGCGTAGGGCAGAACGGATTTGTCGTTGACCTTGGCTTGCCCCGAAAGCAAGCGCTGCAGCCCATCGACCACATCGAGCACCGACGACTTGCCCGATCCGTTGAGGCCCGCTAACAGGTTGAAATTCTCAAGCTTCAGTTCGAAGTTCACCAGGCAACGGAAGTTGTCGACATAGATGCGCGTGATCATGCGGTCACCTCCGATAATAGGGTCAGCACCGCCTTTTTGGTCGGGGCCAGGATCCAGTCGAAGCGGCGCAGGACCGTCAGCGGCAGGATGACCTTGCGGAACTCGTTGCGCTTATGGGGACCGCGCACAGGTTGCAGATGTCCCGGATGAAAGCGGCGAGTTGGGCGTTGGTCTCCGGGTTCATACGCGTCGGTTGGGTTCCGTTGTTCAGGCAGCGCGGCGCGCTGACTTCGGTGACCAGCCATGATACCCGACGTGGGCGGGCGGCTGGCCCTCAGGTTGGGACGCGCTGGGAATACGGCTGAAGCCTTAGGATCTCCGTGGGCCGGCGCCTTGGCTGGCCGGAAGGTGGACAAGGCTCGCGCTTGTCCACCCTGCAGCCGGCATGATTATCCAGGTTCTTCCGGTCAGCGGGTCAGCCGCGGCGCGGCCAACCCCCGCAGCAGAGGGCTGACCAGATAGCCCAGGACCCCATTCACCAGAGCCGCCCATCCCAGGGCCTGGAGCAGGGGCCGCGCCTCAACATACTCGGCATCCCCGAGGATCAGTCCGACGGCGGCAAAGCCGCACAGGGTCACCAGGGCCAGATGCACCGCGCCATCGGTTACCAGCGCGGGCCACCGCGCCGCCAGGCGGGCGCCGATCCAGGCCGCGAGCGCGCCGCCCCAGAACCCGACGGCCACATCCACCGGCCAGTGGACACCGACCGCGACCCGACTCAGGCCGACCAGCATCGCCACCAGGATCAGCAGTACCCGCAGTTCGGACCAGCGGGCGTAGTAGACCAGGACCCCGAAAAAGACCGCCGCGGTCGTAGCGTGACCGGACGGGAAACTCGCCCGCCGGAGCAGCGGGCCGATCAGGTTGAAGCTGTCCGGCGGCAGCACGGCCGGCGGGCGGGCCGCATCGAACAGCGGCTTGAGGCCCCGGCTGAAGGCCACGGCCACCAGCCCGGCCAGCACCAGGGCCCAGAACACCCGCGGATCACGCCGCGCCAAGAACAGACAGAGGACGAAGGGCACGCCCTCGCCGCCGATCGAGGTCAGCCACTGCCAGACCCAGTCCGGATAGGCGGCCCCGGCATCATTCAGTGCCGCGAAGCCCGCGTGATAGCCGCAGGCGAGCCATAGCGTCAGCCCGACCGCCAGGCTGGACCAGGCCCAGGTGGACAGCCACAGGGCTCCGCCCGGCGGGTCCAGGGGGGTGCGGGCGGCCCCGGCGGTGAGCGCCTGGTTCAGGTCGCGGCGCAGCCAGCCGACCAACCCCCTAACCACCGTCGCGCTCCCGCGGCTGCCAGTCGCCGGTCGGACGCAGCTGCTCACGCACCCACACCAGGGCCACGGGGCCCCGCCGATAGAGCAGATCGAGCCGCAAGTCCGGCAGTTCGCGGGCCAGTGCATCGAGCTTGTCGACGCGCAGGAAGGCCAGTTCTCCGGTGCGCGGGATACGGTTCGGGGTGATGGCCTCCCGGTAGACACTGAAACTCGGCATCGAGGTGCGAAACGCCACGGTGGGCAAATCCAGCCGCCGGGCAAGCTCCGCCGCCTCTTTGACCGGCGCCTGCAAGACCGCGAAGACCCGCGGCGCGAGCACCCCGAAGATCACCAGACCCTGAATCATACCGGCCAGCATCAGCCGCTGCCAGAGCGTCGGCCGGGACCACAGCAGCAGACCGATCAGGGCGGCGGCGCCGACCGCGACCCCGGCGACATAGGACCCATCCAGCAGCGCCAGGCCGTCGCTGATCATCGCCGCCTCATGGGCCTTGTGGTCATCGGAGGCGATGATCCCCAGGACCCAGGGCAGGGCGAGCAGCAAGGCGAAGAGCGCCAGCGGCGGCGTGAACGCGAGCCAACGGTTGGTCAGCAGGTCGCGATGACGTGCCATCAGGATGAACAGGGGCGTACAGCCATACAGCAGATAATGCGGCAGTTGCGTCCCCGAAAACGAAAAAAAGCAGAAGACCACCGCGAACCAAATCCATAGAAAGCGCTCCAGCGGATCCGCCCAGGCGTCGCGCCAGGCGGTTCGCCAGGGCAGCAGCAGACGCAGGAACCAACCGGTAAAAGGCAGCAGGATCAGCGGCAGCATCACCAGGTAATAACCGAAAAAGCCGCTGTGACCGTGGATGGTCGCGCCGAACCGATCGGCGTTGTGATGCAGAAAAAAGCTCTTGAAGAACCCGGCGCCGTCGTCCAGATAGATGGCCAGATACCAGGGACCGGCCGCCAGGAGAAACATCAGCCAACCGACCGGGGAGAGGACCGCCCGCCGCCAGTGCGACAAGGCGCCCGCCGACCAGAAAAACAGCAGGCTCACCAGCGCCGGAAAGAACACCGCAACCGGCCCCTTGGTCAGAAACCCAAGCCCCATCCACAGCCAGGCACGCACCACCGGACCGGATCGGCTGCCCGCCTCCGGTCGGCTGTAGAAGCGGTAGATCTCAAAGAAGGTCAGGGCGATGAACAGATTCAGCAGCGCGTCGGCCACCGCGGCCTTGGCCACCAGTGAGACCTGCAACGACAGCGCGAGCGCCATGCCGGCGACCACGGCGGTCGGCGCATCCAAGCGCTCGCGCACGAACCGCCACAGCGCCCACACCCAGAGCGCGGCGGCCAGGGCCGAGGGCAGGCGCAGCGCGAACTCATTGAATCCGAGCACTTGGACGGAGGCGGCCTGGGCCCAATAGATCAGCACCGGTTTGTCGTAGCGTGGCTCACCGTCCTTGTGCGGCGTGATGTAATTGCCGCTTGCGATCATCTCGCGGGTCGCCTCGGTGAAGGCCCCCTCGTCCAGGTCGTAGAGGGGCAGGGCGCCGAGTTGCCAGAAGAAAGCGAAGCACACCACCGCCGCCAGGATCCAGGGCGAGGTGAAGTAGGCATCCAATCGGTCCGGGGTGAGTTTCACGACGGCGCCCTCCAGCCGGCGGCGGCCGGGTCGGTTTGGACGCGGATGCGATGGTGCGACAGCGCGCTGGACGCGTAGAAGGTCCGGGTCAGCAGTTCGGCAAGTACGCCGGTGGTCAGAAACTGAATCGAGGCGACCAGCAACAGGATGGACACCAGCAGCAGGGGCCGCTGGCCGATGTGTTGACCCAGACCGAACTTCACCACCAGCAGATAGGCCATCATGGTCCCGCCGACGGCGCCGAACAGGATGCCGATCGACCCGAAGAAGTGCCCCGGCCGGGCGCCGAAGCGCAGGAAGAAGAAGGCCGAAAGCAGATCGATCAGCACCCGGAACGTGCGCGAAATGCCGTATTTGGAGGCACCGAAGCGGCGCGCCTGATGGCTGACCGGCGTCTCGCCGATGCGCGTCGGGGCCGTCACCCCGGCCACCCATACCGGGATGAAGCGGTGCATCTCACCGAGCAGCGTGACCTCGCGGATCACCTCCGCCCGATAGACCTTGAGACTGCACCCATAGTCGTGCAGGGCCACCCCGGTCACCCGTCCGATCAGCGCATTGGCGATGCGCGACGGGATCTTGCGCAGCAACAGATCATCCTGACGCCGCTGCCGCCAGCCCTGGAGCAGGTCCAGATCGCGGGCGAGCAGTTCATCGACCAGCCGCGGGATATCCGCCGGATCGTTCTGCAAATCCCCGTCCAGGGTCGCGATGACCTCACCGCGGGCGGCATCGAACCCCGCCTGCATTGCCGCCGTCTGACCGAAATTGCGGCGCAGGCGGATCACCCGGACATGGCTGCCGTACGTCGCGGCCAGTTGCATCAGGCGCGTGCCGGTCCCGTCGCGGCTGCCGTCGTCCACGCAAATCAGCTCCCAAGCCCCGCCATAGTCCGCCAACCCCTGATGAACACGGACCAACATCGGCTCCACGTTCTCCACCTCGTCATACATGGGGATCACGATCGACAGGGCCGGGCGGGCGGCCGGATCGCGGGGCGGGGCACTGGTCATAAACGGCTGTCCGTACGGGGAGGGCGGTGCGGCTGAGAAACCTCGTTAGCTTAATGGGCGGCGGGAAAAGGTCAACCTGGTTGTCGATCCGTTGGAGCAGTATGCTGGCACTGCCGTCGTGATCATCAAAGCTGAGCACCAGCAGCCAACGACGGCCTGATTGATGCCGCAATTGCCTTGACACCTAACGACATCGCCAACCGCGAAGCGGACGACGGCCTCGTCCGGGCGCATTTTCAGAACCTGATCCAGGGGATTTGCCGACATGAAGCAGAGCGTCTATCTTGAGACTTCCCTGATCAGCTATTTGGCCGCCCGCCCGAGTCGCGACCTGATCGTCGCCGGTCATCAGCAGATCAGCCACGAGTGGTGGGACCTACGGCAGGACTGGGATCTGTCCATCTCGGCGCTGGTCATCGCGGAGGCGCGATCCGGCGACGAGGAGGCTGCCGGACGCCGTTTGAATTTGTTGGAAGGACTGCCGATGCTGCATGTGAGCGACGATGTCATCGACCTGGCCGAACGATTGGTCGCGGGTGCCGCCCTTCCCGAAAAGGCGAAGGAAGACGCCTTGCATATCGCGGTCGCCGCCGTACATGGAATCGAGTATTTGCTCACGTGGAACTGTAAGCACATTGCGAACGCCGGCAAGCGTCCCCTGATTGAAGCGCTTTGCCGGGCGTCGGGATACCGGCCGCCGGTCATTTGTACCCCTGAAGAACTACTGGGAGAGCGCGATGTGGACTGACCCGATCGTCGACGAGTTACACCGATTCCGGGAGGCACACGCCGCCCGCTTCAACAACGACCTGCGGGCCATTGCGGTCGAGTTGCGCAAGATCGAACAAGACTGGCCCGCACCAACGATCGACCCGCCGCCCAAACCGCCGGCAGGCCGTCCCACGCCGCCGCCATCATTCAGGGCGATGGCAACCAGGGACGTGATTGGCGAAGCTTAGCCAAGCATTAACCCTTTGAGGGATCTCGTGCAAGTGGACCTATTGGAAGCCAAGAACCGCTTGTCCAGTCTGGTCGCCGCTTGAAGCACATCTGGTCAAGCCTGGCTCCGGTGGCCCTCCCGAAGGTCCACCAACGCTGGGGCCACGGGGGTGGAGCGGGGCGGGTTGCGCGCCTGTCGCCATTGCGTCGATGATACGCAGACGGACGCACCGCCACCTTTTTATCGATCAACCGCAGGACCTCACACCATGGGCGACCCCTCGACATTGGAACGGATCGACCTGGGCGACGGCCGTCAGGTCTGGGTGCAGAGCTCCGGGCTGCGCGTCGCCGGCAAGCAATTGGCCGGCGCCGATGACACCGACCGGGTGCAGCGCGCCCTGGCGATGATCCGCCCGGCCGCCGAGCAACTGTTCAAGTCGCTGGCGGACATCAACCGCCCCAAGACCATCGAGATGGAGTTCGGGGTCGGCTTCTCCGGGTCGGTCGGGGTCTTTCTCGCGTCGGCGGATACCGAGGCCAACTTCAAGATCAAGCTCACCTGGGAGAATCCGGCCCCGCTTCCGGCCGCGAGCGGTGTCGGCACCGAGCATCCCGGCTGACGGCGGCCGGTCGGGCCGCGGGCCGATCCACTATGCGCGGTCTGGCACGCCTGCTGCGAGACGATCACGCTTGCGGGGCCGGTTTCCTGATCGCACCGCGGCACCTCGCCACCTGCGCCCATGTGGTGAACCTCGCCCTGGGGCGAGACAAGCTCGCCGCGGAAAGTCCGCTGCCTGATCAGATCATTGTGCTCGCGTTCCCGGACGCGCTTCCCGACCCGTCCAGCCCGCACCCACACGACCGGCGCCGCACCGGCACCGTCGTCTGCTGGCACCCGCCGACCCCGGAGGGTCAGCCGCCCGGACCCCATGACGACCTCGCCGTCCTGTTGCTCGATCACCCCCTGGACCCCGCGGCCGTCCCGGCCTTGGCCCCGGCGGACGCGGCCCTCGCCGCCGGCCTCGGCGGCGACGCCTGGGGCTGCCCGCGCGGCACCCCCGACGGGCGCTGGGCGCCGGCCGTCCTGTCCGGCAGCAGCGGCGCGCTGCGTCAGTTCAATCTTCTGGGCAGCGGCCCGGAGATCCAGCCGGGGTTCAGCGGCGGACCCTTCACCATCCTGCACCAGACGCAGATCGCCGGCATGGTGGTGCAGGTCGACGAAGCCGCCCGCGCGGGCTGGCTGCTGCCGCTCGCCGCGCTACGCCAGGCCTGGGCGGCGCTGCGCGTGGTCGAGTTGGAGCTGCGGCTGCGCGACGGGCGCCTGCATGCCGGGTCCGCCGGCCCACTCGCCGGCACTCCGCTCGCGGACCTGGAGACCGCCGTGGCGCGCGGCGATCTCGCGGCCCTACGCCTGGCACTTTTCGGCACCGCCGACCCCGGGCAGCCGCTCGCCGACCTGGACCCGGCGCGGCACCTGGACGCGCTTGACCTCGGCCCCCGCCGACTGCGGCTGCGCTGCCGGGACGATGCCGCCGCCCGGCTGCCCTGGCACGGCCTGCCGGGCGCGGACGGCCGGCGCCTGGGTGATCAGGGCTGGGTGATCGAAGTGGTCGGCCCGACCCCGCGTCCGGCCGCGGTGCGCAGCATCCACAACGCCCTGATCCTGGCCCCGGCCGACGCCCGGCTGGCCCCGGAGGTCCGCCCCCATGTGGACCAGGTTCGCGCCGCCCTGGCCCCGCTGCTGCCGCACCCGCGCCTGAGCCGCGTTCCCTGGGCGGTGAACTGCCACGACCTTGACCGTTACCTCCAGGACGAACCCGACCTCATTTATGTCTATGCCCAGGTGGACCAGGCGGGCGGGTTGGCCCTGGGACGCGACGCCGACGCGCGTGAGTCGCTGGCACCGGCCGCGTCGGCACCAGCCTGAAACGCGGCACCCTGGCCTGGCTCGCCGAGTTCGCCGCGGCGCCCGCGAGCGAGCCGGCCGCGGTCCTCAGCCGCCTGGGCGACTGCGGCACCTGCGCCCGGCTGGGCGGCGACGGGCTGGTCCTGACCCGCCCGGCGGACCCGGACGCCGTGCTCTACGCCTCCATTCGCGCCTCCCTGCTCCAACTGCTGCTGGGCCGCACGACCGAGAAGGATCTGCTCGCCGGGCGCATCACCGCCCCCCGCGGCGGCTCGCTTCTGCTGTACTTTGTCTGCGGCGATGCCCAGGCCCGGGTCCATGACTTCCCCGAGCAGGGCCGCTGGCACCTGGAGGCGCTCGACCATCCCCCGCGCGTCCGCCCCAAGCCCATCCCCGCCCTGCTGCGCCCGGAGCAGACCAGCGCGGACTTGCAGCAGCAGCTGTACGAAGACCTGCAGCTCAACCCCGACACCGACACCACGGAAGAAGCCCTGCACCGCCTCACCCGGCCGCTGCCGGGTGAGAATGTGCTGCTGTCGCTGGCCTGGCTGCTTGAGCCGGCGCCCGGCTGCACCCCGGATCAGCTCCAGGGCTGGCTGCTGCACTGGCGGCAGGCCGTGCTCCAGGTGTTCGAGGCGCGCGAGATTCCCGCCGGCTGCCGCGTCCTGGCCGGCTGCTGCCTGCAATGGGACGACGGCCGGCCGGAGTGGCCCGGCAGTGCCGCGACCGCGATCCAGAGGGACGCCGTCGCCGTTCTCGGCCGCGACAATCCGCCCCATTGCGACTGGATACGCTTCGAGCAGCCGCTCGACCGGCTGCGTCAGGACGAGCTCGACGACTTCTTCCGCAACGAGCAGGGCCGGCTCGCCGCCGCCGTCGTCGGGCTGGAGCGCCGCGCCCTGGTGGACTGGGTCTGGGCGGAGACCGCCGGCCGCTTCGAGCCCACCGTCAAGACCATCTACCGCGCCTGCAAGACCGGCTTCCACGCCCTGCGCAATGGAGACCCGCCATGCCAGCCATGAGTGACCCGCTCGCCTTCGTCCGCTACCACGAGTCGCCGCTCGACTGGGCGCAGCACGAGCCCGACGCGGCCCGCGCCGCCCTGTCCGCGACGCTCGACCTGGCCGCCCAGCGCGGTCTAGAGGCCGGTGCCCGCCGCTTTCAGCCGCCCCGGCCGCTGGTCGCCGCCATCAACGCCGCGCTCGCCTCGCGCTCGCCGCTGCTGCTCACCGGCGACCCCGGCACCGGCAAGACCGAGACGGCTTACTACCTGGCGCAGTATTTCGGGCTGCCTTCGCCCTACCACTTCCAGGTCCGCTCCGACAGCAGCGCTCGCGATCTGCGTTACGACTTCGACGCCGTGGCCTATCTGCAGGACGCCTACGCCAAGACCATCGTGACTCCCGCCGACGGCAGCGACCCGCGCGCCCAGCCGCGCTATCTCAAACCGGGGAAACTCTGGCGCGCCTACGACGAGCCCGGCGAATGCGTGCTGTTGATCGACGAGATCGACAAGGCCCCGCGCGACTTCCCCAACGACCTGCTGCAGGAACTCAGCGAGCAGTGTTTCGACCACCCCTTCGCCGCCGCGCCGGTCCGCAACCAGGGCCCGCCGCCCATCCTGATCATCACCAGCAACGGCGAGCGCAGCCTGCCGGACCCCTTCCTGCGCCGCTGTGTGCTGTGCCATATCGAACTCACCGACGACCTGCTGCTGCGCATCCTCGACGCCTGGGACAGTGCCTTCGCGCCCCGCCTGCCGGCCGGCGTGCGCGCCGCCGCCCTGCCGCGCTTCACCGAGGTGCGCCGCCTGCTGCGTGAGCGCGGCCGTCCGCCGGGCGCCGCTGAACTCCTGGTCTGGTTCAACGTGCTGGCCGTCCTGCAGGTGCCGGCCGCGACGCTGGCCGCCGCCCCCCTGGCCGAGCTGCCGGGCATCCACTGCCTGATCAAGCTGCCGGAAGACTATCCGCTGCTCGGCTGAACCGCCCGCCGCGATGCCCGACACCGCTTACAGCATGGCCGACCCGCGCCTGGCCGCCCTGCTGCTGGGGCTGCCCCGGCTGGGCGTCCCGGTGCTGCCGGCGGACTATGACCGCTGCGCCCTGGTGCTGCCGCCCGGCCGCGGTCTGGACGCCGCGGTCTTTGCCGACACCCTGACTGCACTGCTCGCGAAGGACGCGGACCAGCGCCGGATCCTGCGCCGGGAGCTGCAGGGGCTCTTCCCGCCGGAACCGCTGGACCCCGCGCCGGGCGAGCCCCAGGGTCCGACCGCCCCGTCGCCGGTCCACCCGACCCCGGACCCGGCACCCGTGCCCGGGTCGGGCGCGACACCGCCGACCGTCGGGTTGCTGATCGGCCGGCCCGAACACCCCCGCCCGCGCGCGCTGGCCCCGGCGCTGCTGGCCCTGATGGTGCTGCTCGTCATGCCTGGTGATGTCGGGCAGCGGCCGGCGCCACCGCCGCCGCCCGAACAGCCACCCATCATCGACCCACCGCCACCGGCCGCGGGCGCGCTGCCCGAACACCCCATTCACAGCTTCAACACCTGGGTGCCGATCCTCACGGCCACCCCGCTGTCGCCGCCCCGCCCCTGGTCCGCGCTCCTGCTCGCCCTCGCCGCCGCCCTGGGCGGCGGCTGGTTGTGGCGGCGCGCCCGGCAACTGCGCGACCCACCGGCCGCACCCGAACGCTACCGCTACCGGCCGGACGGCCCAAAGGTGCTGACCTGGTCCGCCGCCGACCGCGGCCTGCCGGACCTGCGCCGTCTGCTCGGGCGCGGCCAGCGCCGCGAGCTCATCTGGGGGGTGCGTCACTACCTCGCCGCGCACCCGAGTCCGCAGCTCGATGCCGGTGCCACCGTGACCGCCAGCGCCCGTGCCGGGCGGCCCGCGATCCGCTTCGAGCCGCTGCGGCGCCTGCGCGAGGTCTGGCTGTGGCGCGACACCGCGCTCGCCGGCCCGGAGCCCGCCGCCCTGATCCAGACGCTCGACCACGACCTGGTGCGGGCCGGGCTGCGGGTGCGTCACGGCGCCTTCAGCGCGGTGCCGGACCCGCTGTGGCTCGACCGGCGGCCGGCCCGCCCGCTGCGCGCCAACCCCCTGGACCTGGGCAGCGACGCCCACTCGGCCCTGGTGGTCGTGCTTACCGACGGCCGCGGCCTGGCCGCCGCCCTGCGCGGCGGCGGCGCCCCCGCCGCCCGGGTCCACCGGGTGTTGCGCGAACTGGCCGCCTGGCCGCGCTGCGTCCTGGTGGACTGCGCCGACGATACCCTGGACCTGCCTGCCCTGGCCACGCGCTACCGGCTCGCCTGCCTGCCGCCCGGCCGGCTCCCCGCCTGGCTGGCCGAGCGGCCGGACACCGGCCGCGCGCCGCCGCACCGACCCGCCGTACCCGGTGCGGATTTGCGGTTCTGGGCCGCCTGCTGCGCCCTGCCCGCGCTGCCGGTCACCGCCGCCCAGGCGCGCGCACTGCATGACCTGCTCGGGCTGCCGCCGGCCTGGCGGCTGCCCGACCCCGGCAGCGGACGCGGCTGGGACGGCAGCGACGGACCACGCCTGTCCGCGGCCGAGCGCCGCGGCCTGCTGTGCGAACTGGCTGATCAAGTGCGGGCCGACCGCGGCCGGGCCCCGACCGGCGCGCGCCGCCGCCTCGAGCGGGTGCTGGACTTCTGGCAGCGGCACTGCGACGATCTGGCCGCCGCGGCGGACCACTTGCTGCCCGTTATTGGCGCCGGCGAGCCCCGCCCCTGGAGCGACGGCCCGGCGGCGCACCGGCTCGGCAGCGAGCGCCGCCTGCTCGATCTCTGGCGCGACCCCGGCGACCGCGACGCCCATCACCAGCCGGTCCTCGCCCTGGCCGTCGCCGATCTGCACGACCGCTGGCGCTTCTATGAGCAACAGGGTCTGACCAAGGCGCGCGACGCCCTATGCGAGCGGCTGGCCGAACTCTCCGCGGCCGACCTGGGCGAGCCCGCCGACGACCGTATCCACCTGCCCTGGACCACCGTTGCGCTGCGCGAGCGGCGCGGCGAGCCCCGCGGCACGGCACTCAGTCGGTTGTACCTGATGGGTTTTGCCGGTGCCAAGCGCGCCCCCGGCCGGCGCCCGCGGCTCGGGTTCGAGGTCCGGCTCGCCCTCGGCCTGCTGGCCGGGGCCGCGCTCTGGGCCGGCGTGCGCATCCTCATCCCGGCCCATCCCACACTGGCGCCCATGGCCGAGCCGCTGGCCGACCGGCTGGATGCCGCGGCCCGCACCGCCTTCCGCGCCCAGACCCTGGTCACGCAAGACGGCGGCCAGGTGCACGCCGCCTCGCGCAAAATCGCCGCCGCCGCCGCGCCGCTACGCCCCGGCGAGCGGCTCACCCTCCACTGGTGCTGGAGCGGTGCGGCACCGGCCGCCGCCGCGCCCGACCCCTGCGCCCGCCTGTGGGCCGCGACCGCCGACCCGCGCCGACTCAACCTCGCCCCCGCCGGCCCGCCGGACGCTCCGAACCGCACCATGCTGCTGCACGCCGGCACCCTGGCCGAGCCGATCCGCGCCTGTGCGCCCGACTGGCCCGACCTGGTGGTGGCGGTGATCGCCGCCGACCCCTGGCAGTATCCCGCGGCGGACAACAGCGCCGCCCGCCAACTCGCCATCCAACTCCTGGACAGCGGCGCCGCCGACCTCGCCGTCATCGGCCCGGACTGGGCCGCCGCGGCGCGCACCCTGGCCGCGCGCTGGTCGTTCGTCGCCGACAGCCAGTGGCTCTACTTCACCCCGCTCTCGGCCGGCACCGCGCCGTCGCAGGACCCGCCGCCCTTGGGTGCGCACCGCGCCCTGATCCACGCGAACTATGCCGGCCTGGCCGACCACCTGCGGACGCGCGTGCAGGGCCTGCTCGACCCCGCGGAGCGGCCGGACCCCGCGGTCGCCAACATCCGTGTGCTGGCCGGCACCCCGCGCCTGTGGGGTGGCCCCGAACGGGAGACTATCCGCCTCGCCGACGGCACCGCGATGGACTTTCTGACCCTCTGTCCCGGCACCTTCACCATGGGCGCGGACGGGCTGGTCGAGCGCCGACTGCCGACCCTGGTTGCCGCCGCCCTCGGCGTTGATGCGGCCACCCTGACCCCGACGACACGGGTCGCTATCGGCACCCTGGGGGAAGAGCAGAACACCCGGCTGCGGCAGACCCTGGAGCAGGGACTGGGTGTGACGCTTGACGACGCCGACTGGCAGGCGGTCGGCGACCTGCAAGCGGCCGGTGCGGCCTTCAAGAAAGCGATCGAGTGGCCTGACGAAGGCCCGGCCCATCCGGTACTGCTCAACGCCTTTGTGCTCGCCCGCACCGAGACCACCGCGGCCCAGCACGCCGCCCTGACGGCGACCGCCGCCCCCACGGCGGACCGCGCCAGGCTGCCGGCCGCCATCGACGACTGGGACACCGCGGTCCGCACCTGCCAAGGACTCCCCGGCAGCGACCTGCCCAGCGAGGCGCAATGGGAATACGCGGCCCGCGCCGGCAGTCGCACCGCCTGGTCCTGGGGCGACGAGGCCGCCGCCGCGGGCGACTACGCCTGGTTCAGCAGTAACAGCGAATCCCAGGCGCACCCGGTGGACAGCAGGCGGCCGAATCCGCTCGGCTTTGCCGATCTGCACGGCAACCTGTGGGAGTGGACGCGTGACTGCTGGAGTGACTCGGCCTACCAGGAGCGTGCCGGCCAACCGCGCGCCGACCCCTTGGAGGACAGCGAGGAGTGCCGTCTGCGGGTGGCCCGCGGCGGCTCCTTCCTCTACGAGCCCTGGTTTCTGCGCTCGGCGTACCGGCCCTGGCGCGCGCCCTCGGTCCGGCGCGGGAACTTCGGGTTTCGTTGCGTGCGTTCGCCCCCGCGCAGCCTTGAATCCTTGTCCCCTTGATTTCTTGTTGTTGCTCAATAGCTTGTTGGCTACGTAGGATGCGGTGAGGAACGAACCGCATCCCCTCCGTACGATATAAATCGAACCGCATCCCCCCCGTCCGCTGGAAAACGCACCCCATCATCCCCATCCGCGTTCAATAGGACGCATCCCGCCCACCCCAAGCCCATCAATGACCGACTACCGACGGCTCTACACCCCCGGCGCCACCTGGTTCTTCACCGTGAACCTGGAGGAACGCCACGGGAACCGCCTGTTGGTCGATCACATCGATCAGTTGCGCCAAGTGATGCGCGAGGTCAAGACCCGCCACCCCTTCGATATCGAAGCTATGGTGGTCTTGCCCGAGCACCTGCACTGCCTCTGGACCCTGCCCGCCGGTGATGCGGATTACAAAACCCGATGGGCCTTGATCAAGGCCGGTTTCTCACGCCGCATCCCCGCGGGCGAACAACGCTCGGCGAGCCGCATCAAGCGCGGCGAGCGCGGTCTCTGGCAACGCCGCTATTGGGAGCATCTGATTCGTGATGACCGGGATTTCGAGCAGCACCTCGCCTACATTCATTGGAACCCGGTGAAGCATGGCTGGGTCACGCGCGTCATCGACTGGCCCTATTCAAGCTTCCATCGCTATCTGCGCCGCGGGCTCTATCCCGCCGATTGGGCCTCGGTTGACGACGATCTGCTCGCCGGCGAGTAGGATGCGGTGAGGCACGAACCGCATCATCCCCGTCATCCCCGTCATCCCCCACCCAATCGCCCCAGACACCATCCCGACCACCACCCGACAATGACCGAGGCGCGACGGTGCGATAGCCGAGGCGCCGGCGGCGGTGTTACTTCGAAACCGCGAAGTGCCGCGGCAATCGCCTTTGGATTCATCTGATCGATTCGGTGCGGCTCGGGGTGCGTATGGGTTTCAGATGCGGTTCGTTCCTCACCGCATCCTACGGTATGTCCGGGTGGTAGAGCACGTAGGATGCGGTGAGGCACGAACCGCATCATCCCCGTCATCCCCGTCATCCCCCACCCAATCGCCCCAGACACCATCCCGACCACCACCCGACAATGACCGAGGCGCGACGGTGCGATAGCCGAGGCGCCGGCGGCGGTGTTACTTCGAAACCGCGAAGTGCCGCGGCAATCGCCTTTGGATTCATCTGATCGATTCGGTGCGGCTCGGGGTGCGTATGGGTTTCAGATGCGGTTCGTTCCTCACCGCATCCTACGGTATGTCCGGGTGGTAGAGCACGTAGGATGCGGTGAGGCACGAACCGCATCATCCCCGTCATCCCCGTCATCCCCCACCCAATCGCCCCAGACACCATCCCGACCACCACCCGACAATGACCGAGGCGCGACGGTGCGATAGCCGAGGCGCCGGCGGCGGTGTTACTTCGAAACCGCGAAGTGCCGCGGCAATCGCCTTTGGATTCATCTGATCGATTCGGTGCGGCTCGGGGTGCGTATGGGTTTCAGATGCGGTTCGTTCCTCACCGCATCCTACGGGGCGAACGCACGCAACGAAACCCGAGGTACACGGTTCGTGAAGTGGGCGCGCGCCAATCCCGGCTCGCCGAGCGCAGATACCTGCGCGCGAAGTAGAAGGAGCCGCCGCGGACCGCCCGCAGACGGCCCTCCTCCGGTCCCCGCGGGTCATCCGTCGCGGCAGCGTCGTAGCTGTCGGCATACCAGTCCCAGCACCATTCCCGGCAGTTGCCGGCCAGGTCGTGCAGACCAAAGGGGTTGGCGGTCTTCTCGCCGACTGGGTGCAGTCGGCCGCCCGCGTTGCGGCTGTACCAGGCATGCGCATCGGCACCGGATTCGTTGTCGCCCCAGAACCAGCGGGTCGTGGTGCCGCCGCGACAGGCGTATTCCCACTCGGCCTCGGTGGGCAGGCGATAGCCGTCAGCCTGCCAATCACAGATCCAGGTGTCACCGGCGACCCGGTAACAGGGCGAGCGGCCGGAACGGATCGACAGGGCGTTGCAGAAAGCGACGGCCGCGAACCAGTCGGTTCCGGTGGCCGGCAGAGTCTCGTCGCCCGCGCTCCAAGTGTCCGGCACCGGACGCCGCCAGGGTTCGGCGGCCTCGGCCATGACCTGACGCCAGAGCCCGCGGGTGACCGGGGTGCGGGCAATGGCAAACGGACTGATGCGGACCAGCCGCGGCGGCTGTTCATCGGCATAGGCAGTGGAGTCGAGACGCGGGTCCGAACCCATCCGGAAGGTCCCGCCCGGCAGGGTCACCAGCGTAATGAAAGGGTCCGGATCGGACGGTAGCGGCGCAGCGGCGGCGGATTGATCCGCGTCCGGCGGCTCGGTCATCGCGGGCAGCGGCGGCAACAGCGGCAGCGTGATCGTGCGCCGCACCGGCAGCCCGTCGGCGACGAGCCGCGGCCGGGCGGCCAGCCCGAGCGCCAGGAGCATGAGCCCCGCGGTCAGCACCAGGGTTGCGCCGGTCCCGAGCGCCAGTGCGCCCCAGGCCAAAGCCAGCCCGAGCAAGGCGCCCGACCCGTAGCCGAACCAGTCGGGCGACGCATCCAGGCGCTGGGCCAGGGCCTGGAGCGCGGTCGCGCGCGGCGAGCGCAACAGCCGATCGACGCGGGCGGTGAAGGTGGTAAGCATGGCTGACCCGACAGCGACAGCGGATTGGGTCGGTAGGATGCGCTGGGCTGGGCGGCGCAGCAAGCCCTCATCGGGTGCGGTGGGTTTGGGTTTATACGGTCTTGACCGGGGCGGCGGTTCGATGCGGGTCGTGCGTGACACTGGTCGCGAAATCCTAGGGGCGCGTTGGGGTTCGCTCTCGCTCACCCCAACCTACGGAACCGATCGGCACGTTCGTCGTGGCGTGTGCATCGCCTGACCTTCACCGGCGACGCCCGTCGGCGCCGATTCCGCCCGATTCGTGCTAGGCTTGGTCCCTGCGATTCCAAGACCGGATGCCTGCCGCCCATGTCTTCCAGCGCTGCCACCCAACTCGTACCCGCACCGCAGGTCCCGAGCCCGCCGCCCCGGCGCCTGCCCGCGGCGGGCTCCGCGGACGGTCTCCTGGTCTCGGAAGCGGTCTACTGGACTGCGTATTATCTGGAGTCGGACCACCATTACGAGTGGAACAACGGCCGCCTGGAGGAGAAACCGGTGTCCGATTACGAGACCTTTCTGGTCTATGCCTGGTTCAGCGAACTGGTGCGGCACTTCCTGCGCACCCACCCCTGTGCGCAGATGGTCGGCCTGGAGATGGGTTTCCGGCTGCCGTTGCCGAGCGGCACCGTCATCCGCAAGCCCGATTTCGGCGTGGTCCGCAACGACAATCCCCAGCCGCTGTTGCCCCTGGACTGCTCCTACCACGGGGTTTTCGACCTCTGTATCGAGGCCCTGTCCGACCAGGAGCGCAGCGGCATCGTGCGCGACACCGTGACCAAGAAGGCCGAATACGCCGCCGGGGGTGTGCCCGAGTATTACATCCTGCATCAGAACCCCGCTTACCAGGCGTTCTACACCCGCACCCCGACCGGGTTCTATACGCCCATCGCACCGCAGGCCGGGGTGATCTGTTCGCGGGTGCTGCCGGGGCTGCAATTCCGCCCGACCGACCTGGCGCGCCGACCGGAGCTGGAGGCGCTGCGTGACGATCCGGTCTATGCCGGCTTTGTCCTCCCCGGCTGGCGCGCGGATCGGGAGCGGGCCGACGCCGAGGCGCAGGCCAAACGCGAGGCCGTGGACCGCGCCAACGCCGAGGCGCGGCGGGCCGATGCCGAGGCCCAGGCGAAACGGGAGGCCGAGGACCGGGCCGACGCCGAGGCGCGGCGGGCCGATGCCGAGGCCCAGGAACGGCAACGCCTGGAGCACGACCTTAGGGTACTGCGGGCACGTCTCGCGCAGGGTCGAATGCAGTGAGGGGTTGATGCGGTTCGTGCCTCACCGCATCCTACGCGGCCCGCGCCAGCGCGGGGACCAGGTCGGCGATGGTCTCGGGCAGGGCATCGGTCCAGCGCAGCAGTTCCAGCCGGCCGTCGTGGTGTTCCACCAGGGCGGTACAGCTTTCCACCCAGTCGCCGCAGTTGCAGTAGCGCACCCCGCCCAGTTCGCGCACCTCGGCATGGTGGATGTGACCGCAGATCATGCCGTCCACCCCGCGGCGGCGCGCCTCCTGGGCCACCGCCTGCTCGTAGTCGCCGATATAGCTCACGGCATTCTTGACCTTGTGCTTGAGATAGCCGGCCAGCGACCAGTAGCGCAGCCCGAAATGGCGCCGCACCCGACTCACCAGCCCGTTCAGGGCCAGCAGGTTGTCGTAGGCGCGCGCGCCCAGCCGGGCCAGCCAGGGGCCGGCCTGCACCACGGTGTCGAAACGGTCGCCGTGCAGCACCAGAAAGCGCTGGCCGTCCGCTGTTTCATGGATCACCTCGTCGCGGACCGCGACATTGCCGAAATCCACCCCCAGATGGGTGCGCAGCAGTTCGTCGTGGTTGCCGGGACAGTAGATGACCTGGGTGCCGTTGCGCGCCTTCTCCAGCACCTCGCGCACCACCGCGTTATGTGCCTCGGGCCAGTAGACTGAACTCTGCATCGCCCACAGATCGACGATATCCCCCACCAGATAGAGGTGCTTACACTGGGTGGACTGCAGAAAGTCCAGCAGATAGCCGGCCTGGCAGCCGCGAAAGCCCAGGTGCACATCGGAGATGAAGATGCTGCGATACTTCAGGGGCTGCATACGCTTGACCTCAGACATCCTGCTCATTCCGTTTGTTTGTTTCATTTGCTCCCTATGCTCCCCAATCTTCGTTGCAGGAAGATGGAGAACCGGTGAAGGTATCGTGAAGAATGTTGTTTTTATTCAGCTTGATGACAGCGCGGTGACGCCTTTATGGCAGCGCTGATACTGCATCATCGACACTACGGCGAGCGGGCCGCGCCGGCGCTGCCCGTGCTGCTTTGTCATGGCCTCTTCGGTTCCGCGGCCAACTGGCACGGCATCGCCCAACGCCTGGCGGGTGAACGCCTGGTGCTGGTGCCGGATTTGCGTAATCACGGTGCATCCCCCTGGGACCCGCGCATGGATTACCCGGCCATGGCCCTGGACCTGGCCGCGCTGCTCGATCGGCTGGAGATTGCGCGGGCGCATCTGGTCGGGCACAGCATGGGGGGCAAAGCCGCCATGTGGCTCGCCCTGTCGGTGCCGGAGCGGGTGGGTTCACTGGTGGTGGCCGACATTGCGCCGGTGACCTATCCGAGCCGCCACGGCGCCCTGGTGAGCGCACTGGCGGCCCTGCCGCTGGGGGAGATCGCGCACCGGCGCGACGCCGATGCCCGTCTGGCGGAAACCATTCACTCCGCCGCGGTGCGCGGCTACCTGCTGCAGAATCTGGTCCATGATCGCGCCCATAAAGATGGCGCGGGTGGCTGGCGCTGGCGTATCAATCTGGATGCGCTGGCCCGTTCACTCGATCAACTGCTGAGCTTTCCGGCCGCCGAGGGCCACGGGTTTCCCGGCCCCGCGCTTTTCGTCTACGGCAGCCGCTCGGACTATGTGACCAAATACGGGTTGCCGCGCATCCGCGCACTCTTTCCGCTGGCGCGCCTGCGCACCATCGCCAACGCCGGGCATTGGGTCTATGCCGACCAGCCGGACGCTTTTGTCGCCGCGGTGACGGGGTTTCTCAAGGTGTAGGGGCGGGTTTAAACCCGTCCCCCACGTCCAGTTACCCCGTTCGACGGCTCTCGCATCAACCCCCCAGCCGCTCACGATGCTGCAAATCCAGCGTCCGCTGGCGCACCCGCCGCTCGTAGCTCGCCTGGTTCTTGGTGCAGACCAGGGTGTAGGGGCGGCCGCGCTTGTCGGTGGTCAGGTCGAGATCGGCGTTGGCGCGCTGGATCTTGTCGGCGACATGGCCCCGGTCGGTCTCGGCCGCCTTGAACAGCCAGACCTGCTCGGTCGGGGCGGCGAGGAAGCGGCTCAAACCCTGGCAATGCTTGCAGGAACAAGGGATTGCGGCGTCCCGCGTCCAGTCCGGCGGCGGCGCGAGCGGCAGCGCGATGCGCGCGTCCAGGTGCGCGAGCACGGCCCGGCGCAGCGTCTGCACCGCCGCGGGCTCCGGGTCGGTCCCGCCATCCTTGAGCAGCAGCGCGGTCGGGAGCAGGAGCCCGTCCAGGTGGTAGACCGCCGGCAACGACAGGAAGCGCATCACCGCCTGCTCGGCAATGGCGGCATCGATGCGCAGGAAGGCGGTGACGGCGTCGGCGACCTGGGCCGCGGTCAGGGGTTCCGGATGTTCCCAATTGGGCAGCGGCACAATTGCCTGGCCGTCCGGGAGCCCGTCGAGCAGGGCGCGCGCCGCGGCCTGCAGGGCGGTGAGGCGGGCCGCGTCGTCGGTCTGGGTGCAGCGCAACAGCAGCGCGGCACAGGCGCCGGGCAGTCGGCCGACATTGGCGGTGATGACGGCGCGCAGCAATTCCGTCGCCCGCTGCGTCGGCAGGTGCCCGAGCACCAGGGCCAGGGCGGTATTGTCCGCGGCCCCATAGGCGCCGTCAGCGCTTTGCCGGGCGATGAAGTCGGCACAGCCATCGAGGTCATCCAGACGCAGTTGAATCGCGAACAGGTCGCGCATCCGGCCGTCGTTACTCGCCTGACGGCGGGTCCAGAGGTCCGTCGGCCAACCGGTGCGAATCGCCGCGGCCAGGCTCCGCGCCTCGTGCCATAACGGGTCCCCGGACTTGGCCCCGGCCGCCTCCCAGCGGTGCACCAGGGCGAGCAGCGCGGGGATGCTGACGCCGAGTCCGCCCGCGGCGAGCGTCGCGGCCCGGCGGGTGCGCGGCCAGAGGATCAGCGCGGCCCGCTGATAGGTCCGTTCGAAGGAGGCGCCGGCGTTGCCGGTGGCCTCGGAGAATTCGGGCTCGGTCTCATCCAGATCGGCCAAGGCGTCGGCGGGTGACAGCTCGTCCGCGCTGAACGGGAGCGGGTCCATCGTCGGGCGGCTGTCGTCAGGCAGACACCAGTCATGGATTTCCCAGTCGGTCTCGGTCACTTCACCGACCTCGAGATCCGGGCTGTCCCAACGTCCGCCGCCGGTGTACTCGGCCCAGCCGCTCTCGGTGACGGTGAGCAGCGCCAGATGCAGGTCGCAACCGGCCGTGTCGGCCGCGGGGATCAGGCATTGCGCGATGGCCGCGTCCTTGCCCTTGAGGGCGGCGAAGGCGATCTCCGCCTGCGTGTAGGCATGTTCCAGCGGATAGACGAGCTTGGCCGGGGTCTCGTCGGGCGCCGCCGTCGAGGTATTCCAGCCACCGAGCAGTTGCACGAGCCGCTGCTGCTCGGTGCCGTAATCCGGTGCCTGCGGCAAGGGTCCGGGGCCGACGCGCACCAGGTTGTAGATCAGCGCCAGCCGATAGCCGGAGGCGATCGGCAGGACCTCGTGCAGACAGTCGGCATAGAAGGCGGCGAAGGCCGCCTCGGAGGGTTCGTCACGATGCAGGTCGACCCGCACCTCCTGGCCGCGATGGCGAATGATCAGTTCGCCGCCGCTGTAATCGCAGGGCAGCACGACGACCAGTGTGGCGAACATGCCGGGCGCCTTCTCGGTGTCGCGGTGGGGGACGAAGAAGCTGCCGGTGTCGTAGATCAGGAGTTTGTAGAGTTGCGCCTCGATGGCGCCGGCGACCGCCAGCCCGCGGCGGACCCGCTCCACCACCGCGGCCAAATCCGCCGACCAGCGCTGACCGGTGAGGGCGACCCGCGCGCCGTCCACCTGCCAGGTGCGGCGCACGGCCGTGTCGACCAGGGTCTCGGGCCCGCGCCCGTAGGGCGCCTGCTCGGCCACCCGCAGTAAGGCCTCGGCCTGCACCGGCAGCAGCGGCAGTGCGATTGAGCCGACCCCTGTCACCACCAGGCGCGGCGGGTGGATGTCGAATGAGCCGGCGACATGGAAACCGCCGGGGCGTTGGACCGCGGCGAGGATGTCGGCAAAGGACTGGGCGAGATCGGGCATGGGTGCTGGTCCTGGTGCGAGGTCAGCGTCGGGGGTGATCGGCGCATTATCTCACCTCGGCAGCGGCTCGGCAGGATAACGACAGGGTTTATCCTGTGCATGGAAGGGGGAATCGACCACCTCGAGACAGGAAGTCCTCGTGGGAGCGGCCTCCGGCCGCGATGCGGCGCCGGGGTGACTGCCGACGCCACGGCAACGCGTACGGCTCAGTCGCGGCCAGCGGCCGCTCCCACCGGTTCGCTACGCGACCTTTACGACAAATCATTGAAATAATTCGCGATTAGATCGCCCGCTGCAAGGCCCGTTCGGCGTTCGCCACCAGGTCGGTCGGCGGCAGCAGTTCACTGCTCGGGAAACGGATGAGTTCGAGGGTAATGCGGCGCTGCCCGTCGATCAGGATTTCGTTGAAGGTCACGTCATCGGCGGACTTACGCAGGTTCTTGGACACCTTGGTGTTCATCCGATCCAGGGTCATACCGACGCGTTCGAAGCGCAGGTACCCGTGCGGCTCACGCACGATGTTGGCGACCAGGGCGAGTTGCTCGCCGAGCGTGCCGGCCAGGGCGCGCAGCCGCCCGAGTTCGGCCTCCACACTTTGGAGTCGACGCGCATCGGCCGGGTCATGGGGGCTGCGGATGATGCCCGCGCTCAGGCCCGCGGCGCCCCGCCCGGCCCGACCGGGGACCGGCGACCGACCCAGGCAGAGTTGCCGGTACTGGCGCTCCAATTGCTCGCGGCGCGCGCGCATGGCATCCAGGTGCGTCTTGGCGACCTCGATCAGATAATCGAAGGCGCGCGCCTGGACTTGCAGCAGGGTTTCGGCCTCGGACGTGGCCGGAAAGGCGACCCGATGATTATGGAAATTGACCATGGTCTGAGGAACGTCGCGCAGTACCCGTCCGCCGTCCAGGGCCATGCCGAAGACCCGCTTTTCGGTGCGTTCCACGCGCAGCGCGGCGAACAGCTCCGGCGGGGTGGTGCTCCTGTTTTCCTTTAGATAACCGCGGACCTCGGGACTGGAAGACAGGACTTCCAACAGGTGATTGGGCCCGACGAACATGGCACGCAGTCGCGGATCGGCCGAGAAGCGGCGCCGATCGAAGGTGATGGCCGGCGGAAAAATGTCCGCGTTCGCGGCGATATACTCGAGCGCGCTTTCCACCGGCCGCGCCAGGATGCGTTGGTAGTGGGGAACCGCGCGCAGCCGCGGGTCCGTGCCGTCGATCACGCGATCCACCGCCGTGCTGATGGTGGCGGATCCGACCGCCCCGATCTGCCGCGACGGCGGCGCGAAGAGTGAATGCAGAAAATGCAACACGCTCGAGTCCTCTGGTAGTGTCTTCAGTCGTTGTTCTTGATCAGCAGGGCCTTGGGCGGCCCGCGGGGACGGGAACAGTAGGAAGCACAATCGGTCATCGCGAATGAATCAGGGGTCTCAGGCCAGTGCGCCGGGCCGCGCACGCGCTGGAAGAACCCTCCCCCAGCGTGGCTTTTAACAGATGGGGCCGCACCGATCAAGTCGGGACATCCGAATCTGCGGTGAGCGGACGGGTTCGGCGCGCTTGAGACTGCTGCTTTGGGAGCAGTTGTGCGGCGCCGCGGGGTCGTTACGCGGGCCGTTCATGTAGCGACCAAGGACGCGCTGTGACTGCTGACCACGGACCGCTCAACCGGGCATCACGGCAGCGGCCGCAAGACCAGCAACCCCTGGGTGCCCTCGGCCGTGGGGCCGTGCCAGGGCCAGGCGTGGGAGCCGCCGTGCAGCCAGTCGTCAAGCTGATCGGTGCGATAGCGCGACAACCGATGACCGGACTGGCCAAGCGGCAGGGTCCCGCGGGTCTGCGACCAGTTGCGCGGCACCTGGACCACGCGCATGGACGGTGCGATCAGGACCTGACGCGGATCGGCAGGTGCGCTTTGCATCAGGTCCAATGTATCGGCCGCGCCGCCGACGCCGATGGGTCCGACATCGAACAGTTGACCGAGCAGCGGCTGCGCGTGGAAGGCATGGGGCAGGGTCAGGGTCCGTAGCCGGTCGAGGCGCTGGTCACGCGTCCTGGGCAGGGCTGCCGCCAGCTCGGCCGCGGCCAGTCGCAGGGCGCGCGCCCAAATCTGAGCCGGTGTCTCGGTTTCCGGCGTGGTCACGTCGTCCCAGAAGCTGGACTTACCGGTATTCAGGGTTTCCTGTAATGCGTTATAGCTCGGATTCGCCAGCGACATCAGGACGGCGAGATCCGCTTCGCCCAACTCGTCGCCATAGAGTGCCCGCCAGAGCGCCGGTTCCAGCAGGGCATAGAAGGCCGCGGCGCGGCTCGCCCCATCCATGACGCCGTCCCAGCCGAGCAGGTCGCGCTCCGCGATCACCCAGGCCTCGGGGTCCGCGGCACGCAGCGCGGATTCATCGCGCCGCAGGGCCTGCTGGGTCAACAGGGCCTGGCGACTCAGGCGATCGGTCTGGATGGCGGCCATCGCCGCGGGGGTCAAGGGGCCGGATTCGTCGAGGCGCCGCGTGATGCGCTGAGCCCGGTAGGGCGCCATCCACGAATGACTGACATTGACCGGGTGGTCGACCGGAATCGTGCGGTTATTGGCCGTGACCAGCGCGGCCCCGGCCGGAGCGGTCTGCCCTGGGTTGCGCCAGGGCGCCACGGTGCCGTCCCATCCATAATCCGCGATCCAGCCGGGGGCCGGGAAGAGCCCGGAGCCTTTGCGGCGTTGCGGCAGCAGTCCGGTCACCTGCCAGGCGATGTCCCCATCGCGGTGGGCGAGCATCAGATTCTGCGCGACCGCATAGAAGCCCAGGGCGGCGCGGCGGGCCTCGGCCAGGGTGCGCGCCCGGTTCAAACCGACGAGCGCGGCGAAGCTGCGATCCGGCGGGTCGGTGACCTGACTCAGCGCGATCAGATAGGGGCCGGCGACGGACGGCTGCAATGGGCTCCGTGCCCCGTCCGCGGCGTCCGGGACAGGCGCGAGCAAGTCGTTCAGGATGACCCCATGACGGGTGCTGCGCACCACCAGGTCTACCGGCGGCGCATCCTTGACCGCGATCCGTTGTATCCGGGTGGTAATGGCCTCGGGCGCACGCCCGGCCCGTTCCACTTGCGTGCCGTCCGCGGTGGGCCGTTCGAGGAACAGGTCCTGGGTGTCGGCGATGGCGCTGGTGAGTCCCCAGGCCAGGTCGGCGTTGTGGCCGATCAACACCAACGGCACCCCGGGCAGCGCCAGACCGGCGACATGCAGATCGGGGCCATACAGTTCCAGTTCGTACCAGGTCCCGGGCACCGACGGGGGCAGGTGAGGGTCGTTGGCAAGCAGGGCCGCGCCATCGGCGGTGCGCGGTCCGGTGACCACCCAGGCGTTGCTGGCCGCGCTGGCGGTCGGCAGGCCGAAACGCGCCGGCCGGTCCAGGAGGCCGGTCAGCGCGGTCGCCGTCGCGGCGGCACGGCTCAGGTCGCCGGGCCGCTCCAGCAGTTCAGGCGGTACCGGCGGGGCGGGCACGCCTTCATCGGTGGGGAAGAGTTCGCGCGCGCGGGCCGCTCCGAGACCTGCCGCCATTCGCAGAAAAGTCAGTTCCTCCTTGAGGTTGAACGATTGAGTCCAGGCCATGTAGGCGCCGACCAGCAGACTGTCCTCCGGCCGCCAGGGGGCCGGTTCAAAGCCGGTGATCAGATATTCGACCGGCAGCCGCTCCAGCGCCTGGGCACGGTAGGCGTTGACCCCGGCCGCATAGGCCGCGAGCATGGCGCGCTCGGGCGCATCCAATTCGGCATAGGCACGGCGGGCGGCGGCATTGAGACCCAAGGTGCGGAAGAGCCGATCCGCGTCCAGTGCTCCGGACCCGAAGACCTCCGCCAGGCGCCCGTCGGCGAGTCGGCGCATCAGATCCATCTGCCACATCCGCTCACCGGCCACCACGAACCCCTGGCCGAACAGCAGGTCGGGCAGCGCATCCGCCTGGATGGTCGGCACCGCATGCGGTCCCCAGCGCACGCGCACCGGCGCGGTCAGGCCGACGACCCTGACCTCACCGGCATAGGCCGGCTCCGCGCGTTTGGTGATCCACAGGAGGAACCCGGCGACACCCAGGCCCAGGGTCAGCAGGATCGCCAGGAGGACGGTCAGAATACGGCGGAGCATGCGAGCACTCCATAGACTGTTCAGGGAAGGGCAGGGAAACACGCACGGGCGCACTTGTCCAGTCCGACGACCCTGGAGGCCGTCGCGGTCGCCGACCGCCCGCCGTGACAGGGTCAATCACCGGACGGGTGGACGGTTGATTCTCCGCCCGCCAGACCGACCTTACCGGCTATGCGTGGGATCGTCCGCGCGGATCATCGTATCCAACCATGTCCAGCACGAGGTGACCCTGATGATCAAACCGGGCTTTACACAACTGAAATGGGCACTGTCGGCGCTCTCCGCCACGGCGGCGACCCTGTTCGTCCTGACGTTGGAAGGACACCGCTGACCGTTACCCGCCCCACGGGCCGGGGTGGTCCGACCGCCCCGGCGTCGTCGACACCCGCTGTCCACCGAGAGTACCGATGCCGCAAACTGAACTGAGACCCGTCGTCTTCTACGACGGCGGTTGCCCCCTGTGCCGCCGCGAGATCGCTCATTACCAAGGGCTGGATCGCGCCGGCGCCGTCGACTGGGTCGATCTGCTGACAGCTCCCGAGCGGCTGCGACAGGCCGGTATCAGCACCACCGAGGCCATGGCCCGGCTGCATGTGATCGATACCAATGGGGCTCCGGTGACCGGCGTCCAAGGATTCGTCACCCTGTGGCGCCGTCTGCCGTATTACCGGCACCTGGCCCGCTTGGTCACCGGTCTGCGGCTGGTCGGCCCGCTCGACTGGGCGTATCGCCGGTTCGCCGCCCGGCGCTTCAAGCACCGTTGCGCCGACGGCTTCTGCGCGAACGGTTAAACTAGCGCTCTGACACCATTTCGCTGATCGCACCCCGCCCGCCGGCCAGGTGCCAGCCGTACCGAGCCGGAGCAGCCCCGCCATGACCACCCGCGCATTCGATGTCATCGTGATCGGCACCGGCCCGGCCGGCGAAGGCGCCGCCATGAAACTCGCCAAGGCCGGCCGCCATGTGGCCATCGTGGAAGCGCACAACGCCGTCGGCGGCGGCTGTACCCATTGGGGCACCATCCCCAGCAAGGCGCTGCGCCACTCCATCCAGATGCTGGCGGACTACCGGCGCAATCCAATCTTCCAGCACACCCGCGACCAGATCCAGGTGGACTTTCCCGACCTGCTGCGCGCGGCCGACGGGGTCATCAACGACCAGGTGCGCACCCGTTACCGCTTTTACCAGCGCAACCGGGTGGAGGTCATCTTCGGCCACGCCCGCTTCCGCAGCCCGGAATGCATCGAGGTCCAACGCCCCGGCGGCGCCGCCCAGGAATTGACCGCCAAGTATTTCGTGATTGCCACCGGCTCCCGTCCCTATCATCCGCCGGACGTGGACTTCAGCCACCCGCGGGTGCTCGACAGCGACAGTGTGCTGGCCCTGGCCCACACACCGCGCTCGATGACGATCTATGGGGCTGGGGTCATCGGCTGCGAGTATGCGTCGATTCTGAGCAACCTGGATGTGAAGGTGAACCTGGTCAACACCCGCGACCGGCTGCTGTCGTTTCTGGATGACGAGATCACGGATGCGCTGTCCTATCACTTGCGTCAGGGCGGTGTCGTCATCCGCAACGACGAGACCTATGACCGGGTCGAGGCGCAGGACGATGGGGTCGTCTTGACCTGCAAGTCCGGCAAGAAATTCAAGAGCGACTGTCTGCTCTGGGCCAACGGCCGCACCGGCAATACCCATGACCTGGGTCTGGAAGCCATCGGCCTGACGCCCAATCGGCGCGGTCAGCTCGATCTCAACCGCAGCTACCAGACCGCCCTGCCGCACATCTACGGGGTCGGCGACGTGGCCGGCTCGCCGGCGCTGGCCAGCGCCAGCTATGATCAGGGGCGTTTCGTCGGGGCCCACATCGCCGACGGCGAATGCGACTGGTCGCTGATCGAAGAATTTCCCACCGGCATCTACACCGTGCCCGAGATCTCGTCGATCGGCCGCACCGAGCGCGAACTGACCGCCAGTCAAGTTCCCTACGAGGTCGCCCAGGCCGACTTCAAGTCCATCGCCCGCGCCCAGATCACCGGCCACACCGTGGGCATGCTCAAGCTCCTGTTTCACCGTGAGACCCTGGAAATCCTGGGCATTCACTGCTTCGGCGAACAAGCCGCGGAGATCATCCACATCGGCCAGGCGATCATGTCCCAACCGGGCGCCGCCAACAGCATCCGCTATTTCACCGAGACCACCTTCAACTATCCCACCATGGCGGAGGCCTACCGCGTGGCGGCATTGAACGGGTTGAATCGGTTGTTTTGATAGCGGCTGTCAGCCTTTCACTGCCGTTTGCAAGATGAACGCCAAGGGTTCCTATGCGGAGATCTTGAACTCCTCAATGTGCCCACGTATCTCCGTCGGCACGGCGTTATTTTCGCGCATCCGACGCGCAAGTTCTGCGCGCTTTTCATCGAACCGGATGCCGGTGCGATGGCTCACGTATTTGAGAGCGGCCTTGCCGTCCAACATGCGCACGAGGCGCTCCCAACGATTCAGCGCGGGAGCCGCAGGCGCATCAAATCGATCAATGCTTTGACGGTGCTCCACGAGAGCGGCCGCAGCATTGGTAGCCCCTTGCTTCAACAGAAACTGCTGTAATTCATCTGTGAGGGCGGCGCCATGCCGCATTGGGTTACACCCGAATCCGACCGCCGGTGAGGGCACATTGGCTGCAATAGCCGTGACGGTTGCGGCGGACCTGTCTTTTAGCTCGTCGGCGCAGTTCAGGCAGAACGCCGTCGTCGAGACCGCCGTATGCGTCGAAGTCATCCTTGCGTCGTTGGCCACCGTAGCCATGGCGTCCGGGTCCAGCAGGTAGTTCTCAAGCTCCCAACGCAGCAGGACACGAATGTGCTCTCCGTAGGGCCGCTCAGAGAGAAATTCCGGATCCCGATCCTGCCACCACAGAGGCCAATTGTGATCGTTCAGCAGCACGTCTCGGTCCACGAGGCCGAATGCGCTAATCCCGTTGGCTCTCGCCTGAGCAACAAGATCAATGACGGCCTTACAGCCACCACCGCCGGATTCCTGTTCGCAGGTATCGGCGGGCTGGAAAAAGACCTCTTGGCCTTCATCGAAAAACCAACGCTTGGCGACGATCTGGAAGTCCTCCTCAGACTCCAGAAAGACCACCGCCCCGCCACGCTGCTTGAGGACCAACTGATCCGACTGCTTCATCTTGAATCCGCTCATGGCCCCGCCTTGCCTGCTAGCGCAGGTTTTCCTCGATTATCCAGCCGCCCTTTATCAAGCCTTCCTCGCGGATATCCATGGGGAAAGCCTCAAGAATTTCGACCGAGTGTGTTGCCGCGATGACCGTGGTGCCCGGCTGTTGACGCACCTGTGTCTTCATTAAATTGAGCGCCTTGTGTTGCCAGCGGACATGGAGGTGCACATCAAGCTCGTCTACCAGGATCCAGGTGTTGCGGGTACCGTGGGCACCGATGCGCAAGAAAAGTTGCACCAGGTTCTTCTCCCCGCTGGAGAGTCGGTCCAAACGATGGGTTTGCCCCCCGCTATGCACAACGGCCTCAGGCGGAACACGGCGAATTTCCGGTGCCAGGAATTTGTCTGGGGACCTCCCAAACACCGTGCTATTCACCGTTTTGACTGCATCCTCGAAACTGCCGTTGCTCAGCCAGGCTAGCCAGACAAGCAGATTATCCAGTGAATCGGTCCAGTGGGTACCGTGGGAGTCGAATTCCTGTACAGAGCGGTAACCCCAATGATCCGGCTGGATGACCGGCCGCTCTTCAAACCCAAGAACTGGCGGGATGTCGCGATAAGCAGGAAAGAACAGTGCCGTGGGGAAACTTAGCGTCGAGTTGGCGAAACTCTCCGGTGCCAGGCGGCTGGAGTTGATCAGCGTATGGCGCAGGTCTTGAACGAGATCGTCATGACGGTCAATCTCCACTAATCGCCCGCGCACTCGCTGCCTGAATCCGGTTCGATGCCATTGCTCCGCCCCATATCGCTGAAGCTCCGAGTCGTCCCAAACCTTGAGAAACGTCTCCTCGCCGATTGCCCCAGCCAATAGTGACAGAACGATGCGACGGTCGGCCCCCTGCCAATAGACGCGGGTCAACACATCAAGTTGTACTCTACCCCAACCCGCATCCAGTTCCTCCTGACCGAAGCGGCTGGGTTCAGCCTCGCCGAGTTGCCGCATCAGTAAGGCCATGCAATCGAGCACCGTGGTCTTACCGCGCCCATTCTCCGACATCAATAGGAAGATATTGCAGGGGCGGTCCTGCTCGTCGGTGAAGTCGATCTCGTAGGGCGTGCCCTGAAAGGGTCCGACGCGATCCAGAGTCAACCAGAGTGGTTGGAACTCATAGACGGTCATGTCGCTCATTGGGTTCTCCCGCGGACGCTTTGCAGACAAAGGCGGATGTCGTCGCTGCCAACCCTGACCCCATGGGCGCGACGGGCGGCGGTACCTGCCTGAGGCCGCAGCAACATGTCGCCGGCACCGAGTAATTTCTCGGCCCCGGTTTCGTCGAGGATAATCTTTGACTCGGCGGCGGTGCGGACGGAAAGCGCGATTCGCCCCGGCACGTTACTGCGCAATAAACCGCTGAAGGTCTCGGCATCCGGGCGCTGGGTGGCGAGCACCAGATGAATGCCGGCGGCGCGCGCCTTCTGGGTCAAACGTATTAGGGGCGACTCGACCTCGCGGGACTGGAACAGCAGGTCCGCCATTTCTTCGACCACCACGACCACATAGGGCAGATCGATTCGACCCTGTTCGCGACCCTCGGCCAGGTTCGCGACTCCCTGCTGCCGTAATAAGACGGTGCGACGCTCCATCTCCGCGACCAACGCGTCCAGCGCCTCCAGGATATCGCCGATGTCTTCCAGCGGCGCTCCTCCCATCAAGTGCGGGAAGCCCGCGTAATGGGCAAGTTCGACCCGCTTCGGGTCGATCAGGGTGAGATGAAGGTCCTGAGGCCCAAGCCGCCAGAGGAGGGACAGGAGCAGGGCATGGAGGCAGACACTCTTGCCGCTGCCGGTCGTTCCGCCCACCAAAAGGTGCGGTGCAGCGGCCAAGTCGAAGTGCACCGGCTCCCCCAGCACGTCCACCCCGGGCCAGACCGTGAGGAGCGGCACATCCGTCGCCTGGGTCGCCCAGTCCCGGAGCCGGGTGCCGGGCACCGTATGCCAGGTGTCGCGCGGACGGGGCACGTCCAGGGCCAGTACCCGCGCCTCCCGGTCGCCTTCTTCGTCTTCTTGCAGAAGGATGCCCTGACGAGTGGACAGGCCCAAGTGCAATCCGAGCTTGTCCAGACCCCGCTTGACCCGGTCATAGTGATTGACGTCGTCAAGATAGACCCGGTAGCGGCTGATACGCGGGCCGTCTTCGACGCCGCGGATCTGGGCCGAGACGCCGATCTCACGAAGCCCGGCGAGGATCTCCTGCCCCAGGTCGATGTGTGCCGGACGCGGTGTCGCGCCGACAAACAACTCGTGGTAGAGGAAACCGTGAAAATCGTGACTTGGGCGCCAAGTGGTGCGGATCTCCTGAAGGCCGCGGCGGACGTGGCGTTGCAGGTAACGACGATAACGCCGCTCCGACTCATCCCCCTGGAACATATCCTCGCCATGGTAGACGCTTAGCAGCGCGCGCATCGCCAAATCATAGTCTTGACGACCCTCCTCGTCCGCCGGAAGCCCCGCCCCCGTGATCCGGGCCAGAGCGTACTCGCTGCCGCCTAGACCGCTCCCGTCCAAATCCTCTGTGGGTGGGGTGGGGATTTGCAGCGACCGTGCCAGGGCAATGCGCAGGACGCGCAGCTTTGGGGCGCGAGGCGTGCCAAGTCCGTGAACGAGGACATCCTCAATGGTCTGCTCGTCGCGGATATCGGTGTATAGATCGGCCATCGGTCAGACCCCCTGGATCAGGTCGGCCACTGTCACCGGCTCGGGAACCGTGTGCTCGCCGTCGGGATTGGTCAGGCGGTAGGCACGGTAGACATGCCCGGCAATCAGTTGGAGTTTGCGCGCATCGAGTTCCGCGTCTGTGGGCAAGACGATGACCTGGGTCGCGGCATTGGGGTAGTAGTAGCGCAACATAGCCTCTTGGTGGGCCAAGTCGATGCGGGCCAGCGGAGTGTCGACCACCAATGGCACCTGCTTCCCAGAGACCTCGCTTAGCGCCCACAGAAGGGCAGTTGCCATAAGCTGCTTCATGCCCGCAGAAAGGTTCCCCATGCCGATGGGCTGCGATTCCCGGTCCAGGTATCGCAATCCGAAATCGTCGTCCACCTCCACTCGCTCGATCAGCGGGTGTGAGGTCATTAGAACTCGAAAGTGGCGATTAATTGCCGCCTCCAACTCTTCCCGTTGGGCTCGTTTGCGTGCACTCTTGAGTTCAGCAAAGAGGCTTCCAAGACGGCGGGCAGTGGCGATCTTGTCTTCGGTAACTCGATTCTTACCAATCTTTGTTTTGGTCTGCTCCGCTTTGCTACGGACCTCGGAAAGCCTGCGTTGCAGGCTGGCGGACTCCGTTTCGATGTCCACGTGCCGCTTCTTCTTGGTGTCCAGGCCACGCTCCAGTTCGTCGCGTTCCGCCACATAGCGGTCATAGCGCGCCCGCTCCTCTTCAGAGAGCGCACCCACGTTCAGCAGATCAGCCTCTAATTGGTGCAACTCGCCGGTGAACCCTTGAACGCGGCGCAGTTCCTCAGCCCGGGCCGAGCGCAGTGCCTCGGCTTGGGCGTAGGGGGCGAGTTGGTCCCGCGACGCCGAGGCCGCTTGCGGGTCTGGGGCGAACGAGGGATCCATGGTGTCGCTGGCCGCTTCCGCCTCTCGCTCCAGGAGACGCACCAATTTGTACCTATAGTAGGCGCGCTGACCGTCGCGGATGTCAGGGTCGGGGAACTCCGGCAGATCGAACAGATGTCCTGGCAAGACTTCCAGAAGGGACTCTAAGACCCGGCTCCGGGAATTGGCGTCGCTGCCAAGTACCCGGTCCAGTCTTTCCAGTGCCCGCCTGATCAGGGACGGATTAACTAGGAGTGCGATGTCCCGCGGGATCTGGGCCGAGATCCGGTCCAGCGCCTCGGCTCGCTGCGCCTGGATCCGTTCTCGTGTTTCTTTGAGCTGCGCTTCGTCGTGGCGATGCACGAAGCTACTCAGTCCTTCGATACGGCGGCGGATGCGGCGTAGCGCGTCCGTGTCGTTTTCGATCTCCTCTTTCAGGTTGGCCCGCTTCCCGTCCAAGGCCGCGAGTTCAGCCCCGATCCCGCGAGCTTCCCCCTCAAGACGCTCTAGGTCAGCTCGGGCCTGTGGGTCCAGATCATTATGTTGCCAGCGGCCGATTGCTTTGTTCAGGGCGTCCCGTAGTGCCTCAATGGCGCCGATCCCAAGGAGGCGTTCCATCTGGCGTTGTTGCGCATCTCGGTTGGCCTCCGCTAACTCCTCGATTTGTTCGCCATCAAACAGGAAAAAATACAGATAGTCCCTAGGCAGGCGGCGGTCGAGAAACTCTTGAGCCTCATCGTCTGCGAAAGTCTCGGTAGCGGTCGTGACGGTTAAGGATTCGTCGCCGTCCCAGGCCCCGTTCTCGATGCGCCAGGTCCGTTCCGCGGTAACCTGGCCACTGTCCTCACTCCAGGTCAGTCGAACTGCGCAGCGGGTTTGACCCTCTCTACGCGCCCGTCGGTTCATGATCCCCCACCAATCGTTACCGGCACCCACCACGTACTGGTTGGGCGAAGGTATACGCGAGCGCTGAACCGCGCGCCGCAACGGCTCGTAATTAACACCGGTGAAGAGGAGCTTGAGTCCGTTGAGCAGGCTGGTCTTGCCGAAGCCGTTGCGACCCATGATCAGGCAGACATTGCGCCCGGGCTCGGGAGTGCCCAAGTCGATCTGCTGCCCCCCGTAGTAGGAGAACAAGTTGGTGAGTCGAATGCTCTCAAAAATCATGGAGCTGGCTCGGTCCTGTCGGCCTGTCGGACGGCGTTCTCGACGACCTTGATCACGTCGTCCAGAAGCTGCTGACGACTACTCGGGCTGTCGAGCGATGCATATCGGTCAGTGACTAGGCTATAAAGGTCCGTGGCCCAGATGTTCTGGACCTCGAACCTGGGGGCTAGGTCCTCGATGAGTGCGAGATCCCTGGATAGGTCTTCTGACGTGAGGGTCAAGGTTCCAACCTCCCTTCCGTAGTCTCTGGCAATGGCTAATGCGCTGTTAGTGACATCGAACTTCTCGGCCCACTGCTGCTGAATGTAAGCAATCTCGGCATCTTCGATCAACCGGCGACCTACGGTCTTCTCCAGTTCCAGAAGCCGGCGCAGGATCAGTTTGCAGGTCTCCGAGCTGAAGGGTCCGGGTCCGATGGACTCGTTGCGGCGGATGCCGTCACGCTTGCTGGTGTCTTCACGTATCTCTTTGAGCCAGTTGCGGAATTCATTTAATGGTTGCATCCAGGCCGCACCCGAGTCGATGAACCCGCGCATGGATTTGTCCTCCTTGACCACGGTACAGGTCCAGCAGCCGAAACGGCTTCCCCCGCATGATGGCGTGTTCAGGTCAAAGACTACCGGGCACTCGCCGCCGCTCGCCTGCCGGTAGAGGTCGAGCATGAAGTCGTGAGTACCGCCCCAGGGCGGCGGGTTACGAGTAAAGAGATATTCCCAAACCTGATCCGTCGACCAGTCCGCGATCGGTGTCATCACCAGGGCGTCAGGGATTTCGCCATGGGGATTCAGGCCGCGACTGTTGGTGGCGCGACCCTCCATCCGCTGCGCGCGGCTGGCGCTCTCGTCCAGACGGGTGCCCAAGAGCAGGACGACTCCGCCGTGCGCGCGCACGATGCCGTCAATCACGGCCCGTGAGGGCTTGATCTTCATCTTGGTCGTGCACCAGCGGAACCAACGGGTCGGTGACGGATACCCCTTGCCGATCAGGTTCCCCCAGAAGCTCTGCTCAGGGGTCGGCTGAACCCGGTGCACGTAGACCGGCAGTCCGTTGGCACGGGCATGGCTGGCGACCCGCGACAGGCGGTCCGCCAGATACTCCTCAACGTTCGGTGCCTCAACGCGCGTGTCGGAGGCGACTATGAAGATCGGTTTTTTTGCGCTTGACCCGAGTTCGAGGATCAGGTCGTAGACCAACTGCAGGACCAGCGTCGAGTCCTTGCCGCCGGAATACGCAACCACCCAGGCGCGCTGATCGGCGAAGTAGTGCCTGCGCAGGGAGTCGCGGGTTTCCTCGACGTGTTCGTCGACCGGAACCGGAACCGACTCTGGGTTGGTTAGAGATTGCATCGATATCTGTGCGGGCGTCATGAGTTTCGCGTGATTCTACTCGGGAACTTGGCGAGCAGGACGAAGTTCGCAGGCTGTGGCGGGGGATTCCGGATCGGTGGAGGGTCGGCAGCCAAGGGCAACTGAACGCGCGGGTCGGGGTTCTTGAGCGGTCGAACGGAATTTATCTATTGCTAATTTAGTAAGTTCTTATATACTGAATACTCACCTGGGACGGTTGGGCCTGAGCGGTCGCCGTGGGCCGTCGACGATGAGGCAATGATGTTCAAGCCCGCACTGGCGGTTATGGTCGGCTTGGTCTGCGCGGCGGCGGCTGCCGCGGAGTTGAGCGTGATCGGGTCGGCTGGAAACGGCGGGGATGAGGCCGCGCCCGCGGTTTCGGGCAGCACCGACGTCGGTCCGGCAGCCGCGACCGATCGTCGGCAGTTTGCCCAGATCCCCGCCAGCAATGACGCTTATGGCTGGCGCTACCCATACGCCTTTCCGACTCAGGCGCCGGTGATGGCAGGTCAGGCCGTCACTCCACCCGCGGCAATCGTCCGCGGTCGGCGGTGAAGCGCGATCGGGCCCTCTGCCCGGGGTACGGGTTATGTTGAGCGCCTGAAAATTCTTAACCCTTGTTATCCTTAGCTCGAGTAAGGTACTTCAAAAATGAATAAGATAGTTCAAGCGGCCTCCGTCATTGCCCTCGCCGTTGCGGCCTCCTCGGCCGGCGCTTGGTATGGCGCCCCCAATCAGGCCGGGTGCATGACCGATCAGCAGCGGGTGTTTGAGCAGCAACAGCAAGCCTTCGTCGAGCAGCGCCAGGCCATGGCGGCCCAACGTGCCAAGGCCGCGGAGCAGGCCATGGCGACGCGGCGCCAGTTCGCCGAGCAGCAGGCGGCCCGCTTCAAGGATGCACCGCAGCCGGCACCGGCCATGGACCCCCGGTTTGGCAACATCGCCGCGCCGGCGTGGGGCGGCCCCGCGTTCCCGGCCAGGCCGGAGCCGCGCCGCTTCGAACGCCCGGTCATGCCTGAATTCGCGATGCCCGAGATGCCGCGCGCCCCGGACTTCAAGGCTCCCGAGTTCCCGGCCATGCCCGAGATGCCCGCCTTCGAAGCCCCGGCCATGCCTGAATTTGCGATGCCCGAGATGCCGGATCGGCGCGGCCCGGACTTCAAGGTTCCCGAGTTCCCGGCCATGCCCGAAATGCCCGCCTTCGAACGCCCCGCCATGCCCGCGTTCGTCGGCAACCGCGGCCCGGCACAGGATGCCCAGCGCGCTCAGGCCCGCCAGGAAATGGCGGCGCGCCGCCATGCGATGAAGGAACAGAGTGAGCGTCGCCGCGCGGCGCATGGCTTTGGCCCGCGCGCGGGCGGCCCCGGCGTCGGCATGGGCTGCGCCCCGGCCGCCGCGCCCCAGGCCGCCGCGCCGGTCGCGGCGAATGCGACTACGGTCGCCGCTGTCCCGACCAACCAGTAAGGCCCCATCACGGTGGCATCCGCCGCCGCTGATTAAGGCCCCGCCGCTGCCGCGTCGGGGCCTTATTTTTTGCCCGCTTGAGGCTTCCATGCAGGTTCGTCCATCGCTGTTCCTGACGCTGGGGTTACTCTCCGGGTTGACTCCCTTTGCGATCGATATGTATCTGCCGAGCCTGCCGGCCATCGCGCGCGATCTGGGCTCGACCATGGAATTGGCGCAACTGAGCGTGACCGTTTATCTGGGGGTCTTCGCCCTGTCGCAGTTGTTCTTGGGGCCGCTGTCCGATGTGCTCGGCCGGCGGGCGACCATCGGCGGCGGGCTGGTGCTGTTCTGCGTCGGGGCGTTGGGCTGCGCGCTGGCCGATGCGATGGCGCTCTTGCTGGCGGCGCGTGCGCTCCAGGCGCTGGGCGGAGCGGCGATCGCGGTGACCGTGCCGGCGCTGGTGCGCGATCTGTTCGAGCGCGACCAGTATGCGCGTGTGATGAGCCTGGTGATGTTGGTCACGGCGCTGGCGCCGCTCTTGGCGCCGACGATCGGCGGAGTCATCGTGGGCTACGCGAGTTGGCACTGGGTTTTCGCCGTGCTGCTTGCTATCGCGTTGGCGGCGAGCGCGCTCTTTTTCCGGCTGATTCCCGAGACCCTGCCCAGGGCACGCCGCCACCCGCCCGAGCTGCAACGCGTCCTGCGCAACTATCTGTTGCTCGCGCGCCATCGGGTAGGGATGGGCTACCTGCTCACCGGCGCCTGCTCATTCGGCGGGATGATGACGTACATCGTCGGTTCCCCGTTCGTCTATATTGAACTGCACGGGGTGCCGACCGCCTGGTTCGGGGTCTATTTCGGCGCGAATGTTGGCCTGGCCATCCTGGTGACCAGTGTCAACGCCCGGCTGGTCACGCGTCTGGGGGCGCAGCGCCTGCTGCGCTGGGGGCTGGGAGTGCAAGTCGGCGCCGCGTCGCTGCTGTGCGCACTGGCGCTCTGGGGAACGCCGCCGCTGTGGGCGATCGTGCTCGCGACCTTGGCCTATCTGGGTATGGCGGGGGTGGTGCTCGGCAACTCCATGGCCGGATTCATGGCGCACTTCCCGCGGATGGCCGGCACCGCATCGGCCTTCTCGGGGGCGGCACGCTTCGGTCTGGGCGCGGCGGTCGGGTCACTGGTCAGCCTGGCCCATAACGGCACCGCGGTGCCCATGCTGCTCGGTATGGCGCTTTGCGGGCTGGCCGCGGGCGCGAGCTATCGACTGTGGTGCTGCGCCGGGTCGGCGGCCGCCGACTCGGCTTGAATTGCCCGCCCCTGATCGAAATAGCGTTGCAGGAAGGTGTCGAAGTTCAGGTCGTCGGCCGCTTCGATTTCGCTCCGGCGGCAGACGGACTCCGCGGCCAGATCCCGGAACAGGGCCTCCCGCTCCGGGCTCAGGGTGCGCCCCTCGAGGGCGGCCCGATGGGCGGCGGAGACCCGCCGGGCGAAGGCGAAGAAGCCTTCGCCGTTCGCCCGCATTTCGGCCAACATGCGTGCCGAGGGGGTCGCATCGGGGTCACGCACTTTCTCGCGCTGAGCCAGCAGACTCGCGCCGCGCGGACCCTCGGCCGCGCCGTCGAGCAGCGCGGCGACCGGGCCCATGGCGTCCAGAATCTCGCCCGCCCACTGCCGCAGTGTCACCGCCTGACCGTCCCGGTTCAGCGTGAGCCCGGGTTGACGCCCGCGATGGGCGGTGACGACCTGATTATCATCGATCGCCAGCCGCTCGGTGGCGCCAATGCGCGGACTGTCCGCCAGCAGGCAATAGAGCAGCAGGGTCTCCAGGACCAGCAGCTGCTCGGCGCCCACCCCAACGGGCTCATAGGCGTTCACGTCCAGTGAGCGCAACTCGACATAGCGGACACCGCGTCGCCGCAGGGCCAGGGTCGGTTTTTCCAGCCAGTCGATGATCTGCTTGGGCCTGACGGTGCTGTAGTACTCGTTCTCGATCTGCAGGACCGCGGCGCTGAGTTGCTCGTAGCGCCCGCCGACCTTGACCCCGATCTGTTCGTACTGCGGGCAGGGTGTCTCGATCGCCCAGGTGAGGCTGCGAATGTAGGCATCCAGGCTGTCATAGCTGGCCTTCATGCCGGTGCCTTGCTCCTTCTGGTTTTGGTATCCGATGTCTCCCATGCGTAACGAGGTCGCATAGGGGTCGTAGAAGGTCTGGGCATCGAACGGGATCAGGTTGGTCTCCCGACCCTGGAGAAAGCTGCCGCACACGGCCGGCGAGGCACCGAACAGATAGGGAACCAGCCAGCCGATGCGCTGGAGGTTGCGGATCATGGCGATATAGGATTCGGAGCGGAATGACCCCAGCGGACCGGTATCGCCTTCCTGATCCTGATAGAGATGCCAGAAGTCGTCGCCGAAGGAGAAGTTGAAATGGACTCCGGCGATCACCTGCATGGTGCGTCCGTAGCGGTTACCCAGGCCGCGGCGATAGACCGTCTTCATGGTCGCGGCATTGGATGATCCGTAGCGGGCCAAGGGAATCTGACTCGTCCCCGCGATCACGCACGGCATACTCGTGCCCCACAGGAGTTCATCACCCAGGTGGCGGTAGACCAGCGTATGGATATCCGCCAGGAAGTCCAGTACGGCCTGCTGGTCACCCAGGGCCGGGGTGACCAACTCGATCAGTGCCTCGGAGAAATCGGTGGTGATGTGCGGATGCGTCAGGGGCGACCCCAGCGCGCCCGGGTGCGGGGTCGGCGCGAGCTGTCCCGCGGGCGAGACCCGCAGGGACTCCTTTTCCAGCCCGATCCGATTACCGGCAAAGCAATCGAGCGGGCGGGCGTGCTCCAGCGCCCGCAGGCGCCGGCCGAAGGTTACTGATTGCGAATCCATGAGTTCAATCCCGGTCGGTCTTCATTACAGGCGTCCAAAGCGATAACCGGATGTAGGGGTGGGTTTCAAACCCGCCCCTACGCCAAGGCGATGTCGGGATATCAGGTGCGAGCGATCGCGTTCCTTGACCGGGACACGATGATCCGGGTCGGCGGCGGCTCAGTGGCTCATGGCCGCCCGCGGCCGGTTGGCACTTTCCAGCAGAATCCCGTCGGCCAGGATGCGTGCCGCTTCTTCCGCCTGAATGCGGCCGATGGCATCGCGTTGCGCGTCAAGCGCATCCTCATCAATTTGGTCTGCATCCTCATCCACCGGCTTGATCCCGCGGGCGCGCAGGAAGCGATCCTGTTCATCCTTGAACGTCGCTTGCCGCGCCTTGTCCGCGGCGCGCCGTTCGGATTCACGCAGCGACAACTGGGTCTCTTCCTTGACCTCACGCACCACCTGGCTGCGCCGCTCCAGCATCTTGAACCCCGGGTCCTGGCTGATCCGCTGCACCGACTGGCGGGTCAAGGCGGTGGCATTGGTGGTACCGACCGGGCGATAGTCGGCCGCGTCGATGCGTGCCCAGGGCAGCGGGTTGTCGAGTGCCCGCTCGCCGTGATCGGTGGCGTCGTCCTTGGATGGGAAATGCACATCCGGCTCGACGCCCTTCAATTGCGTGCTGCCCCCGCTCACCCGGAAGAACTCGGCCATTGTCAGCCGCAGCCGACCCAGGTCGGCCTGATCGCCGGGCACGTAGCGGTTGAGATCCACCAGTGTCTGCACCGTTCCTTTACCAAAGGTCGGCTCGCCGATGACCAGACCGCGGCCATAGTCCTGGATGGCGCCGGCGAAGATCTCGGAGGCCGAGGCGCTGTCCCGGTCCACCAACACGGCCAGAGGTCCGGAATAGGCCACGCCAGGGTCGGGATCGCGTTCGATCTCGACCTTGCCGAACGCGTCTTTGACCTGCACTACCGGGCCGGTGTCGATGAAGAGTCCGGTCAGTGACGTCGCCTCCGCCAGTGAGCCGCCGCCGTTGCCGCGCAGGTCGATCACGATCCCATCTACGTTCTGTGCCGTCAATTTCTTGAGCAGTTCGCGCACATCGCGGGTCGTGCTGCGGAAATCGCGCTTACCCTCGCTCTCGGCCTCGAAGTCACGATAGAACGCCGGCAGTTCGATCACCCCGATCTTGAGCCCGGGGGCGTTGGGTAATTGCTCAATGACATAGTCCTTGGCGGCCTGATCTTCAAGCTTGATCTCGTTACGGACCAGTGGCACCTCGCGGGTTTTGCCGTCGCTGGCACCCGATTCGGGCAGCAGTTGCAGCCGCACGACGGAGCCCTTGGGACCGCGGATCTTGTCGACCACGTCTTGCAGCCGCCAGCCGACCACGTCCTCGATTTTTCCATCCAGCCCCTGACCGACTCCCAGGATGCGGTCTCCGGACGACACCTGACCGGAATCGCGCGCGGGGCCGCCGGGAATGGTGCGCTGAATGACCGTGAACTCGTTATCCGAACGCAAGACCGCGCCGATGCCCTCCAGCGACAGTTTCATGCTGATGTCGAAATTCTCCGAGGTGGCCGGCGACATATAGCTGGTGTGCGGTTCCAAGGCCTCGGTGTAGGCGTTCATGAAGGCCTGGAACACGTCGTCACCGGTGAACTGCTGCACCCGCCGGGCCAGGCCGTCGTAGCGCTGCCGCAGCCGCTCGCGAATATCCGCATCGTTCTTGCCGGCGATGCGCAGGCTCAGGAAGTCGTTCTTGACCCGCAGCCGCCAGATTTCGTCCAGTTCCTTGTCGGTCTTGGCCCAGGGCGCCTTTTCACGGTCGAACGCATAGGATTCGGCGACGTTGAAATCGAAATCACTGCTCAACAAGGTCAGGGCGTAGGCCACCCGCTCATCCACCCGCATGCGGTAGACCCGAAAAATGTCGAAGGCGTTATCCAGTTCACCGCGGCGCAGGTTGTCATCGAGCCGCCGGGCGCCGGTGCCGAAACGCTCGACGTCGCGCGCGAGGAAGAACGAGCGACTCGGGTCGAGGGCGGCCAGGTAATTGTCCAGGATCGTCCGGGCAAAGGCGTCGTCGAACGCGACCTTGCGATAGTGATACCGTTCCAGGACCTTGTTGATGACGATCGCCGTCTTGGCCTGGGTCTGGGTCGGAAAGAGTTCGGACAGCGGCACCTGACGCGGTGACGCAACCGCCACCCAGGCGCCGAAGGTGAGTAACGCGGCGGTCGCGACGAGGGTTAAGCGGAGTCTCATGACGATACTCGGTACCAATGATTGGGGTGATATCAACTGGGACATCAACTGGATGGAATCGATCAAGCCTGCCTCTGGCCCCGGGGTGTCCGGCGCACCCAGGAACCACGGCAAGCGACCGGCGACGGTTCGCGGCGATCACCGGCCCGCTGATGCGCTGGTGACCGCTGGTCAGCGAACCGGCGCCCGAATGTCAGCTTAGAGGCTGAGCATCTTTGTTTCAACGACTTAGATAGAAGATTGCGGGAAATTAACGGGTCTGGCCGCGCGCGGGGCCCAGCGCCGGGAGCGGCGCACTCGGAACGGGCCGGAATCAAGGCGATTGCTGTCAAACGCCAAAGGTGGCGACCACGGGTCCTCCTGTAGCTGACACTACTACGTGACCGTTTTTGTCGTCAATTGGCGGCCCCGCCTTTTTGGCAGAAGGGTCACGATGTTCCAATCGGTCATGCAGGCACCTCGCCGTGCGGTTAGGAACCGTTCACTAAAAAGCGAAACAAGTCCGTTAAGGAACGCCTGTTGGCGTCTTGGTCGTTGTTTAACCGATATCCGACTCGTTACTTCGTCCAGAAATCCAGATCAGGCTCGCCATCCTTCCGGTGACTCCATCGCGACGGTAGGAGAAGAAACGCGCCGCGTCGGAATAGGTGCAATCGGTGCCGCCGTGGACCTGGGTCACCCCGGCCCCTGCGAGCCGGTGGCGCGCCAGGGCAAAGAGGTCTGCGAACCATGTGCCGCCCGGTCCGGCTTGGAAAGCGGACGCGATCTCCGGATCGGCCGCGAGAAATGCGGCACGCACCTCGGGTCCCACCTCGAAAGCTGCAGGGCCGATTGCCGGGCCGAGCCATACCAGAAGGTCCCCGCGCGGCGCACCCAGCGCACGCAGCGTCGCCTCAATGACGCCCGCGGCCAAGCCCCGCCAGCCCGCGTGGACCGCCGCGACGCGCCGGCCCTGCCGATCACAGATCAGCAGCGGCAGACAGTCGGCGGTCAGTACCGCGCACACCGATCCGGGTCGGCACGCGATCACCGCATCCGCATCGGGCCGGGCGACGCGCCCGCCGGTCCGTACCACCGTGCACCCATGCACCTGATTGAGCCACAGGGGTTCCGCCGGGAGGGCGAGGGCGGTACGCAGCAGCGCGCGGTTACGCGCGACCCGCCCCGGCGCATCCCCGACGTGATCCCCCAGATTCAGACTGCGGTAGACCCCGGCGCTGACCCCGCCGCCGCGCGTCGTACAACAGGCATGAACCCAGGGCGGAGCCGGCCACTCAGGTCGAATCAGGTCCAAGCCCCGCCTCCCGTCGAAACAGTGCGAGCAGCGCCGCGAGGTCGGCGGCCATCGGCACCTCCCAGACCATCGCCTGCCCCGTGCGCGGATGGGTCAGCCCTAACCGGGTGGCATGCAGGGCCTGGCGCGGGAACCCCTGAATCGCCGCGGTCAAGGCCGGGGCGCAGCCCTTGGGCGGACGTGGACGGGTCCCGTACACCGGGTCCCCGACCAAGGGGTGATGAATATGCGTCAGATGGACCCGAATTTGATGGGTACGACCGGTATCCAATTCCACCCCCAGCAGGCAATGACCGGGGAAACGCTCGAGTACCCGATAACGGGTGAGCGCGGTCCGTCCACCGGCGACCACGGCCATGCGCGTGCGTTGCGTCGGATGTCTCCCGATCCGGGCGTCGACCACACCGCCGGCGACCAGGTCCCCGACCACCAGTGCCCGATATTCCCGATGGACACTGCGCTGCTTGAGTTGATCCACCAGACAGTGATGCGCCTCCAGCGTTTTGGCAACGACCAGCAGCCCGCTGGTATCCTTGTCGAGCCGATGGACGATCCCGGCCCGCGGCAGCGTGGCGAGCATGGGGGCATGGTGCAGCAGGGCGTTGAGTAGGGTGCCGTCCGGATTGCCGGCCGCCGGGTGGACCACCAGCCCCGCCGGTTTGTCGATCACCAGGAGTTGATCGTCCTCATACACCAGCGCCAGCGGGATTGCCTGGGGCGCGTCGCGGTCGCTGACCGCGAGGACCGCGTCCAACTCCACCGCCTCGCCGCCCCAGACCCGGTCGCGGCAGCGGCGCGGCAGGCCGTCCACCCGCACCTGTCCGCCCGTGATCCACTGCTGCACCCGGCCGCGGGAGAACTCCGGCCAGGACGCGGCCAAGGCCTGGTCCAGCCGCAGACCGGCGGATTGCGCATCCACCCGCAGCGAACGATACACCCGCGACGTGTCGCCCGCGATCAGCGACATTCCGCTCTCCGCCGCGGGCTCGCGGCACCGCTGCTACTAACCTGGAGACCTTCGGGTATACTCACACGGTTTTGAGCTTGGTTAATCCCCGACATGCCATCCACCTTAACACGACTGGCCACCTTGTTGACTGTGTTCCTGATCGGGATCGCCCTGACCGGCTGCTCGATGTTCGGGAAGGAGGCCGACGAGACTGAAGGGTGGAACGCCTCCAAGATCTACGCGGAGGCCGCCTCCGAGATGGATTCCGGCAACTACAAACGCGCCATCGAGCTCTACGAAAAACTCGAGGCCCGCTACCCCTTCGGCCGCTATGCTATGCAGGCGCAACTCGATGTTGCCTACGCCAATTACCGGGCCGAGGAACCGGAAGCGGCGCTCGCCGCGGCCGACCGCTTCATCAAGCTGTACCCCCAAAATCCGTACGTGGACTACGCTTACTATCTCAAGGGAATCGTCAACTATAACCGCAGCGTCGGTTTTCTTGACAAGTACGTGCCGATGGACGTCTCCCAGCGCGACCCCGGTGCCGCCCTGGACGCATTTAGCGATTTCTCCGAGTTGGTCAAGCGCTTCCCCGACAGCAAATACTCCGCCGATGCCCGCCAGCGGATGGTCTATCTGCGCAACAATCTGGCCAAGAACGAGGTCAACGTGGCGCGCTACTACATGAAGCGCGGCGCCTATGTCGCGGCGGCCAATCGCGCCAACTATGTGATCGAACGTTTCCAGCGTACCAGCGCGGTCGAGGATGCGCTGGAGACGCTGGTCGCGGCCTATGAAGCCTTGGGTGAGAAGCAGCTCGCGGCCGACGCGCAACGGGTTTTGGACGTCAATCGCAAGGCTGGACGTTTCGTCTCCGACGAGCCGGCACCCGGCGAGGTGAGCCTCAGCCGGAAATTCTGGGACTACCTACAGCTCGATCAAAACTAGCGAGGCGCCGCAGGGTCAGACCGCCGCCTCGTTCTCCTCGCCGGTGCGGATGCGCACCACGCGGGTGACCTCCGAGACGAAGATCTTGCCGTCGCCGATCTTGCCGGTACGCGCCGCGGCGGTGATGGCATTGATGCAGGCGTCCAGGTGCTCATCCGTCACCACCAGCTCGACCTTCACCTTCGGCAGGAAATCCACCACGTACTCGGCCCCGCGGTACAGCTCCGTGTGCCCTTTCTGTCGTCCGAAGCCCTTGACCTCGATGGCGGTCATCCCGGTGATCCCCGCGGCGGACAGCGCCTCGCGGACATCGTCGAGTTTGAACGGTTTGATGATGGCTTCGACCTTCTTCATGGGGATACTCCGCTGCGGGTCATTAGAATGAAGCAATCAGTATATGTTCGCGCCGCGGAGAAGAACAGTCGGCGCCTGAGGATATATCGAGCCCAGCCCCCCGAAAAATAAATTGGCACTACATTACAAGTTCGGTGTATCGTGTACTTATCAATCATTGTCTTAGGGTCGAGTTGGGCGGCGAAACCAATGGGACCATGCTAAAAATAGGCTAGCCTGACCCCGTGTTGTCCGGGGAGGTGGAGTGCGACGCGGTCTACGTCATCGCAGATCACAAAGGGACTCCGGGCGCGGTGAAAAAAGACGCCGGGGTCGGCGGCGACGCCTTAGGGGGCACTATCGCGAAGGACAAACCGCCGATTTTCGGAACGATTCAGCGTGGTGGAGCAGTAGTCATCCGCCTGGTGGAGAATGTCCAGCAGAAAACGATCCGGCCCCTGATCGAGACCTTTATCGCCCCTGGAACCCGTGTGCGTAAAGATAGTGAGCCGTACTCTTGACTTTAGCATGGGTTCATATGCGATAATCCAATGAGTCGTGAAGAGACACGTAAACCATCTGGGGGATTGGATGGTGCTGGGTTACGTCAAGACTAAACAGCGGGCGCTTGCGAGTTCCAACACATCGCGACGGCCTATGTATTTTGAGTTTTCGGGTTCCGATGGGTGCCTGGTGGGTCGGCGCGGACGCCGCGAAAACTCCGCCCGTCCAGTCTGCCGCCCTCCCGCAATAGTCGATAGATTCACCGTCAAAGGCCACTGCCATGGCCTGCTAGTCGAGGCCGAGCGCTGTGTCGTGCGCGCGCAGCTCGACTCGGCAACGGTAAGTGTCAAAACCGAGCGCCCGGTACCCGATGTCCGCCGGGATGGAGGCTGCAACCGATCTAGACGCTCTATCGCTTGGGGTATTTGCTACGCCACTTGGTCGAGTGGATCGGCATGCTCCCGATGCAAGCGGCCGGGCTCCGATGCCTTAGCGGCTCTTTCGACACGGCCACATCCCCGGAACCGCTGTGGTTGCTTTATCTACAATCCAGTCTCGCGCGGGTAGGGTTCCCACGGTATCTGAATCCCTTTCCATCGCAAGGTCAGCATATCCGCTTCCGGCGGCCCCGTGTGATCGCCCATGCCCGCCCGAAGCCGCCCTATCCGTACATTCCCCGCGCATCGGTGCCGATCTGCCGATCTGCCGATCTGCCTGGCCGCGTAGCGTCAGACATGTATCCGTAATCTCGGTAATAGGCATAGCCGAACTTGGGCACTGGTGGTCGATCAGTCATTACCATCATTATCGGGTCAATGACACAAACGCGGCTTTTGCCAAAGGATATTTGTAATGAGTGACATCTTCTTACTTAGTCATCGCATTGCCAAATGGGCGGCGGCCAAGGGACAAACGCCGGCGCTCATCTTTCTGGATAACGGCGAACAGCCAACAGCGACCGTTACTTATGATGCGCTGCACCAACAGGCGCAACAAATCGCTGCCCAGCTTCTACGCCGGGGACTCACGGGCGAACGGATATTATTGCTTTTCCCTTCGGGCATTGACTATGTCTTAAGCTTCGTGGCCTGCTTGTATGCCGGTGCCATCGCCGTTCCGTCTTATCCCCCGCGGAATAACTGGCATGTACATCGCACGCTTGCGATTGCGAGCAATGCCGGCGCCAAATGCATCCTCACGTCCGCAAAATTACTTGCCGGTATATCTTTGCGGCTGGCAGAGGCCAGCATCACGCCCCCAGACATCATTGCGATAGACGCGCTCGATGATAGCTGCGGAACATTTACCAACGTTAACGTCCGGTCGCAGGACCCAGCCTACCTACAGTATACCTCCGGCTCTACTGGTGATCCCAAAGGCGTAATCGTTCGCCACGCTGATCTGGCGACCAACTGCTCGATGTACAACGCCTTGGTCGGGCTGCACCAAGGCGAGACGTTCGTGTCGTGGTTACCGATTTTTCACGACATGGGCCTCGTGCAGGGTATTGTAATGCCCCTCGTCCTCGGGGGCGCTGCCGTTTTCATGCCGCCGGCGGCGTTCATTCAAACGCCAGGACGTTGGTTACGGGCGATTGACCGCTACCGTGCGGTCTTCAGCGGTGCACCCAATTTTGCTTATGACCTGTGCGTGCGGAAGGTCAGCGACAATGACGCGGCCGCCCTTGACCTTTCCGCATGGCGCATCGCCATCAACGGTGCCGAACCCCTTTCCTACAACACCTTTCGTACATTTTGCAACAAATTTCGCGTCAGCGGCTTTCGCGAAGAAGCGCTGTTCGGCGCCTACGGCTTGGCGGAGGCGACGCTAATTGTTTCCACCACCAAGCCGGGCGAGCGCGCCCCCGTGCTCTACGTCGATAAGCCCGCATTGCAACAAGATCGCATTGAACTCCGGCAGCCCGACGATGCGCAGGCGGTGCCGATTGTCTCGTGCGGCGTCCCGACCACTGGTTTCGATACCCGTATCGTCGATCCTCAGACCGGCCGGGAATGCCACCCGGGGGCCGTAGGCGAAATCTGGCTCAGTGGCGGAAGTCTCGGCGCGGGTTATTGGGGCCGGCCCCAGGAAACCGAGGAAACCTTCGGTGCGACATTAGATACGGTCCCTGGCGCCCGGTTTCTGCACACGGGCGATTTGGGCTTTGTCTCGGATAACCATTTATACCTAACCGGACGCCTGAAAGATCTCATCATCATCCGTGGCGCCAATCACTACCCCCAAGACATCGAAAAGGTTGCCGAAAGCGTTGACCCGGCTTTGCGAATCGGCGGTTGGGGAGCCGCGTTTACCGTTGAGCGGGATGGGGTATCGTCCCTGGTCATGGTACAGGAAGTAGAACGGTCAGCCAGACACCATATCGACGCGCAGGACGTTGGTCACCGCATTGCCCGCACCATCAGTGAGTCCGACGGCATTGAGGTCGATATCGTTGTCCTGGTTGACCCGGGAAGCGTGCCGAAGACCTCAAGTGGGAAGATTCAGCGACAGGCGTGTCGACAACTGTTCCTCGCCGATGAACTGCGCGAAATCGGGCGCTGGCAACGTCCTGCTATCGCCTCGCAACACAACCCCCTGGAACGACCGCGGAACGAACGGGATCTCACGGAGTGGCTGTGCGCCGTGATTGCCGGCATGAGTGGTGTTTCCGTGGCGCAGGTATCCCCGGACGAACCGTTTTCCGTATACGGCCTCGATTCCGCACGGATGGTTGAACTCGTTGGCGAAGTGGGCTCGGCGCTGGAGCGCCCGTTGCCCGCAACCCTCGCGTTCGAGTATCCGACAATCGCCCTGCTTGCCACCTACCTCGTGTCCGGTTCCACGGTCTCTGCCGTCAGTGAATCGAGTGCATACGCACCGATCGCCGTTATCGGTCTGAACTGTCGCTTCCCGGGTGCAGACGGGCCTGATGCTTTCTGGCAACTGCTGGAGTCTGGTGCTGTTGCCATTAGCGAGATCACTGCCGCACGACGCGACTTGACCGGTTATCAAGTCGGTGCGGACGATCCTTTTCAATGGGCCGGTTTTCTCTCCGACATCGAATACTTCGATGCGGCCCTCTTCGGTATCTCGCCACGCGAAGCGGAGGGCATCGACCCGCAACAGCGATTCCTACTCGAGACCACTTGGTCCGCGTTGGAGTCTGCCAACATCGCGCCCGACTCGTTGGTTGGATCGCTGACCGGCGTGTTTATCGGCATCAGCACCAGTGACTATTTTCGTTTACGCGCGAAAACCACACGTACCTGGGATGCTTACGCCGGTACCGGCGGTGCCATGAGTGTCGCCGCCAACCGCATATCCTATTGCCTCGGCCTACAAGGTCCGAGCATGTCTATTGACACAGCCTGTTCATCATCGCTGGTAGCCCTGCATCAAGCCTGTCGTAGCCTTGGCAATGGGGAAACACACCTCGCCATTGCCGGCGGCGTCAATCTTATTCTCTCCGAGGATTACGGCGCGATATTTACGCAAGCACAGATGTTGTCGCCAGTGGGACGCTGTCGGACCTTTGACGACGCCGCCGATGGCTACGTTCGTGGCGAAGGCTGTGGCGTGGTCGTGCTTAAGCGTTTGGCTGATGCCCGCCGTGATGGTGATCGCGTGCTCGCCGTCATTTGCGGCTCCGCCGTCAATCAGGACGGATTCAGCAGCGGCCTTACTGTACCGAATGGCCGGGCGCAAGAACGCGTTATTCGCACTGCCTTACGATGTGCCGACTTCGAGAGCAGCACGATCGGCTATGTGGAAACACATGGAACGGGCACGCCGCTGGGTGACCCGATCGAAGTACGTTCGTTGCGAGCCGTGTTTGATGGCGACGCGGGCGCCGGGTCGCCGTGTTGGCTCGGTGCAGTAAAGCCCAACATCGGGCACCTCGAATCCGCTGCGGGTATTGCTGGACTTATCAAAGCGATCCTGGTTTTGGAACATGGCGTCATCCCTGCCATTTCGTTGTTGCAGAACGTCAATCGCAATATCGATCTCAGCAATAGCCGACTTCAGTTACCGACAACAAATACACCGTGGCCGGCGCCAGCCGGTTATCCACGTCGGGCCGGCGTCAGTTCTTTCGGTTTTGGCGGCACCAACGCCCATGTCGTGCTTGAGGCGTTTCCGCAGGAAACCCCGGTGCTACCGCCCCCACCGAACCCAGCGACCGTATCGCCAAGTGCTTGCGTTACTGAGCTGCTCGCCATCACGGCCAACAGCGCGGCCAGTCTCGCGGCGCTCGCCCGGGCCTATGCCGAACGCTTGGAACGGATACGCGAACCAGGCGAACTGGCCTCGCTCTGCCGCACAGCGAATACCGCGCGTGCCATGTTACCGGAGCGCTTAACCGTTCTTGGGACCGACCCCTCCGCAATTGCGACGGCCCTGCACGACGACGCGCGCACCAGGCAGATCGCGGTACAGACCGGCGTGATTCATGGCCGTGCAGTGCCGCGGCCGAAGATCGCCTTTTTATTTACGGGACAAGGCTCGCAATACGCCGGCATGGGCGCCGAGCTTGATCGTGACGAGCCGGTCTTTCGCGATTGCTTATCGCAGTACGAGGAAATTCTGCGCGGACCGCTTGGCGTCTCATTGCGCGCCGTGCTGTACGGAGAACACATCGCATTGTTGGACGACACCCGTTATGCCCAACCGGTGCTCGTTGCCTTGCAGCTCGCGCTTGTCGCATTATGGGAACATTGGGGGATCACGGCGACCTATGTTGCCGGCCATAGCGTTGGTGAGTACTCGGCAGCCTGCGTCGCGGGGATTCTCGATGTCGAAACCACGCTGGGGATCGTTGTCGAGCGTGGTCGCCTCATGGCCTCTGCACCTGGCCAGGGTGCAATGGCATCGGTCCGTGCGCCTGCAGAAGCGGTCCGCCGAAGCTTGGCGCAACTGCCGGATGTCGAAGTCGCCGCCATCAACGCGCCTGATCAAGTGGTGATCTCGGGTACTGTGGCTGCTGTGGACGCGGCGCTCGCCGTATTCCAACATCAACAGATCGATGCGACCCGGCTACGAGTCAGCCACGCATTTCACTCGAAGTTGATGGAGCCGTTGCTGCCGGAGTTCCGCCGCCACTTGGATGATGTTGCATTTGGAATACCGCAGCTGCCAATGATAAAGGCCGCAGCGGATTCGCCAAGCGAACCAACCTCATCGCACTATTGGATCGATCAATTGCGCGGGCCAGTTCATTTTGCCACTGTCTTGACGACTCTGCAAGCCCGCGAGGTGGATGCCTTTGTCGAGATCGGACCCTCGCCGGTATTGATTGGTTTAGGCCGGAGGTCTAACGTCACAGGCACCTGTGTCAGCAGTCTGCAGCCCGGTCAGGACGGTCGTACGACCATGCGCACAGCACTCGGGACGCTGTTCACCATTGGTGCTTCGGCGAACTTAAATCGGTTGGGGGAGGGCAACTCGGGGGCGTTTGTGGACGCACCCTGCTATCCATTTGATCGCGCCCGGTATTGGTTCCCTCATGAGGTATTGCCCGCAAACGCGTTGGCCGGTCTTCCCTATGTCGGGCGACCGCTCAACCTCGCGTCCACCGATGTCGTCGCTTTTGAAGCGATACTGCCGCAAGCTGGTGAGGATTTCTTGCGCGATCATCGGGTGTGCGGTCGCAGCATTCTGCCTGCCGCCGGCTATGTCAGCATGATGCTCTCCGCCGCACGCTATAAGGGCATCGGTGCGGAGACCGGGGTCCTGCTTCGGGGCTTACAATTGCTTCGCCGGTTGGATCTCGACGAACAAGGCGTTCGTGTACAAACGGTCATGCGCCGAATCGATGGTACCGCGACCTGGAACGTGGAGATCGCGGTCGGTAAAAATTCCGACCAGCCGTGGGAGACATGCGCTACCGCGACCCTGGAACCGGCGACCGCGACATCGATTGCAGCGACGCCGACCCCGTTCCAAGAGACCGCCCAAACATTCGCGGCCCAGCAATTGTACGAGCAATTTCGGACCTGGGGACTCGAGTACGGTCCAGCCTTCCGCGGATGCGGAAAAGTGACATTTGACGGCAAGCGCGCGCAGGCAGTTGTCACTCCACGACACAGCGGCACGTTGACGATACCATCCGTTCTCGATCCCGCACTATTGGATGCGGCGTTTCAAGCGCTGGCCCCGCTACTTGCCAGGTCGGCAATTGGCGACAGTCAGGTTCCCATGCCGTTTGCTATTCAGGAACTGACGGTGTATGGCTCGGGCCTTGCAAGTGCGGACGTCGAGTGCACCTTGGGTGCCGATAATCCCGGTGCTGCGGCGACGGGCGATTTCGTTTTGCGCAGTCCGCAAGGTCAGATCGTCGCGTCGGTGCATGGACTTCAGATTGCCTGGGTCGACGCCGGTCTGCTGGATGCCAAAGGTCCGGAACCGGCCCATATCTTGCGCACGGTTTGGCAGGCATACCCACTGCCGCGGCCATCTGCGGACCTCGGGCATTGGCTGCTCTGGACCGAATCTGGACCGCGTGATCAGTTGGTGGTCGATGCGCTGATTCAGCAAGCGATCATGCTCAGCCCCGTCGCGAGGATCGACGATCTGATTGGTAACGTTGGTGCGTCTATCGCCGAGGGGCATCCGCACCTGCCCAGAGGCGTATTGTTGATTCTCGCCCCCGAGCAAACAGGGATCGATCCTCTCGTTCGCTGCCGAAGGCTCTGCGAGCAAATGCAGCAACTGCTCTTGGCGTTGAGCCAGCAAGGGTTGCAGCCGGCAGACATGCCCGTGTGGCTCATTACGCGCACTGCCGTGGCACGACATCCAAACGAACCTATTGCTATCGCACAGGCCGGACTCATAGGGATGTGGCGTTCGGCAGCCCTGGAAATGCCTGGACTGCATCTGCGGCATGCCGATCTTGCGCTGGCGCCAACGCCGGATGACGTCGCAACGCTTGTCCTGGTGCTGGCCGGCGGCGGCGAATTCTCGGTCATGGTGCGCGACGGGTATATCTATCGACCCCGCCTGCACCAGATGGAGGATCTGGATAACCGCGGTCAGTCCCCAATCGTTCTCAACGCGAATGCTTCCTACCTGATCACCGGCGGCACCGGTGGCATCGGACCATTCGTCGCGGAATGGTTGGTGGGATTGGGTGCGCGGCATATTGTGTTGGCGAGCCGGCAATCACAGTTGACGACCTTTGCCCGCGCCCGGATCGCTGCACTCGGTGGTGCCGGTGTCGAGGTCGTGGTGTACCACGCAGACCTGAGTCAACGCCCCGCCGTGGAGAAGTTGGTGCAGGACTTGTCGGGCGGCTTATACCCACTACGCGGGATTATCCATGCGGCAGGGATCGTGGATGATCACGCGCTGGCCGCTATTACGGATGAGAGTTGGGAGCGGGTAATGGCGGCGAAAGCCCAATCCGCGTATTGGCTGCTGGAAGCCACGCGCGGGCGGTCGCTGGATTTCTTCATCGGTTTCTCTTCCATCGCGGCGACGCTCGGGTCTCCGGGCCAATGCAACTATGCGACCGCCAACGCGCTGCTCGATGCAGTGGCGGCCGCCTATCGCGCCGACGGGCGTACCGTGATGACGGTCAACTGGGGACCATGGGGAGAAGCCGGAATGGCCAGCGATCCGACGCTGGTGGTACATTTACGACGCCAAGGCTTATATCCCCTGCCGCCCGCGGCGGCGCTTGCCGCAATGACCCGGGTGCTCGTATCGGGGGCGGACCAGACATTGATCGCGGCAGCCGATTGGAAGCGGTACCAGGACAGTCTTCCCGCGGCGGAATTCGCGGCGCTGTTGCAGAACGTCGTTGCCGCAACCTTGGCCCCAGCGGTCGCCCCAGCCGTGGACCTGATGTCCGCCCAGGAGTTATTGGCGCTGACCCCGGCGGCAGCGGAGGACGCGATTCTGCTGGGTCTCGGGCAATTATTGCGAGGGGTACTGCGAGTTGATCCATCTGCGCAGTTTCCAGATCAGAAACGCCTCGCCGGCATGACTTTGTTATCTCTGGGTGTAGATTCGCTGATGGCCGCCGAACTGCGTAATCGCGTGCACGCTTGGTTGGGCGTGGATGTTCCGGCGCATGTCCTCATCAGCAATGACTGTATTGCCCAAGTCGCGGAATTGATTCATGGAAAAGTGCTGCTGCTATCCCTCAGTAGTGGCGCTAACGATCACTTGACAACGGCATCGGAAGACACGGAGGTGTTCGTACTGTGATCGTTTTTCTGCAAGAACTTCGGCGCCGCGGGATTACGCTGTCCGCCACCGACGGCGTGCTTAACGTACAGGCCCCAAAGGGGACTATGACCTCGGAGCTGCAGCAGTCGCTGCGCGCGCACAAAGAGGACATTCTCGAATGGCTGCGCGGGTCGATGGTGGAGACCAGTATCCCGGTGACCCGCTGCGCGCCCGACCCTGGTGCCCGCTATGAACCGTTTCCGCTTTCCGATATGCAGTTAGGCTTCTATATGGCAGATGATCCTTACATGGAGTTTCATGTGAGGCCGCATTACTACGTCGAGAAGAATGTCGAGGCGCTCGCGGTAGAGCGCTATGATGCCGCGTGGCAGCGGGCGCTCGCCCGACATCGCGGCGAGATCGTGGTGGTGCGCTCCGATGGCCGGCTCGAAACGGTGCGCGAACCGGCACCATTGCCCTGCCGCTGCTATGACCTGCGCGAGCAATCTGCGACCGCCGTAGACGCGTCGCTGGCACAGGTGCGCCGCGAGATGATGCGCAGCGAACTACCGCTGCACTCTTGGCCTTGGCTTGATCTGCGGATCACTCTTTGGCGTGATGAGCGGGGAGTGGAGCAGGGACGGATTCATTATAATCACAACAACTTTTTCTCCGATGGATACGGCACCACGCGTTTGTTGCAGGAGATTGATCGCTATTATCAGGACCCCAATCTGGTGCTGCCGCCCTTGGCGCTCGGTTTCCGCGATGCGGCAGTGGCCCTGGAGCAACTGGCACAATCACTGGCCGGAGAGAAGGCGCGACGTTATTGGGAAGAGCGTCTCCCACACCTTCCTGAACCGCCCGATCTGCCATTGCGGGCGGGATTGGACCGGCGGATGCGATCACGCATGCAGCGGCGCGAGCATTTCATTAAGGCGGCAGTGTGGGGTCCCCTCAAGACACGTGCACGTGACTTTGGCTTGACGCCGTCGAGTGCGCTTTTCACCGCCTATGCCGAAGTGCTGTCCGCCTGGAGCAACAGCCGTCATTTCGTCGTGGCTAATATGATGACACGGCGTCTGGATATACATCCGGAGATCCGTGAGATCATCGGTAGTTTCGCGTCTCTCTATCCCCTTGAGATCGACTTTCGGAGTGACGAGAGCTTCGCGTGGCGCGCCCGTCATTTGCAGGAACAGGTCAGTCTCGATGCCCGGCATCTGCAATGGGGCGGCATGGAGGTAATGCGGGCACTGAACCGCCGCACGGGCGACCTCGGCCGGGCGCCGATTCCGTTCGTCATCGGCAGCGGCTTATTCATGGAGCGATTTGAACGCTCGGACTTCAGTTGCTTGGAGACCTCTCAGGTGATGCTTGATCACCAATTCTGGGAGCTGGCCGACGGGAGTTTGTATTATGTATGGGATCTGATCGAAGAATGCTTTCCCATCGGGATGATCGATGCCATGTGGACGGCGTATGCCGGACTCATTGAGCGGCTCGCGCGCGAACCGGCACTGTGGGACGCGAAGACCTTAGACGTGATTCCGGCCACACAGCTTGCCGAGCGGACCGGGATGGCACCACCCATGACGCCACTCAGCCAACAGTGTCTGCATGAGTTCCTGAGTGCTGCTGCAGCAGCCCATCCGACCCAGCCGGCCCTGCTGCAGGCGGGTAGTTGTCTGACCTACGCAGAACTTGCCGCCCAGAGCACCGCCCTGGCCGGTCGACTTTGCCGTCTGGGATTGCGGCGCGGTGAGACCGTAGCGGTGGTGACCGACCGCGGATCCGCTTGGCTGCTGGCTGTGTATGGAATTTTGCAGGCCGGGGCGACGTACGTCCCGATTGACCCGACGCTCCCGATCTCGCGTCAGGATTACTTGCTTAGCGACAGCGGTGCTCGGTGGGTCCTGGCGTCGCCGGTATTTGCCGCGGCGCGCGCATGGCCGGAGGTAGTGCAGGTCATGGCAGTGGAAGCCTCCCGGCAGGATGCTGGCGCCATCGGCCGGGAGGGTCTGCCCGCGACCACGCCAACCGATCTCGCTTACTTGATCTACACCTCCGGGTCCACCGGACAGCCGAAAGGCGTGATGATTGAACATGGGAGTGTCGTCAATACCGTGAACGCGGTAAATCGCCGTTTCGGGGTGCGTCAGGAAGATCGACTTTTCGGTGTGTCGTCAATTGGCTTCGATCTCTCTGTCTATGACATCTTCGGTGCGGCGGCGGCCGGTGCTACACTGGTTTATCCCAATCTTGACGAATCGTTGAACCCGGCTCACTGGCTCGATCTGCTGCTGACGCATGCCGTAACGGTCTGGAACTCGGCGCCGCCGCTGGCCACACTGCTGGCCGAGGCCGCGGAATACCGCGGTGTGTGTTTACCGGCACTGCGCCTGGTATTGTTGAGTGGCGACTGGATCCCCGTCGATCTGCCCGCGCGCCTACGCCGCCTTGCGCCGCAGGCACAGATTGTGAGCTTGGGCGGCGCCACCGAGGCGTCGATCTGGTCGATCTGGTATCCGTTCGACACCGTTGACCCAAGTTGGGTCAGCATTCCCTATGGCTACCCGATGCCGAATCAGAGTTGGTGCATCCTGGATGCTTGGGGCCGGGCGGCCCCTATCTGGACCCGCGGCGAACTTTACATCGGTGGCGTTGGTCTCGCGCGCGGCTACTGGCGCGATCCCGCCAAGACCCAAGCCAGCTTTGGGTGCCACGACGAGACCGGGGAACGGCTCTACCGCACCGGTGACATGGGCCGTTATCTGCCGGGCGGTGCAATCGAGTTTCTCGGCCGTCTCGACGCACAAGTGAAAATCCAGGGTCATCGCATCGAGCTGGGTGAAATTGAAGCGGTACTTGCCGCCCACCAAGCAGTCGGCGCGGCAGTGGTGCGTGTGCAGGGTAGCGACACCGGCAAGGCATTGGTTGCATATGTGACGCCGGTGGTCGGCGCAGACCTCAACGAAGCGGAGTTGCGTCAGTACCTCGCGGAGCAATTGCCGGACTATATGGTGCCGCGACGGATTCAGTCGGTTGCCCGTTTGCCGCTTAACAACAGCGGGAAAATCGATCGCAATGCACTGCCTCTGCTCATTGATGAACCGCCCGCGATGGTGAGCGTCGTTCGGCGTGGTCCACAAAGCGAAATGGAGCAGCACCTGTGCGCGCTTTGGCGGACGGTGTTGCAACGCGACGATATCGCTGCCACCGACGATTTCTTCGATCTCGGTGGCCAATCGTTCGAGGCGGTCCGTCTGGTCGGCCTCATTCGCGAAGTGTTCGGGGTAACCCTCACGCTGGGCGCAATCTGGCAACTGCGCACGCTCGAGGCTTTGGCGTTGCGCCTGCAACGTACGAGTGCACCCAGCGAGTCGCATTATTGCGTGCCGATTGATGGGCAAGGTCAGGGCGTCCCCCTGCTGCTGGTCCATCCGGCCGGAGGGAACGTGCTCTGTTACCGTGATCTTGGGTGCGGATTGGCGCGCCCGGTATGGGCCTTTCAGGCGCCCGGCCTCGACGGGCACAGTGCGCCACTTGACAGTATTGCCGCCTTGGCGCAGGTCTACCTTGGGGCCTTGCCGGAGACGGCGTCCCCGTTCCTGCTGGGCGGTTGGTCTTCTGGTGCGCCGATCGCTTTCGAGATGGCCGCTCAGCTGCAGGATCAGGGGCGTGCGGCGGCTGGGGTGCTGGTGATCGACAGCCCGGCGCCCTTGGTGCATGGCCTCGTCGACCCGGTGCTCCTGTTCCGCTGGTTTCTTGAAGACCTCGATCTGCCGCCGGCCGTGCAAACCGCCCTGCGCGCGCTCGATTTAGCCGCCCTGAGTACCGCGCAACAGTTGCAACGGGCCACCGCCATTCTGCGTGAGCACCAAGTCGGACTGGGCGCAGACGAAGCACAACTGGGTGCCATCTATGGCGTATTCCAGGGTATCGTTCAGGGCAGCCGGGCCTATTACCCGCGCGTAATTAACGCCGACGTCCTGGTGGTGCGGGCCGTCACCGGCGTCGTCAGTGAGTTTGCCGCACACCCCTACGCCGACGCGGCCGCCTGGGGTTGGCAGACGCTCACGACAGGTACTACGATCGCCGTGACCGTCCCCGGTACGCATTACACGTTGCTTAAGCCCCCCACTTCCGCGCGGGTGATGGCGGAGATTGACCAGTGGGCAGGAAATCTAAGGGAGTGACCATGCTTGTGCCCAACCGCTTGAGCAAAGTCTAGACGGTCACGCGCATTCACCGCACCACGATTAGATTGCTTCAGGTTCCGGCTATACAAAGGAGATCGATGATGAAGACAGTGCTGGCCCAGGCCATGAAGGCGGGCATTCGCTTTCAGATTGACGGAGCTGAGCTGCGGGTGATTGCCCCCAGTGGTGCGATGACCGAAGAATTGCGTACGAATTTGCGCGCCCATCGCGAAGCCATTTTGGAGTTTCTACGGGAGTCCGCTGCTTCCCCCGAGCAACCCTTGCCGGAGCTGCACGCGGAGCCGGCCGATCGTCACCTCCCGTTCCCCCTCACCGAAGTCCAACACGCCTATTGGCTCGGCCGCGACAGCGCCATGGAGATGGGTAGTGTTGCGACGCATTTGTATGTCGAGCTTGATTGCGAGGATTTGGATCTTCCCCGGCTCAATGCGGCGCTGTGCCGCATGATTGAGCGGCATGATATGTTGCGCGCGGTTGTGACGGGCGATGGCCTGCAGCATATTCTCCCAACAGTACCGCGTTATGATATCGCCATCGAGGACCAGTCGCGCTCCTCACCGCAGGACGCTGAGCGCGCCGTTTCAATCTCGCGCGACGCCTTGTCGCATCAGGTGCTGCGTGCCGATCAGTGGCCGTTGTTTGAGGTCCGCGCCACCTGCCAGCCCGCCCGCCGCGTCCGCCTGCATATCAGTTTGGATCTGCTGATACTCGATGCCTGGAGCATCTTTTTATTTTTGCGCGAGTGGCGACTACTGTATGACCAGCCGCAGACGACGCTGCCTGATTTTGCAGTCTCTTTTCGCGACTATGTCCTGGCTGAGCGCAGCCTGCTCGACTCACCAGCCTATCAACGGGCGCGGGCGTACTGGATGGAGCGGATTGACCGCCTGCCCCCGGCGCCGGAATTGCCGCTGCGCTCGGACCTCACGGGACGCCGGTCGCCGCGTTTTAGCCGGCGGGAGGCTGGGCTGGATCTGGCGCGGTGGGATCGACTGAAAGCGCTGGCCCGAAGTCACGGGCTGACGCCCTCTGGTGTGCTACTGGCCGCGTATTCCGAGGTGCTCGCCCGCTGGAGTGCGCAGCCCCATTTCACGCTCAATGTGACGGTGTCTAATCGCCTGCAATTGCATCCGGACATCAACTATCTGCTCGGCGACTTCACGTCCCTGGTCATGCAGGAGGTCGATCGGCGGGATCACCGATTGACCTTCGTGGAATTTGCCCGCCACCTACAACAACAATTCGCCCAAGACCTGGAGCAGCGGATATTCAGTGGCGTGGCGGTAATGCGGGAATGGGCCAAGCGCCGCGGCCTCCCGCTGCAGGCCATCATGCCGGTGGTCTTCAGCAGCGGTTTGATCTGGAGCGGCGAGGAGGAGGTGGGCGATCTTGAGGTCTTCGGGTCGAAGGTCTATAGCGTGAGCCAAACCTCGCAGGTCTGGCTCGATCATCATGTGATGGAACTCCATGGTCAGTTACACTTTGTCTGGGATGCCGTCGATGCCGTCTTTGAGGACGGTGTACTCGACGCCATGTTCACGGCCTATTGTGATTTGGTCGGACGCTTGGCCGACGAACCGGCTACCTGGCACAGTCATCACAGCATAGCCTTGCCCGCCGCCATGGCCGAGCGGCGGGAACAAACCAATCAGACCGCGGACGCGCTGCCGCAGATCCGGCTCCATGCCGGATTCGTGACGCAGGCGCGGCAGCATCCGGCAGCGGTCGCCATCCTGGCCACCGAGCGTACACTGAGCTATGGCGAGTTACTCGCAGAGAGCAGTGCCGTCGCCGCCTGGCTGCGGCAGCGGGGCCTGGCTCCCGGACAGCCCGTGGCGATTTTGATGCACAAGGGGTGGGAGCAAATCGTCGCCGCGTGCGGGGTGCTGCTGGCGGGGGGCGCCTATCTCCCAGTGGATGCAAGTTTGCCGGTGAAGCGCCAAGCGAACCTGCTGCGGATCGGTGAAGTTACCCAAGTGCTGACCCAGCCCGACAGCTTTCGCGAGGAACTCGCCGCGGCCCCTTACGACATCCTTGAAATTCAGGCCGGCACTCAAGGTGATTACGCCGCACTCGATCTGCCGACGCTGGATGCTGACCTCACGCAACTGGCCTATGTGATCTTCACGTCGGGAACGACCGGTGTACCCAAGGGGGTGATGATCGACCATCGCGCGGCGGTCAATACGATTGAACATATCAACCGCCTGTATAGGGTAGGCGCACAGGACCGGGTGCTCGCCGTCTCGTCGCTGAGTTTCGACCTGTCGGTGTATGACATCTTCGGCTTGCTCGCGGCCGGCGGTGGGATCGTGATCCCCGATCACCGCAAGGAGCACGACCCGGACCACTGGCGCGCGCTCATGAGCGAGCATCGGGTCACCCTGTGGAACTCGGCCCCGCAGCTTATGCACATGCTGTTGGATGCCCTTTACCCCGAGGAACTGGCTACGGCACCGCTACGCACAGTGCTCCTCAGTGGCGACTTTATCCCCCTCACCTTACCCGATCGTATTCGCGAACATTATCCCGACGTGGCCGTCATCAGCTTGGGCGGTGCGACGGAAGCAGCGATCTGGTCGATTTACTACCCGGTGCTCGCAGTCGATCCGGCTTGGCGCAGCATACCCTACGGCAAACCCCTGCCGAATCAAACGATCTGGGTCTGCGATACCGCGCTGAGGGTCTGTCCTGATCATGTCAAAGGTCGCATCTACATCGGCGGTATCGGCTTGGCCCAAGGGTATTGGCGCGATGCGGAAAAGACCGCCGCCCGCTTTATCACCCATCCGGAGACCGCCGCGCGCCTGTACGATACCGGCGACCTCGGACGTTATGCCGCAGACGGCAATGTGGTGATCCTCGGGCGCGATGACAACCAGATCAAGATTCGCGGCTATCGGGTAGAATTGGGCGAAATCGAGACGGTCTTGTGCCAGTATCCAGAAATTCAGCAGGCCGTTGTCCGTGCCGTGCCGGGGCGGCGCGACAGCCTTCAACTGGCGGCCTATATCGAACCGGTCGCAGGCGGCGACCAGCCCCTGAATATCCCGGAAGTGCAGGACTATCTGGCGGAGCGGCTGCCCGATTATATGGTACCGCAGCATCTGGTCACCGTGGACCGCATGCCCGTCTCGGCGAATGGCAAGATTGATTACAGCGCCCTCCCTGCCATTACCGATGCGGCGGCGGACGGGCACGGCGAGCGGGTGCTGCCGCGGACGCCGATGGAGGAGACGATTTTCGCCGCTTGGGCGAGCGTCATGACCGATTGCGAGATGGGTGTCACGGACAACTTCTTTGAACTCGGCGGTGATTCCGTGCTCGCCACTCAGTTGGTGCGGGCGCTCAATACGGCCTTGCCGACGTTCGTCCTCGAAATGCATGAGCTTTTTGAAAATCTTACGATCGAAGCCTTGGCGGATTTGTATCAGCGCAAAAGCACCACTGCGGTAGATCCGGTGACGGCGGCCGCCGATGCGCCGACGCCAGCCGCCGATGCACCAGCGACGACCGCCGATGTACCAGCGCCGACCGCCGATGTACCGACGTCGGTCGCTTACTCGCTACGGGCGGCCGCCGACTCGGCCACGTTCTCGGCTCACCGCCGACTGCTCACGCGGCTCGTCCGGCCCGCACCGTCGGTTGACGACGTCGCGCTACACCTCGACCTCCAGACTGCGCTGGCCGACCTTGACACCTTGGATTTCAAATCCGGAGTGCAGCGCTCATGGTCGCCGCCCCACGCCGTTTTGCTGACCGGCGCGACGGGTTGGATCGGTGGACACGTTCTCGCGGAACTATTGTCGCTGACGGCGGCAACTGTCTACTGTCTGGTCCGCGCCCCTGACACCGCGGCCGGCCATACGCGCTTGCTGGATACGCTGCGGCGCTACGGGTGTGACATCGCCCCGGACTGGGGGCATCGTATTGTTCCGGTGTGCGGGGATTTGACCCTTCCGGGGTGGGGAGTGGCTCCGGCGCAGTGGCAGCAGTTGACCGAAACGATCGACTGCATTTATCACTTCGCGGCCTCAGTGAATGTACTCGCCAATTACGTAACCCATAGCAGAGTCAATGTCGACCCGCTGCTTACGCTGGTCCGTCTGGCGGTCGCGCATGGTCCGAAGCCAGTGTTTTTCAGCTCACCCATGACCGTCTGCCGACGCTACCAGAACGGCGCTATAGTCGTACTGTACCAGGAGCATGCCCACCCGGACCCCACCGGGCTCCTGACAGGCTATGCGCAATCCAAATGGGCTGGGGAACAACTATTGACGGCCGCCGCCGCGCGTGGCTTGCCGGTCAAAATCTATCGTAGTACGCATGCCTTGCCGTCCGCATGCACCGGGCTGATGAAGTCCAACGATACCTATGGAACCATCCTGCAGGTCGCATACGAGGCCGGTGTCGTCCCCGTCTGGCCCGCATCTGCACTCTATGGTGTTCCCGTCGACCGACTCGCGCGCTTGATTGTCGACAACTCGCTGCTGGCCGACGACTACCGGGGCATCGTCCACCTGGAGAATCGTGACCCACTGAGCGTCCCGGCATTGCTCAAGGTGTTCCTGGAAGACCGGAGCGGCGGCGAAGCCCCGCCGTCGGTGATGCTTGATGAATGGAAGCAGCGATGCCGGGAAGCCGCGCTGCACCTGCCGGATGATACTGCCGGTTTAGCCCGCCTGCTATTCACCGACCGGCCGACCGGAGCGGCGGTGGAAAACATGCTCGCTGCGCATCCGATCGACACCGGTTACTTCGATCATGCGGGCCGAATCGTGGAGTTGTCGCATCTGACCCCCTCTTCGTACTGGCTCCTGGTATGCCAGCAGTTCACTCACTCTCAAACTTCAGAGGTAACCACTATGCATAAAGCCGAACAGTTCAGGAGTCTCGTGGCACAGGGATGGACCATGATGTGCATCGTTTTTGTCAGTAATCTCCTGGTCGATCTGATCAAGAATTCGGTGGCTGGCCCCGCGCTGCAAGTACCATGGGCCGAGCATTTGTCCATGGGCGGGATACAGTTTATTCTCGTAATTATATCCATTTACGCCATCATGCCGGTTCTGATCAGAACCCTGTCGGCCACTTGGTTCCGATGGACCGTGGTCGGCTTGACGGTGGCCATGGGGTTATTTGTTGCCGCACATGAAATCTCACACTTGACAGCACTGACCAAGCCGTGGGGCCTGTTCCATGCGCTGGATATTACGCATCACATTCTGGTGGTGTGGGTGACCATCGGCGCCACCCTGTGGGCGCGGCAACCGATCGTAAGGCTGCCGCAGCCTTGAGCACCGTTGCGGCAAGCGGCAGTTGGAACCATGCGTTAGGCGGTTGCCCCGCGGGATGACCATGTCACCCCATTAAACGATGTCATGGCCGATGGCGGGACGCGGCGGCCGTGCCGTTCCTGACGCCGTCGAATGATCCGCGGTATTCGTCAGACCGTCATTGCCCAGGAGGCATTATGAATTTTGATGAAGGGGATGTTGCCATCGGCTACGATGTACTCGTGGTCGGGGCTGGCTCCGCGGGTGCCGTGATCGCCAGCCGCCTGAGTGAAGACCCACAGTGTCGCGTCCTGCTCTTGGAGGCCGGCCCCCCGGCGCCCACGAACGAGTTGGCCGTGGCGGCCGTGCGCAATGCCAACCAACCGGCAGTCCTGCCTGGTCTCAATTGGAACATCATGGCGGCCATTAAGGAGCCTATGGCAAAACGTGTCCAGCGCCAAGCCGGCCTGTTCGATTACGAGGGTGGCAAACTGGTAGGTGGGTCCTCGGCGGTTAATGCTACCCTGGCGGTACGGGGCGCACCCACGGATTACGATGAGTGGGTCGCCGATTGCGGGGAGGAGTGGGGCTGGACGCACGTGCTCCCGTATTTCCGTATGCTGGAAGACGATCCGCTTGGTCCGTCCGCGTTGCATGGTAGCGGTGGCCCAATGCCAATCCGGCGCGAGCGTAAAGAGGACTTGACGGTATTGCAGTCGGGACTACTGGCGGCGTGCATCGCCCAGGATTTCCCGGAAACGCCAGATCATAACGATCCGGCTACGACCGGCGTCGGCATCTTTCCGAAGAATGTCGTGGACGGGGTGCGCATGTCGACCCGCTTGACCTACCTCGGCCCGGCGCTGGCGCGGCCGAATCTGACTGTCATTACCGGCGCCTACATCCACCGTCTTCTCTGGGCTGAGGCCACGCGCTGTACCGGAGTCCAGGCCGAAGTCGGGGGGACGCTGCGGTCGTTCTCGGCCGATCACGTCATTCTTTGTGCCGGTGTGATGAACACGCCGGCGATTCTGCTGCGCTCCGGCATCGGCAACCCGACCGCACTCGGTCCACTGGGCATCACCGTCAAGGTGCCGCTGATCGGTGTGGGTGAAGGGCTGATGGATCACCCGGTGGTCGGCGTTTGGGGAATACCAAAACCGCAGGCGTGCGCGCTTGGCGAACCTGCCCGCCAAGTCTTGTTACGATTCACCTCCGGCCACTCCGGCTACGCTGACGACATGCATATCTGCACCATGGCCGGCATTGATGTCGGCCAGTTGTTTCCGCAATTGGCGGCGACCTCGCAATCGCCGACAATCGCCGGACTATTGGCGAGCTTCAACAAATCAACCTCGCGCGGCTATGTGCGTCTGGTTTCCGCTGACCCTTATGACAAGCTCAATATCTCGATCAATTGCTTGAGCGACAAGCGTGACATCCCGCCACTCAAAGCGGGCGTACGCCTTGCGTGGCAACTCATGCAAGATTCCGCACTACGTTCGCATTTCGATCAGTTTCTGGCCTGGACCGACGGGATGATCAAATCGGATGTTGCGTTGGAGCAAGCGATCACCACTTTCGTCCGGCCCGCCGCCCATTTATGCAGTTCAGCAAAGATGGGGCGATCCGCCAGCCAGGGTGCGGTGGTGGACCCGTGCGGTCGTGTTTTCGGGGTCGATAATCTGTGGATTGGAGATGCTTCGATCATTCCGACGGCACCCAGCGGGCCGCCCCATCTGACCGTGCTCATGGTGGCGGAAAAGATCGCGGCCGCATTTCGCCGCGCGCCATGATCAGGTCGCTGACGCCCATGAGAACACCCGTTGTGACCCACCGTGGCTGTCTACGTCGTTATGGCGGCGGATCCCAGTCGCTGGTGCGCCTCGTCTGTTTCCCCTGGGCGGGCGGCGGTGCCTCTGCGTATCGCCGTTTTGCCTCGCACTTGCTGCCGACCATTGAATTGCTTGCCGTCCAGTACCCAGGCCGCGAGGATCGTTTCCATGAGGGCCAGTTACGTCGAATGGGACTGATCGTTCACCATTTGTTGGACGATCTGGCGCCCCGCGGCGGCCGATCCGACCGCCCCATGGTGTTTTTCGGACACAGCATGGGGGCGCTGGTAGCCTACGAAACGGCCCGCGCTCTCCAGGAGCGCTATGGTTATCAACTACAGGCATTGATCGTTTCCGGTTCTGGTTCGCCCGATACTCAAGGAACCTATACGCGCTGTCCGTTTATGGCCAGTCTGGATGAATTTATCGCCGATATCCGGCGGCTTGGTGGAACTCCCCGCGAAATCCTGGAGGACCGCGCGATGATGCAGGCACTGCTGCCGGCGCTGCGGGCCGATTATGAGGTACTCGATACCTATGTCAGCCCCGCTCAGTCTGCCGTCACGCTATCGTGTCCGATCATCGTGTGCGCAGGCGACCAAGACCCCAGTGTGTCCGCCGATATTATGGCGGCCTGGCGACGCTACACGACCGGAGCGTACCAGTTGCATTGGTTTTCCGGCAACCATTTCTATTTGCATGCGCAACCACAGATACTCGCCTGCCGGTTACAAAAATGGATCGCCGCGATCGGGCCGCTGATCGGCAACTCGGGCGAGCCCGCGTTCTCTCATCATGGCAACAATGCGGAGTAAATCACAATGAGCATCAATGTATACGAAAACGGCGTTCGGGCAGCACGTCATTATCTTGTTTCAGGTCTCATCGGTTCGGCCCTGTGGTGGCCAGCCTGGGCCTACGCCCACTCCATTGGCGAAGCCAAGAGTTTCACTGGCGGTTTTATGCATCCTTTATTAGGCCCAGATCATTTGCTGGCTATGCTGAGCGTCGGTATTATAAGTGCATTGATAGGGGGGTGGGCGATTTTGTGGGTGCCCGGCGCCTTTGTCACTGCCATGATCATCGGAGGCACGCTGGGCGTGCTTGGCATTAATATGCCGCACATGGAAGTCGCTATCGCCGTGTCGGTACTATTGCTCGGCTTGGGGATTACGAGGCCCAAGCAGTTTCCGATCTGGATTACCATCTGCGTCGTCGCTTTATTTGGTATATTTCATGGTAATGCGCACGGCGTGGAAATGCCGCGGGCGGCGGTCCCGGTATTTTTTACGTTGGGATTCATTTTCGCCACTGCCTTGGTTCATTTGACTGGCGTGGGCATCGGCTTCATTCCCTGGCTGCATGTCCGCAAACGCTTGCCGATGACGATTGCCGGCGCGACTATCTCGATAATAGGGGGCTTTTTCTTGATCCGGTCTATCGTGTCCATTGGGTCTGTTGAGTCTATCGGGTAACATCCGCGGCATCGCTCAGTATGCGGTCACGCCACGCGCGCCTGGCCGATACACTGAGCACGGCGATCCGCAACTCGAAGAGTGAGACTGCCATCATGAAGACCAAATCGGTATGGGATACTATCGTGATTGGGGGCGGCTCGGCCGGGGCAGTCGTCGCCAGCCGCTTGAGCGAAGATGCCGACCACCACGTTTTGTTGCTGGAGGCTGGTCACGATTATCCGACGACCGCGGACATGTCGATGGCTTTGCTCAGTGCCAATATGGCGGTGCTGGATGGCAGCAATTGGCACATCAATGCCTTGATCCGCGCCGAAGGTGCGCTCCAAACACTGATGACGGCTGGTAGTTCTTTCGTGCATGCCGGCGGCGGCGACCGTCTGCGTATGTTACGCACGCTGTTGCATGACAGTGCCAGTGCCACCCTGTTTGATTACTGCGTCGGTAAAGTCATCGGGGGCTCGTCGGCTGTCAATGGCGCACTCGCCCTGCGTGGCCATCCGGAAGATTACGACGAGTGGCACCAATATACGCAGGGGCAGTGGGACTGGGCGCAGGTGCTGCCGTATTTTCGGACGCTAGAAGACGATCAGGACTTCGGCGGTCCTTGTCACGGACGTGGTGGGCCGGTCCCGGTATGCCGTGAACAAGACGAGCACTTGGTCCAGGTTCAGCGCGCCTTCATTCATGCCTGCCGCACACACGGCTATCCCGTGACGGCGGATCATAACGATCCGACCACCACTGGGATCGGCATCGTGCCGAAGAATGTGCGTGATCATCGCCGGATATCTTCCGCCCTCGCCTATCTCGGGTCGGCACGCGCACGCGACAATCTGGTGATCGTCGGTCATGCCCATGTGCATCGTCTGCTGTGGGAGGCCCCCGGCGTTTGCGCGGGGGTCGAAGTAGAAATTGCTGGCAGTGTCCAACGCTGCGCGGCCACCCGGGTAATTATTTGTGCCGGCGCACTCAATACGCCGACGCTGTTGATGCGCTCCGGGGTGGGTGCACCGGACGATTTGGGGGCTTTGGGTATCCAGCCGCAAATCGCGCTTGCCGGGGTTGGGCATAATCTGATTGACCACGCCGTCGTTGGCCTGTGGGCAGTGCCGAAACCGGGCGCCAGTGCGCTCGGTGATCCAACCCACCAGGCGATGCTCAAATTTACAGCCGCCGGTTCGCGCTTCCGAAACGACATGGAGATTCATATGTCCGGCGGGATCGATACGAGCATGATGCCAAGCTTGCGTACGGCCCTCGGCGCGCCCGTCGGCATGGCCGTCTCCGCCTGCCTGATGAAGCCTTTGTCACGTGGTTCACTCCGGCTGACTGATGCCGATCCGCGCGTGCCGCCACAGGTGCTCGTCAATTGCCTGGCCTGTCCGGAAGATCAGGTGCGGCTGGAAGAGGGGGTCACCCGGGCCTGGGAGTTGATACAGCATCCAGCTGTCTTGCAGCACGTCGCACGCATCTTTGCCTGGAGCACCGGGATCATGGACTCCAAAGTCGCGCGCAAGCGTGCCATACTGAACTTTGTACGACCAGGCTGGCATGTTGTCGGTACCGCTCGTATGGGTAATGCCGACGATCACGACGCGGTGGTCGATGCCTTCGGCAAGGTGCATGGGGCCACCAATATCTGGGTGGCTGATGCCTCGATCATGCCGACGATTCCCGCCGCACCAACCAACCTAACCTGCATGATGATCGGCGAACGTATCGCCGCCGCACTACGCCAATGACACTTACCCTGATTATGAACAAACGGATGGGGCACACATGAGAAGTCGCCTGGTTGTTATCGCATCGTTCTGCCTCTCCGCCGTGCTTTATGCACCGCTCGGCTGTGGCGCTACCACTTCCGCGTCGGAAATCATCGAACAGGCGGAGTTGATACTCTGGGGCAAGACGCTCCAGGGCGATTTCGAGATGACAGTCACCACCCCGACGTGGGAGCGCACGCTTTCCATCAAAGTCTGGATGGATCGACCAAAGTTATCTTTTATCCGTGTCCTCGGGCCTGCGAAGGAGCGAGGCATTGCCTCCCTGCGTATTGAGTCGCAGATGTGGAACTATATTCCCAAGATTGAGCGTACCATCAAGGTGCCGCCATCAATGATGCTTCAGCCCTGGTTCGGTTCCGATTTCACGAATGACGATCTGGTGAAAGAGGGCAGCTTTGTCACGGACTACACGCATCGCCTGCTTGAAGAGCGAAGCGTGAACGATAGCCCCGCTTATGTGATCGAGTTGTTACCTAAGCCTGGTGCTGCCGTGGTGTGGGGCAAAGTGCTTTACAGTGTGCGCAAGGCAGATTTTCTGCCGCTGCGGATCGAATATTTCGACGAACGCGCGAAACTGGTGCGGCGGCTCAATTACGGCACTATCCGTGAGCTCGGCGGCCGTACCATTCCCACGGTTTGGGAGATGCAACCGGTTGAAAAGAAGGGCAACAAGACGACCATCGTCGTGCGCAGTATCGTATACAACAAACCCCTCGACGCCAGCATCTTCACTCTCGTCAACCTCAGCCGCAAGAACGCTGGCGATCACTAGGCGATAATCATGCCCAATCACAAAGCAGCGGCAACAGCCGGCGCAACCACCGATACCACCATGGCCGTGCGTGTCGTGGACCTAAGTAAGATCTATCAGCAGGGTACGATTGAGGTAACGGCTCTGCAACATGTGTCACTGGAGGTGGCCGCCGGCGAATTCACCGCCTTGGTCGGGCCGTCCGGCTCGGGTAAGACCACGCTGTTGAATCTAATTGGTGCGCTGGATGTCCCAACCGTGGGGGAACGCTGGGTCGGCGAGGAAAGCTTGAACGCATTGTCTCGCGCCCAACTGGCAAGGTTGCGTTTGCACAAAATCGGCTTCGTCTTTCAGGACTACAGTTTGCTGCCGGTGCTGACGGCGATCGAGAACGTCGAGTATGTGCTGCAATTGCAGGGCATCGCCAGTCAGGAACGGCGCCAGCGGGCGAACGCCGCGTTGCTCGAACTGGGCTTGGACGGTTGTCAACATCGGCTGCCGACGCAGCTCTCCGGCGGTCAGCAGCAACGCGTAACGATTGCCCGGGCAATGGTGGCCGAACCAGTGCTGGTGCTGGCGGACGAGCCGACGGCCAATCTCGACTCGGACACCGGTGCCGCCTTGCTCGCCACGATGCTCGAACTTAATTGCCGCAAGGGGATAACGTTCATCTTCTCAACCCATGATCCGATGGTGATGCGGCATGCCAAGCGGGTCGTGCGCCTGCAGGACGGCCGAATCGTAGAGGATAAAACCTCATGAGATTCCTCAGCCTCGCTTGGCGCAATACCCTGCGCAATCCGCGCCGCACCGGGCTGACCATCGCGGCGGTGTCGCTGGGCGTCACCGCGCTGGTGCTAGCCTGGGCGCTGTTGGATGGCGGCAACGCCCAAATGATCGAAAACATGACCGATAGCTACACCGGTCATATGCAAATTCACCGCCGTGGTTACGAAGACGACCCGAGCCTCGAGACCGTGTTGACGGCGGCGGCCGTGGCGCCGGCACTGATGGGATCAGGACACGTCATTGCCAGCACCGAGCGATTGGAAAACCGGGCGCTGATCAGCACCGAGCAGAATGCGCGCGGGATTATTCTGGCGGGGGTGGACCCCGAGCACGAACCCGGCGTGACCCGCTTGGATCGGAAGATCAACGAAGGGCGCTACCTGCGCCTAGAGGATACGCGGGCGATCATTCTTGGGCAAACGCTGGCCAAGACGCTCGGTGTTACGGTCGGCGGGGAAGTTGCCGTGGTGACGCAAGCGCGGTTTGGCTCGGTCGGCGCAAGTCTTTACGAGGTGGTCGGTCTCTACGATACCGGCAATGAAATGGTCGATAACATGCAGGCATTTATCACCTTGGATGAGGCCCGCGAGCTATTCGACGTGAATGACGAACGTACCTCGGTGGTGGTGAAACTCGATCAGCGCGATGCGGTTGCCGGGGTCCAGAGCACTCTCGGTCGCGAGTTGCAGGATGGTTACGAGGTCTTAAGCTGGCGGCAACTGTTGCCGTCGGTAGCGCAGGCGGTAGGCTTTCACGAAGCGGTCACCGTCGTCATCTTGGTCTTTCTGTTCGGCATCGTTACCATCGGCGTTGCCAATGTGGTATTGATGTCGGTTACCGAACGGCGGCGTGAGTTTGGGATCATGCTAAGTCTCGGTACTACGCCCTGGCAGATATTTCGCTCTATCGTGTATGAAGGGGTGTATATCGGTGGCATCGGTCTTGCCATTGGGGTGCTGCTTGGCGGCGCGCTCGTAGGCTATTTCGCCCATTATGGGATACACTTCAAGGATGCGTCCGGCATCATCAAGGCCATGCAAGCAGAGACGGGCGTGATTTACCCGACGCTGCGTTGGGGCACTGTGGCGTTGATGGGGGTGGTCATGTTCTTTGTCGCCATGATGGCCAGCCTCTACCCGGCAATCAAGACGGCCCGCCTGGCGCCGCTTGATGCACTGCACGGGCTCACCGCGGGACAGGCACCGACCAACACGCAGCGCGAGTACAAGTCCGGGCGCTTCCTGCTCCTGCAGCTGGCGTTGCGCAACATCTGGCGGCAGCCGGTACGCACCCGGCTGACCATGGCGGTGATTACGCTGAGTCTTGGCGCCTTTATTTTCCTCAGCAGTATCGCAATCGGCTACTACAGTCAAACTATCGAAAACGCCACCGGTACCATTACCGGCGATGCGCAGGTGTTGCAGGCGGCCTTCAAATCCGACATGAACGCCAATCTTGCGTTTGCCGGAAACCCCCTGCTCGATCAACTCAGCCATGTTCCCGGCGTGCAGGCGGTCAGTCCGCGGGTCCAGACTCAGGCCTTGATTGGGATTGCGAACCGCTCCGAGCCGGTGTTACTCATCGGCATCTCCCCGACGCTTGAACCGCAGGTCACCTTCATAAATAAGGCGGTGCGTCAGGGCCGCTACCTGATGGAGGGTGACTCCCGCGACATCGTGATCGGTGTTAAGTTGGCCGAACTGCTGCGGGTTGGGGTCGGGGAAAAGGTAGTGATCAACGCGCAGGATCGCAACGGGAATCTCAACTCCGAAGCCTTTGTCATCGCCGGGTTGTTCGATACCGGAAGCCAAGGCCATGGGATCGATCGTCTGGTGGGTTATATCACGCTCCCCAGTGCCCAGCATTTATTGGCGCTGGATGATGACATCACCAACCTATCCCTGCGTTTTACGCAGCGGGACGATGACCACGTCCTGCGCGTGGTGCAGCAGATTAATGCCCATCTCGGCGATCCGAAGCTGACTGCCATGTCCTGGCAGGCCTTGCTGCCCGAAGTCGTGCAGATGCGTGCGCTCATTAAGAAGAGCCTGTTGTTTGTAGTTACGATCGTTTTTGTGATGGTGGCGATCGTGGTCATGAACACCATCCTGATGTCAGTGCTGGAACGTACACGTGAATTCGGCATTATGTTGGCGTTGGGCAGTTCGCCATCGCTGGTCGTCAGACTGGTGATGTTGGAGTCTGCCGCGATCGGCCTGTTTGCGACCGCGCTTGGTACCATGCTTGGGGTAGTGATCACTTTGATCCATGTCACCAGTGGGGTGAATATGGCGGCGCATGGTCTGACCGCAGTGCCCGGGGTGACCAATGTGATTCATCCGCAACTCACTGTACTCGGGGTGCTCGGACCGGCCGTGATTCTCCCGGTGGTAATTCTCCTGGCGGCACTCTATCCGGCTGTGCGGGCGTCAAGGTTGGCGCCGATTAAGGCCATGCATCAGGTCTGACGGCGCGTGGGGGAAGAGAGTCACCGTGAAACGGCCGGTGCGGCGGCAGGTGCTGTTCCCTCATCAATACAATGAGTAGTTCCGGTGCTGCGGCAACCGCGATGGATGCGACGGGATAGGGGCACGCCGGTTCCGCGCAATGGCCCGTCGCCTCCGATCACACCGGGCTACTCGTTTTCACGCGCGGGCCTGGCGGCGCAACAGATCCCGTGAGCGACCATGAGATGTTGCCCACTCAGTCATCCTGGAGACGCGATGGTGCAGGGTATGCAGTTCAGGGAGCAAGCGGTGGTGCAGCAACCCTTGGCTGGGGTCCAACGTCGGCTGCCGATAGCGGCGCTGTGCTGCGGTTGCGTCATCAGCAATGCGTGGGCGGCGGAACTGTTTCCGCTGACCAGCGATATGTTTCAGTGGAGTGGTTACATTAAGACGCTGTATGTCCAGTCAGAGACTCCCTATCCGCAAAATGAGCCGTATAGCTTGTCGCTTAACCGTTTACGGCTGAAACTTGATGCGTGGGAAGGGCAGAATGTGAGTGTGCACATCGAGCATGACACGGTCGGGAATCTGGGCAGTTATGTCAATACCCAAGAATTCGCCGGGCTGCAGCAGCTACGCAAGGATCAATATGAATTCGGTTCGGGCGTCGAGTTGGCGAGCGGCTCCAACTATTATCTGTTTTCTCAATTCTACCGGGCGTATGTCCGTCTTAACTGGGGAGATTTCGACGTGATCGCCGGTCGCCAGCGCATCCCGCTGGGTACCGGTCGTTTCTGGAGCGGCCTGGATGTCCTCAATCCCGACAACCCGAGTCGGGTGGAACGTGAGGAACGGATCGGCGTCGATGCCCTGAAAGTGGAATATCGCCTTGGCAATCTGACGCGCGTCACTTATCTCTACGCTCCCGATCCGCTCAATATCAGCGGTCCGCGGCAACTTGTCCAGTTCACCTCCAACTGGCATGATGCGGATTTCACTGTTACCGGAGGCTTGTCGCGCGGTGATGGGCTACTCGGTTTTGATTTTGCCACGAAACTGTTTGATGCCGGGGTGCGCGGCGAGTGGATCTATGTCAATGCCGATATTGGCGGCAACTACCAGAAGGCTTTACTTGGGTTAGACTATGCCTTCGTCAGCGGGCTGACACTGTCAGCAGAGGCGTACATCAACACGCAATCGCCGGCCGATCTCGCGGCGACCCTGGCACAATTACCCCAGCTGCCTTTTTTGCAATCGATCGGTCGCCGTTATCTGGGGGCCTCGGCCGATTATGAACCGAATCCGATCTATAAATTTACGACCATCTGGCTGAGAAATCAGGAGGATCAAAGCGATTTTTTTTCCGCGGTGTTCACCTATTCCATAAGGCAGACGACGAGTCTCACCGTGGGGGCCCAAGCGTTTTCCGGCGCAGTCACGAGTGAGTTCGGTCAGCAGCATCCGTTGTTTTTTGCATCGATTCAATGGTATTTCTAGGCCGGGAGTTCGATGTTGATATCCTTTCCGCTGTAACGGCAGATGAATCCTAACGCTGGACGTGCGCCACTGTGGAAGAATGCGTGCGGCGCAGCGACAACGGTGGTTGCTCTTAATTGCTGGTCGGATGGCCGACCGGACCATCTTCGGTTGGAGCAGCGCCAACCGGCTGCGATGAACGTGGGCGCTACCGCTCGAAGCCGGGGGTAAACGGTAGCGACCATAGGGTCCACTCTACTCGCGGGTAACGGAAAAGGTGTCATCATGATCGAGCTATGCGGCGTCGGTAAGGTCTTCCCAGGGGGCCAGGGCGGTTTCACGGCCCTGGATAACGTCGAGCTGCGCCTGCCGGCCGGCGAGTTCATCGCTATCGTCGGCAAGTCGGGAAGCGGTAAATCGACTCTGATCAATCTGATCGCTGGTATCGACCGCCCTAGTCGCGGCGAAATCCGCGTAGCCGGTACGCCTGTGGATGCACTCGACGAATCCGCGCTGGCCCTATGGAGAGGCCGTACGGTGGGCGTGGTGTTCCAGTTCTTCCAGTTGTTGCCAACCCTGAGCGTGGTGGAAAACGTGATGTTACCGATGGATTTTTGTGGCACGTTGCGTCCACGCGCGGCGCGTGCGCGGGCGCTGGAGTTGCTGGGACAGGTCGGCATCGCGGACCAAGCCGACAAGCTGCCGTCCAGCCTTTCCGGAGGACAGCAGCAACGTGCTGCAGTCGCGCGCGCGCTGGCGAACGATCCGGCATTGATCGTAGCCGACGAACCCACGGGAAACCTCGATACGCACACCGCCATGGCCGTTCTGAACCTGCTTACGGATTTGACTGCGATCGGCAAGACGGTGGTCATGGTTACCCATGAGCGCGACCTGACGTCGTTTGCTGACCGCATCGTGACCCTGGCCGACGGCAAGGTGGTCGGAGAGTCAGCGCCGCGCGCGTCGGTTCGCAACGCCCGGGAGACGGCCGATGCGTAACATCAAACGCTTGTCAGTGACCCTTCTCTTGGGCGGTGTCGTGCTCGGCACAGCCGCGGCCAGCGACACGGACAACGTCCTTGCCGTCCATGCCAGCGGCTTTGACAATTCCAACGGCCATGCCATTGCGAAACTTTTCTCTTATGAAGATAACGTATTGGGCCGCGGGCGGCAAGAATTTACCGCCCAGATCCGGGACGGTCAGGCAGACTTCCGGATTGGCAGTTTGGCGCCTGGGGCCTACGCGTTGGTGGTTTTCCACGACGAAAACGGTAACGGCGAGATCGACCACAATGTCCTGCGGCTACCCCGTGAGGCGCTTGGCTTTTCAAACCATTTCTCACCTGGACCGCTGGCGGGCATGCCGAGCTTCGCCAAGCTGCGTTTCGAGCATGCAACCGGTTACCAACGCCTGGATATCACTGTAAAGCGCTTATGGTAAATGCAATAGTGGGGACGCGCTGGCTTAAGCTGTTTCGAGACTTAGAGGCCGAGTGGGGTCGGGTGCTGTTGATGGTGGCAGCAATTGCCGTGAGCATCGTTGCCGTCGGTGCCATCCTGGGTGCCCATGCGGTGCTCACGCGCGCGATCACCGCCAACTATCTCGATACCCATCCGGCCGCCGCCACTCTGGATCTCGAAGGGGACGCGGGCGCTGCCGCTCTAGTGCTCGCGCGGCAACATCCGGCAGTCGCTGATGCCGAGGCGCGCGACGTAATTCTGGCGCGCGCACAAGTCGGGGCGGATTGGCGTCCTCTTCTGCTTTTCGTGTGCGACGACTTCGTGGCGATGCGGCTCAACACCATCGAACGACTCGACGGGGCCTGGCCGCCGGCAACGGGTGATATGCTGATCGACGTTACGGCGACAGCAATGCTCGGCACCGAGATCGGTCGGCGCTTGCGCATTAAGACCGCACAGGGTATGGCCCACGAGGTGCCCGTCACGGGCAGGGTGAACGACCACGGGTTGGTGCCCGCATGGCAGGAGCGCATCGGATACGGCTATATCTCGCGCGAGACCTTGGCGAGTCTGGGCGAGCCCCCAGTACTGCACGAACTGCGCATCGCCCTGCGCGACCCCTCTGCCGATGCGGCAGCGGTGGCGGCCGTGGCGAACGACGTTGGTCGGCAGTTGGCGGCGCACGGAATTGTCGTGCATGAAATTCGGGTGCCACCGCCACGGCAACATCCCCACTATAAGCAGATGACGACGATGCTGTACCTGATGTTGACGTTCAGCGTGATGGCACTCGTGTTGAGCAGCCTGCTGGTGGCGAACTCGTTGTCGGCGATGCTTGCCCGGCAGGCGCGCGAGATCGGGGTGATGAAGACCGTCGGTGCGCGCACCGGCCAGATCATTCGTCTGTATGCCACGTTGGTAGCTGTCCTCGGCGCGGTGGCGGTGGTCGTGGCGATACCCGCCGGGCTGATGGGTGCCCGTGCCTTGACCAATGCGGTGGCCGGATTGCTGAATCTCAACGTCGCGGACAACTGGGTGCCCTTACGGGTATTCGCCGTACAAGGGTGTTGCGGTGTACTTGTACCGCTGTGTGTGGCACTTGTGCCGATCCTGCGCGCTAGTCGCACCAGCGTGCGTGCGACCCTCGATCAGCATGGTATCGGCAGCGAGGGCCTACGCTTGCGAACGGGCCACTTCCCGCTGGCCGTGCGCAACGCGCTACGTCGGCCAGGCCGGCTCGCGCTTACGGTAGCCCTCTTGTCTGCGGGCGGCGCTATGTTTATGACGGCGCTCAACGTCGCGGAGAGTTGGGACCGCAATATCGCCAAAATCTATGAGACGCGGCATTACGATGTGGAAGTGCGCTTCTACCAGCCGCAATCGGTGGACCTCGCCCGGAGCCTGCGCGAGTTGCCGGGCATCGCGGTCGTCGAGACCTGGGGCTACAGTCCGGTCGCCGTGGCGAAGCAGGGGCAGATCGATGTGGTACGTGCCTACCCGGATCGTGGACATGCGAGCGTTGTGATAATGGCACCGCCGACCGCTATGCGACTGGTCAGTTTTCCAGTACTTGCGGGACGTTGGCTGCGGGACGACGACACGGATGCTGTCGTCCTCAATCATGCCATGGCGGCGCAGATGCCGGAGATCCGGGTTGGCGATACCATTGACCTGTCCATCGCCGGGCGCCGGGCTGCCTGGCGTGTTGTCGGCCTCGTCGAGGAAATCGGCTCGGTAGGTGCGGCCTATGTCGCTGCCGACACATTCGAGCGTATCGCCGGTACCGGCGGACAGGTGCGGATGCTCAGGATTGCCACCTTGGCTGACTCGCCGCAGGCGCGCGTCGATGCTATTCGCGCCATCGAGCGGCGCTTGGACGAGGATAGGGTAAGCGTCGAAACTGTGCTGCCCTTGACCGAACTGAGTATGGCGATGACCGACCACATTATGATCCTGATCCGCTTGTTGATCGCCATGGCGGTGATCTTGGCCGCAGTCGGTACCCTGGGTTTGACTTCGGCCCTGGGGATCGACGTCTTAGAGCGGATGCGGGAGTTCGCGGTAATGAAAACCATCGGCGCCACACCGCGACGTATCGTTGTTCTCGTACTTGCCGAATCCTTGTTCATCGGCATGCTGAGTTGGCTGGCGGCTTTCGTCTTCGCACTGCCTCTAACCTTGTTACTCGATACGCTGGTGGGAAATCTCGGCTTCGTTGCCGCGCTGCCATTTGTCATTTCCCCCGGCCCCGCACTCATGTGGTTGGTTCTCATTGCAGCAGGGTCGATCCTCGCATCAGGGATACCGGCGCGCCGCGCGTCGCAGCTATCGGTCGCACAAGCATTGGTGCAATTGTGATTGCGGCGTCTGGCACACCCCTTCGATTGACGATTTGGGCATGGCAGGGCTGCGGCGCCGGGTGGGCCAGAGCACCAAAATGAACGGGACTTCGCACTCTATTTGCAAAGCCGTTCGGCGGAGACGTTCCAGACCGACATCCACCCGGCGGCGCAGTTCGGCCGCGGGATTTTCCTGGACCATGCGACATGGACCAAATCCTGAACGTGTCCCCTGGGCATTGGCGCAGGGGCGGGTTTCAAACCCGCCCCTGCATCCGGCGACCGCGTTCGACGCCTTGCGGACCGCAGCCTCTAGTGTCGCAATGACGCGTAGACTATACGCCCGTTGAGCGGCTGGACGGGGCGGACATTGTTGACCCCGGCGGCAGCGGCGAGGCGGCGAATCTGCTCCGGGTCGAGACCCACCGGCTGGGCGAGGATGTACCAGGCCGCCGGCTCGCTGCACGGGGGATTCGCCAGCGACCCCGTGTAAGTGTAGTAGCCTTGATCGGCCGGGAGCAGCAATAGGGGATTGATGCCCACCTGGCGATAGCTCAGGCGCTCCCCGGCGTGCAGCGGCAGGCGCTCGACGATGCGCGCCAGGGTTTGATTGGTGCGGCGGCCGGGTTGAATCTGCACCACTACGATCGCGAAGCGGCCGGTGCTCGAGCGATGGACCAGATGGACCTCCGCCGCCGCCGCCACGCCGTTGATCAAGGTCTCACCCGGGCTATGGAAGTGGAAAGAGGTCAGGTCGAAGGTTTCCCCGCGCAACTCGAGCGTGCTGCCCCCGGAGCTGAGGACATGGACCCCGCGGCCGTCGTTGACCGCTTCCAGGCTTTGTGTATGGTAGCGGAAATGCAGCGGCTCGTAGGGAATCCGCTGGACGGTGCGGATATCGATCGGTGACTGCGACTGACCCTCGCGGCAGGTCGCAAAGGCCGGCGACAGGTCCGCCCAATGCGCAGGCCCGGTCGCACCCGCATAAGACCAGGCGTCCGGCGCGGGCGAAGACGGGTCACGGGCGAACAAGCTCCCACCGCAGCACAGCGGCAGCACAGCGGCCGTGGCCAGCAGGGTGCGCCGGATCCGGGCGTCCGGCCGTGGAGGATGACCCTGTGCCATGTCAGTCACGCCGCCGCGTCAGGCCGGCGACGGGCACGACCTGCACCGTCTGGGGCTCATCGGCATAGTAGGGCCGCTCGCCGCCGCGCCCTTGGGCGTCCGCCAGCTCCTTCTCCCGCGCGGCGATCAACATCAGGCACTGACGGATGTCCTCGATGGTTGCCTCACTGAGCGGATGACGCATCCCGGGCGGCGGGGTCACGTCTCTGATGATTGCCGTCAGGGTCTTGCGCATGGCGATCAGGATGTGCTGCTCGGGAGCAAGGGCCGGCGTGCCGGGCGGGATCGTTTCAGTCATGTCGGTTCTTTGCGGATCCAGTGGGTTGAGTGCATGAAGCCGGTCCACCACGCGGCGGTTCCAGCGGCGGACGACAGTGGTCTGACGCTGCGCGTCGTCATCGGTTGCCGAGCCTTAGGCCGGTCCTTGACCGGTAAGCAGGGCGGCCAACTCAGCCTCATCGATCACCCGCACGCCCAGCGCGCGCGCTTTCTCAAGCTTGGAGCCGGCTTCCTCCCCGGCCAACAGGAAGTCGGTGTTTCGGGAAATACTGCCGGTCACCTTGGCGCCCAAGGATTCGAGTTCGGCCTTGATCTGATCGCGTGGGCGGCTGAGCGTGCCGGTGATGACGAAGGTGGTGCCGACGAGCGGTTGCGGCTGGAGCCCGACGCGCGTGGTGGCGGACGGCCAGTGAATACCCGCCGCGGTAAGCCGGGCGATTGCCTCGCGGTTGTGCGCCTGCGCGAAGAATCCCGCGAGATGGGCGGCAACCACGGGGCCAACCCCCTCGACCAGGCTGGCGGTGTTGGAATAGAGGTCCTCGGGTCCGGCGGCGCGCAGCCGCTCCAAGGTTCCGAACGCCTGACCCAGGACCAGCGCGGCCGGGCGGGTGAGACCCGGAATGCGTCGGTCCGCCAACCACTCGCCCAGGTCAATCTCGGGTTCCTGGTCCGGGTTCGGGTGCTCAGCCAGCCAGGTCTGAACCGCTTGCGCGGCCTTGGGTCCGACTCCGGCTAAGCCGCGACGGTACAGATAGTCCGACTCGCGTGCCGCCATCAGGGCCTCCAGTGACGCGAATCGGGCGGCCAGGGCGGCGGCGGTTGCCTCGCCGACCTCGCGAATGCCGAGTGCAAAGATGAAGCGGGCGAAGGTGGTTTCCTTGCTGCGCTCGCGCACCGCGATGAGATTGGCGGCGGAGCGCTCGCCCATGCGCTCCAGCCCGGCGAGTTGCTCCTGGGTAAGCCGGTAGATATCCGCCGGCTCTCTGATGAGATCCAGGTCCACCAATTGCTCGATCAGTTTCTCACCCAGCCCCTCGATATCCATGGCCTTGCGGGAGGCGAAATGGCGGATCGACTCTTTGCGCTGGGCCGGGCAATAGAGGCCGCCGCAGCAGCGGGCGACGGCCTCACCCTCCGGGCGGATCACATCCGACCCGCAGACCGGACATTGGGCCGGCAGGACGACCTGACGGGCGTCGGCAGGGCGCCGATCGCTCAGGACGCGCACGATCTCGGGAATCACGTCCCCGGCCCGGCGCACAGACACGGTATCGCCGACGCGCACGTCCTTGCGCTCCACTTCATCCATGTTGTGCAGCGTCGCATTGGCGACCGTCACCCCGCCGACCTGAACGGGCGTGAGGCGTGCCACCGGTGTCACCGCGCCGGTCCGCCCGACCTGAAACTCCACGGCCTCGACCACCGTCAGCGCCTCCTGCGCCGGGAACTTGCGGGCGATCGCCCACCGGGGATGATGGGCCGTGGCCCCCAGGGCGACCTGATCCGGGAGATGGTCGACCTTGAAAACGACCCCGTCGATGTCGTAGCCGAGGGCGTCCCGACGGCGGCCCAGGTCCTCGAAATAGGTGCGGCAGTCGGCCAGTCCTTGCACCTGGCGCAATTCTTGGGAGATGGGCACCCCCCAGTCGGCGATGCGCTGCAACATCGCAAATTGGCTGTCGCCCGGGTCGAACGCGACCTCGCCCCAGCCGTAACAGCAGAAGCGCAGCGGCCGCGTCGCGGTGATGCGTGGGTCGAGCTGGCGCAGGCTCCCGGCGGCGGCGTTACGGGGATTGGCGAAGGGTTTGTCGCCGCGCGCGCGGGCCTGGGCGTTCAGCCGGTCGAAACCGGCATGGGTCAGATAGACTTCGCCGCGGACCTCCAGGGTCGTCGGCCAGTCCTCGCCCAGCAGGCGCAGCGGGACGTTCTGGATGGTGCGGACGTTCTGGGTGATCGCCTCGCCGGTCGTGCCGTCGCCGCGGGTGGCGGCCAGGACCAGCAGACCCTGCTCGTAGCGAATGCTGACCGCCAAGCCGTCGAGCTTCGGCTCCGCCGTGTACAGGGTCGCATCAGTGCCGGTCAGTGCGCTGGTCACGCGCCGGTGGAACTCCGCCAAGGCGTCATCGTCCATGGCGTTGTCCAGCGAGATCATCGGCAGACGATGGCGGACCTGACTGAATTCAGGCCGCGGCGCGGCCCCGACGCGCTGGGTGGGTGAGCCTGGTGTCACCAGTTCCGGGTGGCGGGACTCCAGACCTATAAGTTCTTGAAAAAGTAAGTCGTAGTCGGCGTCCGGGAGTTCCGGATCGTCGAGGACATAGTACCGATGGTTATGGTAGCCGATCAGCGTGCGCAGTTGCTCGGCACGCTGCCGGTCCGCGGCCGCGGGGGGTGTCGGGACAGGATCGCCCTGTGTCACCGCCGCACCGCTCTCAAAAAGCGCTTCTCGTTGGCGAGTACCGCGTCGCGCATCGCTTCTTCCTTGCGCACCGTGAGCGGTCGCCGGGTGTCGTCGAACACATCGCCGCCAAGCGTCGTCGCGAGCTTGCGGGCCGTCGCGATCATCTCCTCCAGCACCGTCAGGTCTTCCGGCTGGCCGGTGAGTTGGGCGAACAACATCAATCCGGGAGTACTGAAGCCCTCCATGTCGTCGAAGGGGAAGGTGCCGGGCTTGACCATGTTGGCCATGCTGAAATAAATGCGGGTGCCGTCGTCGAACTCGTCCAGACAGTGGAAGATGTCCATATCGCCCGGGCGCAGGCCGCAGGACTCCGCGACCTCGAGTAAGTCCGGGCCATCGAACTCACCGTAGCGCTTCGCCACGCTGAGCTGGATGAGCAGCGGTGCCGGCACCCCGTTCGCGGCGTCGCCATCGCCGCGCGTCTTCGCCGGGGCTTTGTCCGATGGTTGATCGCGGAGCTGACCGTCACGCCGCGGACGCCTATCCCCCTCGTCCGGACCCTCGTTGCGATCAGGGTCATCCAGACGACCACACTCGGGCTCGCGCTTCGGCCGGCCGGCGGCATAGGGCACATCGTCGTCCTCGTAGCCCTCGTCATCCTCCTCCTCGGCGCGGTCTCGGCCGCGCTCCCAGAGATAGAGACCGAGGAGCAGTAGAGCGCCCACGACGATCAGGATCAGGCGGATGGTATCGGGGTCCATGCGGGCTCGCGCGTCTGGAATGGAATTGATCGGTAGGCCGCGAGTATAACCCGTGTCACCGATCCTTGTGACCAGTGGTGCCCCGGCCAGGCCGTGACCGGTGTTGCCGGCCGACGTTGGTCCGGTCGCCGCGTGCGTTGAACCATACAGGTCAGGGGCTTGGCTCGGGCTGGATGCGTTGTCAGGCGATCTCTAACACATCATGTGGCCGCTCGCGCGCCATGTCGTCCGCTGGCCGCGGCGCGCCGACAGTCACATCGCACGGCCATGCTCCTGTCGGCGCTCCTTAGAAGGCGGACGAAACTCCATCGCGAGTGGGACGCTGAGGTTTCGCCGATCGCCTCAGGGTCCGCTTAAGGCACAGCTTTCTGGGGTTTGACGGACTCCTCAACGATCTTGGTCAGATCGGCCGGGGTCAGCGTGTCGTCGTAAATCCCGGCGCCCACCTGGATGTCGGACTTGAACGAGACCGGGGCGCTGTGGACGTAAGAGATCTTACGCGACGCCTTCGCCTCGCCCGGCTTCGGCCACCAGTACTCGACCCAGCCGCCGTCGGGGTTGCCCGCCGCTTTGCACATGTCCTGAAACAGCGGGTGATCCTTGTCATCGCGCATCTGCAGGATGGGCTTGCCCACCAGATCGGGGCGCAGGGGGTGCGCGATCATCACGTCGTCGAGGCAGCTATAGACAAACACGTAGCTGTCTTTCCAAACCCAGCGGGAATCCTTGTTGTTATTGAAATCCGCGAATCCGGCCAAGCCTTTCGCGTTCAGGTACTGGGCGGCCTCGCGGACCTTCGCTACCACCTCCTGGGCGGTCGCGGTGTCGGCGTCGGCAGCCCAGGTGATGGCCGGGGCAGTCCCCAGGGCCAGCACCAGGCCGGCCAGGGCAAACGGGTGTTGTTCCATTGTTGAATCCTCTTGAGTCGATTGTTCTCAGGGAAGGGAGGCTGAGGGCGACAGCGATGCGACGCTCAGCTCAGCCAGGGCTTGCCGGCGGGCAGGAGTTCGCGCCCGTAAAGTTCGTTCAGGATGATACGGGCCATCATGTACCAGGCCGTCAGGGCGCAGGCAATCAAGGTATAGCCGGCCACGACGGTCATTTGCGGATAACCGAAATGCGCCAGGTCCAGCAGGATGAATCCGGCCAGCAGCAAGGTGAAGGTGATGGCCATGGCGCCGTGGATGCGCAGCGAGCCGACCCAGAGAATCGCCGTGAACAATGTCCAGGCGACCAGGAACCAGCCGACATCTTGCGTGCTGGCCTTGAAAATGTCGAACTTGTTGGCGATCAGCATCAGGGCCAGGGCGATCCAGAAGGCTCCGTAAGACGTGAAGGCGCAATACCCGAAGTTGTTGCCGGTCTTCTGCTCCTGCAGCCCGGCGATGAGCTGCGCCAGACCGCCGAAGATCAGCCCGAGCCACACCACAGGTCCGATACTGGGCATCCAGCCGACATTGTGGAATTGGAGCACCAAGGTGGTAAGACCGAAGCCGGCGAGGCCGACCACGGCGGGGTTGCCGAGTTTTTGTTCTGCCATTATGTCAATCCCAAACGCGTATTAGAGGAGGATCAGTGCCCCCGCGTGACCGCGGGGCGCCCGATCTTAACCTAACTTTGAGAAACACGCAGGTGCGACGTGCGGCGGTCGCCGCGGCGGCGTCCTGGCCGCGCCGGATTTCGTGTCGCAGGACCCGGTTTCCGGTCCGCCGGGTTCCTGCGACGATCTCGACGCCCCGAACTCTGCCGACCTTTCTATCGATAAAACCTTAAATGCTAAGTGAAGGTTCACTAACAAGTTACTCAATTTAGCTCAGACGGTCTCTGTCT
>JACDZG010000255.1 GCA_013426805.1 Chromatiaceae bacterium
CCCGCATAAATTCTTCGCGCTGCTCCGCCTGATGCGCGTCCCATTTGCGGTTCTGTTCGTCCCATTTGCGGTTTTGCTCTTCTTTATATTCGTCCCACTTGCGGGCGCCCTCCTCTCGGTCGCGGCGCAGTTCCGCCAAGAGCTCGTAGAACCGGTCTTCGGTTGCCGCCCGCCCGGCATACTCCCGGCGCGTCAACTCCAGAATGTACCGGAGAAAATCCGGATCCGTGCGGATGATTTCCGGCAACTCACGTCTGATCGTTTCTTTTAGTGATTGGGTACTCATCTCGGTTTCAAGCCATGGGCTACGTTGCTGTTCTGGTGAGGTTCCGTGCTTTACTTCGCTTCGCTCTGAATCAGGGTCGCCACGATGCGTTGCTGGTCGGCTTCGCTCAGGTCCGGGTGCATGGGTAGGCTTATGACCTGGCGGGCCATGGCTTGGGCAACCGGGGTGCAGTCGGAGCAGCACAGGTGAGCGTAAGCTGGCTGTTCGTTGAGCGGCACCGGGTAGTGCACGGCGGTGGGGATGTCGGCGGCGTCTAACCGGGCTTGGAGCGCGTCGCGGTCCTGGACCAGGATGGTGTACTGAGCGAAGACGCTCGTGCGGTCTGCTTTCGGCCACGGTAGGGGGCAAATTGTTGTTGCCACGGAAACACACGGAAAGACACGGACATTCTCGTTTTCCTCTTCTTTCCGTGTCTTTCCGTGTGTTTCCGTGGCAAATAATTCCTGGTACCGACCGGCGGCTTGTTGGCGCTGCACGATCTCTTGATCGAAGCGATCGAGCTTGGCGAGGACGACGGCGTGCAGCGTATCCATTCGCCCGCCAACCCCAATCCGCGTATGGACGTAGCGCTTGCTCTGGCCGTGAACGCGGATGTCCCGACACGCTTGGGCCAAGGCGTCATCGCTGGTGAAGATGGCGCCGCCGTCGCCATAGCAGCCCAGCGGCTTGCTGGGGAAGAAACTCGTGCAGCCGATGGTGCTCAGATTACAGCTATTCTTCCCTTTGTAGATCGCGCCGAAGCTCTGGGCCGCGTCTTCGATGACCGGCATGTTGCCGTGGCGAGCGGCGATGGCGTTGATGGCATCCATGTCCGCGGGCTGACCATAGAGGCTCACCGGCATGATGGCCTTGGTCCTGGCCGTGATCCGGGCCTCGATCAAAGCCGCGTCGATGTTGCAGGTGGCGGGCTCGATGTCGGCGAAGACCGGCGTGGCGCCGACCAGGAAGATGACCTCCGCGGTCGCCACGAAGGTAAAGGGCGTGGTGATGACCTCGTCACCGGGACCAATGCCGAGCGCCATCAGGCTGATGAGCAGGGCCTCGGTGCCGCTGGCGACCGTGATGCAGTGCTTGGCGCCCGCGTAGGCGGCCAGACGCTCTTCCAGTTCGCTGACGTCAGGGCCGAGGATGTAGCGCTACAACTGCCGGGCGGGGAGTGGAAGACCCGCTTTCAGCAAGCTGCGCGGCAGTTCTTCGCAGGTGACTCACTCCAGGGTTTGTACGCTTGCGGCATAGATCCACAGGCGGCCTGTTACTGAATCATCGCCGTCGGCCGAAAAACGAGAGTAGAGGCAACCCATGCTCCGTGCGCGACGGGGATGGATCAAGACGGTATCGATTGATTCGGTCCGCTTCCAGCAAGTAATTTGGCGTCTACGAATTCGTACAGCGCGGTTGACAGCCTCATGGCTTCAAGTGTCTCCTCAAGCCCTGGGTCTGGTTCGGCGCAAGGATAGCGAAAATGGGTTGCATAGGGAGTCAGTGTCGCGGCCGCATCAATCCATTGCATAAAGGCCGGGTCACCATCAGCACATTTCGCCAATAACACCATCAGATCGTGTGTCTTGAATGGCTGCTGACCGCGATCGAGCAATATCGCTTTCAACGCTTTCTCGGCGGCCTGCTGACAGTGATAGACCGCCGTGTCCGTAATCGGTGGGTCTCCCGCGATGACGCGTCGGGCCGTCTCGAGGTCATGGCGCGCCTTTTCGAGCCAGGCCAAAGCCAAATGATGGAGACTATCAACCATAGATGACACGACCATCGGTAAGGATTCTGTGCATCAAGGTCGCTGGGATCACCCGCTCGCGTTCGACCTCATCGGTGGTGCGAACTAGGATGTCGCATGGCACACCAACTCCGAACAATGCCTTATAGCCGGGACGCGGCCGGCGCCACGTCGGTTCATCCGTGCTTTCCACTTCCACCAGGATATCCAGATCGCTATCTCGATCCGGAACGCCCCAGGCCTGCGATCCAAAGAGAATCATTCGCTTGGGATGATAGGTCTCAACCAAACGACGGCGAACCTCCGCAAACTGGTGTTGGTCGATGTTCACTGTCATTCTCCTTATGTCAGACCACCTGGGGCCGGACGCTTGATCGCAAAGGGCTTAGTTTTCGCAAAGACCCAACGGCGTTGCGCGCCCTCGCCGACAACATGTCGGGGCACCCAGGCGCGGCGGCGTTTGAGGGCTGCGAAAACTAGTAGAGCGTTCCATCGTATCTTGCGGGTCCGTGCTCGCTGCGAGGTACCATCCATGGCGACTTCCTTCCGGCATCCTGCCGGAATGACGGTGCAGGTTAAGTTGGAACGGGGTACTAGTAGGGCGTTCCGTCTTATCTGGCGGGTCCTTGCTCGCTGAGGGTTACCATCCCCATGGCACTGGATTCCGGCATCCTGCCGGAATGACACAGCAGCTTAGAGCCTGTCTAGAAACTAACATATTGATTTTATGGGCTCTTTGGGATCTCAGTAGGTTATGATATACTTATATTTCAGTATCTTGCGAGGTTTTGAAGGTCATCATGGACTCCAATAACGAGCCACTTAGACAAGCAATAGAGCTATTGCTAGATTTGCCCAATGTCCAAGTGCAGGCAGTGCACCAAGATCGCAATGGAAGTTACATCGTCACGT
>JACDZG010000256.1 GCA_013426805.1 Chromatiaceae bacterium
GATCACCACGTCGCGCCCGGTGCGCATCCCGCCGTCGACCTGCACCGCGATGCGTGACCAAGACCAGACCGTCGGCCAGGGCATGGACGGCGATATTGGTGTCCATGCAGCCGATCGGCTGCCCTCTTCGCCATAGGTCCGCAGCCACGGCGCCATACCGGTCGGCAGCCCGTGCAGCCCAGTCCAGGACTGGCACATCGGCGAGAAACGCGTCGCTCACGGCGCAGCGGCGCGTGGCCTCGGCTGGCAAGAGATCTTGTCCGTAACGCAGTTCGGATTCCGGGGACAGTCTCCTCAACTCCCATCACACCAAGAATATCACTCATTGGGCGCCCATAATCCGAGCAAATCCACCATTGCCACCTCGACGGCCATCAACTCCAGGTGGGACACCCTGGCGATAACCGACCGGATGCGTTCCCGTTTCATAGCCATCAGTTTGTCTACCATCACCCATGAGGCTCGTTCAGCGCTTCCGTAGGGGAGTTTGACCGCGACGCGGTAGGCCAAGTCTTCTTGGTGACTGGTAAAGGGGCAGACGAGAATGGAGTCAGGACGGTCGGTGCGATTGTGCTGGTCGGCCTGGACGACCAGCCAGGGTCTTGGCTTGCCATAATCGCCTGCCATCGCCGCGAGCACGACGTCCCCACGGCTTACGCCTCCCACGGGTGGTCCTTCAAGACGTCCGCTTGCAGCGCTTCGATCTCGGCCTCGGCCTCGGTGTCGTTCGCGAAAGGCTTGGGCGCGACGCGGCAACGCAATGCCTCCTCGACCAACAGGCGCATGGGAACGCCGCGTGCCTTGGCGACCGCCTGTACCTGGCGTTGCAGATCGTCGGGGATCCTCGCGTGAAGTGTGGCCATGTGGACTCTCGTCTTGCGCTGACAGGCGCCGATGATAAACGTTTCGTGCTGGATCGGAAAAGGGGTGGTTCAGGGGTCTGGCTCGAGCCATTTTTCGCGGCTTGCGATGTCCGTATCGATCAGATAGTGGATCATTCCGCTTAGCATACGCCATCCGCAGCGCCAAAGAAAAAGCGGCCCACGGGCCGCTTTGCCCGTCTTTCGAGGGCGGGACGCCCCCGCTCTTATCGCGGCAAATCCCACCGCCCCATCAGCCACTCATCCACCGCCCTTGCGCACGGCCGCCCTTCGCGGATGGCCCAAACCACCAGCGACTGGCCGCGACGCATGTCGCCCGCGCCGAAGACACCGGATGCACGAAGCCCATGGTGAGCAGCATCAGGTCGGCCTGGGATTTGGCCTCGCTGCCGGGGACTTCCGACATCTGTCGGCGGCCCTGTCGCGTTCTTGTCCCAGCGCACCAGCCAGTATTTGACGGCCTTGACCCGGCCCTGGTCGTCGCCGACGAAGGCTTTGGTGAGCACGTTCCAGTGCCGGTCGCAGCCATATCATTGCTGATCGAAGCGCGGGGAGGCCGCGTGGTCACCATGGAGACTCGGCGCTGGCATCCGGCGTGCGGGTGGTCTATATTGCGTACGCAAATGTTCAACAACTGAGGTTGTGATGACCCTGCGTGTCGGTATGCGTGAACTGCGGGAAAAACTGTCTGATTATCTCGAATCGTCGGTGCCGATCGAGGTGACCCGGCACGGCCAAACGATTGGCTTCTACATTCCAGTACCTAAGCGTGCGAACCAGTCGGAGCGCGATGCCATGCTCGACGCCGGGCGTCGGATGCAGGAAGAACTGATCCGGCTTGGTATCACCGAGGACGAGCTAGTCGCGGATTTCAAGGTTTGGCGCAGGTCGCGGGATGCAGTCTAAACGCCTCGTCATACTGGTCGAATCTGACGCTTGCGCCCGCATTGCCCAGCGAGAGGTGAGAGACTGGCCGGCGCTGGCGGCTGCTCGTCTACTGGACTACCCAATCTGGACCGAAGACCAAGGTCACTGCTCTGATCCGCGTTCTCGTTCGCGACGATGGGTGCTGCGTCAGGAGTACCACTGAGCCACCTAGCCGCCCGGTATATGCTTATTTCTTCCGCGCGCAGTGTCGAACTGCGGCAAGTCGCTCAGGGCATGGCGCAACAGGGTGGTCTGATGCAGGACTTGGTGCCGATCAGAGCCCCTTAGATTGGTCCGTAGTAACACCAGCGCGTGCCACGCGGGGGATTCCGCCCCCTCGAGCCGCACGGGGTATTCACCATCAACAGCGGCGGGACGGGGCATTCGCCCCGTCCCGAAGGTTTATTCCGTCGCCGACCGTTGGCACTAGCCTGGAGGTTCGGAGAAAGCATTTTTCGGGCGGGGCGAATGCCCCGCCCGGCGTTTGTGCGGTTGCCCAAACCGAGTCTCGGCAGACGCCGGTTCCTGGCTCGCACGCCAACCCAAACGCTGGCGCATAGAGCTTAAAGGGGCCAGAGCTTAAAGGGGCCAGGGTCACATACATCTTCGCATGCCGCCATGAAATGGGAACATCACAGACGACGCGCATCAGGCGACGTGGGCGATCGTCTCGCCCGACATGACGAGCCGGGCATATTGCAGGCCGGCAGCCACATCCTCGGGTTCAAGCTCAGGATGGTCCGCTTGGATCTCGGCAATGGACATTCCCGCAGACTCGGGGTCCAGCACGGCCTCGACCGGCCACCGCAGGTGCCTGACGCAGGGCTTGCCGTGACAGATTTCGGTGTCGATCGTGATGCGCTCAAGGAGAGCCATGGCCTGGGTATCCACGAACCAGTTTGTCAGCCCGCCTGGCGCCGACCCCGGCGCGTCCGCGAAAAACGCCGCAGCGCAAATGTCTCAGCCTGGACGCTGTGTTGCATTGAGCGACGCAGGGAATATGGTACGTCCTTTCTTGCTAGAGCGAAAATTGTGGTCGGTCCCTGAGGTATCCCCACAATTTTGCCGTTCTACGTCAGGCTCCTAGCAATGCG
>JACDZG010000090.1 GCA_013426805.1 Chromatiaceae bacterium
CTTCTCCCACTCAAGTTAGGCCCAGGTAAACAACAACGATCTCATCGTCGGGTCGATTTCCAAAAGGATAGACGAAGACCGCGCCGTGCGGAAGCATCGTGGTCGCCGGCGCAACCTAGTCAGAGAACCACGGATAAGGGGCCAGGCGCTGAGGCGGACAGCCGATCGACAGGTGCCACCGCTGTTCTGCTTCATCTGTGAACATCTGTGACATCTGTGGATAAATCGGGCTGATCCCTGGGGCCGCAACGGCGATCATGGCCCACCCTGCCGCGGGGGTCACCGTCACAGGCACACTCGGCATAGCCCGCGAACACCCCCGACACCCGGCTGGACACACGCAAGCAGATTCGATTGCCGCCGGAAATCACCTAAACTCGCTCCCGACACCTGCCCGACCGGCGACCCGGGCACCCAGCAGTCCATCTGACGAGCACTACACCGGATGATCACCGATTCCTTCACCGACCCCCAGGCCCCCGCGGCTCCCTTGTACATCCTGTCCAACGGCCGCTATGAGGTGCGCATCTCGACCACCGGGGCCGGGCAGTCGTCCTGCGACGGTCTGGCCCTGAACCGGTGGCGCGCCGATCCGCTCCAGGATGACCTGGGCAGCCTGCTGTATCTGCGCGATCTGGACAACGGCCGCTTCTGGTCCCTGGGGTACCAGCCGACCCGCACGCCCACCCCGATCTATCGGACCGAGTACGCGGACGGGCGTTTCGTTCTGGAGCACGAGGATTTCGGCATCGCATCGCGGCTGGAGGTCAGCGTGGCCGTCGATGCCAACCTGGAGTTGCGACGGGTGACCCTGAGCAACCGCTCCGGACGGCCGCGCCGGATCGAGCTCACCAGTTATCTCGAGGTCGTGCTCTTCTACGTGGATGCGGACACCGCCCACCCGGCCTTTGCCAAGCTGTTCGTGCAGACCGAACGTGACGCGGCGGCCGGCGCCCTGCTGGCGCGCCGCCGCCCGCGCGCGCAGGACGAACATTGGCCCTGGCTGGTACATGCGGTCAGCGGTGCCGCGGCGACCGAGTGGGAGACCGACCGGATGCGCTTCCTCGGGCGCGGACGCACGCCGGCCGCACCCGCGGCCCTGATCGCGCCGGAGCCGCTTTCCGGCACGGTCGGCAAGGTGCTCGACCCCTGTCTGAGCCTGCGCTCGACAGTGGCGTTGGCGGCCGACGCCGTGGTCGAGGTGCTGTTCCTGACCGGCGTGGCCCCGGACCGGGACGGCGCGCTGGCGCTGCTGGACGGTTATCACTGCCCGGAAGCGGCCCCCGCGACCGGCACGACCAGTCCGGCGGTCGGCGCGGGGCCGACCGGACACGCGGCCGTGGCCCCCGGTGCGCCGGCCGCCGCCCTGGACCTCGCGGGCGAGCCACTACGGCTGTTCAACGGTTTCGGCGGGTTCTCCGCGGACGGGCGCGACTATGTCCTGCCCTTGCGCCGCTCGGGCACTGACGGGGGCGCCCTGCCCCGCCCGCCGCTGCCCTGGATCAACGTCATCGCCAACGAACGGGCCGGCTGCCTGGTGAGCGAGGTGGGCGCCGGCTATACCTGGGCGCGCAACAGCCAGGCCAACCGCCTCACGCCTTGGTCCAACGACCCGGTGAGCGATCCTCACGGCGAGGCCCTCTATGTCCGGGATGAGGCCAGCGGCGAATCCTGGTCGCCGCTGCCCGGACCGCGGCCGGCGCCCTGCGACTATGAGGTCCGGCACGGCCTCGGCTATTCGGTCTTTCGCTGCGATTACGCGGAGCTGGCCCAGGAATGCACCGTCTTCGCGCCCCGCACGGACCCGCTGCGCTGTCTGCGGCTGCGCCTGACCAACCATGGCACCCGGCCGCGGACGCTGGCGCTATTCGCTTACCAGCGGCTGGTCATGGGCAACCAGCCGGCCCTGCCGAGCCCGATCGAAACGGCCTGGGACCCCGCCCGCGACCTGCTCACCGCCGTCAACCCGGCGGCCGGCGATTTTGCCGACGGCATCGCGTTCGCCGCGCTGATCCGGGCGGGTGGGACGCCTGGACCGCAGGCCTTCACCTGTGATCGGGCCGCCTTCATCGGCCGCCATGGCGACCTGGGCGATCCCCAGGCGCTACGCGGAACCGCCCTGCTGGACAGCGCTTGCGGAACTGGGCTGGACCCCTGTTTCGCCCGCCAAGCGACCCTGACGCTGGCACCCGGTGCAGCGGCCGAGTACAGCTTCCTGCTCGGCGAGTGTCTGGACCAGGCCGAACTGGACGCAACGGTCGCACGCTACCGCGCGCCTGGCGCAGTCGATCAGGCGCTCATTCAGGCCAAGGCATTTTGGGACGATCTGGTCGGCCGGCTGCAGGTCGAGACCCCCTCCCCGGCCATCGACCTGATGCTCAATGGCTGGCTCGTCTACCAGAACCTGAGCTGCCGGATCTGGGCGCGCTCCGCCTTCTATCAGTCCGGCGGGGCCTACGGCTACCGCGACCAATTGCAAGACGCGGCGGCCCTGACGGCCCTGCGGCCGGACCTGACCCGCGCCCAGATCCTGCTGCACGCCGCTCACCAGTTCGTCGAGGGCGATGTGCTCCATTGGTGGCACGCGGCGCCCACGGAGCGCGGCCTGCGCACCCGCTTCGCCGACGACCTGCTGTGGCTGCCCTTTGTCACCTGCCACTATGTCCAGGCGACCGGCGACCGGGCCATCCTCGACGTGGTGATCCCCTATCTGAGCGCCCGGCTGCTGGCGCCCGGCGAAGACGAGGCCTATCTGCTGCCGGAGCCCAGCGGCACTGCGGGCGACCTCTATGACCATTGCTGCCGCGCCCTGGACCGCTCACTCACCCGCGGCACCCACGGCCTGCCGCTGATGGGCACCGGCGACTGGAACGACGGCATGAACCGGGTCGGCCGGGAGGGAACGGGGGAAAGCGTCTGGATGGGCTTCTTCCTCTACCGCATCCTGGGTGACTTCCTGCCGCTGTGCGCGGCGCGCGCCGATCACGCCCGCTTCGAACGCTATACCGACTACCGGACCGCGCTGGTCGAGTCGCTGGAGCAATCCGCGTGGGACGGCGCCTGGTACCGCCGCGCCTACTATGACGACGGCACCCCGCTGGGTTCCACCGCCGACGCCGAGTGCCGCATCGACGCCCTGGCGCAGGCCTGGGCGGCCATCTCGGGGGCGGTCCCCCGGGAACGTGCCGAACAGGCGCTGGACGCGCTGGAGTCGGAGTTGATCAGCGAGACCGAGGGCCTGATCCGCCTGCTCACCCCGCCGTTCGTCGACACCCCCAAGGACCCCGGCTACATCAAAGGCTACCTGGCCGGCGTGCGGGAGAACGGCGGCCAATACACCCACGCCGCGTGCTGGGCGGTGCTGGCCATGGCCGAACTGGGGCGCGGCGAGCGGGCCGCCCGGCTGCTGGAGATGCTGAGCCCGGTCACCCACACGGCGACCCCCGAACAGGTGGCAACCTACCGGCTGGAGCCTTACGCCGTGGCCGCCGACATCTACGGCACCGAGCCCCACATCGGCCGCGGCGGCTGGAGTTGGTACACCGGCTCCGCCGGGTGGCTGTACCGGGTCGGCGTCGAGTCGGTGCTGGGCCTGCGCCTGGAGCACGGCCACACGCTGATCCTCAAACCCTGCATCCCGGCCGACTGGCCCGGCTACCGGATGACTTACCGGTTACCGGACGGCCGGACCTCCTGTGAGATCGTCGTCGCAAACGGCGCCGGTGCCGACCAGGTGGTCGCCGTCAGTTTGAACGGGCAGCCGGTGCCGCTCAGCGACGGCGTCGCGCGGATCAGGCTGCCGGACGGCGGCGGCGCCTACCGGATCGATCTACGTCTGGGATCAGGTGATTTCCGCGAACGATCCAACCCGTAGGAGCCCGCTTGCGGGCGACGGGTGGGGCACAATGACGCGATTCCGGCAGGTCACGTCGCCCGCAAGCGGGCTCCTACGGAGCTTGATTCTTGATCGCGTCTTATTCGGAAATCGCCTAAAGCACCTGTCAAGAACAAGCGTGTCAATGCGGCAATTCCGCGATCAACCGGCCGCGGCGGGCCAGCCGTGAAGTTCTAGAGAGCACTTTCAATCACAGGAGAACGACGATGAATCTACAGCGTATCAGCGGTTTGGCCCTGAGCGGCCTGCTGCTGTTGAGCGGCCCGGCGACGGCCGCCGAACCTTCGCCACAGGCGGCGGCGCCCGATCCGAACCGGATCATCGCACGCATGTGCGACTACCTGAAATCACTCGACCGATTCGCTTTCCGCGCCGAGGTCACCGACGACCGGGTCTATGCCGGCGGCAAGAAGTTGCAGTTCAGCTTTGATACCGAGACCTTCGTGCAGCGCCCCGACAAACTGCGGGTCAACGCCGCCGGCGATCTGCTCGACAAGCAGTTCTTCCTCAACGGCAAGACCATGACCTTGTACGATCCGACCGCGAAGACGTACGCCACCGCCGAGGTCCCCGCCGATATCGAGGGCGCCCTGGCGCACGTCGATCAGAACCTGCACTTCCGAGTGGCGCTCGCCGATCTGGCCAGCCCCAAGCTGTGTGAGCATTTGGGCAAAGGCCAGCGCCATGCCCTGTTCGTCGGGACCGGCAAGGTGCGCGGGGTCGCCGCCGACCATCTGGCCTTCGATCGGGACGATGTCCAGGTCCAGGTGTGGGTCGCCACGGGCGCCAAGCCGGTGCCGGTCAAGATCCTGATCAATCAGAAAAACCTGCCGGCCTCACCGCAATGGACCGCGTACCTGCGGGATTGGAAGACCGCGCCGCCGGTCAAGGCGAGCACCTTCACTTTCAAGGCACCGGCCGGGGCGCAGCAGATCAAGTTCGCGCCGCCGACGGCACCGGCCGCGCCTGTCGTTCAACCTGCCCAAACCGGAGCACAGCCATGAACACCCGTCGCTTGATCCTGATGCGTAAGGCCGTGCTGGTCGCGGCGACCCTGGGCCTGATCGGCTTCGGCACGGCGGCGACGGCCCGCGGCTTTGGCGGGGGTGGTTTCGGCGGCGGCGGCTTCCGGGGCGGCGGTGACTTCGGCGGCGGGGGCGGTTTCGGCGGATTCCATGGCGGCGACGGCGGTTTCCACGATGATGGATTCAGCGGTGGGAGCTTCCGGGACGGCGGCGACTTCGCGGCGGCACGCGGCCCGGATGGCGGTGGCTTCGCGGCAGCCCGCGGACCGGATGGCGGTGACTTCGCGGCAGTGCGCGGCCCGGATGGCGGTGACTTCGCGGCAGCCCGCGGACCGGATGGGGGCGACTTCGCGGCCGCCCGCGGGCCGGACGGCGGCGGGTTCGCGGCAGCGCGCGGGCCGGACGGCGACCTGGCAGCCGTCCGCGGACCGGACGGCGACTTCGCGGCGCGCGGCCCGGACGGCAACGTCGTGGTGGGCGGGGCGGATCGCGGCGGCGTAGTCTATGGCAATTGGGGGCACTACTACGGTCCAGGCTGGAACGGCGGTGCGGTCGCCGCGGGCGCCGTCGCCGGGTTGGCCGTGGGCGCCGCGGTCGCCTCGCTGCCGATGGCTGCCGAACGCGTCATGATCGCCGATCAGCCCTATTGGGTCGATAACGGCGTCTATTACCAGCAATGCTACCAGGGAGCGGCGATGAACTACTGCGTGGTGGCCGACCCGAACTAAACCGCGCGCAACGCGGTATGCGATGTTTCTGGATGGGATCGGCCCCGGCGGACGCGACGATTGCTGGGCCTTGATCGCCGTTCCGGCCGACGTGCGGATTTATCCACAGATGTCACAGATGTTCACAGATGAAGAAAAACATCTGTGTGCATCTGTGTTCATCTGTGGATCGCATTTCCTACCCAGAGCCTCGGCGAAAGTTGGCCGGAACGATGATCAAGTTCATTCCCCGTTCAGCAGGAACTCGCGCACCAGGCGGTGGAAGGCCTCCGGCTGCTCGATCATCGGAAGATGACCGCAGCGGTCGAGGCAGGCCAGGCGGCAATCGGTCAGACGTTCGGCCATTGCCTCGACGGCGGACACCGGCATCAGCGGGTCCTGATCACCGCTCACGAGCAGTACTGGAGCCATGACTTTGGTCAGCGCCGGAAAAAACTCCGGGCTGCCGGCGGTAATGGCGACCTCCAGGGCCGAGAGCGGGTCCGTGCTGAAAAACTCGACAACGCCGTCGCGAATGGCGGTCTCGTCCTCCGGCAGGTGTTCCACGAAAGCGCCGGCGACCGCGCGGCTGATGACCGGGTCATTGGCCGCCCACTCGATCCAGGGCTTCCACAGCGCATGCCCATCGCGCGACAGGGCAAGCAGGGGCCGCCACCAGGATAAGGCGAGGTCCATCTGCTGATGGGCCTGGGTCAGGGTGACGCGCTCCGCCACATTCCGCGCCGTGCCCAGGCTGGTGAGCACCAGTCGGCGCACCCGCGTCGGCACCAGGGCGGCTACCCCGACCGCGACCGCCGACCCGAACGAGTGTCCGACCAGGTCGAAACGTTCCAACCCCAGCCGATCGGCGAACTCCAGCGCCTCGCGCGCCAGCAAGGTGGTGGTGATCGGGTCGCGCCAGGGCGGGGTCTCACCATGGCCGGGCAGATCGAGAGCATAAACCTCGCGGGCATCGGCCAGGTAATCCAGGGTGCCCTGCCAGTGGCGGGACGAACACCGCCAACCGTGAATGAGCAGCAGCGGCAGGCCGGTCCCGGCTTGCCGGTAAGCGAGCGGGCCGTTCGTGAGCGTAATGTGTTGGACTGGAGTGTAATTCATGAAGCGCGGACCTTGGTTGCAGCGGCGTCCCACGGGCGAGTACGGCCTTGACCCCGGGCAAAACCGTCATCTTACCTTCAGAACGCCCCCAACGGGACCCGACATCGCCATGGCAGCAAGCGCAACGCTGCCAGCCGGCCGCCCCGCCGGTATACTGCGGCCCCATGCCGATGCTGAAAAAGAAACCCACCTGCCCGATCCATGGCTGCGAACTGATCCTGTCGCACCACGGCAAGAAGTCCAACCTGGGGCACTACTGGATCGAGGCCCAGGGCGCGCCCATCCTCTACTGTCCCGAGTGTCATGAACGGGGCACCGATACCTCGGTAGAGGTCGCGGCCGAGGCGTCCAATGCCTTCCTGCGCAAGCTGATCCGGCTCTACGACGGGTGCACGTTTCCCCCGGAACTGGGCCGGCCGCGCATCCGCGTGGACTTCAATCCGGGGCGTGCGGTGCCGGAGGGTCCGCCGACCGGTGCGCAACCGCCGCTCTATCAGGTGACGGCGAGCCCGTCCGATCCGGCGGCCTCCAGCCCCGGCCTTGACGCCGAGCCGCCCCCGGAAGCGGAGTTTGAGAGCTTCCGCCCGCGCCCGCCCCGCCACCGGCTCGACCAACTGGTGCTGGACGCCGAAACCCTGGCGCGCATCCGCGAAGCGGTGAATGTGCTGTTGTCGCAGGACCTGCTGTTCGGCTGCTGGAATCTGGGGTCGGTGGCGCGCACCGGACGGCGGGTGGCACTGAACTTCTACGGCCCGCCGGGGACCGGCAAGACCCTGGCCGCCGAGGCGATCGCGGCCATGCTGGAGCGCGAGATCCTGGTCATCAGCTACGCCGAACTGGAATCGAAATATGTCGGCGAGACCCCCAAGAACATTCGCGCCGCCTTCCGCCGCGCCACCGACACCGGCGCCCTGCTATTCTTCGACGAGGCCGATTCCATCCTCGGCAAGCGCCTGACCAGCGTCTCCCAGGCGGCGGACAATTCGATCAACGTGGCACGCAGCACCACCTTGATCGAGTTGGACAACTTCGACGGGGCCGTGATCTTCGCCTCCAACCTGGTGAAGAATTACGATACCGCTTTCCTGCGCCGGGTGCTGGCCCATGTCGAGTTCCGGCTGCCGGCCACCGAACAGCGTCGGCAACTGTGGCGGGGTCACTGCCCGGCGGAACTGCCGATCCGCGCCGACGTGGATTTCGAACTCCTGGCCCAGTATTCCGAGACCGCGGCCGGCGGCGATATCCAGAACGCCGTGTTGCTGGCGGCCTCTTACGCCTCGCTGCGCCACGGCGAGGAACAGGTCGTTTCCATGGCCGATTTCAAACGCGCGATCACCTTTCTACTCGACGGCAAGCGGCGTATTCTCGAATGAGTGCGGCGCGGCGATTCCCCCTGCATCCTCTCTTTTTCAGGTCCAGTGACGAGCACCTTTCATGACAGTTGAGCATCCCGCCTACCGCATCGGTCCCATTCATCTCGCGCCCGGTATTCTGCCGCGGCACGGGTGGAGCTTCCTGGGTGCCGCCTTCTTTTCCATCGGCCTGGTGACCTTCATCGCCATCGGCCAGACCTATGTGCTCACCGAACACCTCAAGGTGCCGACTGCCCAGCAGGGCTCGATCAGCGGCGATCTGGTGTTCTGGACCGAGCTGATCACGCTGGCGCTGTTCATCCCCGCCGGCATCCTGATCGACCGTATCGGCCGCCGCTCGATCTACGCGATCGGTCTGGTGCTCCTGGCCTTGACCTATGTGATGTATCCGCTGGCGGAATCGGTCGGCGACCTTTACCTCTATCGCATTCTCTACGCCTGCGGGGTGGTCACGGTGGCCGGCGCACTCTCGACCGTGCTGGTGGACTACCCGGCCGAGCGTTCGCGCGGCAAGCTGGTGGCGATCGTCGGCGTCCTGGGCGGGCTGGGGATCGTGGTGACCAACCAGGGTCTCGGCGCTTTACCCCAGACACTGACCAAGGCCGGATTCAGCGGCGACGCGGCGGGGCTTTACACCCATCTGGTGATCGCCGGAATCGCCCTGGGAGTTGCCCTGCTGGTCGCATTGGGACTCAAGGGCGGCACCCCGGTCCACAAGAAAGACCGCCCCGGCGTCCGTGCGCTCTTCATCAGCGGCTTTGCCCAGGCCCGTAATCCGCGCATTCTGCTCTCTTACGCCAGCGCCTTCATCGCGCGCGGCGACCAATCGGTCAATGCCACCTTCCTGGTGCTGTGGGGCTCGACCGTCGGCATCGCCGCCGGCATGGGCAGCGCCGAGGCGATCAAGACCGGCACGCTTATTTTCGTCACCGCGCAAATCGCCGCCCTGCTGTGGGCGCCGGTCTTGGGTCCACTGATCGACCGCATGGATCGGGTCTCGGCACTGGCGCTGTGCATGGCCCTGGCGGCCATCGGCAATCTCGCCCTGCTGTTCCTGGATGATCCGCTGGGAAGCAATGCCACCTATTTCTTCATCCTGCTCGGCATCGGCCAGATCAGCGTCTATCTCGGCGGTCAGTCACTCATCGGTCAGGAAGCACCGCAACGCGAACGCGGTTCAGTCATCGGTGCCTTCAACGTCTCCGGCGCCATCGGCATCCTGTTGATCACCTCCTCGGGCGGACGCCTGTTCGACCACCTGGACCCGCGCGCGCCCTTCATCGTGGTCGGCGCGCTCAATGTACTTTTATGCCTGGCCGCGGTCTATGTGCGGCTGAAGGCGCCGAGTCCGCCGATCGAAGACGACTCCGAGCACGCGCACGCCGGTGTCCATTGAGCTGATCATAAACCCGGCCACCGCGCGATCGGCACGGTCGGCACGGTCGGCACGGTCGTCGGTCCGCACAGCGGACCCTACGCGGCCGGCCGGAACGATGATCAAGGCCACGCACCGCGCCCGGCAGTCTCATGCCGGATTAAACCCGCTCATCGCTTGCCGCGATAACCCGCCGGGGATTCGACGAGACGTAGCGCCGGGTCCTTGTGGCCCTTGCGCATGGCGACTCCGTCGAATGAGTTGCGCTCCACGTCTTCATTACCCCATTGATCCCAGCCCTCGCGCCGAAAGCGGGCGAACAGTTCGATGTAGGGACCGGGTGAACAGCGCTCGATGATGTCGTAGATCTCGTCCGGCTTACGTGAGTGCTCGCGTTTTTGGGTCGAGAGCAGATTGACTTGCCGCCGGCCGGGCTGCAGGGTCCGCATGCTGCCGCGCACCCCGAACAGGATCATTTCCGTGACATTGCGGAAATAAAAGCCCACGCCGCGGCCGTCCGGCCCGCCGTCCTTGCGGATTTTGTACCAGATGATGTTCGATTTGTACGTGAATCCCCAGGCTTCCATGACGCGCAGACCCTCGCTGAGCAGCGCGTTGGGAACCCAGAGATACAGATGCGATCTGGCCGCGGAGAACTTATGCACGGGGAGATCCATGATCTCCTTGATCTCCATCGTCGGATAGCGGAGCAGTCGTTTATGCTCCGGAGCCATCTTGCCGGTGCGATTCTGGAACTGCCAGGGCGGATCCGCCAGAATGGTGGAATACAGCTCACATGCCTTGGAGAGCAGGTCTTCGCCCGGCGTTGGTTCGGTAATGCTAACAATGCGTGTCATACAGGGTATCTTTTATTCCGAAAACAAGAACCGGACAACCACCACCGCCGCCGCCCTCGATCTTGGGCAGCAGCTTGCTCATATGGGTCGTCGAGGCACCATAGCTGCTCCCGCGACCGAGTTGCGCGAAAATAGCCTGTAATGAATCACAGCGGGTGATGATAACACCGACCGAGATGACCCGCAGATCGAACAGCAGACGAAAATTATTCAGATCGCGGTCAAAGAACGGGTCTTTATTGTTCCATTCGATTTCCAGCGCCACCCGATTTTTGTAGCAGTCCACCGCGTGAGTGGGACTATCGATCGCGCGGCCGTCGACCACCACGGAGGTGGCGAATTTCTTTTCGACCCATTGTCTGACGTACAGTTCCGTATCGATCCAATTGGAGACCCGTGACTTGTTGCCGCCGCCGGAGGCGATGAAGCTTTGACACAGACGAAAGCGGGACAACACATCGCAGATGTCGTCCCATTCCTGCGGGAAATCGCGTTCGAGAATCGCGCTGGCGTGACGCCATTCGTGCAATTCATAGTTGGCGAGAATGATCGGGGGAAGTGCGGCAAGCGGCATGCGCGGTCCGGATTCGGCTGATGATGATAGATGCTTCGCGGTGCCCTATGGTAAGCCCACCCCAGGCGACTGTCCCAGCGACTTTCGCAGTTGTTCCACCGCCGGGTCCGCCGGGGTCAGGATCGCCAGCTTGTCCAGCCAGGCCGCCGCGGCCTGCGGCCGCCCCAACTTGGCGTTGTACTGGATCAGCGCGACCAGCAGGTCGCTGTCCGTGCCGTCGCGGGCCGCGGCGGCCTCCAGCACCGGCAGGGCCTCGGCCGTGCGCTCGGCGCTATCCAGGGCGACGGAATAGACATACGCGTAGCGGGTGTTATTGGGTGCCAGGTCGCTTGCGCGCCGCAGCGACTCCAGTGCCGCGTCCAGTCGCTTGGCGCGCACCAGCGCGAGCCCCAAGGCGTGGTTCAGGTCGGCACTGTCGGGGGACACGGCAAGCCCGGCACGCAGTTGCCCCTGCGCCTGCGACTCCTGCCCCTGGGCACGGTAGAGGTCCGCCAGGTTGGCATAGGCCGGAACAAAGCGCGGATCGAGCCGCAGGGCCGCCTGATACGCACGCTGCGCCACGTCCGGTTCACCCGCCGCGGCGGCGATCGACCCCAGATTCAGGTTCGACTCCGGCCGATCGGCGTGCACCGTCTCCGCCGCCACATAGTCCTCCAAAGCGGTCGTCAGTTCACCGACCAGCGCGTCACCCATTTTCTGAGTCATCAGCGGCGCCAGAACGCGGGCCGCTTCCAGGCGGACGGTGCGCACCGGATCGGACAGCAGGGGCCAGGCCAGGTCCACCCGGGTGCGCAGATCGGTCAAATCCAGAAAGCGCACGGCGGCCGCCCGCACCAGAGCATCGGGGTCGGCGAGCAGGCGCCGCACGGTCAGCAGCGCGTCCTGACGCGGACGCTCATGGAGCCGTTCCAATGCGGTCGCCCGCGCGATGCCGGGCTGGTTCGGGTCGCCAGCCAGGGCGAGCAGCCGGGAGGCCGCGTCCGGGGCACCGGTTTCGGCCGCATGCAGGGCTTCGCCGAAATGCGGCTTGCGGTTGACCGGGTCCGGGAACCAGCCCGCCACGGCCGCCGCGGCCCAGGCGGCATCCTTGTCCTGATGACAGCCATTGCAGGCATTGGGGGTGCCGAGCCGCGCGGACAGGTCCGGCCGCGGCACCCGCAGGCTATGATCGGCGCGCTCATCAATCACCATATAGAGCCGCTGGGTCATGTGACAGGCAATGCAGGCGGTGCCCGTGCTGTGCTCGGCGTGGTGATGGTGCGCCGCGACGTCGTAACGGTCGGCCTGGTGGCAACGCAAACAGAGTGCATTACCCGCGGCCTTGGGTTGCAGGCTATGGGGCTCATGACAATCGGCACAGACTACCCCCTGATGGAACATGCGGCTTTGGATGAAGGAGCCGAAGTCGAACACCTCATCCTTGATCTGACCGTCCGGGAAGTACAGGTTGGGCTCCAGCAGGGCGAGCCGAAAGCCCTGATTCAGCGCTTCGCCCGGACGCGGTTCCTTTGAAATACGCCCGCGCCTTGAGTGACAGCGGGCACAGGTCTCGGTCTGGGTGTGCGTGGTGCGGGGCACGCTGCGCAGTGGTTTGCCGGTCGCCGGATCGATCTGCCAGTGGCCGCCGTCCCGGTCTTTAAGGTCCACCGCGAGTCCCAGGGCCGGATCGCTCGTCGGCGGCGCGCTGCCGGCCGCTTTAGCGTCCGCCGCCTTCCTGGCCCAGTCGACATGGCGTGCGCCGGGTCCGTGGCAGGCCTCGCAGGCGACATTGATCTCGGCGAAACGGGTGTCATAGACATTGCGTTGCGCGTCGTAACCCTTTTTCAGATCGGTTGAATGACAGTCGGCGCACTGGTAGTTCCAGGTTTGGTCCAGCCCGGTCCAATGCAGCGGGTTGGTATGGTCCATCGGCTCATTGGGATAGAGATGGAACCAGCGTTGGCCGCCGCGCTCCGTGGGACGGCTGTCCCAGGCAATGCCCAGGGCCTGCAGCCGGCCGCCGGGGAATTCGATCAGGTATTGCTGTAGCGGATACCAGCCGAAGGTGTAGCGAATGGGGTAGTCGGTGAGGGTCCCGTCCGCTCCATCGGTATGCACGAAATAATGCCCGCCGCGTTTGAAAAAGCGGGAGGTCACCCCGTGGGCGGTGAACTCGGCATCATTGAAATCACCCAGCACGGTCTGCGCCGTCGGCTCCTTCATCGCCCGGTCGTGGTAGGAATCCTGCCACAGATCGCGTTCCTTGACGTGGCATTCGCCGCAGACGTGGACACCCAGATAGCCGGCCGCGTCCGCCGCCGCGCGCGGTGATGAGGCGATGGGGATCAATAGAAGGAGAGGCGGCAGGATGCGTAGAAACATGAGGTTGAGTATCCGAGTAGAGTGTTGTGCTTTAGGGAATTCGACGTTGATCATGGTTCCGGTCAGCTTCCGCAGCAGCCCTGAAGTGGAAATTTCATCCACAGATGTCACAGATGTTCACAGATGAAAACAGACGTTTTCTTCATCTGTGAACATCTGTGACATCTGTGGATAAATCCGGGAGATCTCCGTGGGTGGAACGGCGATTGCGTTGATCTGCGGAAACGCGTTCCTGACGTTGTTTACGCAGTTCCACCCAGCCACGCCCGCAACGCCGTCGCGGTCGGCAGATCGCCGCCCTTTGCCGCGATCTGCTCCGGCGTGCCCTCGGCCACCACCCGGCCGCCCGCCTCGCCGCCCTCGGGTCCCAGGTCGATGACCCAGTCGGCCGCGGCGATCAGGTCCAGGTCGTGCTCAATGGCCAGTACCGTGTGACCGGCGTCGACCAGCCGGTGCAGCACGCCGATCAGGCGCTCCACGTCGGCCATGTGCAGCCCGACCGTGGGTTCGTCCAGCACGTAGAGCGTCGGGCGTGGGTGGGTGCCGTCCGCGGTCGGGCGCGCCTTGGTCAGTTCGGTGACCAGCTTGATGCGCTGGGCCTCGCCGCCGCTCAAGGTCGGGCTCTGCTGGCCCAGGCTCAGGTAGCCGAGCCCGACGTCCTGCAACAGGGTCAGCGGGTGGCGGATGGCGGGATGGGCGGCGAAAACCTCGACGGCCCGATCCACGTCCAGCGCCAGCACGGCGCCAATGTCGAGCCCCAGATAGCGGACCTCCCGCGTCTCGCGGTCGAAGCGGCTGCCGCCGCAGACCTCGCAGGGCACGCGCACGTCGGGCAGGAAGCTCATCTCCAGCCGCTGGACGCCCTGGCCCTCGCAGGCCGGACAGCGCCCGCCCGGCGTGTTGAATGAAAAGCGTGCCGCACTCCAACCCAGAATGCGCGCCTCGGCGGTCGCGGCAAACAGCTTGCGGATGGCGTCCCAAAAGCCGACATAGGTCGCCGGGCAGGAGCGCGGTGTCTTGCCGATGGGGGTTTGATCCACCTCCAGCACCCGACTGAGGCCATGCCAGCCCGCCAGCCCGGCGCAGCCATGGAGCCTCCCCGTGGGAGCGGCGTCCCGCCGCGCTGCCCCCGCCCCCGGCGGACGCGCCCCCCGCCGCCCGCCGCGCGCGCCCTCGTCCGCCGCCCCCAACAACCCCTGCAGGCTGCGCACCAGCACATCGCGCACCAGGCTGGACTTGCCCGACCCCGAGACCCCGGTAACACACACCAGCCGCCGCAGCGGCAAGCGCACGTCCAGACCCTTGAGGTTGTGCAGCCCGGCCCCGCGGATGGCGAGCCACTCGCCCTTGCCCGGAGCCGGCCGACGCGGACGGGCCTCGCCCAGACCATGACCGCGGGTCCGCGCCAGATAGCGGCCGGTGATCGAGGCGGGGGCGGCGATCAAGTCCGCGGCCGTCCCCTGGGCGACCACGAACCCGCCCTGGACACCGGCCCCTGGTCCCAGGTCAATGACATGCTCGGCACGCCGGATGGTCTCCTCGTCGTGCTCCACCACCACGACGGTGTTGCCCCGATCGCGCAGCCGCGTCAGGGTCTCGAGCAGCAGCCGGTTATCCCGCGGATGCAGGCCGATGCTGGGCTCGTCCAGCACATAGCAGACCCCTTGCAGGTTCGACCCGAGCTGGGCGGCAAGCCGGATGCGCTGGGCCTCGCCGCCGGAGAGCGTCGGCGCGCCCCGGTCCAGGGTCAAATAACCCAGCCCCACATGGGCGAGAAAGCTGAGCCGCTCACGGACCTCGCCGAGCAAATCCTGGGCGATGGCCTGCTCGCGCGGGTCGAGCACCAGGTCCTCCAGAACCCGCGTCGCCGCCGTCACGGTTAGGGCGGACAGGTCGGCGATGGAGCGTCCGCGGAAGCGCGCTGCCAGGGCCTCCGGGTTCAGGCGCGCACCCCGGCAGTGGCCGCAGGTCTGATGCTGTTCGAGCGGCTCCAGCCATTGATCCTCGGCGCCGCTTTGTTCGGCGTCGAAGTCGGGGATTGCAAGGCCGGTCCCGAGACAGGCCGGGCACCAGCCGTGCTTGGAGTTGTAGCTGAACTGCCGCGGGTCCGGTTCCGCGAAGGCGCGACCACAGCCGGGGCAGGCGCGCTGGAGCGAATAGGGGGTCTCCGCGCCCCAGCCCTCCGGCGTGAGACGCACCACCCGTACCAGCCCCTTGCCCAGATCCAGGGCCTGCGCGAGCAGCGCCCGCAGGTCGGACTCCGCTTGCGGGGTGACGCGCACCTCGCCGACCGGCAGGTCGATGGAATGCTCGCGGAAGCGGTCCAGCCGCGGCCAGCCCTGAGTCCGCACCGGCACGCCGTCGACCCTCAGGACAGTCCATCCCTTGCGGGCCGCCCACTCGGCCAACTCGGCATAGAGCCCTTTGCGGGCGACCACCAGCGGAGCCATCAGGGTGATTCGCTGGCCCCCATGGTCGCGCAGGATGCGCGCCAGGATCGCCTCATGCGTCATGGGCTCGATCGGAATGTCGCACGCCGGGCAATACTGAGTGCCGAGTTTCACATAGAGCAGGCGCAGAAAGTGATGAATCTCGGTCTGGGTGCCCAGGGTGCTCTTGGCCCCGCCCCGGCTCACCCGCTGCTCGATGGCGACCGTCGGCGGGATGCCGCGCACCGCTTCCACATCCGCCCGTGCGGCGGGTTGGACGAACTGGCGGGCGTAGGCGTTGAGTGACTCCAGATAACGCCGCTGCCCCTCGGCGAACAGGATGTCGAAGGCCAGGGTGCTCTTGCCGCTGCCGGAGACACCGGTGATGACGGTGAAGCGGCCGCGCGGGATGGCGACGGTGAGGTCTTTGAGGTTGTGTTCACGGGCGTGGAGGATATCGATCGAAGGGCGCGGGGTGACTGGCGGGTGCGGCGGAACAGCCGCCGCGGACGCGGACCCATACGCGGGCATCGGCGCCTCGCGGACACCAGCCGCGGGCGCGAAGCTGTCGATCGAACCCGTCACCCGCCGCGCATCCGTCTCCAGTTGTAGCAGCGCCCGCCCCGTATGGCTCCCCGCATGGCCCGCCACCTCCGCCGGAGTGCCGACGGCGACCAGGGTCCCGCCGTCATCCCCGCCCTCGGGCCCCAGATCGATCAGCCAGTCGGCCGCCGCGATCAGGTCCAGGTTGTGCTCGATGACGACCAGCGAATGCCCCTGTTCGAGCAGTCGCCGCAGGGCTTCGATCAGCACCGCGATGTCCGCCGGATGGAGCCCGGTGGTGGGCTCGTCCATCAGGAACAACAGACCCTCGCCAGAGCCGGAGCGGCCCCGCCCGGCCCCGCGCCTGGTCTTGGCCAGGTGCCCCGCCAGCTTCAAGCGCTGCGCCTCGCCGCCGGACAGGGTGGGTACCGGCTGGCCCAGGCGCAGATAGCCAAGCCCCACCGCGGTCAGGGGCGCAAGGGCGCGGACCAGCGGCGCATCGTCCGCGAACCGCGCCAGCGCCTCGCTGGCGGTCAGGTCCAGCACATCGGCGAGCGAGAGCGCCGCGCCGCCCGCCCCGTCGGGCGGCGGCAGCCGGACCTCCAGCACCTCCGGGCGGTAGCGGCGCCCGTCGCAGTCCGGACAGCGCAGATAGACATCGGCGAGGAACTGCATCTCCACCTGCTCGAACCCGTTGCCGCCGCAGGTGGGGCAGCGTCCGTTACCCGAATTGAAGCTGAAGGTACCGGCGGTATAGCCCCGCTCTTTGGCGAGCGGCAGGGCCGCGAACCGCTTGCGCAGTTCATCCAGCGCGCCGACATAGCTCGCCGGGTTGGAGCGTGAGGTCCGGCCGATCGGGGACTGGTCGAGCAGGGTCACATCCTCGATCAGGTCCGCCCCGTCGATCCCGTCATGCGCGCCGGGCACCTCCGTCGGGTGGCCCTTCAACTGACACAGGGCCGGATAGAGGACATCACCGATCAAAGTGGACTTGCCTGAACCCGACACCCCGGTGACCACCACCAGCCGGTGCAGCGGGATCGCGACATCAATGTGCTTGAGATTGTGCGCACCGGCACCGCGGATGCGCAGGCGCGGGGTCGTGTCGGTCACCGGCGCCGGGGCCCGGGGCTCGGCCACCCGCCGCCGGCCGGCCAGGTAATCCCCGGTCAGCGAGCCTGCCCCCGCGAGCAGCGCGCCCGGCGTACCCTGAAAACAGATCTCACCGCCGTGCTCACCGGGGCCTGGACCGATATCGATGATCCGATCCGCCGCCCGCAACACCTGCGGGTCATGCTCGACCACCAGCAGCGAGTTGCCCTGATCGCGCAGCCGGTGCAGCACCCCGATCACCCGGTCCAGATCGCGGGGATGCAGGCCGATGCTGGGCTCATCGAGGACGAACAGGGTGTTGACCAGCGAGGTGCCGAGCGCCGTGGTCAGGTTGATCCGCTGGACCTCGCCGCCCGACAGGGTGCGCGACTGGCGGTCCAGGGTCAGATAGGGCAGGCCCACCGCGCACAGATAGCGCAGGCGTGAGCGCATCTCGGTCAGCACCAGATCCAGCGCCTGATCGAGTGCCTCGGGGAGGTCCAACTGTTCAAGATAGTCCAGACAGCGGTCGATGGGCAGCGCCGTCAGGTCGCGGATGTTGAGCCCCGGGGGCCGCGGCGCGCCAGGCTGGCCGCCCGCGTCACCGCCGGCGGTTGGCGCCGCCACCAGTCGCCAATCCAGAGCTTCCGCCTTCAGCCGCGCACCGGCGCAGATCGGGCAGGTGTCGTAGGAGCGGTAGCGCGACAGCAGCACCCTCACATGCATCTTGTAGGCGCGGCCCTCCAGCCACGCGAAGAAACGGCGGATGCCGTACCAAACGCCGGTCTCCCACTCGCCCTCGCCCTCGATCACCCAGTCGCGGTCGGCCTGGGGCAGATCGCGCCAGGGCACATCGGTGGGCAGGCCCTGACGGTGGGCGAAGCCCATCAGGTCCTCCTGGATCTCGGAATAGCTGTCGGTCTGGATCGGCTTGATCGCCCCGTCGAGCAGCGACTTGCCGGGGTCCGGAATGACCAGCCCCCAGTCGATGCCGATGACCCGCCCGAAGCCGCGACAGGTCTCACAGGCACCCAGCGGCGAGTTGAACGAGAACAGGCTCGGCTGCGGATCGCGGTAGCTGATATCGCAATCCGGACAATGCAGATCAGCCGAGAACCGGTGCGCTGCGGCATCCCGCACCGGCGGCTCCCGGCCCTCACCGAGCGGATAGACCAAAAGCCGCCCGTGACCGCGGTCCAGCGCCGTCTCGATCGCCTCCAGCGCGCGTCCCCGATGCTCCTCGGTCAGACGCAGCCGATCCTGGACCACCCGCAGCACCGGGCCGTCCTCGTCCAGCAGCCGCACATAGCCTTGCTGAGCCAGCAGTTGCCGGACCGCCGCCGCCCCCAGTGATTCGGGCACCGGCACCGGAAAGCAGATCGCGACCCGCGGTCGGTCGGTCGGCGCGGCGGCGATGAGTTGTGCCCAAATCGACTCGGGCGTATCGCGCCGCACCTCCCGCCCGCAGCCCCGGCAGAACAGCCGCCCCGCCCGCGCGAACAGCAGTTTCAGATAATCCGCCAGCTCGGTCATGGTCCCCACGGTCGAGCGCGAGGTGCGCACCGGATTGGTCTGATCGATGGCGATGGCGGGCGGAATGCCGTCGATGCGGTCGGCCGCCGGCCGGTCCATGCGATCCAGGAACTGCCGGGCGTAGGGCGAGAAGGTCTCGACATAGCGCCGCTGACCCTCGGCATAGACCGTATCGAAGGCGAGCGACGACTTGCCGGACCCCGAGACCCCGGCCACCACGATCAGCTCACCCAGCGGCAGATCGAGATCCAGGTTCTTGAGATTGTTCTGCCGCACCCCGCGCAGGCGGATGCAGTCGTGACGGTCCTTGGGATTCGGCATAGCTGAATGGACGTGAGCAGGCCAACGCGGCCGGGGGCCCATGGTGACACGGCGGGTGCGGGCGGGTCGACCGTCGCCGATCCCGGCGCACCGGGGCTTGGATTGCCGTGTCTGCACCTGGCCCAGGGCGGTCGGGCTCGGCGTTGCGTTGCGGGATGTCAGCGGGTTTGCTGGGCTCGACGGGCCTCGTGCAGGGGACTTCCATCACCCGTTGCCCCGCTGCTCAGCAGTCGCCTGTACCAAGTTTCGGGCTTATCATGGGGGGTTAGAAACATCCGTGCGTCGCCCGGTCGGCCCATCAAGGGCTATCTGGTTGTAGCCTTGATGTTTTGTTGCGCGACTCGCCAGGAGTCAGGCCGTAGATAGTGCAGACGACTATTGAAAATGACAGTCAGGAAAAGACTATAACCTTGCGATGCGGGTGTCAAAAAAACGCGAAAAGCACCCTAATTCTGACGCATTTGAAGGGTCCGACTGACGCTAGGCAAGCGTATGAGACATCGTGGTACGCCAATGACTCCGATCGGCCAAGAGCCGTCCCCCGGATGGGCAGCGCTGGGGAGGCAATACGCAGTCAAGCAGCAGCAAGGGACAAGGACGGCGCGACAAGGCTCTAACTTACGCAAGTTACTGATCTGTTGAAACTTACAGATGACAATAGCGTTTCGGCATCGGACGGTAAGCTACCCCTGTTTCAACTGTGGAACAGCCACGGCGGCGCGGTGCGGATAGTTGCCGAGACCGAAACCTGGAATACTTGCAGGGTCTCGGCGCACCTAGCCGCGCCCGAGCCCGCGGACCCGCAAGCCCCAGGAATGGACGGAACACGCCGATGCACACCCTGATCATCCGCCACACCGCCGACAACGGTTTTCGGGTCATGCGTCTGGAGGACGGCAAGGCCGCCCCCGAGACCGCGCTGACCCCGCCGGACGCGGTGACGGTCCCCGGCCGCCCGGACAGTCACCTGCTCGCGGACCTGACCTGGTACCTGGAGCAGTTCCTCGACTACCCCTTCCCGCCCAACACCGAGTTGGCCGAGCGCATCCAGGATTCGCTGCGTGACTGGGGCGAGCAGTGCTTCGCGCGGCTATTCGCCGGCCAGGCGCTCCTCTGGTACGACCAGGCCCGCCGCGCGGGCCTGGAGCACCTGACCCTCAAGATCGCCAGCGACGACCCGCGGGTCTTAGGCTGGCCCTGGGAGGCACTGCGCGACCCCCACGGCAGCACCCTGGCACATGGCTGCCGCATCGAGCGGCAATTGAGCGAGCTGCACGACCCGCTGCCGCTGCCTGAGCAACTGCCGCGGGAGCGTATCCACATCCTGCTGATCATCGCCCGCCCCTATGGCGCGACCGATGTCGGCTACCACGCACTGGCCCGCCCGCTGGTCGAACAAGTGGCCAAGCGCGGCCTGCCGGTGCACATTGAGGTCCTGCGCCCGCCGTCCTTCGCCAACCTCACCGAGCACCTGCGCCGCCACCCCGGCCGCTATCACATCGTCCATTTCGACGGACATGGCGGCTACGGACCGGCCGGCCACCTCGCCCCCGCCGCCGACCCCAACTGCTACCGCGGCGCCGAGGGCCGGCTGATCTTCGAGGATGCCAAGGGCGAGGCCGACCCTATCCCCGCCGGCAAGCTCACCGCACTGCTCGGCGAGCACCGCATCCCGATCATGGTGCTCAACGCCTGCCAGTCCGCCCGCATCGACGCCCGTGCCGACGACCCCTTCGCCTCGGTGGCCGCGGCACTGCTCAAGGCCGGTATGCGCGCCGTCGTCGCCATGGGCTACAACCTCTATGTCAGCGCCGCGCAGCAATTCGTACCCGCCTTCTACGACCGCCTGCTCGCGAGCGGCGCCGTCGCCGAGGCCGTGCGCGCCGGGCGTCAGGCCATGCTGCTTGCCGACCAGCGCGTCTGCGCCCGCGGCGATCATCCGCTCGCCGACTGGCTGGTGCCGGTGCTCTACCAGCAGGACGCCCTGGACCTGCCGGTGGAGGGGCTGGGCCGCAGGCCGACGGCGGACAAGGGGGTTCGGGGCCAACTCCCCGAGGCCGCGCAGCGCCTGGCCCCCGAGGGTTTCATCGGTCGCCAGTGGGCCATCCAGACCCTGGAGCGCGCCTTTCAGACACAGCCCCAGGCGGTCATCCTGATCTATGGCATGGCCGGCATCGGCAAGAGCACCCTGGTCCGGGGTCTGCTCGACTGGCTGGCCGGGACCGGTGGTCTGGGAGCGCCCGAGGACGGCGCCCGATTCGCCGACGTCCTCTGGACCGGCTTCGACAACGAGCGCAGCACAGAGGGCGTCGTCAACCCCATCGTCGAGCGCCTCTTCGGGCACGCGGCCACTGCGGCGCCGATGGCAGATAAAATTGCTCGTCTGACCGAGGGCCTGCGCCGCACCCCGCTGCTCCTGGTCTGGGACAATTTTGAGTCCGCCGTCGGCATTCCCGGAACTGAGGTCGAGCCCCTACTGCCGGAGGCCGATCGGGACCTGCTCGCGGAACTGCTGGGGGACCTGCGCGGCGGGCAGAGCCGGGTGCTGATCACCAGCCGCTCGTCGGAATCCTGTCCCCGCAGATCCACCGCCTACCGGCTGCCGCTGAGCGGACTTGTCGGCGAGGAGCGCTGGGCCTACTGTAATGCCGTGCTCGCCGAGTTGGGGGTCAGACCGAACCGGGACGATGCCCAGCTTCAGGCTCTGATGGACGCTTTGGAGGGCCATCCGCTGGCCATGCACGCGGTGCTTCCGCGCCTCGCCGACACCGCGGCCGATCGGCTGCTTGCCGAGCTTCAAGCCGCGTTCGCCGACGCGAGTGGCTGTGAGAGCACCAGGGCGATCCAGGCCGCGCTGGCACTGCTCGATGCCGGGCTGTCGGCGGTCTTCGGGCCGGTGCTGGAACTGATCGGGCTGCATCGGCGGTATTTGGACATTCGCTTTTTCGAGGCCATAGCAGAGCGCAGCGGCACATCAGTGCCTCGAAAGACTCTGGAGCAGTGTCTGGCGACCTTGGAGGAGGGTGGACTCGTGCAACGGGAGCGTCAAGGACTGTACCGGATGCACCTGGCCCTTCACGGCTGGCTGGCCAAGGCCCACCCGGCCCCTGAGCCAGCTAAGCGAGGCTTTGTCGATGTTATGGGCTACATTGCCAACCAACTGACCCCAATGGAACTGCATCAGCAGCGCGGCTTGTTCGCTTTCCACGGCGCGAGCTTCTACGAGGCCCTCGTGGTCGCAGCGGCGCTTGAAATGGATGACGATGTTGCCGCCCTAACCCAATCCCTGGCCGCATTCGCCCAGAACCAGCGGAATTTCAGCGGGGCGTGCCGGTTGTACAAGGTACTCGCGGAGCATCACGCGGAGCGCGACCAACCGGAGAGTCTTGCCGCTGCATGCCATCAAGTCGGGATCATCGCACAAGAGCAGCGCGATTTCGCAAGCGCCGAGAGTTGGTATCAGAGATCTCTCGAGATCAAGGAGAGACGGGGCGCCGAGCACGGTGCTGCGCCCACCTACCACCAGCTAGGCATGATCGCCCTAGAGCGCCGCGACTTCGCGAGCGCTGAGGCATGGTGTCAAAAGTCGCTCGCGATCAAGGAGCAACAGGGTGATGTTCACGGTGCGGCGAAAACCTACCACGTACTCGGGACCATTGGTTTGACGCAGCGTGACTTCGCAAGCGCCGAGGCGTGGTATCGCAAAGCGCTGGCGACTGACGAGAAACAAGGCAGTGCCCAGAGCGTGGCGCTGACCTACCACCAGCTCGGAAAGGTCGCCAATGCGCAGCGCAACTTTGCCAGTGCCGAGAGCTGGTGGCGCAAGGCGCTCGCGATCTTCGAGCAACAGGGTGACGTCCATCGCGCAGCAATTACATACCATCAACTTGGGCTCATCGCTGAAGAAAGCCGTGACTTGTCCAGCGCCGAGGGTTGGCACTGCAAAGCGTTGGCAGTCTTTGAGCAAGACGGTGATGCCCAACACGCGGCAGGCACCTATCATCAGTTAGGGAGGATTGCCGAACAACGACGCGACTTCGCCACCGCCAAGGAGTGGTACCGCAAGTCGCTGGACATCGACGAGAAACAGGGCAACGCTCAGGATGCGTCGCGCACCTACCACCAACTGGGGATCATTGCCCAAAAACAGCGCGACTTCGCCAGCGCAGAAGCCTGGTACCGGAAAGCGCTGGCGATCGAGGAGCAGCAGAGCAACCTCCATTACGCGGCAATCACCCACCATAACCTCGGGATCATCGCCGAAGCGCAGCACGACCTTGCCAGCGCCGGCCGCTGGCTCTTGAAGTCCGTAAAAGGACTCGTGCAGACCAGCGACCCGCACAACCTGCGTATCGCGGTCGAGAGCTTTCTTCGCATCATCCAATCCGCGGACTCAACCACCCAAAGTCAGCTCCGCCAAGCGTGGCAAGACGCGGGCCTTGACCAGCTCCCCAATCTCGCAGGCCTGGAACGCCAATTCAGCGAACAATCGAAGGCGTAATAAGACCATGACCGACCAGACACCGGAAACCACCCAAGACCGGGCACTGCTCCAAACCCTGGCCCGCTCCGATCCGGACTTCGCCGCCTTCTCGGCGCACTCCGGCGCACTCCGGCGCACTCGCCGCGACCGCCCTCACTGACGCCGACCCTGCCGGACTCGCACAAGCCGCACTGGCCGTGCTGCGCGAAGACCCCGACACCGCCCAACGCCTGGACCGGCTCGCCCAGTCCCCGGCCCCCGCCCACTTCGACGCCACCGGCCTTGGCATCCCGGTACTGCTGGCCGTGGTCTTCCTCCTGCGTACCCACATCCGCATCCGCCGCCACCCCGACGGCCGCTGGGACTTCCAGATCGAGCACAAGCCCGGCGACAGCAAGCTCCTGACCGATCTGCTCAGGCGCATCCAAGCGCTGCTGCCTGGAACGGGGGCTGGCGGGGATTGACCGGCCGCCGCCCGGACGGAGTCCAAGGCTTCAGCCTTGGATGGGCAAGACCAAGGCTGAAGCCTTGGACTCCAGAGAACAGCGCTGGCCGCAACGATGATCAAGACCCCCGCAACCGACTCAAGCTATGCTTGTGCCTCCGACCCTTCCATCTCCCCCGGAGTCAGCGACCATGCCAACGCGCAAGCTCATCAGCTTCGACTGGGCCATGAAGCGGCTGCTGCGCAGCAAGGCCAACTTCGGCATCCTCGAGGGTTTCTTAAGCGAACTGCTGCGCGAGGACGTCCAGATCATGGAGGTCCTGGAATCGGAATCGAACCGCGACACGGCCGACGACCGCTCCAACCGCCTGGATCTCAAGGTACGCAACCACCGCGGCGAGCTGGTGCTGATCGAGGTCCAATATGAGCGCCAGCACGATTACCTGTCGCGGATGCTCTACGGCAGCGCCCGGACCTTAGTCGAGCACCTGGATGCCGGCCAGCCCTATGCGGACCTGGTCAAGGTCATCTCGGTCAATATCCTCTATTTCGACCTGGGCCACGGTGAGGACTACATCTACCGCGGTACCACCCGCTTCCATGGCCTGCACAAGCACGATGAACTGGCCCTGAGCCTCGCCCAACGCCAACTGTTTCCGGGGCGCGAGTACACCCACGAGCTGTTCCCCGAGTATTACCTGATCAAGGTCGAGCGGTTCGACGACATCGCCCGCGACACCCTCGACGAGTGGGTCTATTTCCTCAAGCACGAGGCAATCCAGGACGGCTTCTCCGCCAAGGGTCTGCGCGAGGCCAAGGATAAGCTTGATGTGCTCAAGCTCGCACCGGCGGAGCGCACCGCCTACGAACGCTGGCAGGACGACCTGCACCTGCAGGCGAGCCTGGTAGCGTCGAACTATGGGCTCGGCAAGCTCGAGGGTCGCGAGCAGGGTCGCGAAGAGCGCACACTGGAGATCGCCCGGGCGATGAAGGCCAACGGTGTCGCGCCGAGCGTCATCGCTCAGTCCACCGGCCTGGACCCCGAGGTCATTGCCGACCTTTGATTATGGACACAGCTCCCCGATGCGCACCCTGATCGTCGGCCATAGCGCCGGAAACCGCTTTTGGGTCATGCGGCTGCGGGGAAATAGGAGGAAATAGGAGGAAATAGGGGACGAGGAAATAGGGGGACGTACCACGAAATAGTTTTCTGACAGCACGCCCCGCCAGACGTCTTGGGGAAAGCTGAAATAGGTGGAGGCGCGTCGGGGCCAGGTCGGCACGAGACGACGTCGGCCGGGCCGTGGGACACTCAGCACCGGTCGTCCAGGGTCTCGATCACGGCCGCGATCACCACAGCGGACAACCGAAGACCGGCCGGCCTAATCGCAACACCGCGAGTACGATATCCTCGTACTGATGAGCACCATCGAACGTATCACCATCACACTGACCGCCGAGATGGCCCAGGCCGTGCGCGGCGCCGTGCAGGCCTGCGAGTACGCCTCCAGCAGTGAGATCATCCGCGAAACTCTGCGCGACTGGCGACACCAGCGGGCCTTACAGGAACGGGAGTTAGGGGAACTGCGCGCGCAGGTTCAGGAGGCGCTCGCCGACTCGGACCGGCGCCTACCTCCGGAAAACGCAACCGGTCGGCGCCGCTCCGCCGAACCCTTGGGGCCTGCATGAAAGGTTATGGGCCGACCAAGCGCAACCGCAACACGCAAGCTTTGAAGATTCGGGCGATGAAACACCTCGAGATTCTTTCGGACATTCATGCGCTGGAGGAGGATTTGCTCGGTTTCGAGCGCAAGTATGGTCTGCCCTCCGAGACCTTCTATCCTGCCTATATGAACGGCGAAGAGCCGGAGGATGACCGTTGGACACTGGACTTCGGTGAATGGGCGAGCGTCTATCGCACCTGGCTGGCGCGACAGGCAGAGTACCGCAACGAGCACAGGGAACGTTGAGCGCCAGCCCGAACCCGTGCTGTCCGGGGAGGTGGAGTGCGGGTTATGAACACAAAAACCGTCTGCCACCGCCGCGGAGCGTAGGCCCGTGACGAGGACGGTGACCGTTTCCATGAGATCCATGTCAACACCATGGAGGGCTTCTGGTCGTTGCCGCGTTCCTGGCTGAGACGCCATCGCGGGATCTCGCAGGAGAAATGACCGCTCTACTTGGGCTTCTTTCAGTTCGTCTACAATACAGGGATTCGTGGAAAAGGGCTGCTGACTCCGCTGTTGGCGCTGCTCGTGTCATAACAACTCGTGGACAGTCCGGAATCGATATTGAGCCTAAGGTTAATCGCTGGACTTGCCCCGTTGATCCCGCTGGTTAGCCGTCGCGGTGGCTGCCGGCTTGCGCGGCGGGAATGACACGACACGCTCGGGATGTTTTGCCTGCTGTGCCACCAAGTCTTCAAATATGGCGCCGATGTCATAGTTGAACTGACGTGCGTATTCATCTCTCAGGACTCGCGTCTCCGCAACGATAGGATCTTGCCACATTGCATTCAGTCCTCGATAAGCTCAAGCGGAGATGTGAGCGTTCATCACGAATCGTCTCAGTCTTGTAGGATTCCGGGGATGCTAACACACCGGCTTGCGGTCCGGGATCGAGACGCCAGGCGAGCTTGATCATCCGGCATAAGCGTTCAGTCCGCTCGACCCAACCCCCTCCACGGCGGGTCCACCGTCGCGCAACACTGCCAAAGGTCCGCCGCGTATACCATTCGGCGGTCTCACCGAGCAGTTCCAACTCGATCCCTTCGATGGCGCGCCGGGCGTCCCGCGCGTCGCCGAGCCCGCTTGCCGGCCGCTCGTCCTGGTCGCGCAGGATTCGATCCAGCGAATCGGACTCGCGCTCCAGCTGATGGCGAGCGCAATCAATTCAAGACACAGGACGGCCAGCGGCCAGACGACGGGGAAGGCAAAACCGCAACCGCCGGATGCTGCCTCAGCGCATTCAACAGGCAGCGCCGCGGCCGGCAGCCTTGTCGAGCAACTCCAGGCCGCGCGCCTCTCGTCCGGCACCCCGTTGCGCACGCTGGCGAAACCGGGCCTCGGCATCGGCTTCCGCGAGCACCGCGGTGGACATCTCCTCGAAGAGTTGGGCGATGTTGGTGCCGCGGGCCTCGGCGATGACCTTAAGGCGCCGCAGCTTCTCGTCGGGCAGATCAAGGGTCAGCGCGGTCATCGGCGTACCTCTCGTAGAAAGCCTTCTGGCGTCAGAATCTTGAGTGTGGGGAAACGCAGCTAACTGAGGATGTCACACCGGCCGCGCGCCCTCCTCTGGGGTCGCCGGGTCCATGCACGGCCGTCGCAGACTCAGAAGCTGAACCTTCGTGGAGCTTAGACTTGGCGACATGGACACGCCAGCACCGCATCGCGTCTGGGTCAACCATGAAACAGCCCGCTACTACCCGTGATCGGCGCCGCGGTGCACCCTCGTCTTGGCGCCGCGTGATACAGAACGCTTAATTCTGTATCAGGGACCCGCCAAGAACGGCCGAAAACGGGCGCCCGCGGGGGTCCAGAGGGCCGCTCTTGGGAGGAAATAGGGGACGTACCACGAAATAGTTATCTGATAGCACTCCCCGCGAGACTTCTGGGGGAAAGCTGAAATAGATTAAGGCGCGTCGGGGCCAGGTCGTCACGAGACGACGTCGGCCGGGCCGTGGGACACCTCAGCACCGGTCGTCCAGGTTCTCGACCACCACAACGGACACCCGAAGGCCGGCCTCCTCACAAAAGGGAAATAGGGGACGTACCACGAAATATGTTTCTGATAGCACTCCACGCCAGACTTCTGGATGAAAGCTGAAATAAATGAAGGCGCGTCGGGGTGGGTCGTCACGAGACTACGTCGGCCGGACCGTGGGACACTCAGCACCGGTCGTCCAGGTTCTCGACCACCACAACGGACAACCGAAGACCAGATGGCCTTCTAGCAACACCGTCAGTATGATTTCCTCATACTCATGAGCACCATCGAACGTATCACCATCACACTGACCGCCGAAACGGCCCAGGCCGTGCGCGGCGCCGTGCAGGCCGGCGAGTACGCCTCCAGCAGTGAGATCATCCTTGATGCCTTCGGGCAACAGGGTTGTCTGCGGTTCGATCAGCCGGGCGCGCGTATTGAGGATCTGTAGCCGGAAGCCGCGCCGGGCGGGACCGGCCGAGTCGCCACGGTCACTGTCCATGGCAAACAGGGTCGTGCATCATGTGGGCAATGATTGCGACCGCGCGCGAAGCGCGCGAAGCAACGGCAGCAGCGCCGGCACGTCGCCCTGGATGATGCTCCAGAGGGTGTCGTCGTCAATTCCGAGATAGCCGTGGATCAGGCGATTGCGGGTGGCGACGATGAGTCGCCAGGGCACCTGGGGGTTGGCGGTTCGCACCGACTCGGGGACATGGGTTGCTGCCTCGCCGATCAGCTCAAGATTGCGCAGAGTGGCATCGTAAGCTAGGTCATCGCGCAAGAACCCTTCCTGGTCCAGACCGGCTGTGTAGGTCATGACTTTCTCGGCGAATCCGATCATGTCATCCAAATAGAAGGCCCATTCGCGGGGACCGCAGCCGACCTCAGACACGGATCGCCTCGCGCTCGATGTGCGGCCGCAATTCGTCGCGTAGGGCCTTCTCCGTGACCAGGTCGACCGGACAGCCGAGTAGATCTTCAAGATAGAACTGCACGCCGAAGAAACGCTCCGATGTGGCCGGTCCATCGAAAGCCACCAGGATATCAACGTCGCTATCCTCCCGCGCGTCGCCTCGGACCCTGGAGCCGAACAGGGCGAGCTCGGTCACGCCGTAGCGTCGGGTTAGGAGTCCTTTGTGCTCGGCGAGAATCTGCAAGGTGCTGTTGCGCATCATTTCTCCCGTTACTGGGCCGGCACCTGGGTGGAAAGCCCGATCAGGTTCAGCACGGATGGGCCGTTCGCCAGGATGCGCCAACCGAGTTTGCGGGCGAGTGCCTGCGCGACCCGATCGATGTCCGGACTCAAGGGCTCACCCAAGAGGAGGCTGTACCGTGGGTAGTCGTAGATCCCCCTCAGGACGCGGCGAATGGCGCCCTGCGTCCACAAGCGATGCAGGGCCACATCGAGGGTCTAACGGCTCCCCAGATCCGCCAGATCGGTCTGCGAGAAGGCCCGACCCCTGCCTTTGTCGTAGAGCCTGCTAAGGATTTTTTTCAGTAGGTTGAGACATGCAAATAGGTTATCGCTTGTAAGAAAAAATGGCTATTTTTTCTTACGAAGTCGAGACCGATACCAAAAAGCCGTGCGGAGGGCACTGTTTTTCTCGAAGCCAGACGGGGGAAGTAGGGAATGTGCCACGAAATAAATTTCCGATAGCAGGCCCCGCCAGACTTCTGGAGGAAAGCTGAAAAGATGAAGCCGCGTCGGGGCCAGGTCGTCATGAGACTACGTCGGCCGGGCCGTGGGACATTCAGCACCGGTCGCGCAGGGTCTCGATCACGACCGCGATCACCACAACGGACAACCGAAGGCCGGCCGGCCTCCTCGCAACACCGCCAGTACGATATCCTCATACTCATGAGCACCATTGAACGTATCACCATCACACTGACCGCCGAGATGGCCCAGGCCGTGCGCGGCGCCGTGCAGGCCGGCGAGTACGCCTCCAGCAGTGAGATCATCCGCGAAGCCCCGCGCGACTGGCGGCAAAAACGAGCTTTGCAGGAACAGGAGTTAGGGAAACTGCGCGCGCAGGTTCAGGAGGGCTCGCCGACATCGCGGCCGGGCGCGTGCGCGACTTCGATGCCGAGCGCATCATCCGCAAGGGAAAGGAACAGTTAGCGGTTTGCGACGCCTGCGCATAACCGACAGCGCCTACCTTGCCAAAATTTGCCATCGCCGCTACGCTCCGGGCATGAGCAGCATGAACATTTCCCTCCCGGACGTGCTCAAGTCCTATATGGACGAGCAGGTCGTCAGCCGCCGCTTCGGTACCAGCAGCGCGTACGTGCGTGATCCAGTCCTTTTAACGTGCAGCCAACATGCTGTAAGATATAGCTAATTTAAGTTTTTTTGCGGACCCCATTGATCATGTTTGGTGAGATCCTCCAGAAATTTGCCGAGAAAAGT
>JACDZG010000091.1 GCA_013426805.1 Chromatiaceae bacterium
AGTGGGTTCTTTTGTCGAATTTGCTTGACAGGGGGACTCAGGGCGTTACGTTAGCCACACGCTTTCACTGCGCGCTCTGCGGAGGCTCAAGCTACAACCAATTTGCCAACCATTTGAACACAATCGTAGTGCCGAATCCAGAAAGACACCAATTTGTCACCCCCGATCAATCGAGGTAATCTGAGATGATCGCAAACTCGACCCGCATCGCTTTGATCGTATCCATCGTCACCATTTTGGGCCTAGGTGCTGTCAATTGTGCTCAAGGCGCAATGATAGTCAAGATGACCACCACCGACGGGCTCGTACCTGGCACAGCCATCTCCTATATCATAACGAGCAACGCGCCAGGTGGTCCGCGCGATGTGTTCACGGGCGCATCATCCGACAACGGCAATTGGACTTGGCTGGGCGGATTCCCTGAGTTCCTTTCGTATGGCGCACCCCAAACGATGACTGTGACATTCAGTGCAGCCGTGCCGCTTAGTGACATTGTCATTGGAGTCAATAGCATATCGAATTCCATCACTCAGCTGACTCTTGGCGGCGGCACAGGCATTTTTGCCGATATCAACTTGGTCGACGGTCTTGCGGCGATCAATGCTGGTGGCTTGGCCAGCTACGATCCAACCAATGGATTCATAACGGCCGCTGGCGCTAATAAAGCCCTAATGCTCGGCAGCACCTCCGATCACACCGTTACATCGTTGACCCTGAGTGCAGGCTTCAGCCAACACACGCCTGGATTTGGCGACGGCTACACCTTGTTTGTGGGCTTCAAAGAAGTCCCCGAACCCGCGAGCTTAGCGGTGGTAGCCATCGGCATCGCGGGAATGATGTCTAACCGCAAGCGAATGGCGGATGGGAAAAGGAGCCAGGTTCAATTACGAATCCGATAATTGCCTAACGAACGCCCAAAGAGCGAGCGCGCGCCATCAGGGTCGAGCTGATCGGCAGGCTTGGTGCGTGGCGCGCGCCGCCTTGGGCTCCACGTTGGACTTAATCAACAATCGGCGCGGGGCCGGAGCCAAGCCTGGTACTGTGAACCGCGAACTGTGCGTGCTGCCTGCGGCTCTGGATTTTTGCCGAACCGTACTGGAGCGGGACGTCACGAACCCTGTGGTCGGGCGTAAGTTGCGGGAACCAGAAGGCCGGTTACGCTGGCTGACTAGCCAGGAAGCAGCGGCCCTGATCAATGCCGCGAGCCTGGAAGAGCAGGCCGAACACCTGCCGGACTTTAGTCGGCTCGCAATCAACACCGGTTGCCGCAAGGGTGAGTTGTTGGGTCTGGAGTGGTCACGCGTGGATTTCGACGAGCGCGTCATCCGTCTGGAGGGGACCCACACCAAGACCGGAACACGCCGAGCCGTGCCGATCAATGCCGAGGCTCTGCGTGCGCTACAATCGCGGCTGGCTTTTCAGGTGACGCACTGCCCAAGATCGCAGTGGGTCTTCGCCCATGCGACTGGTGAGCGCATCGGCGACATCAAGCACGGCTTCAAGACAGCGTGCGAGCGATCCGGCATCGTAGATTTTCGGATTCACGATCTGCGACACACCTGCGCCGCGTGGTTGGTCCAAGCGGGGGCCGCCCTAGCCGAGGTGCGGGATGTGCTGGGGCACTCGACAATCAGGATGACCGAGCGATACGCCCATTTGGCGCCGGAGAACACTCGGGCGGCGCTAGCTCGTCTCGACGATGCCGGGTCACAATCCGGTCACACGACATCGCGAACTGGAGTGAAAAATGCTAACTAACCGTATGATTAAATTGGTGGAGCAGAGGGGGATCGAACCCCTGACCTCCGCATTGCGAACGCGGCGCTCTCCCAGCTGAGCTACTGCCCCGGAAATGGTGCCCTGACCATCGGTGGTCCCGTCGGAGGGGCGGCTCCGGATGGTGGGTCTGTCTCCATCACGGAGTGCGAATTCTGCACTGTTGCCGGGCTCCGGGCAAGTCCTCCGTGGCTTCCCGTTACCTCGGCAGGATGAATTCGATGACGATCTTGCTGCCGAAATAGGCGAGGATCAGGATCAGGAAGCCGCTCAGGGTCCAGGTGATCGCGGTCCGTCCGCGCCAGCCGTAGCGAAAGCGTCCGAGCAGGAGTGAGCCGAAGACCACCCAGGCCAGGGTCGACAGCACGGTCTTGTGGACCAAGTGCTGGGCGAACATGTTCTGCAGGAAGGCGAATCCGGACAGCAGGGCCAACGTCAGGAGCACGAAGCCCGCGGCGATCATCTCGAACAGCAGGCTCTCCATGGTTTGCAGCGGCGGGAGCCCCCGCACGAAGCTGCTGGCGTGGCGGTTGCGTAAATGGTTGTCCTGGATCGCCAGCAGAATCGCCTGGACGGCACCCAAGGTCAGCAGGCTGTAGGCGAGCATGGAGAGCAGGACATGGAGTTTCAGCGGCCAGCTTGCGGTCGCGCTCAGGAAGGCGACTTCGCCGAAGGCCGACTCGAGCACCAGGGTCACGGCCGCCACCGGCAGCAGGATCAGACCCAGGTTCTCCACCGGCTTGGTCAGGCTGGAGACCAGCAGCAGGGTGATCACGGTCCAGGAGGTGAGGGCCAGGGCGTTGAAGAATGCCAAATTCAGGCCGACTTGGCTGAAAATACTGTTCCACAAGAGCCAGGTATGGAGAATCAGGCCGGCGAAGCCGAGCGACAGGGCCAGGTCGCGGCTGGGCACCCAGGTTTCATTTGGGCGGAACAGGCGCAAGCCGATCACGCTGGTGGCAGCCAGATAGAAGAGGACGGCGGAGGCGGAGAGGAGTATGTGCGTCATGATGTGCGGATAATGGCATAAAGCGGCGGTCCGGAAAACGTTGCGGCGGCGCTATACTGCCAAAATTTGCGCGGGACATCGTTGGCGCGGGGTGCGGATGTCGCACGCCGCTGGTTGGCGACCACCGTCAGGCATCATCGAGGTCAAGCATGTTCGAGAATCTTCAGGAGCGCTTCGGGCGCGTGTTGAACAATCTGCGCGGCCAGGGGCGTTTGACCGACGACAACATCAAGGACACGATGCGCGAGGTGCGCATGGCCCTGCTGGAAGCGGATGTGGCCCTGCCGGTCGTGCGTCAGTTCGTCGATCAGGTGCGCGAGAAAGCCTTGGGCGAGGAGGTCACGCGCAGCCTGACGCCGGGTCAGGTGCTGATCAAGATCGTCAACGACGAACTGATCGCGCTGATGGGCGAGGCCAACGAGCGTCTGGATCTGACGGCGCAGCCGCCCGCGGTGGTGCTGATGGCGGGTCTGCAGGGCTCGGGCAAGACCACCAGCGTGGCCAAGCTCGCCCGCTGGCTGCAGGAGAAGCAAAAGAAAACCGTGCTGGTGGTGAGCTGCGACGTCTACCGTCCGGCCGCCATCGAGCAGTTGCGCACGGTGGCGGCCGAGGTTGGCGCGAGTTTCCTGCCGAGCAGCGGCGATCAGGACCCGGTGGCCATCGCCCGCGCCGGTCTGGATGCGGCGCGCAAGCAGTTCAAGGATGTGCTGATCGTCGATACCGCCGGCCGGCTGCATGTGGATGCGGCCATGATGGACGAGATCAAAGCGATCCACGCCGCCATCAATCCGATCGAGACACTGTTCGTGGTCGACGCCATGACCGGCCAGGATGCGGCCAACACCGCCAAGGCGTTCAACGAGGCGCTGCCGCTGACCGGTGTCATCCTCACCAAGACCGACGGTGACGCCCGCGGCGGCGCGGCCCTCTCCATCCGCCAGATCACCGGCAAGCCGATCAAGTTCCTGGGGACCGGCGAGAAGACCACGGCCCTGGAGCCTTTCCATCCGGACCGGGTGGCCTCGCGCATTCTCGGCATGGGCGACGTGATCTCGCTGGTCGAGGAGATGCAGTCCAAGGTCGATCGGGAGCAGGCCGAGCGGTTGGTCAAGAAGCTCAAGAAGGGCAAGGACTTCGATCTGGCCGACTTCAAGGAGCAGTTGGAGCAGATGAGCAAGCTCGGCGGCATGGCGAGCCTGATGGACAAGCTGCCGGGGATGAACCAGGTCCCGGAGCACATGAAGAATCAGGTCAATGACAAGGAGATGGGCAAGTTGGTCGCGATCATCAATTCGATGACGCCGCAGGAGCGACAGTTTCCGGCAGTGATCAAGGGCTCGCGCCGCCGCCGCATCGCCCTGGGGTCCGGCACTCAGGTCCAGGACGTGAACAAGCTGCTCAAGCAGTTCATTCAGATGCAGAAGATGATGAAGAAAATGAAGGGTGGCGGTATGGCCAAGATGATGCGCGCGATCGGCGGGCGCATGCCGGGCGGTTTCCCCGGGGGGTTCCCGGGAGGCGGCATGCCGCCGGGTGGGTTCGGGCTTTAGTCGGGGCGCGGTTCGTGGGTTTTGTTTGCGCTTTCATCGCGATAGGTCGCTTGGTATGACCGTCGAGAATCACCCGGCGGCCCTGGCCGAGACGGGCGAGGATCTGTCCCGTGGAGACCTCGAGGACGAGGACACCGGCTCGGGGAGCGCGGCGGTCAAACCCTGGGACCCGAAGAAGATCCGGATCACCACCAATAACTTTACGCTGCGTGAGGTGGCGGACCAGATCAACGAGGGAGATATAGACCTCGCGCCCGATTTTCAGCGTGATTTCGTTTGGAAACAGCGCCAGCGTACCCGCCTCGTCGAGTCGATCCTCCTTGGCATTCCCCTGCCGGCGTTCTACTTCAACCAGGACATCGACGGAACTTATCAAGTCGTGGACGGAGTTCAGCGACTTTCGACTGTCCGCCTGTTTATGTCAGACGGGCATGTACTCAAGGTCGAAGACCTCGAGTATTTGAAAGATTTGAAAGATCACACGTACTCGCAGATGGACCCGGCGATGACGCGCCGCTTTCGAACAACACAGATCGTGGTTCATGTCATTGAGCCCCAGACTCCTGACGAAATCAAGTATGACATCTTTGGCCGCGTCAACACCCTTGGCAGCCCCCTCTCAGCGCAAGAGATTCGCCACGCGATGAGCAAGAAGCGGTCACGGGATTTCCTCTACGGACTCGTCCATCTGTCTTCATTCGACGATGCCACGGAGCGCAACTTTTGGAGGCTATCGCCCGATGGGCTGGGCACGTTCGTGCGCGATAGTAAGCGCATGGCGGACCGGGAGCTCGCGCTGCGCTTCTGCGCCTTTAGCTCTTTTTCGGACACTGAGTATCGTCAATACCCTAATCTTGATGCTTTCCTCGTCGAATTCACACGCCGAATCGACGGTCGCTCGGATACGGGAAACGCGATCTCCGATGAACAACTTGAGGTGTTACGGCAGCGTTTCGATCGAGCAATGGTCAATGCCAGAGATGTTCTCGGAAAGGCGGCGTTTCGGCGCTGGTCCCTCAAAGAGGGCCGCCGCGGACCAATTAACCGCGCTGTCTTCGAGTCGCATGCCGTTGCGCTCGCCGATTATCCCTTGGAACAGTTGCTCCCTAGAGCGGAAGACATCGTCACTGCGTTTCGCAAGGCATTTGACGATGACAACTACAAGCGGGCCGTTACCGTGGGTACCGGTGATCCGGTCAGCATCGGCGTGCGTCTGAACCGTACTCGGGAAATCCTCGCCGAGATACTCGGATGATCCGCAGCATTTGCATCCAGGGCTTCAAGCGATTTGAGCATCAGCAGTTCGAGATTGCGCCATTGACGGTGCTTGCCGGGCTCAATGGCACCGGCAAGACGTCCTTGATCCAGGTCCTCATCCTTACCCGCGAGGCGATGGATTTCCCTTTCTGCCCAGGCGAAGCGTTGTCGGCTCGCCTGAATGGTCCGTTCGGCCTTGAACTCGGAACCGCCGAGGATGTTCACAACTGGGGCGCTGAGGGCGAGATCGTCTTTGACATCCGTTACGACGAGGAATTACCCACGATCTGGCGATTCGCCGTTCCAGCAAATACTAGCGAGGCTCATTATCTTGATGTGATCGAGCGCCCCGAGGGTTTGAATATCCCTTTCGATGACTATTCGCGCCCGCGGGATTTCACCTATCTTTGCGCCGAGCGACTCGGCCCTCGCAACATATTAGGCGCCTCCGCGCGGCCCACCGATGCGCTGGAGGTCGGGGTGCGTGGTGAGTATTGTGCCCAAGTGCTTGCCGCGTGGGGCGACCGGCCAATCGAGCATCAGGAGCGGCTCCATCCGAAACGGGATCCCTCCGCCGCGCCATTATTGAAGTACGAGTTGGAGCGCTGGCTTGGCGAAATCGTTCGGCCGGTTGAACTCGACACCGAACGCCATCCCGGCAACTGGGTTACTGCGCTGCGCTTCCGCGTGCCTGGTGGAGAGTGGGTACGGGCGCCAAACATGGGCTTCGGTGTCTCCTACGCACTCCCGGTCGTGCTTGCCGGTTTGGTGGCGTCGCCGGGCGGTCTGCTCTTGGTGGAGAATCCGGAGGCCCATCTACACCCCGCGGGACAATCGCGCATGGGTGTCTTTCTCGCCTGGCTGGCGGGTAAGGGCATTCAGGTGATCGTGGAGACGCATTCCGATCACGTCCTCAACGGTATACGCCGTGCGATCGGGGAGCATCACTATCTGCCTTGCGGTGAGGCAATTGTCCATTTCTTCGACTCGGACGAGGAAGACGCTCCGCGGGTGATCCCCCTTCGATTCACTCCGACCGGGGGAGTGTCCGATTGGCCCGCGGGATTCTTCGACCAGTATCAGATTGATGTCGCCGCACTCGGGCGCATCAGACGGCAACGGTGAGGAAGGGCGTGGCTTTCGTGGTGGATGGCTCCGAGTGGTGCTTCGATGGATGGACAGCGGACGAGATTGATAACGCGTTGGGTGTGCTTCTTGAGCGTGTGAGCGTGGCGCAATCACGGGGCGAGCGCGTCTGGATCGGCGACGATCTCCAGACGCGCGCCGTGCTTGGCGAGTTGAGCGTCTGGGAACTGTGGTCGCCGGACGCCCCCGTCAGGCTCGATAAACAGCTTCGCCAGGATCTGTCTGCCATTCTTGCGACGGCTTCCCGTTACCTGGACGAGGACGTTTGGCCCGAGGGGTTGGACGATACCCGTGTGTGGATGGATGACGAGCCCGTCGTAGATAATCCAGACCTCGCTTGGGCGCATCACCATGTTCGTGCTGGACGTGCAGTCGCCTGTCTGGGCCTGCGGCGCAGCGGGGTTTATCCTACCCGCACCGCGGCGGGTGCGGCCGATGTACATTGGGTCACCGACGAGCGAGGGCATCGGGGGTTTTTCTGTGCCGCGATCGACGTGGAGCGGGATACCGAAGCGACGTTGGAACGGCTCGCTCCGCATGCCTATCCGGACACCCTTTTCCTGAAAGGTGTGTGGCGCGGGCTTGCAGATTTCGAGGGTGGTTATATGGCGGTGCGCCATGAGCTGCGCCGACATCTCGCCGTTTATGATGATCATGGGTGGGTGGGCCTTCACTGCGTCGCCGCCGCTGGAGACCGAAGACGATCCCCGACGACCAAGTGAGGGTACTCCCGATCCGCGCCTCGTCGCGCGGCGGTTTGAGTTGCGTGCAGTGGAGGTTGCGCCCGAGAAGCCGAACGTGATCCAGGATCGCAGTTGCCGGGAGGCGCGGGAGAGAGCGCTACAAGGCAGAATCCTGTACTGTCATTGGCACGGGAAGATCGCGCTACACATCAATCGTATCCACATTCATCCGCCAGTTCCGGAGTCGGGCGAGAAAATCGTTGTTGCGATCTTCCATGCTCATCTGCCGCTTCCTGGGGATCGGTGAGCCTTCTCAATCCGGATCAACGAAAATCAAGGATTTCTGCGCATTATGCACTATCGAGTCTTCTATCTCTTCGAGCGCTTCGGCGAGTCCGTGTCCTCCGCCAGTGCCATTGAGATGAGCGCGCGTGACATCCGCGAGCAGTTGCTGCCGCGGCTCCAGTCCGAGGATGACTTCCTCGGTCTCATCGATCCACAGGACACCACGCTCCAAATCCTGTGCGAGCCCAAGGCGGCGCGGTACTGGGTCGAACTGCCGGTGGAGGCCGCCAAGGCGTCCTATGGCAAGCATATGAACCTGGATGAGCTTCAGGAGTTCGTGCGGCAACTGCCGGCGGTGTTCACCTCGCGGGCCATTCCGGGGTTGGTGTATCGGCCCTGGTAGGGTGGTTGCGGGCAAATCACGGCCGTGGCGACGGTTCCAGCCACGCGGCAGCGGATGGACAAGCGCAGCGCAGTCCACCAGCGGCGGCGCGGGGTTCGGTGGACTACGCTAGCGCTTGTCCGCAGCCTCGGGTGATGCGGTCGGATGGATTCGGGAGACCAAGGCTGAAGCCTTGGACTCCGGCGGCTCAGGCGGCCGGGCGTCGGCGGTAGGCGAGGCCGAGGAATAGCGCCCCGAACAGGATCATGGGTAGGGAGAGGATCTGCCCCATGGTGAGCCAGTCGAAGGCGAGGTAGCCGAGGTGGGCGTCCGGGGTGCGGACGAACTCGACCAGGAAGCGGAAACACCCATAAAGCAGCAGGAAGAGTCCGGAGACCGCCATCATCGGCCGCGGTCGGCTGGAGAAGATCCAGAGAATCAGGAACAGGACCAGGCCCTCCAGGGCGGCCTCGTAAAGCTGCGAGGCGTGCACCGCTGGGCTGAGCAGTGCGGTCGCCGGCTGATCCGCGCATTGGGCGGGAAACTGGATGCAGGGCAGTTGCACGCCCCAGGGGGCATCGGTGCGATGGCCCCAGAGTTCCCCGTTGATGAAGTTGCCGATGCGCCCGAACAGGAGCCCGGTCGGTACCAAGGGGGCGATGAAGTCCGCCGCCTGGAAGAAGTGCAGCCCGTGGCGGCGGGCGAACAGCGTCATCGCCAGGACGACGCCGAGCAAGCCGCCGTGGAAGGACATGCCGCCTTCCCAAACCTTGATTAAGTTCAGCGGGTTCGCAAGAATTTGGTCGAACCCGTAGAAGAGCATGTAGCCCAGCCGGCCGCCGGCGATGACACCGATGACGCAGTAAAAAATCAGGTCGTCGACCATGTCGGCGTTCCAGCCCGAGCCGGGGCGCGACGCGCGCCATCGACCCAGCCCCCAGGCGAAGGCAAAGCCGAGCAGATACATAAGCCCATACCAATGGACGCGCAATGGTCCGATGGCGATGGCGATGGGGTCGATGTCGGGGTAGGTCAGCATGGCGTGGAATGTTATCACGGACAGATGAAAACCTTGCGACCACCGTGCAGGATCAGGATGCGGTTGACACCAGCACGGACTACGCCCAGATTCTCACTTTGCCCATCGCTTGAGATCAACACTGTCCCATGGATCGACTTCACCAGATCGCCGAGCGTTTCGCCGCTGCGGCCCCCGCCTGCGACTACTGGACCCTGCGTCTGGTAGACGAGGAATCCGAACACCTGGCCGTACGTCAGGGCGTGGTCGAACCCAGCGCCCTGGGCGCTTCATTGGGGGCCATGGTCACCCTGGTGGTTGGAAGTGGGGTTGGCTACGGTGCCACCAGCGACCTGAGCCCGGCGGGTCTGCGGGCCGCCGCGGACCAAGCCCTGGGGTGGGCCGCGCGTCACGCCTGGCTCGGGGTCTTCGATGCCGCTCAGTATCCGCGCAGCGCGCTGCGGGCCGACTACCGAGGCCCGGTCGCCGAGCCTTGGGAAACCATGAGCCTGCCGGATAAGCTCCTGTTGCTCCAGGAGGCGAATCAGGCCCTGGCCCTGGATGATCGCATCGTTGATTGGTCCGCCTGGCTCGCGTACCGCCGGGTGCAACAACTCCTGGTGACCAGCGACGGGGGCCATATCGCCCAGGTCTGGACCTATGTCAGCCCCGGCCTGGCGGCGGTGGCCAACGTGGGCAGTCAGACTCAGCGCCGCCATGGCGGCGGTGCCGACTGGTCACAGCAGGGCGGGCTGGAGCGGGTCAGCGCCGCCGGCTTGCTGGCGGACGCCCCGCGGGTGGCGGAGGAGGCGATCGCGCTGCTCACCGCGCCGGAGTGCCCGCGGGATACGCGCGACCTGGTCCTGACTCCCGGGCAGATGGTCCTGCAAATCCATGAGAGCATCGGCCATCCGCTGGAACTGGACCGTATCCTTGGCGATGAACGCAATTACGCGGGCACCAGTTTCGTGACCCCCGAGATGTTCGGGACCTATCGTTACGGCTCGGACCTGCTCAATGTCACCTTCGATCCGACCGTCCCCGGTGAGTTGGTCTCCGGCGCGGCGGACGACGACGGTACCCCGTCGCGGCGCGAGTATCTGATCCGCGATGGGATCCTGGAGCGGCCGCTGGGCGGAGTATTGTCGCAGTCGCGTAGCGGCCTGCCGGGCACCGCGAACGCCCGCGCCTGTGCCTGGGACCGGCCGCCCATCGATCGGATGGCGAACATCAATCTGGAGCCGGGGGAGGGGACGCTCGATGCGCTGATCGCGGGTGTTGAGCTGGGCATCCTGATGGATACCAACCGTTCCTGGTCGATCGACGATAGTCGCAACAAATTTCAATTCGGGTGTGAGTTGGGCCGACTCATCGTCGACGGCGAGCTCAAGGGCCTGGTCCGTAATCCCGGTTACCGCGGCATTTCGGCCGAGTTCTGGCGCCGCCTGGACGGTGTCGGCGGGCCCGCCACGTGCGAGGTGCGCGGTGTGCAGAACTGCGGCAAGGGCGAGCCAAATCAATCGGTGTATGTGGGGCACGCCACGCCGCCCGCGCGCTTCCGGTCGGTTGCGGTCTTTGGGGGTGGGGAATGAATCAGGATGCGTTCTACAGCCTCAGTGAGCAGATCTGTGCCGGGCTGCGTGCTGATGAGCACCTCTTTTGCAGTTTGGATGCCGAGTCGTCGGACTTCGTGCGGCTCAACCACAACCGCATCCGTCAGGCCGGCGCGGTGCGCTCGGCCGTGCTCGGGCTGAATCTGATCAGTGGGGCGCGGCAGGCCGAGGCGTCCTGCGATCTGAGCGGTGAGCTGGAACAAGATCTAACCCTCGCCCGCGGTCTGCTGGCGCGGTTGCGCGAACGCCTCGGCCATGTGCCGGATGATCCCTACCTGAATTATTCGACTGAACCGTCGTTCAGCGACTGCCGGGTCGGGGAGACGCCGCCCGACGCCGGGGCCGCCGTCGCCGACCTGACGATGGCCGCCGCCGGTCTGGATCTGGTGGGGATCTGGGCCTCCGGCGAGATCAGTACGGGTCTTGCCAGTTCCATCGGCCATCGCCATTGGCATGCGAGTACCAGCTTCAACCTGGACTGGAGCGCCTACCTGGAGTCGGACAAGGCGGTGAAGGCGAGCTACAGCGGTCTGACCTGGGAACTCGGGGTTCTGGTCGACAAGCTGGCGGCGATGCGCCAGGGGCTCGCCGTGATGGCGCATCCGGCACGTGTCATCACACCAGGCCGCTACCGCGCCTATCTGGCTCCGGCGGCCGTTGCGGAACTGATGAACATGCTGGCCTGGGGTGGCTTCGATCTCAAGAGTCACCGCACCCGCCAGACCCCATTGCTCAAGCTGGTCCGCGGTGAGCGTACGTTCGATCCGCGCGTGACCATCCGCGAGGAACAGGACCGCGGCCTCACGCCCGCGTTCACCGGTGACGGTTTCATCCAGCCGGGGCAGGTCACGCTGATCGACCAGGGCCGTTTCGGGCACTGTCTGGTCGACGCGCGGGACGCCAAGGAATACGGCGAGCGGGTCAATGCGGCCGGGGGTTCCCCCGCGTCCGTGGGACTCGATCCGGGCGAGTTGGCGTCGGCGGACGTCCTCGCCCGGCTCGATACCGGGCTGTGGATCGGCAACCTGTGGTACTGCAATTGGTCTGACCCCAACGATGCACGGGTCACCGGCATGACGCGCTTCGGCACCTGGTGGGTCGAGCACGGCCGGATTGAAGCCCCGGTCAAGGTCATGCGATTCGACGACAGCCTCTATCACCTGCTCGGCGACCGGCTGGAAGCACTGACGACCGCGCGGGATCTCCTGATGGACCCGCAGACCTATGAAGGGCGCAGCACTGACAGCGCCCTGTTGCCGGGGGTGCTGGTGGGGGGGATCGAACTGGCGTTGTAAATTTGGTCTTGTGAGTCGCCGTGGCGCTTAGGTGATTTCCGACAATTCGGATACCGTGTAGGTGCGACTTCAGTCGCACCTGCGTCCGAATCGGGGCGACTGAAGTCGCCCCTACACGTTAAATCACCTCAGTACCGTCGGCTGCCCCGCATCAGATAATTGCGCAGCTCGGCGCTGTCGAGGTTCGCGTGCATGAGGTTGGTGTGGGTGATGCGGAAGATCGCGCGCATGACCTTGTAGACGATCCGCGGGTGGGTATCGAGCAGTGACTCGAAGGCATCGGGTTCCAGGGTCAGCACGGTGCTGTCGCCGATCGAGCGCAACGCGGCCTTGCGTTGCGAGCCGTCGACGAAGGCGCGGGTACCGGCGCATTCGCCGGGCCGCATTTGGTAGACGGTTTCCTCGCCGGGTCCGACGATCTTGCTGACGGCGATGCAGCCCGCCGCAAGCACCAGCAGGGTACGCCGCGCTTCCCCCTCGGAGACCAGCGTCTCGCTGTCGTGCAGGGTCACCATTCCCATGCGCTCGGCGAGCACTTGGGCCTCGGCCTCATAGAGTTCAGTGCCGAGAACGGAGCGCCGCAGGGCGTCCGGTTTGTTCAGGTCATTCATCGATCGGTTCCCCCTTGGTGATGGCGGAAAGTTATAGTTCTTGGGTCCGCCCCCACTAAGTCTGCAACCTCAAATCCCCGAAGTCTAGCCGGTTGCGCCGAAAAATGCGCCGTGCGGGTCGACGGTTCGACGGTTGCCGGGCCGCAAGCGCCGCCGGTCGATCGCTCAGCCGACGATCCGCCCCGGCAGCGTGGCGAGGAACCGGCCGGCCCCCGCCAGTTGCCGGCGCAGCAATGACCAGTTCTCCGCGCGCTTGCGTTCATCGAGGCAGCGCAGGAGCCGGACCCGATCGGCCGGTCCCTGACGGTCGAGGAGGGCCGCCCACAGGCTGTCCGCGACGTTATAAACCCGGCCTTCGGCCAGACAGACCGGAACGGTGTCGGCTGTCGGTACCTCCAGATCCGCGGCGACGGCTTCCACCGCGGCGCGGATGTTGGCGGCCTTGGTGCCCTGAGGGTTGATCAGGTCATAAGGGGGCTGCCACTCGCGCGGCGGGCGCAGCAGGTCGATGTGGCTCACCACCATCAGCAGGGGCGGGGGGTGATGGTCGGGTCTGCTGTTCCAGTGGGCGCGGATGTGGTCCAGGGCGGCGCGTTCGCCCTGGCGATCGGGGCGATGCGCGGCGGTGACCCAGAGCACCAGATCGGCACCGGTGACCAGCAGCTCCAGGGTCTTGGGTGGGAGGCCGGCCGTGTCGATGCCGGGGCTGTCGAAGATCAGGGCGGTGGTGAGGCCCTCGCGTTCCAGTCGATAGGGGGTGACGGGCCCGTCGGGGTCGGGCAGGACATCCGTCGGCGCCGTCAGGCGCCCGAAGAGCGCGTTGATCAGGCTCGACTTGCCGGCGTTGGCCCGACCCAGGATCAGGATGCGCAGGGGTTCGTCGGCCTGGTTGGCCGCGGTGTCGGCCGCCCGCGTCTGGTCGCGTCGGGACGCGGGGGTCGCCGCGGCGGCCGGCGCGTCCGTGGTCAGGGTCAGGCGACCGCTGTACAGGGCGATGGCGTAGTAGCCGACCTTGCGGACATATTCCTGGAGCAGCCAGCGGTGCAGGTCGGCCCAGGCGGCGTCAAAGGCCCGGCCGCGCAGCCGCTCCCAGGTCTCGCCCAGCAGCGCGCTGGCCGGGTTGATCACCAGCCGGCCGGCACGATAGAGGTCGAGCAGACGTGAGGCGGTCGATTTCCAACGGTAGGCGCGCAGCAGGTCGCCCATGGTCAGGCGGTGGCTGAACGGGATCTGCGCGGCGATCTCGGTGCGCAGGTCGCGACAGGCGCGTTCGATGATCAGCAGTCCGTGCGGCAGGGTGAGTTCCAGCAATGGCTGGGCCTGCTGCGGGTGATAGATGCGTGCGACCTGGTCGAGCGCAGTGCGCCCCAGGTCGGCGAGTCGCGGACCATCGGACAGCGGCCAGTCCGCGGGCTGGATGGCCGTCGCCAGGCGTTCGATGGCGTCCCAGGCGGTCTTGGACTGGGGCGGCCAGGAGGGATCGGGGGTGGTCTGGGCACCGGCGAGCAGGCGTGCGTCACGGCGGCGCAGCCAGTATTGGAGTCCATAGCCGAGTGCGCTGCACGCCACCATGGCGGCCATCCAATACAGGACGGTGCCGGTTTCCCAGAGCCGCCAAAGCCCCAGCGGCAGAAGTGCGGCGACCGGCAGGGTCCAGAGCAGCAAGGCGGCGAGGCGCAGACGGTCACTGCGGTTGAGCATGAGAATGGGTCCCCGGTCATCCGTTAGGAGCGGTTCACAAATCAAGTGAAATCGGTTCGTTAGGGAATGCGTTTGAATTTCTTACTCACGTTCAGGTGCGGACACGCCGTTAGGCAGACCCTCCGTGCCCGCCTCCTGCTCGCTCGCGAGCAGTTGCGCCCCCGCGGCCAGGGCCTGGGCGTAGATCCGGCGCAGCGTCGCGCTGTCGATCCGCTCACCCAGGCGCCGGGTGCCGAAGTAGTAACAGGCGGCCTTGCCCAGCGCATAGGTCGTCGCCCCACTCGCCGTCGCCCCCCAGAGCACGCCCAGGGTCTGACCGAGGACCGGCACCCATTTGATCAACCCGCGTCCGGCGAGCCGTGCCAGGTAGCCGGTGCCGATACCCAGGCCCAGCAGGCCGAGAAACTCGGACAGGTCCTGGCCGCTCCAGCGCTGGCCATAGATGGCGGCCAGGCTGTGCAGGAGCTTGGCCTGGACCGCCGGCACCATCACCAGATCGACCGCCGGCAGGGCGCCAACGCCGGACGCGGCCAGGGCATACCCGACGATGTGGGGGTGAGCGGTGCGTGCAAAGGTGTCGCGGACCTCGGCATCACCGCCCAGCAGCGCCTGCAACCCCAGGGCTGAGACCTCCCCGATGGCGGTCCAGAGGGCGGCTAATCCATAGTCGGCTGGTTCCAGGCCATCCTCCGGCAGGGTCAGGTCGATCGGCACCCAGTGCGCTGCCGAGTCTCCGGTCAATGTGCCCAGACCGGCGCGTTGGGCGTGCAGGGCACGGGTCAGGTTGTGGGGAATGGCGGGCGGCCAGGGCTGCTGATCGAAAGGATAGGGCAGGCAGTGACCGGCGCCCGGCGGATAGGTTTCGTGCAGTCCGGTCTGGGCGATCACCACCGGCCACTGCGGATGGCGGCGGCGCACCGCCTGCAAGACCCGGAAGACCTCCGCCTGATCCAGGTCGGTGGCCTTCATGACCCCCAGGATCAGGTGGGCCTGGGACTCGCAATAGTCGATGTCCTCGCGCGGGTCATAGGCCGTCTCGCCCAAACCGCGGGTATCGAGGAAGCGCACCACCGGGGTATCGGCGGGAAAGTCATAGCCGCGGGCGGTCCGGGTGCAGGCGCGAAAGCCGTTGCCGATCACTGCATGCGGGCTCCCGGTCAGGGCGCGGATGATGGATGTCTTGCCGGACTGGGCCTTGCCGAGCAGCCAGATCACCGGCAGCGGCTGCCGTGCCCGCGCTTGGTTGAGCGCCGACTCCAGGGCCGCGTCGGCCACCCGCGGTTGCAGCAGGATGCGGCGGAGCGCGACCCAGTCCGGGCGCCAGGTCTTCGTCTTAGGGTTGGTCGGCGGCAGCATCGTCGGCGGTCGCGGGCGCTCAGGGGGCGGGGTGGGCGCGCAGCAGGGCCAGGGCCTCGGTCTGGCTGGGGGCGTTCATGCAGTCCTGGATCAGGCGCGGGTCCAGCGTCGGGAGGAAGCGGCTGCGGGCCGCAACCCGGTAGCCATCGCCGCCTAAGGCATAGAATCGCAGCTTGCCATCCTGCCAGATCCAGACCTCCGGTACGCCGAGTCCGCGATAGACTGCCAACTTGTCGAGACCGCCGCGGGTCCAGATCACTTCGACTGCGAAGTCCGGCAGCGACGGCGTGCCGGTCAGTGGGCCGACCAGATAGCACTCGTCGGCCTCGGCACCGCGTTGCTGTTGTTCGCAACGCAGTGTCCAGGAGCCGAAGCCTTCGATCGCGATGCCGCAGAGGTCGGCGTAGCACTCGATCAGGCGCCCCAGGCGGGTCTTCAGCCCCTCGTGCTCGGCTGATGGTGACATGAGTTCCAGTTCCCCATCGAGATAGGTCAGGCGCGGTAATGTGCGTTCGCCGCGCAGGTCGAGCAGTCGCTGGTAATCGCTCCAGCCGACGCCGCTGAGCAGGATGCGCTGGTCGACCCGATGCGGGTCCGGGGGCGGCGGGGAGGAGAGACGGTTGGCGGTGGCGGCCATGGGTGCGTCCTCGCGGTGTGAGGCTCGACAGGGATAGGGTCTGCAGCGCGGAGCCTAGCACAAAGCACGACCGGCGCGCGTGAACGCGCCGGCCAGGGTCGACGCCAACCAGGCGGACGCGTCGCCCGCGCACTCTGTAAGATACCGACCCAGGACGCGTGTCGCCTGCGACCGCGGGGCCTGGAGCGATCACGGCTGGAGACTCTGTTGTGCTGTATGCCTACCAATTACAAGATGGGATGACGCGCGTCATCGAGGACCCGGAGCGTCTGCTGGAGGCGGCCTGGATCGATGTGGCCGAGCCCAGCGATGCGGAGTATGCGCTCATCAGTTCGCTGGTTCAGCACGAACTGCCTGAGGATGAGGACGCCGACGAGATCGAGGCCAGCACCCGGACCTTCATTGATGAGCAGGGGATTCATCTCTCGACCCTGTTCCTGCATCGCGTGGAGGGGCGTCCGGAGAACACCAGTGTCAACGTGGTCTGCACACGGGAGCGGCTGGTGACCGTCCATGACCGGGATGTGCCGGCGCTGCGTCTCATGCGGATCCGGGTGCGTCGTCGGCCCGAGTTGCTGAAAGAGCCCATCGGGCTGCTGGCCGGGTTGTTCGAGACCACTGTGCTGGACCTGGGCGATACCCTGCAGGCGCTCTATCGCGACCTGGAAGCGACCAGTTACCTGGTCCTGGAAGACAAGGATGCCGACTTGGGGCAGGCACTGGAGCGTCTGGCCGAACACGAGAACCTCAATGGTAAGGTCCGCCTCTGCCTGATGGATGCGCGCCGCGACCTGTCGTTCGTGTGGCGCAGCGCGCAGGCGTCCAAGCCGTGCGCCAAGCGGCTCAAATACCTGCTGTCCGAGATCGACGCCCTGCTGCCCCACAACAACTATCTGTTCGAGAAGGTCACCTTTCTGCTCCAGGCGGCTCAGGGCTTCATCAATATCGAGCAGAATAAGATCATCAAGATCTTCTCCGTGGCCGCGGCGGCTTTCCTGCCGCCGACTCTGATCGCCAGCATTTACGGGATGAATTTCGGGCACATGCCCGAGTTGGCCTGGGAGCTTGGGTACCCGCTTTCGATCCTGATCATGGTGGTTTCGGCGGCGCTGCCGGTCGTCTATTTCAAGCGCAAAGGATGGTTGTGACGAACCGCGCCGGTTCCCGGCACGCGCTCCCGGCACGCGCTCCAGGCATGGCTGTCCGGCAGTCCGTCCGGGCGAACGACAGTTGCCGAGGGTCTGGTCCGGCAGCTTGAGTTAGGACGAATCGCCCCCACATCACGCCTGTTTAGAAAAGGTAAAGTCGGTTTGCGCCATCCTGACTACGCCGGCGGCCGGCGGTCGGACGCCGACGATCGGCCGGCATCAAAGCGCAATCGGACCTGCCGACCAACCACTGCTCCGCCGCGTTCACCCGTGGCGGCGCCCTTTGTACCGCAACAGGCGTGCCGTCATGGTCTCGAAATCCGCCCATACCGGGCACCCGCTCTCGACCTTACGTATCAGCAACCTCCCGCTTGGGGTCGGCGACGACGACGTCCGCGCCCTGCTGGCGCCCTATGGGGATACCCATCGGGTCCATCCCGGTCCGGCGAAGCCGGGCAGCGAGGCGCGTGCGGTCCGCTATGTCGATATCGCCCACGAGGCCGCGGAGCGCGCCGTTGCGGGTCTTCACGGGAGCGTGTTCATGGGGGTCGTGATCAATGTGTGCCCTGACGCCGAAGCGACGGATGGCGCGGCGCGGCGCGTGACCGCCGCCGCGCCAACACCCGACGATGAGCTCCCCAGCATCCTCATCCGGCATCATTACGAAGTGGCGTCGGTCGAGCGCGCGGATTTGCCGGGGGACGGCGCAGGTGCGGATTGGTATCGCTATGTCTTGTCGAGTGGACGTTCCTGTATCACCGGGTTTCACCGCGGCAGCCTGGAGGAGGTCACCGAGTACGCGGTCGGGTGTGCCGCGGCATTCAATCAGCGTAACTTGACCGGCAAGAGTGCGCGCGTTGCTGCCGTCAACCCCAAGAAATAAGGCCATTCGACCAAAATCGCCTGAGGCCGGGCTGGGTCCGGATAGTGTATAGGCGCCGGCGGCCGCCGCGATCATCAACCTAGTCCAGAAGAGACGTGCGTTTCCCGGAGAGACCTGTTACTGTAGCGGGGCGAGGACATTCTGAATCAGCGGCCGACAGTGCTCAGGAAGAGTATCAGAGTCGTTGAAATCAATCACATTGATGCGCCTGCAGTCCATCCAGTCTCTGTGAGCCCTCCTCTGCCGCGGTAGCGGCATTCCGCTGTCGAAGGAATTTTGTGCTTGGCTTTTTTCGATAGTGTCAATTTTCATCAATGCACGCATTCTATAAAGACAGACAGATATGAATATCTACGTAGGCAATCTTCCGTTCAGCATCACCGACGCCGATCTGCGGGAGACCTTCTCCCGTTTCGGTGAAGTCTCGCAAGTCAACCTGATCAGCGACAAATTCACCGGAGAATCCAAGGGCTTCGGGTTCGTGGAGATGGCCAACAATTCTCAGGCTGATGCCGCGATCAAGGGTCTCAACGGCACCGATATGAAGGGCCGCAACATCACGGTCAACCAGGCCAAGCCCAAGACTGATGCGCCGCGTGGCGGCGGTTTTGGCGGCGGCGGGGGCGGCGGTGGCCGTCGTTACTGAGGCATCGATCCTCTGAATACCACGGCGACGCCTTAGCGTCGCCGTGGTGAGATAAGCAAAAGCCCGGCATCAGCCGGGCTTTTGTTTGGCGTTCTCCGTGGTGAAAAACCAGCGTCAGGACTTGTTCTCTTGCTTGGTTTTCTTGACGGCCCGTTTTTCCTTGAGGTTCAAGCCGGACTTTTTCTTGGTTTCCTTCTTGGGGCTGCGCTCTTTCGTCATGGTAGTCACTCCAGGCTATTGCCGTGTTGGGAGACGAGACCGGCCCCATGACCGATCATCAGTCAGAGTAGCAGAGATGGTTGTCGAGTCAACGTCCTTGCGTCGACGGCGCGGCTGGAGCTTCAGCCTGCCGCCGTTACCGGTTCCTAGTCTTCGCTGCGTTGATAGGCGTCCGCCAGTTGCTTCTGAATGCTCGCCGGGACCGCCTCGTAATGGCTCAGTTCGATCGCGTAGGTCCCCTCGCCCCCGGTGAGCGCCTTCAGCCGGGCGTCATAGCCGGAGAGTTCGGCCAGCGGTACCTCGCCGTCGATGTCGATGCGTCCCTGACTGGGTGATTCGCTGCCGCTGATCCGTCCGCGCCGACCAGAGAGATCGCCCGCCAAATCACCCATGCAGGAGTCCGGTGCACTGATCCGGATCTTGACGATCGGCTCCAGAATCACCGGTTTGGCCTTGTCGACGGCGTCGATGAAGGCTTTGCGCCCGGCGGTCGAGAAGGCGATGTCCTTGGAGTCCACCGGATGGTATTTGCCGTCGTACACCGATACCCGGACATCTTGCAGCGGGTATCCCGCGATGGCGCCGTCGGCCAACACCTGACGCACGCCCTTTTCGATCGAGGGGATGAAGTTGCCGGGGATGACGCCGCCCACGGTGGCGTCCACGAACTCGAATCCGCCTCCCCGTTCCAGTGGTTCGATCCGCAGATAGACCTCGCCGAATTGGCCGGCACCGCCGGTCTGCTTCTTATGGCGGTGGTGTCCATCGGCCTTGGCAGTGATCGTCTCGCGATAGGGGATACTCGGCGGACGCGTGTCCACATCCACATGGAACTGCTCGGAGAGCCGACGCAGCAGGACCTTGAGGTGCAATTCGCCCAGGCCGCGCATGATGGTCTCGTTGGTGGCGGCGTGATGCTCGATGTGGAGGCAGGGGTCCTCGGACTGGAGTTTGTGCAGCGCGTCGTTGAGCTTCTGTTCATCCCCGCGCTTGGTCGGGGTGATGGCCAGCCCGAACAGGGGCACCGGGCACTCCATGGTGGTCAGGTGGTAGTGATCCTCGTCGTGCGAGTCGTGCAGTACGGCATCGAAGTGGATGTCGTCCACCCGCGAGACTGCCAGAATGTCGCCGGGGACGCCCTCGGCGACCTCGATCTGCTCGTTGCCCTGGAGCCGGAACAGGTGGTTGACCTTGAACGGCTTGCGGGCATCACCGACGTAGAGTTGGCTGTTGGTGCTGATACGCCCCTGGTGAATGCGGAAAATTCCGAGCTTGCCGCGGAAGGGGTCGTTGATGATCTTGAAGCAATGGGCCAGGGCGTGTTTGGTCGGGTCAGGCGACACGCGCACCGGTTCCATGGCGGCTCCTTCGCCCTTCAAGTAGGCGGGCGGATTCCCCTCGGACGGGTTCGGCATCAGCCGGACCATGATCTCCAGCAGTTCCGGGATGCCGACCCCGGTGATGCCGGAGCAATAACAAATGGGGATGAGATGGCCTTCGCGCAGCGCCGTCTCGAAGGGGTCGTGGAGTTGTTCGGGGGCGAGATCCTGTCCCTGTTCCAGATAGACCTCCATCAGCGCCTCATCCATTTCGACAACCTGGTCGATGATGTGGCCATGGGCTTCGGCCACGGACGAAAAGTCCGCCCCCTCGCCGCTGGGTTGGAAAAAGCAGTCGATCACCCGCGTGCCGCGGTCGGCCGGCAGGTTGATGGGCAGACACTCGGCGCCGAAGGTCTCGCGGATGCGGGTGGTGAGCGCACCCAGATCCAAGTCGGGTGCATCGATCTGATTGACGATAATCATCCGGCACAAGTGCCGGTTGTCGAGTGCCTTCATGAGGCGCTGAGTGACCGACTCGATTCCGGCCTGGGCATTAATGACCACGGCCGCGGTCTCGACGGCCGGCAACACGGAGACGCTGCGGCCCAGGAAGTCCGGGTAGCCGGGGGTGTCGATCAGGTTGATGTGCTTGCCGTGGACGTCGACACTGGTGATAGCGGAGTCGAGCGAGTGCTGCAACTCCTTCTCCAGAGGGTCGAAATCGCATACCGTGGTGCCTTTGGCGACGCTGCCGGGGGCGGGAATGACGCCCGTGGCGGCGAGCAGGGCCTCGACCAGTGTGGTTTTTCCGCTGCCGGCATGTCCGACCAGAGCGATGTTGCGGACGTCCTCGGCGTTGTATTCAGACATCGGTGATCCTGTTTTGTGTGGTGGCGTGGGGGGATGCGCCTTAGGGGAAACGGGGAGCAGGTCGTCATCTTCCCATCGGTCTAATCACGAAGCTGAAATTATACCGTAACTCGCGAGTTGCGCCGTGTCACGCGCGCCGGCGACTGTGGTGGTGCGGGGACAAGGCGGCGCGTAAAAAAAAGGCGGCCATTTGGCCGCCGAAGGACGCACAGCTAGGGAGTGGTAAAACCGTCTCTAGGGCGATTTTGTCTCTGTGACCCGGCGATCGCAGTGAGGCGTAAACTGTTTCATCGTTACAGCCTCACGATCGACGTCCAGGTTCGGCTGTCGGCCCGGCGGTGAGAGGTCCCCGCGTCTGGGGCGGCGTGCCGATCATCGGGTACTAAATCGTGAATTATTGACCTCACATAATCCCTGGAGGGCAACCCGCGGGGTGCCCGATTTTCAACCATCGACGATAATTCTACTAGGTTACCTTAGCACACGCCGGGAGGTGGAAAATGACTCTGGTTCTCAAGTCTGAAGCATTCGATGACGGTGGCGAGATTCCCCGCAAGTATACCTGTGAGGGTGAGGATTGTTCTCCGGAGATCTCCTGGGTGGGCATGCCGAAGGGTACGGTGAGCCTGGTCTTGATTGTCGACGACCCGGATGCCCCCGACCCGGCCGCACCCCGGATGGTCTGGGATCACTGGGTCCTGTACAACGTGCCGGCGACGACGACCCGACTCGCGGCGGGGGTGACTCCCGCGGAGCTTCCCCCGGGCTGCGCCGAGGGGCTCAATAGCTGGGGACGCACCGGCTATGGGGGACCGTGCCCACCCGTGGGCCGGCATCGCTATTTTTTTCGTCTGTACGCCCTGGACACCCGACTTCCCGCTGTTTTGAGCCATCCGTCAAAAGACGAATTGCTGCTTGCGATGGATGACCACATCCTGGCTCACGCAACCCTTGTCGGGACCTATGAAAAGATCGGCAATTGAGTCGCCGGGTGGCATGGTGGAGTCGTTGCAGCCGTGATGCGGCCGCTCAGGGCCGCACGCGATCGATGGTCACCGCAACCGGCTGGGGCGTCGCGGTGTCGAGCGGTCCGACTTGGCCTTCCAGGTCGCCCTGACCAGGAGTTGCTTGGCCGGACTTGGAAATGCGGGCACCGACGATCACCTGCGGGAAGCTCGAAAGTCGCATGGCCGGCACCACCGCCGAGCTGTCGTCCAGGGTGACGGTGGCCGGCAGCTCCGCGGCCGTCATCCGGCTCACCGCGAGCGGCATCGGCGGCCCGGCAGCGGCGCGGGCATAGATGAACAAGGTGTCGGTTGGATTGACCTGGGCGGCGAGTTCGGGGGCGAGGGTGACGCTAACTTGGATGCGGGACCCCGTGTTTGCCGCGGTTGCTTGCGCCCCTTGAGCCGGAACGACCTGGTTCCCCTCGGCCTGCGTAGCCGCTGCCGCCGTGGTATCCGGTGGCGGCGCGGGGATGATCGCGCCGGGTGTCGCGCTGCTCTGGGCGCCGCTCGGCGATGCCGGCAAGCCGCCGCGGGTGCGCGCCTCGGCGATCATCTGGCGCATCTGATCGGCATCCTGACCGGTCGGATCCAATTCGGCCAGGATGCCCTCCCAGGACGTCACGGCTTCGGCAAAGCGCTCTTGTTGAAAGGCCAGCATCCCATTGAGCCAGCGTGCGCCGGCGTTGTTCGGTTCACGCTCCAAGGCCGCCTGGATCAGCTCAGCCGGTTTGCCTGCGAGCTGATTACCGCTGTTTGCTGCCAGCGCCTCTGCGTATCCGATCATCACCCCGGCATCGTCGGGAGCCAGTCCAAACGCCTGCTCCATGGCCTCAAGTGCTTTCGCCGGCTGATCGAGCGCGATGTAGGTGCGCCCGAGCATCACCCAGCCTTCCAGATTATCCGGATTCTGTTTCATCCGCTCGGCGAGCCCCTGCGCCAGGGTGTCGAGTGACGGCAAGGATTGTCCCTCGGGTCCGGCGGCATGGTCAGCGACCGGCGCGACCTCGATCACCGCGGCGGTCTCGATACGCGGAATGATGGCGCGATCACCCAGTTCCAGGTAGATCAGGACGGCCGCGGTCGGCACGGCGAGTATCAATACGAGTGCGAGCCAGGGTGCGCGGTCCGCTCGTGCGGTGTCGTTCGGGGTGCGGGCGCCGGGCGCGCTCCGCGAGCCGAGGGTCTGGCCTGCCTGCGGCTCGGAGTCATGCAGGTCGGATAACAGTTCGCGCTCCAAGTCCTTGCGTGCGGCAGCGGACTGGCCTTGATCGAGCACGCCGGCGGCGAGGTCGGCATCCAGTTCCGCCAGGCGGCTGCGGGCGATCTGGAGATTCAGCTCGGACTGACTGGGCGATGGGTCGCCCGCGCGGCCGCTCAGTAAGGGCCGGGCGACGAAGAGGATGGCCAGGCCCGTGAGCCCGGCAGCAAGTATCCAGAAAATAATCATTTGGCTTGGTCTTGCGGCTCGGCAGCGGCGAGGAGTTGGTGGAGGCGTACGCTCTCGGCGGCGGTGGTCTCCGGTTCGGGCTCGCCTTTCTTGGCTTTCAGCGCGCGCAGCAGGAGCCAGCCGCCCACGCCGATCAGGACAAAGGGGCCGAACCACAGAATATAAGTGGAGGGTTTGATTTGGGGCTGGTAAAGCACGAAGTCCCCATAGCGATCCACCAGGAAGGTGATGATCTCATCCTGGCTCTTGCCCTCCTTCAGCATGCCGTAGACTTCCTTACGCAAATCCTGGGCCAAATCCGCCTGGGAGCCGGCCAATGATTCGTTCTGACAGACCAGGCAGCGCAGTTTACCGGTCAGGTCGCGAAAGGTCCGCTCCTGGGCCGGACTGTCGAAGGTGAATTCCTGCAGCGTGTAGGCGCCGGCGCCGGTGCAGACGAGAACGCCCGCCAGGGCACCGGCGCGTGCGGCGGACCGGAGCGTATTGCCGATCAGGTAGTTACTGCTCATTGAAAACAAAGGCTCAGTGTTGGTGTACGGTGTTGACAGGCTAGCCCTTGGGCGAGAATTGCCGGACCACCGGCAGGATCTCTTCGGCCCAGACCTTGCCGTCGATCGGACCGATGCGTTTATGGCGGATGATCCCGTCGGCATCGATTACGAAGGTCTCAGGAGCCCCATAGACCCCCCAATCGATCCCGGCCTGGTTGTCCGGGTCGAAGACGCTCAGGGTGTAGGGGTCGCCGAAACGGCTCAGCATCTCCAGGGCGGCCGGGCGCTCGTCCTTCCAGTTGAAGCCGATCAGTTGGACGTCCGAATCGCGCGCGATGCGCACCAGTTCGCCGTGCTCCTGGCGGCAGGACGGACACCATGATGCCCAGACATTCACCAGGGAGACGCGCCCTTTGAGGATGTCCGAGCTGATTTGTGTTCCGGGCTCGGTGAGCGATTCCAGGGAAAAGGCCGGGGCCGGCTTGCCCACCAGGGGCGAGGGCACCTTGCGCGGGTCGAGGGACAGCCCGTAGAACAGCAGGGCGGCGAGTGCCAGAAAGAGGCCCAGGGGCACCAGATAGCTGGTGGTGGAACGTGCCATGATCGATCCTCACTGTCGGTCGGTTGCCGCGGGCGGCCGCGCCGCGGTGACCACCAGGCGCGCGCATTCGCCACGCGCGCCGCGGTCGGGCGGTGCTTTGCTCAGGCCGGTACCGCCGTGCCGGCCGGTCCGGTCGGCACGGTTGCGGCCCGGCGTTCGGTGCGGTAGCGTCGGTCGCTGATGACCAGCAGCCCGCCCAGGGCCATCAGAATGCCGCCAAGCCAGATCCAGCGCACGAACGGTTTGTAGTAGAGGCGCACCGCCCAATCACCCGCGCTGCCCACCGGTTCGCCGAGCGAGATATAGATGTCGCGCAGCAGGCCCGGATCGATTCCGGCCTCGGTCATCGGCATTCCCCCGGTCAGGTAGGCACGCTTCTCGGGGTGCAGAACCGCGATCTGACGGTCGCCCTGGAACACCAGGAACTCCGCACGCTGGGCCCGATAATTCGGCCCCATGACGCGTTGGGCGCCATTGAACTGGAACCGGTAACCGGCGGCCTCATGGGTTGACCCCGGGGCCATCCGGACATCGGTCTCACTGCCGTAATTGGAGACCAGTGTGGCACCGATGATGAAGACCGCGATGCCGAGATGGGCCAGCCACATGCCGTACCAACTGCGGCCCTGGCCGCTCAGGTCGGCGGCCAGGCCCGGGAAGCCGCGGTGCCGGAGCCGTTCACCCAGGGCGATCAGGTGCGTGGCGATCAGCCAGGCCGCCAGGCCCAGCCCCAGGCTCACGTAGAGGTTGCCGGGCAGGATCAGGTCGGTGGCGGCGAGCGCTCCTATGGCCAGGCCAACACCGAGCGCGAGCCACAGTTGCCGCAGGAGGCGGGCCGGTTCATCGTGCTTCCAGTGGGTCAGAGGACCGATACCCATGGCCAGCACCAGCAGCGGCGAGATCGCCACGAACATGGTATTGAACCAGGGGAAGCCGACCGAAATCTTGCCCCATCCGGCCGCTTCATAGATCAGCGGTGCCAGGGTGCCGAAGAGTACCAGCGCGGCCAGAGCCGCCAGCAGCAGATTGTTGACCAGCAGGAAGCTCTCGCGCGCGATCAGATCGAAGCGCCCGCCGCCGGAGATTGCCGGGGCGCGCCAGGCATAGAGCGCCAGTGAACCGCCGATCACGAGCACCAGGAAGGCGAGGATGAACGCGCCCCGCGCGGGGTCGGTGGCGAAGGCGTGAACCGAGGTCAGAACGCCTGAGCGCACCAGGAAGGTGCCGAGCAGCGAGAGTGAGAAGGCAGCGATGGCGAGCAGCACCGTCCAGCTTTTGAAGGCCCCGCGCTTCTCGGTCACGGCCAGCGAGTGGATCAGGGCCGTGCCGACCAGCCAGGGCATGAACGAGGCATTCTCGACCGGATCCCAGAACCACCAACCGCCCCAGCCCAGCTCGTAATAGGCCCACCAGGAGCCGAGCGCGATGCCGACGGTGAGGAAGATCCAGGCGACCGTGGTCCAGGGCCGCGACCAGCGTGCCCAGGCCGCGTCGAGTTGCCCGCCGATCAGTGCGGCGATGGCGAAAGCGAAGGCCACCGAGAAGCCCACGTAGCCCATGTAGAGCATGGGCGGGTGAATGATCAGACCAACGTCCTGGAGCAGCGGGTTCAGATCCCGGCCCTCCAGCGGTGCCGGGAAGATGCGCTCGAATGGGTTCGAGGTCAGCAGCATGAAGAGCAGGAAGCCGATGGCGATCATCGCCTGCACCGCGATCACGCGGGAGATCATCGGCAGCGGCAGGTTGCGGCTGAAGCTTGCGACCGCCGCGCCCCAGCCGGCGAGCAACAGCGCCCACAGCAGCAATGAACCCTCGTGGGCACCCCAGACGGCGGACACCTTGAATGGCGCCGGCAGCAGGCTGTTGGAGTTGGTGGCGACGTAGACCACCGAGAAGTCATCGGTCAGGAAGGCCTGGACCAAACAGAGAAACGCGATGCTCAGGAAGGTCAGTTGACCCCACGCCAGCGGCCGGGCCATCGCCATCCAGGGACGCCGACCGTTGAAGGAACCCCAGAGCGGAACGACCGCCTGAGTGACGGCCAGCGTCAGGGCCAGGATGAGGGCGAAATGGCCGAGTTCGGGAATCATCGGGTCACCGTTCGCGGGTCGGCAGGCTGCGCCGCGGCTTGTTGAGAGGTAGCGGCCGGCGTGGCGCTCAGGCGTTGCGCCAGCCCCTGCGCATGTTCGGTTTTGAGACTGTCGGCGACCTCGGGCGGCATGTATTCCTCATCGTGCTTGGCCAGTACCTCGTCGGCATAGAAGACCCCATCCGGGCCCAGCCGTCCGCGGGTCACGGCCCCCTGACCCTCTTTGAAGAGATCGGGGAGGATGCCGGTGTAGGAAACCTTGACGGTTTGCGCCAGATCGGTCACATCGAAGGTGACGGTGAGCCCGTTCTCCGCACGCTGGACCGAACCCTCGGAAACCAGACCCCCAAGGCGGAAGACGTGATCCGCCGGCGCCTCTTTGGCCATCACCTGGGACGGGCTGAAAAAGTAGGAGATATTACTTTGCAGTGCGCTCAGGGCCAACGCCGCGGCGGCGCCGACGCCGATGATCGCCACACTGACCAGGGCCAGCCGTTTCTGTCGTGCCTTCATGAAATGCCTCAGTATGCCTCACTCATGATCTCGCGGGTTATCCGGCGGAGTGCCTAACCGCAACAATCGACTCAGCCGCGCCAAAATAGTTCGCCGCCGGCGGCGCAAACCGATCACCTCGCCGACCAGCAGCAGCAGGGCCATGCCATAGGCGCCCCACACGAATTGGGCATAACCGCCCTGGGAGAGGAAATGCATCAAGCCTTCGTTCATGGTTTCCCCGGCGTCTTGGCGCCTTGACGTGAACTGCGCGGGCGCGCCGGGCCAGGATTTCCGATCATGAGCGGACCTCCGCGCGGATCGTTTCCGCGGCCCAGGTGGTCTGCGCCTCGCGGGTCAGGATGATGGTGCGCACGCGCATCAGGGTCGTCGCGAAGGAGTACATCCAGAACCCGAGCGTGGTCGTCAGCATGGCGAACAGAATGTTGCCGTCCACCTTGCCGAGCCCCGAGCGCTGATGCAGGGCCGCGCACTGATTGGGGTCCGGACAGTTGATGGACCAGAAGATCACCGGCACCATCACCAGTCCGACGATGGCCAGCAGGGCCGCGGCCCGGTCGGCCCGACGGGCATCGTCGATGGCCGAGTGCAGGGCGATGTAGCCGATGTAGAGAAAGAACAGGATCAGCTCCGAGGTCAGCCGTGGGTCCCAATCCCAGTAAGTCCCCCAGCTCGGGCGTCCCCAGAAGGACCCGGACCAGAGTGCCAGGAAGGTGAAGATGGCCCCGGTCGGGGCGATGGCGTTGGCCATCATATACGACAGCCGGGTGTTGAAGACCAGCCCCACCGCCGCCCAGCCCACCATGACCGCATAGAGCCACATCGACATCCAGGCGGCGCCGACGTGGAGGAAGATGATCCGGTAGTAGCCTTTCTGAGCATTGCTGCCGCCGAGCTGATCCGGCGTCTCGAAGAAGCCCCAGTAGAGACCGACCAGGAGCGAACCGGCCGCCAGCACCCAGAAAACCGGAATCATCCGGCCCGCCAGGGGATAGAAGGTGGACGGTGAAGCGAACTTGGACCAGGCGCTGGACATCGGGTGGCTCGGGCGGTGCAGTGTCATTCGATTGAAATGCGCAGCGCGGCCGCGGATGCGAGCGGCGCCAGGATCAGAGACGACAGCAGGAAGGCTGCCAGCAGCATCAGATAGGGTCGGGTGGCGGTAAGTTCCACCGCGGCCAGTTCCACCGCCCCCGCGCCGTAGACCAGCACCGGAATATAGAGCGGCAGGATCAGCAGCGACAACAGGATGCCCCCGCCGCGCAAGCCCAGGGTCAGCGCGGCGCCGATGGCCCCGATCAGGCTCAGCACCGGGGTGCCGAGCAGCAGGGCGGCCATCATGATACCGATGGCCGGGTCGGTCAGGTGATATTGCATACCGACCAGGGGTGCCATCAAGACCAGGGGCAGCCCGGTCAGCAACCAGTGGGCCGTGATCTTGGCCAGTACCAGCAACACCAGCGGTTGATCAGTGAGCAGCAGTTGTTCCAGGGTGCCGTCCTCGAAGTCGGCGGCGAACAGGCGCTCCAAGGCCAGCATGGAGGCGAGCAGGGCCGCTACCCAGACCACGCCCGGCCCCAGGATGCGCAGGACCGCGGTTTCGGTGCCGACCCCCAAGGGAAACAGGCTGACGACGATCAGGAAGAAAAACAGCGTCGTCAACACATCGGTGCGCCGCCGCATGGCGAGCAACAAGTCACGGTGCAGGACGCTCCAGAAGACCTTGAACATAGTATCCGGTCTCGGCTCCGGGCTCAGCGGCCCAGGTCCAGGTGGCAGGCCTGACCCGAGGTCAGCGGCACTTCCTGATGGGTGGTGAGCACCACCAGCCCGCCGCCGGCAACCTGGTCGGCGATCAACTGCTGGAGCAGGTCGACCGCATCCGTATCGAGTGCGGTGAAGGGCTCATCGAGTATCCACAGCGGCGCCCGGCTCAGGATCAGACGTGCCAGGGCCGTGCGCTTTTTCTGGCCCTGCGAGAGCATCCGCGTGGGAATATCCTCGAACCCGGCCAGCCCGATGCGGGCCAGGGCGGCCCAGACGGTGCGCGTATCCGCTTTGTCGCCATCCAGGGTGGCGGCCAGGCGCAGGTTCTCGACCCCGGTGAGATCGCCTTTGATTCCGTTCAGATGGCCGAAATACAGCAAGTCGCGCCGGTAATCCTCGCCCAAGGCGCGGATCGACTCGCCGCGCCAGTGCACCTCCCCGTGATCGGCGGTGTAGAGACCGCACAGGGTGCGCAGCAGGGTCGTCTTGCCGCTGCCGTTACGTCCCCGCACGTGAAGTAGGGTACCGGGTCCGACCTCGAAGTCCAGTCCGGAGAACAGCAAGCGGTCGCCACGCCGACATTCGAGCTGGGCTACCTGAAGCATGAGGGTTACGGGGATCCTTGGGGCAGTCGCAGGGTTGGCCGCCCGGTCTGGGCAACGCCGTCGAGTCGCGACGGCCGCTGCCGGTCCCGTCGCCGCAAGGGCGCAACCTTAAACGCTGGCGCGGATTCCGACAACCCGCCTGCGGCCTGACGACAGCTTTCGTACCTGATACCCAGACGGACACGCGTGTAGGGGCGGGTTTAAAACCCGCCCCCTAGCAGCCTGTCGGACTTAGCCCCTAGGATTAGGGTATGAGTCAACATCAA
>JACDZG010000257.1 GCA_013426805.1 Chromatiaceae bacterium
GTTTTGTTGACTGGAAATTAGACGAAAGGATTACACCAAAACTAAAAAACAAAAAGTGAAATTTTATTAATAGCAAACAATGTTATTGGTTCTAGTAAAAGTAGTAAAAGGGGTCAGATTAACTTTAAATACAAGAATTGCTTTGAAATGTACCGGAGTCTCTTCCGAGGAATGGAATCACAGGAAGTTCTTCGAAAATTGTAGATACTTCCATTCGGGATGATATGAAGAAAAGCGAGCGATTGAACGCAACAATTTTTCGGGATTATTTAACGAGATATTTGTATGTTACAAAAAGAATCTCAGGCTGGAAAGGCAAAGAGCTTGAGTTTGTCGGCAGAGGAAAAAATCCAGAACTCCATGTGATTCTGGATGATATGTAGATCTGTGTTACTACTTGTTAGAGCGCATCAGTTCATTCCGGAGGCACAATGAAGGACACCCAGCTTCGAGGCGTCATCCTCGCCAAATACTACGAACGCCGAAGAGGACAAATCTTTACTCCCAAGCCGAAAGATTTTGATCCACCTATTGCAAACGAAGACATATTGGCAATTTCAGACCAACTCGGACAGCATGGTCTAATTGAGTGGAAGGTACAAAAGAGCTTCGGCCACATCCACGCCGGCTTGGGAAAAATTAGTGCATTCGGCATTGATGTCGTTGAAGGTGAGGCGACGCCAAGCATAAAGGTGGAGTTCGTGCAAAACAAGACGATCAACGTTTCTGGTTCATCGAACGTCGTAGTCGGTGACCACAACCAAATGTCCGTCACTCAGCATATTGCAGAACTTGCACGGGTTATCGACAACTCGAATGGAACGCTAGAGCAAAAGGCCGAGGCTAAGGGGCTCCTTCGACGCCTCGTGGAACATCCTCTGGTTGCTTCCGTCGCTGGTGGTGCAGTTGGACTGCTGGGTGGCTAATGTACTCAACACTACGTTCGAGGCGACCTGCGCAAAAAGCCACGCAGGCGCCTCAACTTCATTTTAGCGATAATAAAAATATTCATACGATAATCCGCTGTAACAGCAAAAAGGAACTACAATGTCCCAGGCATTAAAGCTCACAAAAACTCAAAATGAAGCACTAAAATTAATGGCAAATGGTGCAGAGATGATAGGAGAAGTTGTTAATGGACGAAAATTTGGTTTTGACACGGTGTCATTTCTGAAAAGGCGAAAATTCATCACTCATAAAGACCCGAACTATAATTGCTTGCCAGAAGTATTGGTAATAACAGAAAGAGGGAGAAATGCCTTTGAAGGGAAACTTAAAGCCAAATTTACCCCAACCAAATACCAAAAGGAAATTCTGTCCGAAATGGCTTCAGGCGAAAATATGCTGTGGGCATTGAAAGATAATATATATGCTTATTACCTTGGCGAAAAGGCAGTGAATCCAACTACCATTTCAGCTTTGCAGAAGCAACAGTTGATCCAAGTGTTAATCAAAGGGAATCGCTCTGATTCCAAAGGTAATGGGTATTCAATTACCGAAATAGGAGCAAAACTCGTGAACGAAAATAATAAGTAAATTAAATAGTTACGCTAACAGCCGACTTCACACGGGCCCGGCAAACAGCGCCGATCCGGTGAGCCAGACCATGGGTGTCAATATGATAGAAATTAATGAAGATATAAAAGCGATAGAAATCGCCTTCAAAAATGGCAAGTTACAAATGCCACCAAAAATTGATTCTGATGTGGATGCCTTCTGTACGTTTGTTGATTGTACAGAAAAACCAAGATACCTAAATATCAATCCATTTCACTGGTGCAGAGTTAATTGCTGTGACTTAAATGTGAAAAAGGCAGTCAATGACTATGGAGGCAAGGGTGTTTACGGATTTCGGTTGTGGTCATTGCCTACGATGTACATTGAAGCCGACTTACATTGCGTTTGGGAGAACCTAGATGGGAATCTGGTAGATATTACTCCAAGCATAGATTTTGAAACCAAAGTTCTATTTCTCCCTGATCCAAAAATAAAGACCGTAAGATTGCAAATAAGGGGAGATAAACCACGACTCCCCTTGCGTGAATCACTCTATGAATACGTGGACTTTCTTACAGAAAGAGAAAATGAAATCGCAAACGCTTATCCCTCCGATGAAGAAATTTGGAATAATAGTATCTCCTTTAAAAGGCTAAAAAAGAAAAAGAGAAAATAAGCAAAGAGAAAAAGGAAAAAGAGGTAAAAGGGGTCAGATTAACTTTAAATATAAAAAGGAAATGGAACCAGAATGATGTCGCCGAATCTACAGGTTGTCATATTCGGCATCTTCCGGGTTGTTCCATACTTGCTGGAAAGATTTTTGAGAAAGCTTGCCTGCCGCCGTGACCAGACTGGTTCTCTCGTCACGTTGCCTTAAGAATTCGACAAAATCCTCTACTATCGCAACTTTTTCGGGTGGCAGGCTGCTGATCTTATTCAAAAGCTCTTGCGCGTGCGGATGCTGTGTCTGCATGGCTCACCTCATTTGTCTTACGGGAATATCTTTCTTCATTTTTAATCGTTATTTTCCAGTGGAAAAATTATAGCCATTTTGGACCACTTGGTCGAGATAATTAGGGGAGTTTAGTCGTCACGAGTGGACACCAGATCAAGAATAGTCTCGGTTGTATTTTGTAAGGAGCTTAGGGCGTGCGGCCTCGAGAACCGTGACATTCTGAGAAAAATGGGGCAAGGCCCTCTTTGTTTCTCCTGCCATTGAAATGCCGACAATCCGGGTGCTTAGGAAGAGTGCTTTGTCAAAGCCAGCGGGGTTAGCGCGGCCTTGTTTTTGAGTCGCTGGAGATTGTGCATGGCAAT
>JACDZG010000092.1 GCA_013426805.1 Chromatiaceae bacterium
CGCTATCTTATTGATAATGTTAATGTAAAGCTCCACGGGAAATCCCGGAGAGCCAGCAATTCCCGGCGATGGGCTCCTAACCACCGGATTTAAAAAGACTAAAAATTTTTAACAACGAAATTTTCAAGAAACACACTTTATTTTTCAGTAGGTTGGCGTTCGCCGGGAACTGCTGCCTCTTAACGCACAAACGCGTTGAGGGCACGCCACATAAACCGCAGGATGCCCGCGTGGTTTTGACAAAAGGTTAAGAAAAAAACAATCGTGTGAAGTGCCTTTCTCGGCGAATGCTCAGGGTGTTTAGAGGCACCGGCAGGGGGCCGCGCTTGGCCTCCCTCCGTATCCGCGCTATGAGGCGATTTTGCCTCAAAACGTCCGAACGGGTCGGCATAAACCGACCGGGGCTTGTGTCGTCATGGCATCAAAAAATGGCACAGTCGCCGTCGGGTTCGATCCAAAGTCATGTGGTTGCAGATGCGCGTAGGATGGGCAGAGCGGGAGCCATGCCCATCATCAAGCGCCGCGGTGGCCAGATGGGCATCGCTCTCGCTCTTCCCATCCTACCGAAAGGCCCGGCGCAAACAAACCACATCACTTCCGATCACCCCGTCGCTGTCGCCCGCGGCGACCTTCAGTACACCCGCCCATCACAATTCAGGGCCATGGTCGCGCGCCCCCGCAGCCTGGGCGGCACCCGCGGCCGTCAGGTGTTCCAGAAAGGTCCGGGAGACGGTCGAGAGCTGCTTCCCCGTCGGGTAGACCGCATACCAGTGGCGCAGCAGGGGGAAGCCCTGCACGTCCAGGATGGCAAAGGCGCCGGATGCGACGTCCAGCGCCAGGGTGTGTTCCGAGAGCACCGCCAACCCCAGGCCGCCGGCCACCGACTGCTTCACCGCCTCATTGCTGCCAAGCGTCATGCGCACCCGCGGGCGCAGCCGGTGGGAGGCGAAAAAATGCTCGGCGGCCAGCCGGGTGCCGGAGCCTTGCTCGCGCATGATGAAGTTCTCGCCCTCCAACCGGGCCGGATCGACTGCGTGAACTCCGGCCAGCGGGTGGCCGGCCGGGGCCAGCATGACCAGCGGGTTGTCCATGAAGGTCTGGACGACCACGCTGAGCCCCTCGGGTACCCGCCCCATGATGTAGAGATCGTCCTGATTCCGCACGAGCCGGTCCAGGATCTCATCCCGATTGATGACCTCCAGCGCCACCTCGATGCCGGGGTGCACGCGGCAAAACTCCCCCAGCAGTCGCGGTACCAGGTACTTGGCCGTGCTGACCATGGACACCCGCAGGCAGCCGCGCTCCAGCCCCTGGGTCTCGGCCAGATCAGTGGCCAACTGGGCCAGACGGCTCAGGATGTCCCGGCTGGCCGCGTCCACCAGCCGCCCCGCCTCGGTCAGAAAGAGCCGCTTGCCGATCTGTTCGTGCAGGGGCAACCCGACCGCTTCCGCCAGTTGCTTGACCTGAACAGACAGGGCGGCGGGCGTCAGGTGCAGTTCCTCGGCCGCCCTGGTCATATTGAGGTGACGGGCCAGTACCGGGAAGCTCCGGAGTTGATGGAGGGTGGCGTGGCGCAGTGTCATCCGGGTCGATCCTCAGGTTTTTGCTAAACGTAATCTTAAGATCTATTTGCTTAACTTGAAGCATCGCGGACTCTAACCTTGCGCCATCCCGCTCCTCCCCGGCGGGCATCCGCCAGTGACAAAACTCAGGAGACCGCGATGGCTGTGAAGAAATATGAGGCCGGCGTAAAGGAATACCGGCACACCTACTGGGCGCCGGAGTATCTACCCCTGGATTCCGATATCCTCGCCTGCTTCAAGATCACCCCCCAGCCCGGGGTGGATCGGGAGGAGGCCGCCGCAGCGGTGGCCGCCGAGTCCTCCACCGGGACCTGGACCACGGTCTGGACCGACCTGCTGACCGACATGGACTATTATAAGGGCCGCGCCTACGCCATCGAGGATGTGCCGGGCGACGACACCTGTTTCTATGCCTTCATTGCCTATCCGATCGACCTGTTCGAAGAGGGCTCGGTCGTCAACGTCTTTACCTCGTTGGTGGGCAACGTCTTCGGCTTCAAGGCCGTGCGGGCCCTGCGGCTGGAAGACGTGCGCTTTCCGCTCGCTTATGTGAAGACCTGTAACGGCCCGCCCCATGGCATCCAGGTCGAGCGCGACAAGATGGATAAGTATGGCCGGCCCCTGCTCGGCTGCACCATCAAGCCCAAACTGGGACTGTCCGCCAAGAATTACGGCCGGGCCGTCTACGAGTGCCTGCGCGGCGGTCTGGACTTTACCAAGGATGATGAGAACGTCAACTCCCAGCCCTTCATGCGCTGGCGTGACCGCTTCCTGTTCGTGCAGGACGCCATCGAGACCGCCGAGGCCGAGACCGGCGAGCGCAAGGGGCATTATCTGAATGTGACGGCCCCGTCGCCGGAGGAAATGTACGAACGGGCCGAGTTCGCCAAGGAACTCAAGAGCCCGATCATCATGCACGATTTCCTCACCGGCGGCTTCTGCGCCAACACCGGCCTGGCCCGCTGGTGCCGCAAGAACGGCATGTTGCTGCACATCCACCGCGCCATGCATGCGGTGGTCGACCGCAACCCCCACCACGGCATCCATTTCCGCGTCCTGGCCAAGGCCCTGCGGCTGTCCGGCGGCGACCACCTGCACACCGGCACCGTGGTCGGCAAGCTGGAGGGCGATCGTGAGGCCACCATCGGTTGGATCGACCTGCTGCGTGAGTCTTTCGTGCCCGAGAACCGCGCCCGCGGCATTTTCTTCGATCAGGACTGGGGCTCCATGCCGGGTGTCTTCGCCGTCGCTTCCGGCGGTATCCATGTCTGGCACATGCCGGCCCTGGTGTCGATCTTCGGCGACGACGCCGTGCTCCAGTTCGGCGGCGGCACCCTGGGTCATCCCTGGGGTAACGCGGCCGGCGCCGCGGCCAACCGGGTCGCCCTGGAGGCCTGCGTCGAGGCCCGTAACCGCGGTGTGGCGGTGGAGAAGGAAGGCAAGGCGATCCTCACCAAGGCGGCGCAGAGCAGCCCGGCGCTCAAGATCGCTATGGAGACCTGGAAGGAGATCAAGTTCGAATTCGACACGGTCGACAAGCTCGACGTGCAGAACCGCTGATTCCATTCACCACGACTGATCAGGTAACGACCATGGCCGACATGCAGGACTACGAATCGACCCCCAAATACGGCACCTTCTCCTATCTGCCGGAATTCACTGCCGAGCAGACCCGGGAGCAGATCGCCTTCATTATCAGTCAGGGCTGGAACCCGGCGATCGAGCACGTGGAGCCCCAGCGTGCGGGTAAATATTACTGGTACATGTGGAAGCTGCCCATGTTCGGTGAGCAATCGGTAGATCGGGTGCTCGGTGAAATCGAGGCCTGTCACCGTGCCCATCCCGCCAACCATGTGCGGCTGATCGGCTACGACAACTTCTCCCAAAGTCAGGGGTTGCAGTTCGTCGTCCACCGCGGCCGGTAAATCCGTCGACCGCCCGTGCCGCTGCCGACCCCCTGGTTCGGCCGGTCCGCACCACAGCATGAGGGAGATCCGAACATGTCTGGTCCCACGCCCACCACCGCGCTGAGCGGCAAGGCGCTGGCGCTGGCGCGACGTCGCGACCAGGCCCAGCGCGGCGGTCGCGCCCAGTCCTCGTCCAGCGGGGCGCGTAACGCGTCCAGGGCGGCGGCACCGGTGCGACCCGATCCAGCGCCCAGGCCAAGCAGCGTCGATCCAGTCGTTGCCCCGGCCCCGGCGCAGACCTTCGAAGCTCCCGCCAGCCTGGCCCCGGTGTCCCCGGCCGCGGTGCCGCACGGAGTGTCACCGGGCGGGGCGACCAACGGCCGCGATCTCGCCCGCGCACGCCGCGCGGCGCAGGCGCGGGCCGGTGCTCAGGGCCGGCCTTCCCGCCCGGCCCGGCAGCGCGGCGGCGCCACCGCCTTCGCCGGCTCCCCGGCCGCGCCCCTGGCGGCCCCGGCGGCGCTGAGCGAAGCATGCAGCGCCGGCGAGGAACCGGTCGGCAGTGGAGAATCAGGCGCCGGGGAAGCGGATCTCCTGGACGCCATCTGTTCATTGGTCGAGGCGGCCCCGTCGAATGAGGGGCTGCCGGCCTCGGTGCGCGAACTGTGCCGCGAGCGTCGCCGTGATCTCTCCCACCGGGGTCAGGCCGCGCTGCCCGCCAGCCCGCGCGGCCTGGCCGCGGGGCGCGGGTCCGCCCGGATCCGCCCCGGTGCGGCCGGGCCTGCCGTTTCGGTCCGCGACCTGGCGCGCCAGCGGCGGGCCGAGTTGGGAAAGAACGGCCGCGGCACCCCGTCGGACTATCGGCCCAGCGGCCGGGTGCGCCCGCCCGCCCCGGTCAAGGTCGCGCTCGGCACCACCCTCTCCGGCAGCGCCGTCACCGGGACCCTGGTGGAGCGCAACCCGAAGGTCACCGGCAATGAGCCGGGCACCTGCCGGGTGATCACCGGCACCGAATACATCGGCGCCGAGCAGTTCGACCAGTTCTGCGGCACCCGGCCGCTGCCCCCCGTCCCCAAGGTCGGCGTGAGCGCGACCAGCCAGGGTCAGCGGATGACCGGTACCGAGGTCGGCCGCTCGCCCCGCGTCACCGGGGACGAGTCCGGTGCCTGCCGCTCGGTCACCGGTACCGAGTACCTGGGGAGCGAGGCCCTCGCCGACTTCTGCCCCAGCAGCCCCGGCAACACCATGCTGCCCGCGCGCCCGGCGAAGGTCGCCGTCGGCACGACCGAGCGCAAGGGTCTGGTCGTCACCGGCACCGATGAGGCTCGCGCCGGGGCGGTGACCGGCGCCGATGCCGGCGCCCGGCGCGCCGTCACCGGGTCGCAGTACGCCGACGCCGGGCTGGCCCGTCTGACCATCAACGGTCCGCCGTCCAAGGTCGCGCTGACGCACACCCTGGCGGGCCGCCCGGTGTCGGGTACCGAGGTCGGGCGCTCGGTCAAGGTCACCGGTGACGAGGCCGGTGCCTGCCGGCCGGTGTCGGGGACCGAATATCTGTCCAACGAGCAGTTCCAGACCATCTGCCGGACCCGTCCGGAACCGCCCCCGCCAAAGGTCGGCGAGGACAGCAGTCGCGCTGGCCAGCGGATCACCGGTAACCTGGTGGATCGTTCGCCCAAGGTGACGGGGAACGAGCCCGGCGCCTGTGAGCGGGTGACCGGCTCCCAGTATGGCCAAACCAGCCTGTGCGACGGCGCCCCGGTCAAGGTGTCCGCAATGCACACGCTGGCTGGACGGACGCTGACCGGCACCGCGGTGAGCCTCGGAGCTGACCCGAGCCGAAAACTGACCGGTGACGAGCACGGGGAGTGCCAGCCCGTCACCGGGACCGAGTACGTCGGTCAGGAGCAGTACCAGACGTACTGCGAAGGCACCCCCGCCCCGCGTGCGGACAAGGTCGGCGTCAGCCGGACCGAGCGGGGACAACAGGTCTCCGGTGTCATGCTCGGGCGCAGCCCATTGGTCACCGGTAACGAGCCCGGCAGCGCCAGTGCCATCACCGGCACGCCCTACGGCGGCGGCCCGCGTCCAGGTCAGTCGGATGGCTGCGCCTGCGGCGGGGCCTGTGGTTGCGGCGGGGCCTGCGGCGGCCACGCGGCGGCGGATGCGTGGGTGGAGACGGCGCCCCCAGCCCCGGCCGCCCGCCGCGTCCCGCGCTATCTGGCGCCGGCCGACCAGCCGTTGCCGTACGCCGAACCCCGGCCGTCGGCCGCCCCGGGCCCGGCGGACTTCAGCATCGTCTCCCCGGCGCGGGCGGCGCGCGGACGCATCACCGGCAATGCACTCGGCAGCGTCGGCAGCGGCGGCCTGAGCCGGATCACCGGTCCGGTCAATCTGGCCGCGGGCCTGGTCTCCGGCACCCCGGAGTTCCGTTATCGGGACGAACTGCCCACCGACTTCCACGCGCCGGCCTTCAGTGCGCCGGCCGCGGTCGCGGCGGCACCGGCCGTGCCGATGGAAGAACCCGTCGGCCGGATCACCGGCGAGGGGCGGGACAGCGGGCGGCGCATCACCGGCGATGACTGGGCGCGCAGCGGGCGGGTCACTGGCACCGAGGGCCATTGGGCCCAAGGCCGCAACCTGACCCTGCGCGGCGAGAACCGGCTGCCCATGGCCGCCGGCGCCTGGGGCAACAAGGACCTGGAGCGCCCCGCGCCCCCGCCCCCGGCGCGGGTCACGGGCAGCAGCGGCGGTAATACCAAGGGGACCTGCGTCACCTACTCGGGCGGGGCCCGGGGCTAACCGGGGGCCGGATGGACCATGAATACCCGTAATGCCTATGCACTGCGTGCCCGCCTGGCCACTGGGACCCGCCCGGCGGCGGCCGCCGCGGTCGCCTCCAGCGCGCCGCCCGCCCGGCCCCTGCCGGCCGTCGGCCCCGGCGTTTCGGCGCCGGCCCGCGCGTCGTCGGCGCTGGGGTCCCATGCCCTGACCGACCGGGCCGCCAACGCCCGGCTGGCCTACTGCGAAGAATCGGTGAAGGGCCGCTTCGACGCCATCGTCCCGGCCCTGCAGGCCATCGCCGGCCTGCCGCGTGATGCCGACTTCCCGGAGCGGGCCCAGGCCCTGGCCCAGGCCCGGCTTGGCTACGCCCTGCCCGCGGCGGTGCTGGCCTCGGCCTGGATCGCCGGGCCCGATCTCAGGGCGCTGTTTGCGCACTGCACCTTCGGCGCCTTGCGGGCGGCCATCGCACAGTTCACCCAGGACCTCCTGGCGCAGCGCGAGACCGCCCGTGACGCCAGCAACTTCTTTCTGGATTGCGGCTTCCACGCGGTCGACATCAGTCCTTGCGCGGATGGACGACTCAAGGGCCTATTGCGCTACATCCTGCGCCTGCCGTTGTCCTCGTTCACCTGGCACAAGGCCTACGCCGGCGCCTTGTTCGACATCGAGACCGACGTGCGCCACTGGATGGCGGCCGAGTTGCGGCGCTACCGCGAGGGCGTGCCCAGCACCGCCGACGCCAACACCCGCTATCTCAAGGTTGCGGTCTATCACATCAGTAGCTCGGCTCCCGGCCACGAGGGCTGTGCGGCCCACGGCAGCAATGAGCATCGGGCGATCGATGCGGCGCTGGAGCGTCTGAATCAGTTCCGGCAGGCGATCGAGAACTCCTTTTGCTGCGGCGCCGGCACCGATCTGCTGCTGATCGGGGTGGATACCGATACCGATGCCATCCGCATCCATACCCCGGATGCCGAGGGCGCGCTGAATGCCTACCGCTATGTGGATAACGCCCAGGTCTTTCGGGACACCCGGGGCCTCTCGGCCGATCAGGCCCGACTGGCGGTCCATGAGGCGATCCGTGCCGCCGCCGCCGCCACCGGCTGGGGGGCAGGCACCGGCGAACCGCACGAGGGGATGCGCCGACTGATCGCCAGTCTGCTGATCAACAACCTGTCTCAGATCGACTATGTGCAGGCGCTGTACGACGGCTGCTACCCGGATGTGGGCCACGCGGAGCGCTACATCAGCGTCGGCGACGGCTTCGAGGAGGTGCAGTTACGCAACATCTCCTACTACTCGCATCTGCATACCGTGGAGGAGGGCGCGGCGCATCTGGACGTCGGCATCAAGATCTTCAAAGGGCTGAACCTCAAACGGGGCCTGCCGATCCCGGTCGCGGTGCATTACCGCTACGACAGCAAGGTGCCCGGTGCCCGCGAGCGCACCATCGAGAAGGTGCGGCGGGTCGCGGCGGCGATCGGCGCGCGCTATCCGGACCTGTCCGGCCAGGGCCTGCTGATCTGCCAGTTGTCGGTGCAGGACCGGCCCGCGGGCAGCCCGCTCGAATTGGTTGACGGAGGGACGCTATGAAAATCATGCAGGTGGAAAAGACCCTGGTCTCCACCAACCGCATCGCCGAACTGGGCCATCGGCCCTTGCTGGTGGTGCGCGAGAAGGCCGGCGGCGCCCGCCAGGTGGCGGTGGATGCCATCGGCTGCATGCCCGGCGACTGGGTGATCTGTGTCGGATCCTCCGCCGCCCGCGAGGCGGCCGGCAGCAAGGAGTATCCATCGGACCTCACCATCGTCGGCATCATCGACCACTGGAAAGGGGAATGATATGGACACTCACGTCGTCGGCATCATCGACCACCGGCAAGGGGACTGACATGGAAATCATGCAAGTGACCTCCGAGCTGGTCGCCACGCGCCGCGCGCCGGGTCTGAAGAATCTGTCCTTGCGGGTGCTCACGGACGCGCGCGGCGCGCTCAGTGTCGCCTGCGATCCGGTCGGGGTCCCGCCGGGCAAATGGGTCTTCACCGTCAGCGGCTCCGCCGCCCGGTACGCCGTCGGCGATGTCCAGGTGCTCACCGACCTGACCATCGCCGGCATCATCGACCGGTGGGAGGAGGGCAGCGGCCAATGAGCTAAGTCACGAGGCAAGAACATTCCGAAATCGACTCGTGTGGCATCTGAGTGAACCGTTCTTAACCAAACACCACTGACCACTAACCACTAACCACTATCCACTTCCCCCCCAACGTCAGGAGAAAGAAATGGCTGAAGTATCAGGTATCGCGCTCGGCATGATCGAGACCCGTGGGTTGGTTCCCGCCATCGAGGCGGCGGACGCCATGACCAAGGCCGCGGAGGTCCGTCTCATCGGCCGGCAGTTCGTCGGCGGCGGCTATGTCACCGTGCTGGTGCGTGGCGAGACCGGCGCCGTCAACGCCGCCGTCCGCGCCGGGGCAGACGCCTGCGAGCGGGTCGGCGACGGCCTGGTGGCCGCTCACATCATCGCCCGCGTCCACAGCGAGGTGGAGCACATCCTGCCCAAGGCTCCCGAGGCTTGATATGCCCCGGCTGCCTGTCGGGCCGAGCGGCGGCGGTTCACCCGCCGCCGGGACTTAAGCAGACTCGCACACTGATCGAGGAAGCACATGGCTGACGTGACTGGAATTGCTTTGGGGATGATCGAGACCCGTGGTCTGGTGCCCGCCATCGAGGCGGCGGATGCCATGACCAAGGCCGCGGAGGTGCGGTTGATCGGCCGCGAATTCGTCGGCGGCGGCTACGTGACCGTGCTGGTGCGCGGGGAGACCGGCGCCGTGAATGCCGCCGTGCGGGCCGGGGCGGACGCCTGCGAGCGGGTGGGCGACGGCCTGGTGGCCGCCCACATCATCGCCCGCGTGCATGGCGAGGTGGAAGGCATCCTGCCCAAATCGCCGCGCGCCGGCGGCAGCGGCCGCGATGGCGACATCGCGCCGGCCCGCAGCTAAGGCCCGGCGCCATGCTGGCAAACCCGCGCGTGGTCGGCTACCTGAACCAGGCTCTGGGACATGAGCTGAGTGCCGTCCAGCACTATCTCACCCAGGCCTGTCTGTGCGACCTGTGGGGGCTGCCGGAGGCGGCCGCGGGGCTGCGCCGCGAGGCGGACGAGGAGCGTGAACACGTCGAACGGATCATCGGACGACTGCTGCTCCTGGGGCTGACACCCCAGGCCACCCAGGTGGCCCCGGCGCGGCCGGGCCGCGACCGCGGCGAGATGCTCCGCTCCAGTCACGCGCTGGAGACGGCCGCGGTCCGCCTCTATGCCGATGCTGAGGCGGCTTGTGCGCGCCTGCGCGATGTCGCGACCGCGCAGTTGTTCGCCGACCTGCGGCGGGACGAGGAGCGCCACTTGGCGACACTGAACCGGATCCTGGCGGCACCCCTGCCGCCGTCGGCCTGAGGCGGCGGCCGGCGTCCATGACCCCGAATGAATACGAAGGAGAGATCTGCGATGACCGAGACTGAACCGACGCTGGCGCCGGGTTGGCAAGCCCAGCAACGTCCGCCGCTGCTGACCCGGCGGTTCGAGTTCGGATCCTATGCCGAGACCCGGGCCTGGCTCGACACCCTGGCCGGCTGGTCCGAGCGCAGCGGCGTCTATCCGGACCTGAATTTCGGCCGGACCTACGTCAACGTCACCCTTGGCGCCCAGGGCTCCGCCCTGCAACCGGAGGATCTGCGGTTGGCGGCGGAGGTGACGGCCCTCGCCGTCCCGTCCCCGGTCGGGGCTTGAAACCGCAATCCCCGTCGCTGCGCACAGGCACCACGAACGAGGTACCGCGATCATGATCACACCGGACGAACCACAGGGTGCGGTGCCGGCCGACGCGTCGGTCGCGCCGCCGATCCCGGCGATCTCCAGGCCGACCAAGGCCGCCGCCCGCCCCAAGGCACCGCCGCCCCCGGCGCCGCACCCGCGGACACCGGACCTCAATGACCCCGCCCGACCGCTGCATCCGCGGCGCATCTGGCCCGACTGAATCCGGCGACGGCGTACCGCGAGGCGAGCATGGCAATTCAACTGGCCGAGTATCAGGATGTTCTCGACGAGCTGGGCGAACATGCCGGCGCGGTGCTGGAGGGCGCCTGGCACGAGGCCGCCCGCGTCTTTTCGCCGCGCGGACTGGACGCCTATATCCGCGGCGCCGCGGGGCTCAAGGCGCTAGGCCGCGGCACCGACCTGGTCGTTTCGTTCATCGAGGGCGCGCCCCTGGTCGCCCGCGAGATCGGTGAGCAAGCCGTGGCGGAACTGCTCTCCGCGGCCATCAAGATGTACTCCAAGACCAGTGCCGGGGTCTTGGCGCTGCTCTTCTCCACCGCCCCGACCGCGGCGGCCCGACTGGGGGAGCTCGAGCTCTTCAAGGGCTATCTGAGTCTGCTGGACCAGTTACTGGCCCAGGCTCCGCGCGCGATCCGGCCGCTGTTGGAAAACCTGGACGTCCTGTTCGGCCACCTGACCCTGGGGGGCCTGCGCCGCTGGGCGCTCTGGGGGATCTCGGCCCATCGCCATGACTTTGCCGCCCAGGCCCGGTACTTCGCCTTGCAGAGCGACGACGCCCTGGCGGTGATGAAGAAAGAGCAGCGCGGCGTGCTCTTCGTCGACGTGCAGCGCCGGTTGGTGCTGTACCTGCGCTCGCTCTGGGCGCGGGATTTTTTTCTGCGCCCCACCTCCGGTGACTTCGAGACCCGCGAGGGCTACCAGCCCTATATCGCGCAGTCGTTCATCCACCTCCCGGATGCTTTCGACGACTTGACCCTGCCCGGCGGCGAGCGGATCGCGGGCTTGGCCATCTACCGCGCCGCCGCGGCCCATGCCGCCGCCCACCAGGTCTATTCCCGTCGTGATCCGGGGGCCGCCGAGCGCAGTGCATTGGAGCGGGCGCTGATCGGGGTTTTCGAGGACGCCCGAGTGGAGGCCCTGGCCGTGCGCGCCTTCCCCGGACTGCGGCTGATCTGGCAGCCCTTGCTGTGCATCAACGCGGAGCACGCCGACGGCTGGGGCGGCTTGCTGGACCGCATCGCCCGCGCCCTGCTGGACCCGGACTATCCGGATAGCCATCCCTTGGTGGAGCAGGCGCGCACCGCGTTCAGCGCCGTCGCCGGACGCCTGGCGGAAACCGACCTGGCCCAGGCACTGGGACTCGCACTGGCCGAATCGGCTCGAGCCCTGGAACTGCCATTCAATCCCCGCACCGATCAACCGTCCTGCCTCTACCGGGACGACAATCGCCATCTGTGGGCCGACCCGGACGAGGCGCAGGACCTGGTACTGCTGCCCGGCCAGTCCCGGCAAGTGCGCAAGTACGTCAGCCTGATGGAAATGCTCAACACCTTGGACGTGGAGACGGCCGGCGACGATGCCGAGGAAGTCTGGGTGCTGGCAAGCGAGCTGTTCGACGACGACGGTGTGAGCTTCAACGAGCGCGAGGGCAAGGAGCCGATCGCCTCCCCGGTTCATTACCACGAGTGGGACTACCAGACCCAGTTGGAGCGGCCGAACTGGGCCACCTTGCTCGAAAAGCGGCCCAAGCGGGGCGATCCGGCCCTGATCGACGCGGTGGTGGAGCAGCACCAGCCCTTGATTCGGCGACTGAAATTCCTAATCGAGGCAGTCCAGCCCCAGGGCGTGATCCGCCAGCGCCGGGTGGAGGACGGCGACGAGATCGATCTCAACGCCGCGGTCCGCGCCCTGGTGGACATCCGCCTGGGCTTGCAGCCGGACACCCGCATCGGCATCCGCACGCGCCTGCAGGTGCGGGACCTGTCGGTGCTGCTCCTGATCGACCTGTCGGAGTCCACCAACGATCCGGTCCGCGAGTCGGCCGACGCGCGCACCGTGCTCGATCTGGCACGCGAAGCCGCGGCCCTGCTGGCCGACGCCCTGGGCAAGATCGGCGACCCCTTCGCCATCCATGGCTTCGATTCCAACGGACGGCACGACGTGGAGTATTTCCGCTTCAAGGACTTCGACGCGCCCTATGACGACACGGCGCGGGCGCGTCTGGCCGGCATGACCGGCCAACTGTCGACCCGCATGGGCACGGCGCTGCGCCACGCGGGCACGCTGCTGGCACGTCGGCCGAGCCACCAGCGACTGCTCCTGGTGCTCACCGACGGCGAGCCCGCCGACAACGACGTGCGCGACCCGCAATACCTGCGCCAGGACGCCCGCAAGGCGGTGGAGGAGCTGCATCGGCGCGGTATCCAGACCTTCTGCGTCAGCCTGGACCCGGCCGCCGACGACTATGTCTCGCGCATCTTCGGCGCCCGCAATTACATGGTGCTCGACCAGGTCGCGCGGCTGCCCGAAAAGCTCCCGGCTCTGTATTTGAGTCTGACGCGGTAATCAGGAGCGTTTTTTCACTGATTTCCAACTCCTTACTTATTCATCTGGTGTTGAGTCAAGCCCATGCCATTCGAACCAGTTGTCTTCTTTTTCGTATTGGGTGCGGCAGCCGGTTTGCTGCGCTCGGATCTCAAGATCCCGGGCAGCATCTACGAATTCCTGTCCATCTATCTGCTGCTGGCCATTGGGCTCAAAGGCGGCGTGAAGCTGGCCGAGTACCCGCTCGGCGAGATCGCCCTGGTCAGTCTGGTGGTCATGGCGGCGGCGGCCGCCATCCCGCTCATCGCCTTTCCCGCGCTGCGCACACTGGGCGGCCTGTCGCGGGCCGACGCCGGCTCCATCGCCGGTCACTATGGTTCGGTCAGCGTGGTGACCTTCTCGGTGGCCGTGGCCTTTCTCAGCAAGCGCGCCATCCCTTACGAGGGCTATCTGATCGTCTTTCTGGTCCTGCTGGAGATGCCGGCCCTGATCATCGGCGTGATCCTGGCGAAACACGGCAGCGGTCCGGTGCGCTGGGGCAAGATGCTGCACGAGGTCTTTTTCGGCAAGAGCATCCTGCTCCTGAGCGGGGGTCTGATCATCGGTCTGATCGCCGGGCCGGACGGGATCAAGCCGCTGGATGCCCTGTTTTTCGACCTGTTCAAGGGCATGCTGGCCCTGTTCCTGCTGGAGATGGGACTGGTCGCGTCCACCCGCATCGCCGAACTCAAGACCTACGGCGCTTTCCTGCTGGGTTTCGCCGTGGTCATGCCCCTGGTGGCCGCCGTAATCGGTGCCCTGACCGGCACGCTGCTCGGTCTGTCAGTGGGCGGCACGCTGCTGCTTGCCACCCTGTACGCCAGCGCCTCCTACATCGCCGCGCCCGCCGCCATGCGTATCGCGGTACCGGAAGCCAATCCGGCCCTGTCCATTGGCGCGGCCTTGGGCGTGACCTTCCCATTCAACATTTTCATTGGCCTGCCCATCTATTATTGGCTGGCCGAGTTCTTCCATGGCCTGGGAGTATTCGCACCATGACGGCCCAACCAAAAACACTGCTGACCATCATTACCGAGGGGGTACTGGAGAACAGCCTGATCGATGACTTCAAGCGGCTTGGTGTCATCGGCTATACCATTTCCGAGGCCCGCGGCCTCGGCACCCACGGACTGCGCACCGGCAACTGGCGCAAGGACGGAAACATCCGGGTCGATATCGTCGCCGACAGCGATCAGTGCGCGCGGATCGTCGACCAACTTCGGGCGGACTATGACCGGGATTATGGTCTGCTGATGTATAGCTGCCCAGTTGATCTGCACGGGTGAGTCCAGATGAAGATTCTGAATGAAATCCGCTTCGATAATCTGCGCGGCGACCTCTTCGGCGGGGTCACCGCGGCGGTCATCGCTCTGCCCATGGCGCTGGCCTTCGGTGTCGCCTCCGGCGCCGGCCCGGAGGCGGGGCTCTACGGCGCGGTGCTGATCGGGCTCTTCGCTGCCCTATTCGGCGGCACCCCGACCCTGATCTCCGAACCGACCGGACCCATGACCGTCGTCTTTACCGCGGTGGTCACCAACCTGGTGGCCGCCGACCCCGAGCAGGGTCTGGCCATGGCCTTCACGGTGGTCATGCTGGCGGGCCTGTTTCAGATCGCCTTCGGCGCCATGAAGCTGGGGCGCTACATCACGATGATGCCCTACATCGTCATCTCGGGTTTCATGTCCGGGATCGGCTTCATCCTGATCATTCTGCAACTGCCGGGCCTGCTCGGGCATGCCGCACCGGGCGGCGGCGTCCCGGCTGCCCTGCAGGCGCTGCCGGACCTGGTCCGCGCCATCGACCCGCAGGAAGCCGTCCTCGGCGGTCTCACGCTCGCCATCCTCTTCCTGCTGCCGCGACAGGTGAAGCGCTACCTGCCTCCGCAACTGCTGGCCCTGGTCGCGGGCACCCTGCTCGCGGTGCTGTGGCTGGGCGACCAGGACATCCGGCGCATCGGGGCCATCCCCAGTGGACTGCCGTCGCTGCATCTACCGGTGTTCACGCTGGCTCAATGGCAGACCATCGTGGTCGATGCCGCGGTGCTCGGCCTGCTCGGCTGCGTCGACGCCCTGCTGACGGCGGTGATCGCCGGCAGCCTGACCCGCAAACCGGTGGCGGCGGACAAGGAACTGATGGGTCAGGGCATCGGCAACCTGGTCTCCGGGCTCTTCGGCGGCCTGCCCGGCGCCGGCGCGACCATGGGCACCGTGGTCAACATCCAGGCCGGCGGGCGCACCGCGCTCTCGGGCCTGACCCGCGCCGCCATCCTCGCCGTGGTGGTGATCTGGGCCAGTGGACTCACCGCCCAGATCCCGCTGGCCGTCCTGGCCGGCATCGCCGTCAAGGTCGGCATCGACATCATCGACTGGCGTTTCCTCAGCCGCGCCCATCGGGTGTCGATCAAAGGCGCCGCGATCATGTACGGCGTCATCGCCCTGACTGTTTTCGTCGACCTGATCGCCGCCGTCGGCATCGGCCTCTTCGTCGCCAACATGCTCACCATCCGGCGCCTGGCGGACACCCAGGCCGAGTCCGTCTGCACCCTGCCGGCCCGGCGCAAGGCCGACGAGATCCCCTGCGCCGGCCTCACCTGCGAGGAGCGCTCGCTGCTGGCCCAGGGCCGCGGCCGTCTCAAGCTCCTGTATCTGAGCGGCCCCCTGATCTTCGGTGCCGCCGTCGCCATCGACCGCCAGGCGACCAAGCTCGCCGGGGCGCAGGCGGTGGTGATCGACCTGCGCCAGGTGCCGCACCTGGGCGTGACGACCGCCGTGGCGATCGAGTCGACGGTCCGCGACGCGCTCGCCCAAGGGGCCCAGGTCTATCTCGTGGTTGGCCACGGTCAACCCAGGCAGCGGCTCGAACATCTGGGCCTGGGCAAGGTCCTGCCCGCGGAGCGCTGGGTGGCGGAACGCGAGGCCGCACTCGGGCAGGCCCTGGCGCAGCTTGGGCCGCGCACTGGGCGCGAGGCGGTTGCCGCCTGACGGGTCGGTGAGGGGCTACAATGTACAGACTTCCTGTCCAACGCCGAACCGTTGACGCGCTCGTGTTCAATACCGAGGCGAGGACGGACTGGCTCAACTGGTAGCGGTCGCGCAGGGCACGAATCCGCTCGCTGGTATAGGGTGGTATGGGTGCGAGACAGAGGGCGTCGAAGTGCCGCATCCGCCGCATGTCGATAAATCCTGCGCGATGCAGGTCTTGGGCGGTCTCATGGACTGCTTCAAGGAGACGGCTCGACTCATGGCTCGACTTAGTATTGGTTGTCATCGCAAATCTCGTCCAACCGGGTGCTGGTCACCTAATGTTCGGTCGGTGTAGCGCGCAGGGCGCGGATCACCTCGCCGGAGAGCCCGGTCAGATCGGCAATGGCCGCGTCGTCCAGGGCGGTGCGCTCAAGGAGTGCCGCGGCCATTTCCCGGCGCGCCTGCGCAAGGCCTTCCTTGTGTCCCTCCTTGTGTCCCTCCTTGTGTCCCTCTTTGTGTCCCTCCTTGCGTCCCTGTTCGAGGATCTCCGCGTTCCACTGTTCGACCCGTTGTTGCAGCATGACATGCACCTCTTGAAAGTCATTGATGTCCGGCAGGCGGATGCCGGGGCGCTTCTTCCGGATGAAGCTGCGGTAGATCCAACGCCCGAAGGCACGCTTGAGGCTGTCCAGGGCGCCGCTGTCCAGGAGTGCCACCAACCGGGCGTAGACCGCAAGCCAGGTCGGCTCGTCACGCGCCTTTTCCAACTGGAATAGCGCCGCCACCAGGTTGCGGACCTCGGCCGGATAGGCCGCGTCGCCCACGATCGCCCCTTCGTCGAGCAGCAGGTAAGGCCAGTGGGGGCGATAGTGCGCCAGTCCACCCGGCGCCGGGTCGATCAGTGCGGACAGTTCCGTCGGCGCCGTCCAGCGGGGCTCGCCGTTGTAAAGGACTATCGGCAGTACCGGCGGGAGGGTCCCGGCCGCGGTCAGCGCCTTCTGCGCGATCAGGTCCTGGTACAGGAGCGAGACATAGCAGCTGATCCGCACCGCCATGAAGGGGTCTACCGTGCTCTGGAACTCAATCAGAAGATAGACGTAACACCAGCCGTCCGCCCAGCGAACACGCCAGATGATGTCGTCTTCGCGGTCGCGGTAATCGTCGGTGACATAGCTGCCCTTGACCGTCTCCAGCGAAGCCAGGTCCAGGGACGTGACCCAGTCCTCCCGCACGAAGCCGGTGAGCAAATCGCGAACCATCTCAGCGTGGGCGAAGAGTTGCTTATAGCTGTGGTCATGGTGGCGCCCGGCGGCCGGGGCGCGCCGTTTGCGGGAAACGCGGCGGTGGCGGGGTCGGGGCATGGCTGGCGTCGGTGGGTCAAAGTGGGTGGCTGGCGTGCGATCCGGGTCGGCACTGGTGCTGCGCATCATCAAGCTGCATTGTAGCCGTCCGGCGCCTGGCCGAGTGCAAGACCCCAGGGTGGAAAAGCGATAGCGTAGTCCACCAGCGGCGGCCGGGATTCGCTGGACTGCGCTGGCGCTTGTCCGCCCGACGGCTTGATTAGGCGAGCGATTTTGCAGCGGGCTGCCTGACAGTGTCATACGTGCTGGCTGACACTGACACGTTGTTATTTCTTGTCAAATGCGAACGGACCGCTTCGCGGTCCGTTGGAAAATAAGGGTCAATGGGTCAAGGCTGGCGGGGCGCGTCCAGGATGCAGCGGAACCCAATAACCCTGTCCCGGCTCGCGGGTAGGTAGCCCTTCCGGTCCGTGGAGCGCAGGAATCCGGCCTCGACGTCGAACGCACCGCCACGCAACACGCGCGACGGCTCGGCTCCTGGCTCGTCGTAGAAGTCGTCGCACCACTCCCACACATTGCCGGTCAGGTCCTCGATTCCCAACCGTGCCTGGCGCGAGCGGGGGAAGATCCCGACCGGCGAGGTGACGCCGAGGCCGGCTTCGGCGCTGTTGCAGATCCCGTCCTCCCAGTCGCCGCACCAAGGGTAGTCGCTGCCCCCAGGGCCGCGGGCGGCGGCCTCCCATTGCTGCCCGGTCGGCAGCCGACCGCCGGCCCAATGGCAGCAGGCCTCGGCCTCCCAGAAGGAGACGCCGACGACCGGTTGGTTGGGAGCGTTCCAACCGCGCTCTTTCCAGTACGCGGGTGCGCAGACGCCCGTCTGTTCTTTCCACGCCCAGCCCTCGTCGGACCACCATTTCCGGGTCGCGTAGCCGTTATCCTCCATGAAGGCACAGTACTGGCCATTCGTCACCGGGTAGCGGGCGAGTAGGAAGGGGGTTGCGATGCTGATCTTCTCATTATTCTCGCCGTACACATAGTCGCCGGGTGGGACCTCCACATAGGCAGTGGGGCTCCGAAGGGGGAAGATACTTGGGTCGTCGAGACGGCCAAGACAGTTTCTCAGAATTTTGCGGTCGTCGATCTCGACCTCGTCGGCGATGGCGTCCAGGCAGATCCGGCGGAACTTTTCTGTCAATTGGTCCGGTATCTTGTATTTCTTGGACAAATACTGGTAGTCCAGGGCCGCGGCGATCAACACCGCGGGGGCGGGGTTGGCCTTGACCCCAGCACGCGTGAGACTCTCGGCAAGCGGTGACAGCAGGCCCCAAACCCAAGTGATGTCGTGGAAGTGGACCAGGGCGGAAATGAGAAACAAGAGGGTGTCGTGCCACCCGCGTACGGCCCAACGGTTGCGGATGTCCTGCTCGAAGCTGCCGCAGTCACCGCCCATTCGGGCCATGCGCTCGGCGGCAAGATATTCCTGGAAACTCGCATGAAAAAACTGTGCCCGTCCGTCGGGCAGGGGGCGGAGCAGACCGGAGCGTGTCAGGAGCTCATCGCGCCAGACGGCGGCATCCACGCGGTCCCTCACGTAGATGGGAGTGTTCTCAGTGAAGTTGATTAAAAGGGTCTCCAATTCTTGGTCGCTCGCCTGTAGCTCGGGGTTCAGGCGTTTCTCGTGCAGGCCGTCGCCGGTATGCATACCGTAGGCAATGGCTTCCAACGTCGCCTTGATCGTCTCGCGCTGAGCGACTTCGCCAGGGTAGCGATTAAATAGCATGTCCTTGACGATTCGTTGATAAAGGACAAACCGGTCCCCGTGCAGGCGACGGCCGTTGAAGTAAACGATACAGAGCGCGGTGAGGAGTATCGGGTTCTTGAGGAGCGGGTTCATGTTTTCCTGGTCCTTGATAGACTCGATAAGTTCCTCGCCCAATCGCTCGCTTTCTAGGGTGTGAAACCAGAGTTTGATAAATAACTTTTGCAGTTCTTCAGGTATAGGTTGCAAGTCGGCGCGAGGCAGGCCGACGTCGCTGATCTCCGCGTCGTTTAATCCATAAGGCCGGGCGGTAAGCAGGGTGCGGTTGCCAAGCCGCTTCCATTCGGGTAAAGCGTTCTTCAGGCCGCTGATCAGCAGTTTCCGCGGGTAGATTTCGCTGCCGTCCGTCCTGGTAGAGGAGCGTGGCACCTCGTCGAGCCCGTCGAGTACTAGGAAGGTAGCCCCGGCGTTGAGATGGGCACTGAGGTTTGCGCCGGCTAGCCCGCCGTGGTGAAACTCGTCCACCCAATCGACCAGGGCCTTTTCCAACTTCGCACGAGACCACATCAACTCTCCCGGACCGCAATCCATGTGAGGCCAGAACTCGCGCAGAAGCACCAGCAACGGCAGGCGCATTTGCAGTTCTTTGGGGGTGAGTTCCTCAAAGCCCTCGGGAGGCTTGATTGGTTGCTTAGGTGCGTCACCCGGGATGCTCCGGAATACGGCCCAGCGGCAAAACGTCGACTTGCCGGCACCGGGCGGGCCCGGGCAATACAGCGATTCCTGGTCGATCCGGTGCAGCAGCAGGGTCGATGCTGCCTTGACGGGTTCACCGGACTGCGGATCCGTGCGCGACTGTACGGCGGGAACCGTGACCGCAGGCACATACACATCGCTCAGGATGACCGATCGCGCCTCCTCGTAATCCTGGCCGAACATTTTCAGCCGTCCGTACGTCTTGCGAACCCATTCTTTGTACTTCTCCGGGACCTCCAGCGCCTGGGGCTGTGGTATGTTAGAGGGAGGCGTCGCTGTCCGGATGAGATCGAATTCTGCGGTACCGCCGGGGTATCCTTTCTGGCTCTCATCAATGCCCCAGACCTGCTTGACGCACCTGCGCAGATGCACCCGCACCTTCCGCGCATGGGGAACCAGTTCGATCCACTGGAACGCGTTGAGGTGTAGACTGCCTGCGTAAACGCTGCCGCTGTCGAGTTCAATACAGGCGTCGTCCGGATCCGGCGTGACCCTTTGAAAAGCCTCGCCCTGATGACGATGCCCGCGCAGCACCAAATCGCTGTGTCGGCGGATCAGACCGGGCACTTCGTCTTGATCGAATTTGGCTAGGTAGTCCCACGGATGATGCAGCAGGGCGAGGCGCCAGTCGGCCCCCTCGCCGTCGGGGTGCAGCGCGGTCTGGTTGACCTGGTAGCGGCCGAGCAGCAAACGTCCGCGGTCGGTATCGCCGTAGGCCATCCAGGCGGAATCGAGCCCGGCGATGTGCAAACGCTGGCCGCGGATGTCGATGTTGCGTTGCCACCAGGGCAGGGGTTGGGGGATGCCGAACCAGGTGGCGTAGAACTCCAGATAGGCGGCATGGCGCTTCAGCAAGGTGCCTCGCTGGTCGGGACTGTCAAGCACGGTGGCGATCTGGTCCTGATCCTGCCCGGTAAGCAGTCCGTTCTGGACCATGCGGGCGACGGCGTCGACCCGGCCGCGGTCCACATCGTGGTTGCCCGGCACCAGCAGCAGCCGGTCGCGTGGCAGCGGCGCAGCGCCCGGGGGGGTTAGTCGGGGCCATAGTTGCGTGTCTAACCACTCTCTGGCCAGCGCGTATTCGGCGGCTGTGCCGGAAGATGCGATGTCGCCGGTGATGGCGATCAAGTCCGGAACCAACCCTCCCGCAACCTCGTCGCCGATGAATGCCACAAGCGAGCGTAGAACTGGGTCCGCATCCCAAGCGGCGCTTGGATCCACATTCTGGTCCTTCAACTCGGATGGCTCGCGTGAGAATTCTCCGCCGGAACGCGTTCCGGTGATGCCCCAAATCAGCCGATCGAGTGCGGACGGATCGTCGGAGTCGGCGGACGCGCGTAGATCCACCCAGGCAAGGTCGCCCAGAAAGAGTGGCAGATGAGGGACCGAGGGGGCGTCGGCAAGCAGCACGGGGATCACCGGTCGTCCGTCCTCGACCGCGAGCGACAGAGCGGCGCGCATCTCCGCCTCTTCCCAGGGGCCGCGCCCATCTGCGCCGACCAGCACGGCGATACTCCGAGAGTCGCGGATGCCCGATTCGAGAAGCGTTTGCCAAGGTATGCTTGGGCGCAACTGTTCCTCGTCCAACCAGACGGAGACTCCGCGGTTGCGAAGGGCCGCGGCGAGTGCGGGCACCGCTGGTTTGTCGCGGCTGTTATGGCTCAAGAAGCAGTCGAAGGTTTCGATCTCGGGCGTTGTTGACCGGCTGGCGCGACGGTTGGTGCCCCGCGTGTTACTCGTCCGGAAGTGGGTATCCGACAGGTGCAGGATGCGGATCGGACCCTGCCGCTCGGTGCCAACCGTGGCTTCCTCTCGCGGCGTCGGCACGAGTTCGCCATCACCAATCACCGGCGGTCCGCCAACCACGGAATCCAATTGCTGCGTGGGGCCGACGATGCCCAACCACGCAAGGACTTCCCGTGTCACCTGCGCGAACGGTTCAATGCCGGCAGGCATGGCCGGCTCACTACCGCGTGCGCCACCGTGCAGGGCGGCCAGGAATTGCCGCGGTCCGCCGAGATGGCCGGCGACGTAGTCGCCAATCCGCAATTGCACTTCCACGGCATCGGTGACCAAGCCGGCGTGCAGGAGGCGACGGCGGATCTCGGGGGTCCCGAAGTCGTAGTCGATCAGTTCCGGGTCTTCGGTTGGTTGGCTCGTTACGGTGGCGGCATCACGCTCCGCCGGTGTCAGGCGTTTGAGCAAGCCACTGAGCAGAAACTCGGCCAGGTGCGTTTGGCCGGACTCAGGCAGCAGGGCGTGCTGGATCAGCCGCATCACCGGTAACCGCAGCGGCGCCGCGGCCAGTAGACAGGCCAGTCGGCGGGCCAACGGCGTGGCGGTGGCGTGGAAGTCCGCCAAGCGCGCCTCCCAGTCGATTGGCGCGGACCGTCGTTCGGGGTCTTGCGGGCGCGCGGGGCGAAGCACGAATCCGACGCACTCTGCGGGGTTCGTCCCCGCCACGAGTCTGGCCCAGGTCTTGATGCGGGCGGGATCCAAGATGGTCATCGGCAACGGTGCCATCGCGGGCAGGAGATCGCATGCGGTCCGCGGCGGCGGTGCGGACAAGGGGCGGCGGCGTAATTGGCTATTGGCCAGCCCGGCGGCCGGCGCCGACACGGCCCAGCGGGCCGCTCGACCCAGTGCGCCGCGGGCCCATAGCCGCTGATCCGGCAGCATCTGGAGCAGGCCCACCGGGTGACTGTTGCCCCAATCGCGCAGCCACTCGAGCAGGGTCGTGCCGTACCAGGCGGGCGACGCGCCATCGCTGACGATCAGGATCAAACGGCGGCGGGCCGGGTCCAGTAACTCCTTATGGCGACGCGGTGCGTCGTTGCCGGCGCTGTGCAAGGTGACGGTGCGATCAGTGGGATGGGTGCGCAGGCGCCAGCGCCGCAGATCGCGGAAGGCCCCCAAGTGGGAAAGCAGCAGCGCCAGCTCATGTACGGTGCGCTGCCAGACCGCCATCGACGGCGACTCCTCGATCACCAGCGCCAGATCGAGCCAGGGTCGCGTGCGCGGCAGAAACGCCGGCAGCCACAGGTCGCTGTCGAGGATGCGGCGGATGCTGGTTTCCTCGTCGAGAAGGGGCGGCAGGTCGTGGGCGGGCAGCCGGCGAATCAACGGACGCAGGGCGCGCGCGATCTCCAAGGGCTGCGGCAAGGCACGCCCCCCGGGGGTGCTGAAGGGCACGCCACGCTGCTCCGTTGCGGGTGCGCGGCCGGCGCCCGACGTGCGCAGTTCCGCCGCCTCGCTCGGCGCGGGCTCGGACGTGGTTTGCTCCGGGTCGGATGATAGCGGCGGCTCGACCTCAGTGTCGCGCAACGGTGGGACCGCGCCTTGAGCAAGGGCGTCATGTCCATGATCGGCCCGAGCCGTGTCTTCGGGCGACGCCTCACCTTTGACGATGGCGGCCAACCACGCCCAATCGGCGATGTCGTTGATCCCCGCCTCCGGCTGAACGCGGCCCAGAATCGCACTCAAGCCGGCAATCAACTGTTCCATTTCATCCGGCCGTCAAGACCGCCAAAATGTCATTGCGCAGCCGCTCCGCCGCCCCGCTCGACAGATCGATACCCTCGTTGATCAAGTAGAGTGCATTGAGCAGTTGATCGGTTGCCACGGCTTTGTTTTCGGTATCGCGCAACCTGGTGAACTGCTCCAGCAGTGTTACCGTCTGGTGATCCCGCGCCGGGCCGGCATCGCTGGCGCGCTCAGGGATCTCGAAGTGGAGATGTTCTTTGGCGATGCGTCGCAGCTTCTCAACCTCGGGCTTTTGAATCGTCAGGCGCAGACAGCGGCGCAAGAATGCCGGAGGGAAGTCGCGTTCGCCATTACTGGTCATGATCACCAATGGAAAGGCTTCGCAACGGACGATTCCGGTTGCGGGTACGGCGACGGCGGGACCGCCGTCATGGGGCATGACCCACACCGGCTCCGCGGCCTCCGGAGGTTGGTGCGTCGGGTCTGAATGATCACTGACACTCGTCCCCAGCGGATGGGTCTGGTCGGCCGCCTGATCACGGCCGCTCGTGCCGAGCCGCGCAATCTCGGGGATTTCGAAGTAAGCATCCTCGAAGAGATGGAGCAAGTCGTTCGGCAGGTCGATGTTGCTCTTGTCGAGTTCGTCGATCAGGACGACGCTCGGGCGCAACGGCTGGGAGCGCAGGAACGCGGTACCGAGCGGGCCGAGTCGCAAGTAGCTGCCAATATTGGGGAGGGCCAGCAGATCGTCCACCGGGGTGTCGTCGGGTGCAGGCGCATCGGGAGCTCCTGCCCCCGGCCGGAGCCGCTGCAACTCCAGCCGCTTCGCCGCCAGGGCGATGTCCTGGAAGCGGGCGACCGCGTCATAGCCGTACAGCCCCTGCTCGCGGGTCGAGCGCGACGTGATGGGCCAGATCAGCACGGGGTCCAATGCGAGTTCATAGGCAACCGCGTGCGCCAGCGATGACTTGCCGACGCCGGGCAGGCCCTCGATCAAGAGCGGGCGGCGCAGATAGAGCGCGGCATTGACCATGTCGCGCTCGTGCAGGCTGGCCTGGTAGGTCTTGCCGCGGTGTTCGGCAACATCGACCTGGTGAGCGCCGAAGGGGCGCCAGGACGGCGCCGGTTGCAGCCGGTTCAGCGCGTCAGGATCCGGGACGTTGGTGCCACGAAAGATCTGCCGGGTCAGGGGAAAGATACAGTCATCGTTCGGCGAGGCCATAGGCGGGCTCAGGTGGGTTGGTGTAGTGGATCGCTAATCGGTAAGTCTTCACTGGGATCGTCCCATAACAACGCCAGATCCCGCCAAGCCGGTTCGTGATTCTGACGTCTCAGGTGCATTCGCTCGGGGTAGTCCTGATACTTGTTGGCGCAGAGCCACGCAATGATCGGCGGCTGGTCCAGGTCTGGAACCATCGGCCACAGGATATACGGTAAACCTGCCTGCAAGGCCGCCAGCAGGGTGTCGTATACCAGCCCGTGGATGCCGCACCGCGGACAGGGTGCAATCAAAGCCCACACCTCGTCGCACTGTTGCTTCTTCAGGGCCTCCAACTCGGTGTCGTCGCTGACGCAACAGACGTGGTGCTCCATGAACTTATGCTCGGGCAGCGATGCGCACCGCGCTCGCCAGGCGTAGGGGTCAGCCTCTTTCGTGGGCGTGTACGGCCACACGTAATGGCGCTCCAATGAGCGCAATACGACGGGATGCTGCTGCAACAAGCTGTGGTGACCTGGCAGGCAGACTTGGTTTGGATTCCAGTCGAACAGTTCGAGGGGAAGGATGAATTCGACCCAAAAGGGCGCAACACCACGGCCGGTACCATGGGGCACAAGGCCATATGCGGTGTCGATCACCTGCCTAACCACGTCGCCGAGGGCAGCGACGGTGACTTTGTTGTGACGACATTCGACGAGTGGACCTTTTTTGTCAATCCAAGCGTCGACCAGATAATAGGCAGGATTGACTTGGCCCCCTTCCGGTTGGACCTTGATGAACAAGACCGTGTGCTCTGCCGCGGGGGCTGGCTCCAGGATAATCGCGATACGTTCGTGCAGCATCGTATCGGAAATGTCAATGCGCTCGGCGGTAGCGCTAATCCACTGCTCAAGTTGCGCCAGCGCCTCGGGTTGCAGTTGCTGATCGAAGTGCGTGCGGATTCGGCAGGCGCCTAAGTAGACCAGGAACGGACTGACACCGGCGCGGTTGTACATTTTCGATAGCCAGTCGAGATGTTCATCGAACAGACGTGCGCCAAGCTCCGCGGGAGAAAACGGGGAGTCAGCCGCGACGCGACTGAACACGAATTTGGCGATATCGTCCGGGATCTCGCTCCCCGCCAGCAATCGTTTGAGACACGCGACCTCGGCGTCGCCAATGAGCTGGATGGAGTGGTAAAACTCGGCTAGCGGCACATGCTGTTGAATGAACTCCCGGACCCGAGTGATCGGCAACGTGTAGGTGCGTCGCTCATCTGAGCGGATAATCAAACCGACCAAACGTTGCCCTGAGAACACCGGTCGCCCGCTATAACCGCCGAAAACCGACTGGTCGATCACGTACAGATTACATGATCCGTTGTATGAGGAAATACGCGCCGACAGTTCCTCAACGGCATCACCCCTGCTGCCATACAGGGTGACCTCCAGCCCCTCAGCAAGTGGCGCATCGCCCTCGGTGAGCCACGCGCATGAGTTCTCCGCTGCGCGGCCGTGCAGTGGCAATAGGGCAAAATCGGCTTCAGGGTGGCAGCGCGGCAGTTGGATGCTCTGCGGCCCGCCGTCGGAAAAAGCACCGTAAGAGGATTCAATAAAGATCTGCTGGTGCTTGACCTCCTTCCCAGTGCGGTCCGTCACCACATGTTTCGCAGTAATGACGAACCCGGGCGCAATAATGACGCCGGTGCCGAGGTACTCGAACTTAGGCCCGTATTTGACACCACGGGAGATCTTGACGACCGCGCCCCGCAGACGCAGATCCGTCATGTCGCATCACTCCGCTGGACGGTGTAGGGTGGCGTGCCGCGAGGTGTGCCCGGATCTGGCACGCGCGATGGCTCGTTCGCATTCATCAGCCGTTTGAAGTCGGCGGTTGCGGGACAGGCGATGGGTAACGACACTCCAGCGTGACGACGATGTTGCCCTCGGCAGTGCCTTTGGTCAGATAGGGAAGACCGGCCTCACCCGCGATCTTGATTCCAAAGCTGAGGGTGATTTTTTCAATGTCGGCGCCAACGGCATGCTGAAACGCGGCAGGAATGGCAGTGACGATGCCTTCAAGCACACCGGTGAGGGTGTCGACGCTGTCACGCGCGGCATCGCGCAGTCGCGACACAGCGCCGACCGGCTCGCCCGGGAGCCCCGGCACGTAGCCGTCGCCGCCCTCACTGGCCGGGGGCTGGTCGATGGTGACATCCTCATCGACCTCCATGTAGAGAACCTTGCCGTTCGGTAAAGTGACTGGCGCAATGCGGGACATGAACGCTTCTCCGCGTGGTGGTGATCTGGAAGCCATGCGAGATTCGCATCACGGTCGGACGCCGGCAGCGATGGTGGGTTGCTCGACGACCTCCGCCGCAGGGGCCATTATCCTCTATGCCGGCTGGCGCTCGGTAGGCAGGATGCACCCGCCGTCGATCAACCGTAGCCCCGGATCGCCGGCACCAAACGGCGACGATGCCGGGGCCGTGTGCTCGCCCTCCCCGCGTGCTGTGCCGCATGGCGTGCCGGCGTTATAGCAACAGCAGTTGGTTAGGCCGTGGCTATTCTGACACCAGCACTCGTGGTGCGACAAGGCGGCGCGATGCACCGGTGGCAGCTCAAACGATGCGGTTCCTTCGTCACCGCATCCTACGGGCTGGTGCCGATGTCGGCCACCGCACTGCCGACCAACGCGCTGCCTTACCGGCCAGGTCGTGACCAGGGGGCTCCCATATAGCGTTCGCACCCGATATCCAGACAGACCTTCGTGTAGGGGCGGGTTTGAAACCCGCCCCGACGTCCGGTTATCACGTCCGAAGGCTATGCAGATGGGTCGCACCGGCAAGCAGGGCCGCCTCGAAGACGGGTTTGTCCTTGTCTCGCAGCGGGAGTGGGCAGACCGCAGCGCGACCGGAGCCGACAGTCTCGATGCCGACGAGGATCTGCTCCAAGTACTCAGAAAAATCAGGGAACGTGAGGGCGACGTTGCGCCGCGCCTCGGCGGCGGCGTAAGTTGAGGTCAGTGCCTGCCAGTGACCCTGCGCTGCCGGTTCCAGGACCAGGGATGCCTTGCCGTGCGGGTTATGGGCGGCGGTGAAGAGCACGTTGGCGTCCAGAAACAGCTGCGTCACGGTTTGTGCCGGATCCCGTCCAGGATGCGGGCGCGCTCGGCATCCTCGAGTGCATCGTCCCGATCCCAGGCGGCAATCCGCTCGTCGTCGTAGACCTCGACCGCCAGGACGGCGGCCGGCTTGAACACCAGCTCCCCGTCGCGGTCCTCCACGATCAGGATATCCCCCGGCGCAATCCCCAGGCGCTTGCGCAGACCCGCGGGAAGCGTGATTTGACCCCGACTCGATACGACCAGCGTCTCGGGCATGGCGGCGACCTCGGCAATGCTGAAATGCGGAAAATCAGTGTAGCAGACAGGCCGGGGCGCGGGACTGCCCGCCATGCAACGGCGTCGTCCTGTCGTCCTGTCCGTGCTTGGCGGGGGCAACGCGCCACGCAGTCCAGTACCGCGAACGATGCGTTCCTCACGCCGACTCGATCCGGCTCATGGTCCGGCACTAAATCCGTTCCTTCGCGCGAGATTGCCAAGCCGCACTGTCCCCGGAACTCGCTACAATGTACGGATCTCCTGTCCAACGCTCCCCGGGCGACGCCAGGGTCGAATTCGATCGCAGAGAACAACTCAAGAACAACTCGATCTCGGCCCCGTTGTCCTACCCTCCTGATTTTCCGCGGATATCGGTTCAGCGACCCCTCCACCCGACACACCCCATGCAACACCGCCATCTGAACCACCAGCGCCTGACCCTGGCCGCCATCGACGACCTGATCGCCCGCGGGCGCTGGGATGACTGGGCGGCGTTGCGCCGGGCGGTGCTCGCGGATCCCGCGCTGCTCGACAAGGTGGAGCAGGTCTGCCGGGCGCGGGTCGCGGACCCCTATGCCCAGCGCCACCATTTCTGGTTGCACTATGCCCAAGCCCACCGCACCGCTGCCTGACTGGGAGCGGGTGCTCGCCGCCGCCGCGCACTTGCAGACCATCTTGCCGGGGGCGGTGCTGGTCGGCGGTACCGCCTCCGCGTTGCATGCGGGGCATCGTTTCTCCCGTGACGCCGATCCTGTGTTGACCGATCTGCGCGGGCGTTTCAGCGAGGTGCTGGCGCAATTGGAGGCGGTCGCGGGTTGGCGGACCGCACGGGTGCAGCGGCCGGTGCAGATCCTCGGCAGTCTGGACGGCATCGAGACCGGCGTGCGCCAACTGATCCGCGACGAACCGCTTGAAACGACCGTCATCGGGTTTCGGGATCAAGCCATCGTCGTGCCCACCGCGGCGGAGATCCTGCGCATCAAGGGCGTGCTGATCCTGCGGCGCAACGCCACCAGGGACTATCTGGATTTCGTTGCGCTGGCGGATGCGTTGGGCGATGCCGCGGTGGCCGCCGCAATGCTGCCCTTCAACCGGCTCTATCGGCAGGACAACGGCGAGTCGCCATTACAGCAGTTGGCCGCGCAACTCGCGCACGCGATGCCCTACGACCTGGAGGAGACGGAGCTTGCCGAATACAAGAACCTCGCCCCGCGCTGGCATGACTGGCTGGTCGTGCAGGCCGCCGCCGCGCGGCTCGCGGTGGTGATCTTCGATGCGGTTTGTGCCCTGCAGAGCCGGCAACGCTAAGTTGGGGCGGCTGTTGTGCGGAGAATCGATCGCGCACTTTCGGGACGCTGCGCCGCGCTGGTTGATACTGCCATTTGATCAGATGTGCGAGCAGAACGGCCATGCGGCTGGCGAGTTCCCGTTGTTCGCACGGACACGCAGATCAAACGATGCGGTTCCTTCGTCACCGCATCCTACGGGCTCCAGGCCGTGGGCGGGGGTGCAGCACTCCCGCCGGGTGCTGGTCACCTAATGTTCGGTCGGTGTAGCGCGCAGGGCGCGGATCGCCTCGGCGGAGAGCCCGGTCAGATCGGCAATGGCCGCGTCGTCCAGGGCGGTGCGCTCAAGGAGTGCCGCGGCCATTTCCCGGCGCGCCTGCGCAAGGCCTTCCTCACGCCTCGGACGCAAAAGGTAATCTTGGTCCCCGCAGGGACCTCGACCCTCC
>JACDZG010000013.1 GCA_013426805.1 Chromatiaceae bacterium
TGTGTACGATCTCGACTGGGGCAGTCGCCGTATCCGCCTGATCGTCCTGAACGCCCTGGCCGAGAACCCGCGCAACGCCCCGTGGGAACTGTTCGCCAGCGAGCTGGATCGAATCCGCTATGGGTTGGCGCACTATCAGCCGCGCAGCCCGGCGGCGCACCTGCTGCCGTATCATCTGGCGAACATCCATCGACTTGAGTTGCCCAACATGGCTTATACACTCGACGACTTCAAGCTTGACACCTATCGGATGCTCATCGACGATTTTCACGCGCTCAGCTTGGAAGAGCGCCAAGTGCTGCTGGAACGGATGGATGTTGCGGACCGTTTGCGTGGGTTGGACCCTGAGGAGCGTTTACGCGGGTTGGACCCTGAGGAGCGTTTGCGTGGGTTGGACCCTGAGGAGCGTTTGCGTGGGTTGGACCCTGAGGAACGTTTACGCGGATTGGACCCCGAACAGGTCAAATCCTGGCTTCAGCGTACGGGGCATTGACGGCGATGGATCTGCGACGGGGGTGGTCCGCGGAGCGGACCCTACAACCGATTCCCCTATGCACGACACCCTGACCGAATGTAAGGAATGCGGTCTGCTCCAGCGCAATCCGCGGCTGCCGCCCGGCGGTTCCAGCGCTTGTGCTCGGTGCGGCTGCGCCTTGCATCGCGACCGGCCGGATAGTCTCAACCGGACGCTGGCGCTGACGATCGCCGGACTGATTTTGTTCATCATCGCCAACAGTTTTCCCTTCCTGTCGTTCTCGATGCAGGGTCAGTTGACACAGACCACGCTGCTCACCGGGATACTGGATCTGTATGACCAGGGCAAGTGGGAGATCGCCGCGGTGGTGGCCTTTACCAGTGTGCTGGCGCCCGGCCTGCAATTGTCCTTGCTGCTGATCGTGCTGGTTCCGCTGACGGGTAACCGGTTGCCGGGCTGGCTGCCGACCCTGTTCCGCCATGTTCGTACCCTGACCCCCTGGGGCATGATGGATGTGTTCATGCTCGGTATCCTGGTGGCCGTGGTGAAGCTCTCGGAGATGGCGACGATCGTCCCCGGCATCTCGCTCTTTGCCTTCGCCGCCTTGATCTTCGTCCTCGCGGCGGCCCAGGCGGCGCTGGACCCGGATCTGGTGTGGTCGCGGGTGCCGGTGCGCAGCGCCGTCGCCCGTCCGCTGGAGCCGGGTGAAGCGTACGTCGGCTGCGATGTCTGTGAACTGGTGGTCCCGCAACGGGCCGCGCTGTTCGACGGGCGCCGCGAGCGCTGCCCGCGTTGCACCGATGTGCTGCATCATCGCAAACCACGGAGCATGCAGCGCACCTGGGCGCTGGTGCTGGCCGCCGTGATCCTCTACATTCCGGCCAACCTGCTGCCGATCATGACCGTGACATCGCTCGGACGCACCCAATCGGATACCATTCTGAGCGGTGTCGTGTTTCTGCTGACGCACGGGATGTGGCCGCTGGCGGCGGTGGTGTTCCTGGCCAGTGTCTTTGTGCCGTTGCTCAAGCTGTTGATCCTGATTTTCCTGCTGATCTCGGTGCAGGTGCGCTCGGCGTGGCGGCCGCGCGAGCGCACCCGGCTGTACCGCATCACCGAGACGATCGGCCGCTGGTCCATGGTGGACATCTTTGTGGTGACCATCCTGGTCGCACTGGTGCGTTTGGGCAATCTGGCGAGTATCGAGGCGGAAGCGGGCGCCATTTTTTTCTGCGCGGTCGTGGTCATTACCATGGTTGCCGCTATGTCATTTGATTCCCGTCTGATCTGGGATAACCTGGAACCAACCGGGGCGCAGGGGAGGGGGTCGGATCATGTCGGAGACCGAGAACGGGGCCGTCCCACGGCCGCTGCCGCCCGTGGCCGCACCAGGCCAGCCTGAAGACGCAACCGACGCCGCGCTGCCGCAGGCCATCACGATCCGCCGCGACCGGCTGTCGATCGTCTGGCTGATCCCCTTGGTGGCCTTGATCATCGGCGGCTGGCTGGCCTTCAAGACCTTCTCCGAGCAGGGTCCGACGATTTATATTCAGTTCGCCACCGCGGCCGGGCTGCAGGCCGGCAAGACCAAGGTCAAGTTCAAGGATGTGGATGTCGGCGAGGTCACCAGCATCGACGTGAGCGACGACCTCAAGAGCGTGGTGGTCACCGCGCAACTCAAGCACGGCGCGGCCGCTTACCTGACCCGCGGCACGCGCTTTTGGGTCGAACGTCCGCGGGTGACCGCCAGCCGGGTCTCCGGTCTGGATACCTTATTGTCCGGACCCTTTATCGCCATCGACCCGGTGGCCGAGGGGGACGCGGAGCGCCACTTCGTGGGTCTGGAGGAGCCGCCGCTGTTCACCACCTCAGAGCCGGGCAAGCGGTTCCAGTTGCGCTCGCCGACGCTCGGCTCGCTCAACATCGGCTCACCGGTCTATTACCGTCAGATCCAGGTGGGGCAGGTGGCCGGCAATGCGCTGGATGCGGATGGTCGGGCCGTCAGTATCGAGGTTTTTGTCTCTGCCCCTCATGATCGACTGGTCACCCGGGATACGCGCTTCTGGAACGCAAGCGGGGTGGACTTTTCCATCTCGACGAACGGGATTCAGGTCGACACCCAGTCGCTCCTGTCGGTGCTGATCGGCGGCGTGTCCTTCGATACCCCGGATACCATCGATGGGGCGCGTGAACCCGCGGCGGTCAATGAGGTTTTCCACCTCTATCAAGGCCGCGAGGAGGCTCACGCCAAGACCTATGCGCATAAGGAACGCTATCTGCTGTTCTTCCAGGGGTCGGTGAACGGTTTGAACGTCGGTGCACCGGTGCTGCTGCGCGGGATCAGCATCGGTCAGGTACTGGATGTGCAGTTGACCTTCGATCCGGAGGACTTCGAGTTTCAAATCCCGGTGTTGATCGAGGTCGAACCGGAGCGCATCGGGGTGCGCGGTGATCGCGACCGGATCAACCAACAGGGGGTGGTCGAGCGTCTGGTCGCCAACGGCCTGCGCGGCCAGCTCAAGTCGGGCAGTCTGCTGACCGGCCAACTCTATGTGGATCTCGACTTCCATCCGAATGCCCCGGCCCAGCCGCTGAGCAAGCACGGCGACTACACGGTATTGCCCACGGTGCCGGCCCCGCTCGATGCCCTGACCACCAAGGCCAACAGCATTCTCGATAAGCTGGACGCCCTGCCGATCCAACAGCTCGGCCAGGATGCGGCGGGGGCGCTGGCCGGTGCCAACGCGCTGATCGGTTCCAAGGAGTTGCGCGGGGCGATCGTCGAGGCGGAGGCGGCCTTGGCGGCGCTGCGTCAGACCGCGGAACGTCTCAACACCCAGATCGCACCGGAACTCAGTACGGCCCTGCGGGACACCTCCGCGACCCTCAAATCCGCCAACGCGATCGTGTCGGAGAATGCCCCCATGTATATCGAGATGCAGCGGATGTTCCAGGAGTTGACGGCTGCCGCGCGTTCCGTACGGCTCCTGACCGACTACCTGGAGCGTCATCCGGAAGCGCTGCTCAAGGGCAAGGGAGGCGGGCGATGACCCGCGTGCGAACCGCGGGCCGCGGACTTCAACGCGCTGATGCGGCGTGGCCGGAGTCGCGCGCTTGGCGCTCGAGCGCATGGCCGCCCTGGTTCTGCTCCTGGACCCTGGTCTGGATGCTGGCGGTCGCCGGCTGCGCCGGCTCGCTGCCGTCCACTTTTTTCTCGCTCTCGCCGCTGCCGGCGGCGGCCGGGCAGGGCGCCATGACGGGCGGGGCGCTCGGGATCGGGCTGGGTCCCGTGACCTTTCCGGCCTTTCTGGATCGTCCGCAGATCGTCTCACGGGACACCGGCAACCGCTTGGCCGTGGACGAATACAACCGCTGGGGCGGGACCATTCAGGACGACTTCCTGCGGGTCTGGAGCGAAAATCTGTCGTACCTGGTCGGCACCAGCCGAATCGTGCTGTTTCCCAGTGAGGTCCGGTATCCGCTGGACTTCAGGATCACCGCGGACATCCTGACCTTTGAAGGCACACCGGGCCGCGAGGCCGTGCTCAAGGTGCGCTGGGCGGTCCTCGACCCATTGCTCGAACGGGCGCTGGCCGTGCACGAGAACACCTATCGCCAACCCCTGCGCCCGCCGGCCGATCACGCGGCACTGATCGCCGCGATGAGTGCGGCCCTGGGGGCCTTCAGCGAGGACGTGGCCGCCGTGCTGCGCACTCTACCCAAACCGCAGTCTACCAGGGAGCAGCCGCCGGAAAGTGCATCCCCCGGCTGATCCCGCAGCAGGCCATCAGCCTCGCGGGCAGCACGGTGTCGACGGCGGCCACCCAAGTCGGGAACTGCTTGCGCGGCGGTGTCCAGCGGCGGCGATCACTTGTAAACTGTAAGATAGGACATCACGTCCCTTAAGACCCCGGCGCGATGCATCAGGGGCCATGGGTGCGCGGGCGCTGCCAGGCTCCGCGATCGACCCGCAATGAAAAAAACCAGACAGACCCGATCGTCTCTTGAGTCAAGGTGGAGCAGCGATGACCGATTTCACGGTATGCCATGAGCAGAATCATAAAATTACTGAATTATCCAACGTTTTTCTCTATCTGATCCGCGAGCGCTCAATGTGTGATACCGAGTGTGCCCGCAATCTATTTTTTGAGTATGTCAGCCGCGTCCGGGAGCACATGGAAATCGTCGATGCCCAACTCTGCGGTCGCCTGATCCAAAGTCAGGACCGCACGATGACCAACACCGCGAACCGGTTTCTGTCCGGATCGCAGGAGATCAAGCGGATCTTCGCCGCCTACGTCAGAGACTGGGGTGACGAGCGGCTGCGTGAATTGCGGGTTGGCGATCACGACGCCTTCGTCAAGGACACCAATCAGGTCTTCGGGCTGGTGCTGGAGCGCATTCAGCGCGAAACGGAGCACCTGTATCCTCTGGTTCGCAAACTGGAACAGGTCCGACCAATGTCCGCTGCCTGAGCCGGCCGCCGACACCGCTCAATCGGCCCGGGACCTCAATGCTTCCTGTGCCTGGCGCAGGGCACAATAGGCTTGATCGAGGTTGCGGCTGATGATTGCCTGCCCCAGTTGAATCGCGGCTGGTCCCAGTGTCGTCTCGATCAGTGGCGCGAACTCCAACCAAGTCTCAGCGACATCACCCGTCGGCAATTGACGTTCCAGTTGGTCCAACACCAGGTGAACCAAGGCCTGATCAGCCTCGCCGGGCGGCGGCGCGACCGGTGCGGGCCGAGCGACGGGTAACGGCGGCGCGAGCCAGCGCAACAGGGCCGCGAACAGTGCTTGGGGCTCCACCGGCTTGGCAATATGATCGTTCATCCCGGCCTCCAGACAGCGTCGGCGATCCTCCGCGAAGGCGCCGGCGGTCATGGCCAGGATCGGCAGCGCTGCCTGTCCGGGCAGTCCGCGGATCGCGCGGGTGGCGTCCAGGCCGTCCAGCACGGGCATATGGATGTCCATCAGCACGAGGGCATAGCTGGCGTTGTGGATCCGTTCGACCGCCTCCCGGCCGGTACCGACCACATCGACGACCAGCCCCAGAGCTTCCAGCAGTTCGACCGTCACCGCCTGATTGATCGGTTCATCTTCCGCCAACAACACACGCACGCCGCGGTAGCGGCGCGCCAGTTCCTGTTCCACCGGCGTGGGTCCGAAGGCGCCGGCGGCGGTCGGCGCCGCGGTGCGGAGCGGCGTCACCCGACCGAGGCGCGCGGTCAGCCAAAAGGTGCTGCCGACGCCGGGGGTGCTCGTGACGCCCGTGCGGCCGCCCATCAGGGCGGCCAGACGCTGCACGATGACGAGTCCCAGGCCGGTGCCGCCGTACTCGCGGGTCGTTGAGCTGTCGGCCTGCACGAACGGCTGGAACAACCGTCCCTGCTGTTCCGGGGTCAGGCCGATGCCCTGATCCTCGACCTCAATGCGCAGCACATCATCGTGCGGACCATGCTCCGTCAGGCAGGCCCGCACCTGGATCTCGCCATGCAGCGAGAACTTCACCGCATTGCTGACGTAGTTTGCCACCATCTGGCCCAGGCGCAACGGGTCGCCGTGCAGTGTCGCCGAGCACTCAGGGTCGACCGCGATGGTCAGCCGCAGCCCCTTCTGCGCGGCTTGCTCGCGCACCAGGTCGGTTGCGCGCTCCAGGACGGGGATCAAGGAGAACTCGGACGCGTCGAGCGACATGCGATCAGCCTCGATCTTGGCAAGGTCCAGGATGTCGTTGAGAATGCCGAGCAGGTGCCGGGCCGCCTCGTTGATCTTGACCAGCCGTTCGCGCGCCCGCGGGGCGGTGATTTCCCGCGTCAGCAGGTGGGTCAAACCGATGATGGCGTTCATCGGCGTGCGCAGTTCGTGGCTCATGTTGGCCAGGAAGACGCTCTTGGCACGGTTGGCCGCCTGGGCGGCGTCACGTGCTTCCATCAGGTCCAGGGTCCGCGACGCCACCAACGACTCCAGATGGTGCCGATGGTGCTCCAGCTCGAGCGCGACTTGCTTGCGTTCGGTGATATCCTGGACGACACCGGCGACCGTCGTCGTTTTGCCGTGCTCGGTCATGGCCCGGCCGATTGCATGGACCCAGCGCCGATGACCTGTCGCGGTGATGATTTCCAATTCCAGGTCGAACGACTGACCCTGATCGATGGCCCGCTGCACCGCCGCCACAATCGTCGGGCGGGATTCCGGTGCATAGAACGCGAGCGCGTCGTCGAGGGTCGGGATAGCGCGCTCTGCAACCCCGTGGATTCGATAGACGGCCGCGGTCCAGGTCAGCTCGCGTCGCTCCACGTCGAGTTCCCAGCCGCCGATGCCGGCCATCCGACCCACCTCGTTCAGCAAGGCTTCACTCTTGCGCAGCGCGTCCAGCGCCCGGCGGCGTTCGGTGATATCGAAAAAGGTCACGACGATCTGCAGCAGTCGACCCTGTTCATCGCGAAGCGGATGGGCCTCGCACTGGACCCAGGTCGGCGCGTCGCGGTCGGGCCTGGTGATCGCCAGGTTGAGGTTCCGCAAGCCGGTTCCGGAGGCTGCGACGCGCGTGACCGGAAATTCATGCGTCGGCAGGCCGGTGCCGTCTTCGCGGAGGAAACACCAGGCCGGGTCGGCGGCCGTCAGGCCGAGCATCTGCTCCGGCGTCAGTCCCAGCAGGTGCGCGGCCATCGGATTGGCGAACTGGATACCGGTGTCCGGTCCGTGCACAACCACCCCGGCGTGCAGATTCTCAACCAGACCGCGGTAGTTGCGCTCGCTCTCACGCAGCGCGGACTGGGTCTCCAAGCGCGCGGTCGCATCGGCCAGGGTATCGGCGATGGTCTGGAGCGTCGCGAGCAGCTGCGGCGCGTCCGGACGGCAGCGCGTATCGGCCAGCGACAAAGTCCCCAGTGTCCGCCCCCCGAGTGTCATCGGAGCGCACAGAAAGGTCACCACGCCGATCGCCTTCAGGACCTGGTCCGCGTATTCCGGTCTGGTATCCGCGGCGAGTTCCACCAGGGGCGTGCCGGTCATGGCGACCGGACCCGACAGGGTCGCGTCGACGGGCACCCGCAAAGGCGCAGCGGCCGCGGCGGGTATCCCGACCGAGCCGGCGAAGACCATCTCCGCGCGCTCCCTGTCATAGGTCTCGATGGCGACGATCGGGAACCCGAGCCTGGTCGCCAGCAGGGGCGGAAGGGCGCAGCGGAAGCTCGCCGACGAGTCGGACGAGACCGCCAGCCGGGCCACGGCGCTGACCGCCTCGCGCGCCAGCAGCTCCGACGCCAGCCGAACGGCCTGCGAACGGCTGCTGGTGAGCGCCAGGACCAGCGCGGCCAGCAGCAGGCTGATGGCCGTGCCGCTGGTTGCGATCAGCAAGACCCGCGGGTCGGCGAGGGCGGGCAGCAGTGGCTGCGCGTGCGCGAAGCGCAGCGTCCAGCGATGGCCGTTGAAGTCGATCGGGACGCGGACGGACTCCGCCGGGTCGGGTGCCGCACCCTGCGGTTGGGTCGGCTGGCTGTCGTACAGCAGGGTCGCGGGGGAAATCAGGTCACCGTCATGGATCCGTAAGCGAATGCGCCTGGTCTCGTGCAGGTCCCAACCGCCAAGCACACCATGCATCAAGTCGTTCATGCGATAGGGGCTGTAGACCCAACCGCGCAGTGCGGCACGGCGTTCGTCGACGGTCAGTGTCGGCTGCTCGGGTCGATAGACCGGGACATACATCAGGGTGCCGGCCTGCACATCCTCATCCGTCTCCTGCACCAGCAGCACCTTGCCGGAGAGCGCCGCGACGTCCTGGTCCCGTGCCTGCTCCATCGCCGCGCGCCGCACCGGCTCCGTGAACATGTCATAGCCGAAGGCGCGCAGATTCCGGTCCGAGAACGGCTCCAGGAAGACGATGGATGAATACAGGCTGCGCTCGCCCTCCGGCCAGACCCGATAATCCGGGAACCCCTGCGCGCGCAACGCCGCCAAGTGTCCGGTGAGTTGGTCGGCCGGGATCAGCAGCGAGAAGCCGATACCCTGAATGCCGGGGAGGTTCAGATAGATCTTGCTGCGTTCGATAAACTCGCGCCATTCCTCCCGGGTGACCTCCGCGGATCCGGCGAAGAAGGCCGCCCCGCTGCGCAGAATCTGGGCATGGGTGTGGAGCCTGGCCTGAATCTTGGCCGCGATCTCCTCGCCGATCAGTGTGAGCTCGCGGCGGTTCAGCGCCGCGACGTCGGTCTTGGTGTAGAGCGTCGCCAGTGCGGTCAGCAGCAGACCGGCCGTGAGGCTCAACCAGGCGAGCCTGAGCTGTCGATGCTGCGGCGTCCGGGTGTCAGGCATGGTCTGCTGGATGTTCCGGTAATCGCCTTAGTCTTCGCGGAATGCGGGCAAGGCAACAACCCGGCGCAGGGTGGCGAGTGCCTGCTCGAACTCGAAGGCCTCGATCTCCTCGCCCAGGCGGGCAGCGGCCGGCCCCAGCACGGGCTGTATCAGTGCTTCCGCGGAACGCCACAGGTTTCTGGCCTGGGTGTCGTCATCGGCCAGCAGGGCTTCGAGCTGAATCAGGATCTCGTCGGTCTTGGCCCGATCCCATTTGGGCGGCGGCGAGGCGGCGGGGCTTGATTCGGCTCCTTCGATTCCGTCGATTCCTGCAATCGCTGCCAGGAGGGGACCCAACGCCTGATCAACCAGGCCGATGCACGCCGCCACGTCCGGATCCGGCGCCGCGTCGCGCAGGGCTTGTTCCAGGGCCAGGGCGCGCTGGTGCAACTCCCGCGCACCAAGGGTGAGTGCCAGGCCCTTGAGCGTGTGCGCGAGATGGCGGACTTGCGCCGTGTCGCCGGCGGTCAGATAGCCGCGCAACAGCAGTGCGTCATCGCCGTGGCCCTGCGCGAACATCTTCAACAGGCGGACATAACTGCCCAGTTTGCCGCGCACGCATTGCAAACCGGCATCCAGGTCGAGATCCGGAATCGCCGACAGGATCTGTCGCCGGTCGCTCGTGACCGGCACTGTCGGCGGCACTGCCGTTGGCCGCGCCGCCGACTCGCCCGGCTCGTGAGGTGCCGGCAGCCAGCGCAGCAGCGCGCGGTAGAGCCGTTCCGGCTCGACCGGCTTGCCGATGTGATCGTCCATGCCGGCGGCCAGACAGCGGCGGCGGTCATCATCGAACGCGTTGGCGGTCATAGCCAGAATCGGCAGCCGCGCCGCCGTGGCGGCGCGGATGCGCCGGGTCGCTTCCAGTCCGTCCATGACGGGCATCTGCACGTCCATCAGCACCAGGTCGTAGCCGCCGGTCAGGGCGCGCCCCACCGCCTGTTGACCGGTGGCGACCCCATCGACGATGAGACCCAGGCCGCCGAGTAACTCACCGGTGACCTCCCGATTGACCGGATCGTCCTCCGCGAGGAGGATGCGTGCCCCCCGGTAGCGGCGCGCGAGTGCTTCCTCTGCCGTTTCACCCGAGCGATGTCCGGACTGCAGCGCCAGTGGTGCCATGTTCCGAGTCAGTTCAGCGCTGGCGGCAACCGGCTCGGTATGAACGATCAGCCAGAACGTACTGCCCTGACCCGGAACGCTATCGACCCCGACCCGCCCCCCCATGAGATCAGCCAGCCGCCGACAGATGATCAGTCCCAGGCCGGTCCCGCCGTAGCGGCGGGTGGTCGAATCATCGGCCTGGGCGAAGGCCTGGAAGATGCGCTCCTGTTGCGCTTGGGCCAGACCGATGCCCTGATCCTCGACGCGGAGCCGCAGCAGGACGCGCTGGTCCTGGTCATCCGCCAAATCGGCACGCACCCGGATCAGGCCCTGCTCGGAGAACTTGATCGCATTGCTGATGAAGTTGAGCAGAATTTGCCCGAGCCGCAGGGGGTCTCCGCGCAGGATCCTGGGCACCGCGGGATCGACCTCGGCGATCAGGTCCAGACCCTTGGCCGCCGCGCGTTCCGCCAGGATGCCGATCGCGTGTTCAAGTAATTCGAGCGGACTGAACTGACCATCCTCCAGAATCAACTGGCCGGCTTCGATTTTCGACAGATCGAGAATGTCGTTGATGATCCCCAGCAGATGTGCGGCTGCTTCGCCGATCTGCCCCAGCCGCGCCTGCGATCTGGGTACCGTGATCTCGGAGCGCAGCAGATGGGTCAACCCGATGATGGCGTTCATCGGGGTGCGAATCTCGTGGCTCATATTGGCCAGAAAGGTGCTCTTGGCGCGATTCGCCGCCTCCGCCGCTTCCTTGGCCTGGGCCAGGGCGGCCGCGGTGCGCTGCCGGGCGATGATCCGCCACAGATCCTCGGCGATCAGTTGCAGTTCCTGCGCATCGCTTGCATCGTAGTCGCTGGATTTGTTTCCCACCCCGATGAGTATCCGTATCTGCCCCCCCTCGCGGACCGGAACGCCCAGGTGTCGAATCAGGTGAGTGTGACCGTCCGGATAGCCCGCGCGCTGCGTCAACTGCTGGTAGTCGTTATGAATCACCGGCTGTCCGGTGCGCACCGTGTCGGCCCAGATGCCGGCTTGGGAGACGGGGTAATGACCGGTATTGGTCGCGGAGCACTGTTCCTTGGCCTGGCTCGACCAGGCACAGAGCTGGATCGTCTCCTGATCCAGTTCCAGGAAATGCAGGTATCCGATCGCACTGTCGGTCAAGCTGACAGCCAGATCGATACCGCGTTGCAGCAGTTCCTGCTCATGCAGGTCGGGCGCCGACTGACTCAGTTCGAACAATGCCTTCAGGCGCAGGTCGCTCTTGTGCAGTCGCTGATTGGCGACCTCCAGTTCGGCGGTGCGCGCCTGCACCAGCGTTTGCAGGTGATGGCGGTGCAGATCCAACTCCCTGGCGGCCGACTTGGACTCGGTGATATCGGTGATGATCGCCGACAGGTAGTGCCCACCCTTGAACTCGATGGCCCGGTTGCTCACCCGCGCATGCCGCAGACTGCCGTCCTTATGCCGATGCAGGGTATCGAAATCCCCGCTGCCCGTCTCAAGGATCTTGCGAATCTCGGCGGCCACCCCCGTTGGGTCGTGCTCCGCCTGAATGTCCGGGATGCCCAACTGGGCGAACTCCTCCCGCGTATAGCCCAGGGCCGCACAGGCGGCATCATTGAACTCGACGAAGCGGGCCGTCTGCGCATCAACCAGAATGATGCCGTCGGTCGCCTGGGTGACGATGGCGCGAAAAATCTCATCACGCTCGCGCAAGGCCTCCTGGGCCTCGCGCAGTTTGGTGATGTCGCGGGCGATTCCAAGCACGCCGATCAGTTCGCCCGCGGCGTCCCGCAGGGGCGTCTTGATGGTCTCGAACAGGCCGTGGTAACCATCCGCGGCGAAGGTCAGCCATTCGGTGTTGACGGTCGGCCCGCCGGCGGCCAGGGCCTGGATATCGTGAGCGCGGAAAAAGTCGGCGAGTTCCCGGTCAACGAAATCGTGGTCGGTATGGCCGATGATCCGGGCCTCCGCTGCACCGAAAAACCGTTCGAAGGTCGGGTTGCAGGCGAGGTAGACACCATTGAGGTCCTTGAGCCAGATCAGGTCGGGGATGGCCCGCAGAATGGTCTGCAACAGGTTCGAGCCCGCCGGCGTCGACTGCCGCTCGACGCAAGCCCCGGCCGCGTCGCTCAACGTGCGGTCTTCGGAAATCCCGATGGTCAGCGTCGGCCGTCCGCCCTGCGCATCGAGCAGGCTGTTGGATTCATCATGGACACCGGTCGGGTGAACTGCCAAAGACATGGACGTCCTCGATCGTGCGGCCGGCGAGCCGCAGCCGGTTTCTGGGTCGGTCCGGGCACGGTGTGGGCGCGTCGCCGGTTGCACGGCCACCCGGCAGGCACCACTGCACCGTCAGATAAGCACAGTATGCATCGCAATCCGGCGGAAATCTGTGCTGTGTCGTCTGAATCTGTGATCGCCGGCCCACCACGCGCCGGATTCAGGCTTCGCTGCTGGAGCCGCGCGGTGGTACTGCGCCGTCGTCCTCGCGACGGGCCGGCCGCCGTGCCGCGAGTCGTGGGCCGTCGGCGGTGGGAGGATTCAGCGCTCGGGTACTTCCGGCTGATCGCGGATCTCGACGTAACCAATGAGTTCTGCCGAGTAGCTGCCATCCCCATTCGCCGCGCCTTTGTGCCTGAGTTCCCGTTGCAACGTCGGCTCGACGGTGTGCCTGAAGAGGTCGATCCGCTCATCCGGTTGGAATGCCGCTGAGGCGGCGGTGGCATGCAGCCATGCGTCGCACTGGCGCTCGACCGCCGGGACGCGCGTGCCGTCCGGCTTGACGGCGATGGGTTGGATCACGACCCGGCGCTCTCCTTTGCCGACAGGCGCCTCGACCATCTACAGCGACAGCAACACCGTTGAGTCCAGATCCTCTCGTCCGGGTTCTGCCGCCACAGGGTGCCCAGGCCGTCGAGCAGCTTTTGTGCCTTGGTCTCACGCTCCTGCGGGAAAATCCGCAGCAGGTCGCCGATCCGCATCCGCTCTTCGGGCAGATGCAAGTCCACCACCGCGGAGGCCGCCTCCTCGGCATGAGTCGACGAATACTCGCTGCCATAGGGGTCGGCGGCCATCTCCAGCGCCTCCTCGTCCAGCTTCTTGACCAGCCGGTACTTCAGATCGGCCAACACAAGCTCCACCTCGCTGCGGCCGATGGCATCGCGAGCGATCCCAAACTCCTCATGGATGAGCTCACGGGCCTCTTTGAGCAGGCCCTCCCGGCCCTCGATGTCGAGGTCTTTATCGCGCAGAAAGGCTTCGTGGAGCGTGAGCATCAGCAGACGGCGCTTCAGGGTCCGTCGCACGGCGGCGAAACTGGAGGCCGCAATCTTCTGGAAGATGGCCATCAAAAAACCCAGGGCGCGACCCTTGTTGCCCTGGCGGCGCGCGAGATCGAAGCCGTCTTGCCGATACTCGCGCAGCCGCTCGTAAAAATGGTGCGCCTCATCGAACACCACCAGGTCCCAGCGGGGGGCGTCCAGCAGTCGCTTGATCCGGGCGGGGCGTTTCAGGGTATCGATGCTGGCGATCAGCCGGTCGTGTTTGGCAAAGGCGTTGGTCTTGCGGTCGGTGATATCGCCCTCCGAACCGAAGACCTCAAAGTCCAGATTGAAGACGTCGTTGAGCTCTCGATGCCAATTGTTCACCAATCCCGCGGGGACCGCCATCAGCGCCCGGACGAGTTCCCCGCGGCTGGCCAACTCTCGTAGGATCAGCGCGGTTTCGATGGTTTTGCCAAGACCCACCTCGTCTGCAATCAGGAAGCGTCGCGGGGATGCGGTGGCGATGCGGTGGGTCAACACCACCTGATGCGGAAGCAGGTCGATCCGGGCTGAGGTCAAGGCCGCGGCGCTTTCCATCAGCGGCAGCGCATGGGCCTCGTAGGTGAGCCAAGCCTTTTGGGCTCGATCTGCGCCGCTTGCCACGGCGCGCAGGATACGTTCCGTACGCGTCAGCTGGCGGCAAACGGATCCAACCGGAACGCGGCGCTCGCCGGCACTGAAAAAGGCACGCAGGTAACCATCGCGAACGGAGTCAAGGACGACACCTTGTCCATACTCGTGGTGGAGTATTCGTTCGCCAGGTTGCAACTGGGGTTCGGTTTGCGCTTCCAAGCCCTGGTCTCAGGTGATGCGCAGGTGGAACAACCCAGCCGGCTTGGCGCCCTCGCGCAGCAAGACCTCCTGCGGATAATCGAGGGCCTCGCCCCACAGGACGCGGCCGAAATCCAGGGCTTCTTGGCCGTGCGGGGCAGAGCAGCGCCAGGTTACCGCCTCGGTAGCCGGATTGACCTTGATCCGTCCCTGGCCGGAGGGCAGCCAAAAGACCAGGGCCACCTCCCCTCGTAGTGGGACTGGAACGACAGGATGGCGTCTTTGATGACATCGCCCAGCCAGGCCTCGGCGTCCGCTGGTGTCAGCAGGTCGAGGCAGCCCTCAAGTCCCGCGACCACCAGGGTGTTGTTGTCGTTGCTCGGCAGGTCTTCAGGCCAGTGGCCCACGGCACGCAGGAGTTGCCGCAGACTCCGTACCTCACTGGCCGCGCAGACCTGGTTGCGCGCCTCCTCGTCCCAGATCCAACTGGTGCCGCGGCGTTGCCAGACGGTATCGAGGGTCTGTCTCATGGCTGGCCGCTCCAATGCAATCGGGTGCGCCGCGCCACTGCTTCGGCAAGCGTCCGGAAGTCCCCATAGCACTGCTGAACATACGTTTGATGTGCACCGATCGCACCGTCCGCGGGCTTGAGCAGGAACATCGGCTTGCGTGCATCCATCGCCAGGGGCATCAGGCTCCGATAGTGTTTGATGCGGGTAATCTGGTCATCGCCGGGTGATGTCGAACCGGGCGAGGCCGAGCGACCCTCGCCGAGCACAGACTCACGATAAACCCCTGGGATACGCGCATGCCACCGTTCGTAAGCCTTGGTCGGTCGCCCGAGACGCTCGGCATGCTGCATCAGTACGTAGCCGATCGGCGTCATCTCACCCTGGGGTAAAGCCACGCCTTTGAGGGGCGATTTAGCATAGGACTGGCGCCAGGTCTCACGCCATTGGCGTAAGACTGGTCCCAGGTTCTTCAAGCCTTGCAGCGAGAACAGGTCCGGCGCGACCGGCACGACCACATGACTGGCCGCGATGAGGGCGGCGCGATTGATGGCGCCAAGGTTGGGACCAACGTCGATCAGACAGACCTCCGCCTCATAGCTCAATGCAGCCCTTTCGATCAGCCGCCAAAAGGCCGAAGTCACCCGAAACGCTCAATCCTTCCCTGGACAAGTCGCCCAGACTTCCGCCAGCGATGAGCTTGGGTAGTTGCTCGATATCCTCCAATTGAGTGAGGCGACTGAATCCCGTGGCTTCATCGCGGTGCGCCACGGTCATGAATGGCACCATCGATACGCCCGCGGCATCGAGCAGTGCGGGGTTGTGGGTCGTCGCCAGAACGTCGATGCTGCGCTCTTCCCCCAGCGTTTGCAGCATGTTGACGAGACAATGCGCACGCGAAGGGTGCAGTCCGTTATCCACCTCCTCGATTACCAGCAGGCTACCCGGTTCACGGGTCAACAGTGCGGTCACGATAGCCAGATAGCGCAGCGTGCTATCGGACATGCCCCGAGCGTCGACCTCATGGGTCGGTTGATGCTCCCAACCCTCTTCACAATAGAGCTTTCCTGGCACCGTACTGAACGTCTGGCTGGGCGTTATGGAGGGTCTCGGTTTGGGTGAGGATAAGTTGACTGCGAGCAAGATCGACATGCTTGCCCCGCCCTTGGGTGCCGGTAAAATAGTAGGTGGGGATGGCAGGGCTGTTGGCCTCGTCCGCACGGGTGTGCAGGAGCTTGATCTTTTTGGGGGTCTTGCTGCGCGGGCCATAGTGAAGCAAAATCAACTCTTCCTGAACCACCTCAGCCTTGGTGCTGTTCACCTGTACCGCCAGACTATACCGGTACTCCTGTCGAGTGGTCTCGTCATCAATGAGGACGGCTAAGCCAAACTGCTTTTCCGGTTTTCTGCACACCCATTCGATACCACCGCGCAAGGCGGGCAGATTGAGGTCACCGGCAATCGCCGGAAAGATGGCGATACCACGACTGACACGACTCAAAAACAGCAGAGCATCCAGGGCATTGGATTTGCCGCTGGCATTACTACCGATCAGGATCGTCAAAGGATCGATGTAGAGTGTCGCTTCAGCAAAACTCTTCCAGTTGGTGAGTTTCAGTTCTTTGATCATGACAGGTCCGCGTCGAGGGCCATCAGGCGTCTCCTTCTCCGGGATTTGACCGACCAAGGCGGATCATCGCCTTCGACCCGCTGTTTCACCTCGGTGACTTAAGCCCGGCAGAGCAAGGGTGATGCCCATCCTCAAGCGTCGCGGTGGCCGAATGGGCATCGCTCTCGCTCTGCCCATCCGACGCGCGTCTGCGACGACATCACTTTGGAACGCACCCGGACGGTGGTCGGACTCAGAGCAACAACCGCCGGATATCCGCCAGGAGATGGCAGAGCAGGGTGGTGAAACGCGCCCCCTCGGCCCCGTCGATGACCCGGTGGTCATAAGAGAGCGACAGCGGCAGCATCAGCCTGGGTCTGAACTCGCTGCCGTTCCACACCGGTTTCATGTCCGCCCGCGACACTCCGAGGATGGCGACCTCGGGGGCGTTGACGATGGGGGTGAAGTGGGTGCCGCCGATGCCTCCCAGGCTGGAGATGGTGAAACAGCCGCCCTGCATGTCGGTGGGCAGCAGTTTGCCGTCACGCGCTTTCTTACCCAGGTCGCCGAGTTCCCGCGCCAGCTCGAAGATGCCTTTCTTGTCCACGTCGCGCACGACCGGGACCACCAGTCCGCCGGGGGTGTCCACGGCGACGCCGATGTGGGTGTATTGCTTGAGGATCAGTGATTCGCCGTCCGTGCTCAGCGATGACTTGACCTTGGGCATCTGATTGAGCGCCACGGCCGCGACTTTGAGCAGCAGCGGCAGGATGCTGAGCCGGACCCCGGCCTGCGCGGCGGCATCTTTCTGCGCTTTACGGAAGTCCTCAAGATCAGTGATGTCCGCGTCCTCGAATTGCGTGACGTGGGGGATGGAGAGCCAGCAGCGGTGCAGGTGCCGACCGCTGAGTTTCTTGATGCGCGGAAGTTCCTGAACCTCGACCGGACCGAACTTGGCGAAGTCCACCTCGGCGGCGGCCGTCAGGCCGAAGGGCAAGGCGCCGGCGGCGGGTGCAGCCGCTGCCGCCAGGGGCGACGCACCGACGGCCAGGGCCCCCTTGACGTAGCCCTGCACGTCCTCGCGCAGGATCCGGGCCTTGGGTCCGGAGCCGGTGACCAGGCGCAGATCGACGCCAAGCTCGCGGGCGAAGCGACGTATCCCAGGGCTGGCGTGGGGCTTGGATCCGGTCACGGCCAGGTCTTCCGGGCGCGCGGGCACCGGCGCCGGGCGCGGCTCGGGTTCGCCGGGAGCACGGGCGGCGGGCGCCGCCGGGGTCGGTTCAGGCACCGGTGTCCCAGTCTGTGCAGTATCTGCAACCTCGCCCCGCAACGTCAGGATCAGGTCGCCCTGCGTCAGTTTATCCCCGATCTTGACCGCGACACTCTCCACCAGACCCGCGTAGGGGGAGGGGACCTCCATGGTCGCCTTGTCGGTTTCCAGCGTCACGAGGGATTGATCCATCGCGATCTGCTCACCGGGTTTCACCAGCACCTCGATCACCGGCACATCGGTAAAGTCGCCGATGTCCGGCAGCACGACCGAGAGCGTTGCAGCGCCACCGGCACGCGCCGGGGCCGCCGCGGGGGCGGCCGCTGCCGCTGCGGTGACCGGAGCCGCTGCGGCCGGAGCCGGTTTCGTGGCCGGAGCCGGAGCCGTCGACGCGCCCTCCGTCTCCAACGTCAGCAGCGGGCGGCCCGAGCTGATTTTGTCGCCGAGCTTGACCAGCAGTTCTTTGACGACGCCGGCACGCGGCGCGGGCACCTCCATGGTCGCCTTGTCGCTCTCCAGTGAGAGCATGGGTTGTTCGGCGATAATCCGGTCGCCGGGTGCGACCAGGATCTCGATGATCTCGACGTCCGCGAAGTCCCCGACGTCGGGCAGCAGGATAGTTTCGACAGTTGCCACGCGATGTTCTCCAAAACCTGTGTTGCCGGGCGCTTCAGACCGTCGCCGGGTTGGGCTTGTCCGGGTCGATACGGTATTTCGTGATCGCCTGCGCGACCGTGGCCGCGGGAATCTCGCCCTCGTCCGCCAGGGCCTTGAGTGCGGCTACGGCGACGTAGTAGCGATTCACCTCGAAGAACTTGCGTAACTGACTGCGCAGGTCGCTGCGCCCGTAACCGTCGGTCCCGAGTACGGCATAGCGGCGCGGGCAATAGGGCCGGATCTGGTCGGCGTAAGCACGCATGTAATCCGTGGCGGCGATGATCGGGCCGCTGGTCGGGGCGAGCTGCGATTCCACAAAGGTAACCCGCTGCTCCTGATCCGGGTGGAGCATGTTCCAGCGTTCCGCGTCGATGCCTTCGCGCCGCAGTTCATTGAAACTGGTGACGCTCCAGACATCGGCACCCACGTCGAAGTCCTGAGCCAGCAACTCGGCGGCGGCCTGCACCTCGCGCAGGATGGTGCCGGCACCCAGCAACTGCACCCGATGGGCGCGCGCCTCACCCGCCTGGATGCGGTACATCCCTTTGAGGATACCCTCCGCGACACCTTCCGGCATGGCCGGCTGGGGATAATTCTCGTTCATCGCGGTGATGTAGTAGAAGCACCGCTCCTGGTCCTGGAACATCCGGCGCAGGCCGTCCTGGACGATCACCGCCAACTCGTAGGCGTACGTCGGGTCGTAGGACACGCAGTTGGGAATGGTCGCGGCCATCAGGTGGCTGTGGCCGTCCTGGTGCTGGAGCCCTTCGCCGGCCAGCGTGGTCCGTCCGGCGGTGGCGCCGATCAGGAAACCGCGCGCCTGCATGTCGCCGGCCGCCCAGGCCAGATCCCCGATGCGCTGGAAGCCGAACATCGAGTAATAGATATAGAAGGGAATCATCGCCTGGCCATGATTGGCATAAGCCGTGGCCGCGGCGATCCAGGACGACATGGCGCCGGCCTCGTTGATGCCCTCTTCGAGGATCTGGCCCTGCTTGTCCTCGCGATAGGACATCACCTGATCCGCATCCACCGGCTCGTAGAGTTGGCCCAGTGAGGAGTAGATGCCGAGCTGGCGGAACATGCCCTCCATCCCGAAGGTGCGCGCCTCGTCCGGCACGATCGGGACCACGAAGCGCCCGATCTCGGGGTCGCGCACCAGCAGATTCAGGATGCGCACCAGGGCCATGGTGGTGGACATTTCCTTCTCGCCGGTGCCTTCCAGCAGCGCTTTGAAGACTTCCAGTCGCGGGACCTCGAGCGCCGCGGCATCGTCGTAACGGGCGGGCAGGAAGCCGCCGAGGCGCTCGCGCACGTCAAGCAGGTATTTCTGCTCGGCGCTGTCCGCCGCTGGCTTGTAGAAGGGCGCGGCGGCGATCTGATCCTCGGAGATCGGGATATTGAAGCGGTCGCGGAAGGCTTTGAGCGCATCCTCACCCATCTTTTTCTGCGAGTGGGTGATGTTCATCCCCTCGCCGGCCACCCCCATGCCGTAGCCCTTGACCGTCTTGGCCAGGATCACCGTGGGCTTGCCGTTGCTCTGCATGGCGGCGGCATAGGCGGCATAGACCTTCGCCGGATCGTGGCCACCGCGGTTCAGGCGCCAGATGTCCTCGTCGGTCATGTTGGCCACCATCTCGCGCAGTTCCGGATAGGCGCCGAAAAAGTGCTCGCGCACATACTTGCCGTCTCTGGCTTTATAGGTCTGGTAGTCGCCGTCGACACATTCCTCCATGCGCTTGAGCAGCAATCCATCTTTGTCGCGGGCGATCAGTTTGTCCCAGTAGCTGCCCCAGATGACCTTGATGACGTTCCAGCCGGTGCCGCGGAAATCACGCTCCAGTTCCTGAATGATCTTGCCGTTGCCGCGCACCGGTCCATCCAGGCGCTGCAGGTTGCAGTTGACCACGAACACCAGATTGTCCAGCCCCTCGCGGGCGGCCAGCGCAATGGCCCCCAAGGACTCGGGCTCGTCCATCTCGCCGTCGCCGAGGAAGGCCCAGACCTTGCGCTTGCTGGTGTCGACGATCCTGCGGTCATGCAGATAGCGCATGAAACGCGCCTGGTAGATCGCCATGATAGGACCGAGCCCCATCGATACCGTGGGGAACTGCCAGAAATCGGGCATCAGCCAGGGGTGGGGGTAGGAGGAGAGTCCGCCGCCGTCGACTTCCTGACGGAAATTGAGGAGTTGATCCTCGCTGATCCGGCCCTCCAGGTAGGCGCGGGCATAGATGCCGGGAGCCGAATGACCTTGGACGAACACCAGATCGCCGCCGTGCTCGGGTGTACGGGCATGGAAAAAGTGGTTGTAGCCGACATCGAACAGCGTGGCCCCGGACGCGAAGGATGCGATATGGCCCCCCAGTTCGGTCGACAGCCGGTTGGCCTGGACCACCATCGCCATGGCGTTCCAGCGCACGAAGGAGCGGATGCGCCGCTCCATCGCCCGATCACCGGGGAACGGCTGCTGCTGGGGCACCGGAATCGTGTTGAGATACGCGGTGTTGGCGCTGTAGGGCAGGTCGGCTCCGGAGCGCCGGGCCTGGTCGATGAGCCGCTCCAGCAGGAAGTGGGCGCGCTCGGCGCCTTCCTGATCAAGCACGGCCTCGAGTGCATCGAGCCACTCCTGGGTTTCTTGCGGATCGATATCGGGGGTGTTGTTCATAGGGATTCCCGGAAAGTGGTCGCAACGAAAGGGGCGCGGGACACTGGAAGTATATCAGCGGGAGGGGTAGTGCAATGGTCGGAATTTACGAGCTTAATGTGTGGAACTACGGTCGGGCCAAGGGATAGACAACACCGTGCGGACCGGCCCGGACCCGCGAGGCAAAGCGGTGAAATTCGCCATCGCCGAGCGTCGGGCACCGCTGCCCTGTGCGGTGTTCGATACCGTCGGCCCGCCGCTCCAGCAGGAACGGCGCCTGCGTAACGCCGCCAATCTGGGTCTGACCTGGATCGACGGCACCCGCCCGGACTGGCGGCACCAACTGGCCGGCTGGCTCGGGGAGGCCGTGTGATGGACACGCCCGCCCTGCCGGCCGCGGCCGATCCCGTTGCCGTCGCGGCCCTATCCGGGCCTGCGTCCCTTCGAGCAGACCGCGAGGCCGATTTTCTTTGGCCGCGAGACCATGACCGTCGAGATCATCGACCGGCTGCCGGCGCAGCGCCTGTTGTTGGTTCACGGCGACTCCGGCTGCGGCAAGTCCTCGCTGGTGCGCGCCGGCGTGCAGGCACAATTGGAGCACGAGCAGGCGCGTTCCGGCCACCGCTGGCTCACGGTCAGCATGCGCCCCGCCTGAGCCACATCAAGGTCGATCTCGAGACCGAGCCGAAAGTGCTGTACGCGCTGGATGGCTATCTGCGCCACAGTCAGCCGGTGCGTGCCTGGGAGGACAGCGGCGACATCCCGGCCGGTTCGCGGTTCGCCGAGGAGATCGCGGCCGGTATCCAAGACAGCTCGTTGCTCTGCGTGCTCACCGACAACTATTCCACTTCGGACCGCCCGAGCGGGGGCCGGGGTCGGATGAAATCTGGTATGCGGGCCGGATACCCGGCGTACTGGAGGAGGTGGCGCTCTCGCGCATGGTCGAGCTGATCCTGACGGGGCTTGGCCGATTCCCGGATCGCTGAGCGCCGCGGCCGTTGCCGGCCGCGAACCAGGTCAGCCCGCTCAGAGCTGCTTGCAGGCGGCCAACTTGACCTCGGACTGCGTGGTTCCGGCACGGCTGCCCTGGGCTTCCATCTTTTTCAGCACATCCATGCCGTCGACCACTTTGCCGAAGACGACATGCTTGCCGTCCAGCCAGGAGGTGTCGGCCACGGTGATGAAGAACTGCGACCCGTTGGTGTTCGGGCCGGCGTTGGCCATGGACAGGGTGCCGGGGCCGAAGTGCTTGAGCTTGAAGTTCTCGTCTTCGAACTTCTCCCCGTAGATGGACTCGCCGCCGGTGCCGTTGCCGCGGGTGAAGTCGCCGCCCTGGATCATGAAGCCCGGAATGATGCGGTGAAAGGTGCTGCCCGCATAGGTCAGCGGTTTGCCGCTCTTGCCCATGCCCATCTCGCCGGTGCACAGGGCGCGGAAGTTCTCCGCGGTTTTCGGCACCACGTCGGCGAACAGCTCGACGGTGATGGTGCCGGCGGGCTCGCCGCCGATGGTCACGTCCAGGGCGACTTTCGGATTGGCGGCCATGGCGGTCGGGGCGCCGACGGAGAGGACAGCGGCAACGAGCAGATTGGGTGTCAGATTCATGAGGGTTCCGCGGTGAGTGGTGATTGTGGATACGATTCTAAGGCGTTCGCCCGGTTGCGGCCGGGCGGCGCATGATCAGGCTGAAAGCGGCGTCGATGCAAACTCCGTGTCCGCTCCCGCGAGGTCCGCGGGCGGCGGGCAGCGCTCGGCGAGACGGTTCGGCACTTCGCCGCGCTGGGCCTGATAGATGGCGCCGGACTCCAACATGACGAGCACCATCAGCGTTATCAACATGGGTGCAATCGCCACCCGTTGCAGCGCGATGAACATCAGGTCCTGCATGCCGGGTGATTTTTGGGCCTGGGCCAACAGCCAGCCCAGTCCGATCAGGCCGGTACCGACCAGATAGGCGATCAACAGCACCTGGTAGCGCGCGCCGGCCAACCGCCAGTGAGCGGCCAGAAACCAGGGACCGTCCCGCGCGGCACGCCGGGCGCGCACCCAGGTGTAGCCCGCGATGGCGAGCGAGATACCCAGCGGCACCGCCACCCCCGGAACCTTGTAGGGCGCCAGGGACGAATCCGACTCCACGAAGCTCCCGCCCAGCAAGGCGATCAGCATCAGCAGGTTGAACAGCACCAGATTGACCATGGCCAGCTCATGCGGAGACTTGGCCTGACGGCGGACGGGTTCGGGGATGGGGTAAAACATGGCCGTGAGTCCATCGTTCGTCTTACATTCGGAACTGCTGAATCCTGCGCCTCGCCCTTGTAAAAACAACAATTCTAGACTAGCATTTTTTCCGGGCCGCTACGCTTCCAAAATTTGTGAAGTCGACACGCTGTCCTGAATCCATTCGCGCCTTGCCTAAGCCGGCCGGCGGCTTTCCCGGCGATCACAACGGAGGTCCGCACCACCCGTTAGTCGGTTTTTCAGCCCTTGGTGCCCGTTATCAACCGGGTTTGCTCGGGGGAATCTTCGACCGCCATCACCACGTAACCTCGGCGGTTCGAGTGGAAGTCTCAGACAGGCAACACCGGTCGACTCGGGACTCAGGAATATATTTTATCAACAGGATCTTGTCATGTTACTTCGACGTAAATTCACGCTTTTGGGCACGCTGCTCGTGCTCGCCCTGCCCGCATCCATTGCACTCGCAGTTCCGGCGGCTCCGGAGCTACTGCGATTGAGTCAACCCGATGGTCTCACCTTCCGCGCCAGGCAGTGGGGTGACGAGTTTAATCACGGTTGGGAAACTCAGGATGGTTATTCCATCATCCGTGATCAATATTCCCAAGCCTGGGTCTATGCCTTGCCCAGCAGCACCGGCGAATTGATGGAATCATCGGCGATTGTTGGCCGAAGTCCGCCGCCAACCGGTCTCGCCCGCGGTTTGAAACCCGCGTCTGCAGCGATGGCGCAACAGCGTGTCGAGCGGATGGAGGCGTTGGACGTCGCGGCCGTTCAGCCAGCCATCGCCTTGAACGGCACCGCGAATGTACTGACGATCCTGGTCAACTATCAGGATCGGACGACCAGCTATTCACCCGCCAATTTCACCAATATGCTGTTCGGCACCGGGAACAACAGCATGAAGGACTTCTATACGGAGAATTCGCACGGCTTGTTTACGGTGTCCGCCGGCCCCGGAGGGATTGCGGGTTGGTATCAAGCGGCCTCGGGTCATGATTATTACGGAGCCAACGTCAATGGCAATGACGCCTGGCCGGGTGATCTGGTCTATGAGGCGGTCCGTGCCGCGGACACCGCCGGATTCAATTTTGCACCCTATGATCAGGACCGGGACTGTCAGGTCGACGTCGTGAATATCGTTCATCAGGGAACCGGCGAGGAGTCCGGCGCGGCAGCCACCGACATTTGGTCGCATAGTTGGGACCTGGACTCTGCAAGATACTGGAATAACAGCCATTTCGGCAGCTATACTACCCGTAGCGCCTGTGCTGTCGGCGGCTTCGTCAGGGTCAATCGGTATGTCATACAGCCGGAACTGTACGCCGGCGCCATGTCGACCGTGGGTGTCTTCGCACATGAATACGGACACGCGCTGGGTTTGCCGGATTTATATGACACCGACGGTAATTCCGAAGGCGTCGGCAACTGGAGTCTGATGGCTGGTGGGTCCTGGAATGGCGTGACGCGCAGCGGCGACCGCCCGGCGCATCTGGACGCCTGGAGCAAGACCAAGCTAAGTTGGTTGACGCCGACTCAGATCACCAGCCCATCCCCGTCGAGCGTCACCATCAATCCTGCGTATCTCGCCGCCAGTGCATACCAATTCCGCTCCGGCAGTGCCGCATCCGGCACCGGTGAGTATTTCCTGGTCGAGAACCGGCAGCGCGGCGGCTTCGATGCCGGGCTGCCGGGGTCCGGCCTGCTGGTCTGGCATATCGATGAAGCCAAGACCAACAACACTGGCCAGTGTATTCCTTCCGGTTCATCATGCAGTACGGTCCATTACAAGGTCGCGCTGGTCCAGGCCGATAATCTCTGGAATCTGGAGCGCGACCAGAATCGCGGCGATGCCGGTGATCCGTTCCCCGGCAGCGCTGTCAGGACGGCGTTCAGCGGTACCACCACGCCCAACAGCCTGCTCTACAACGGCAGCGCCAGCGGTGCTGCGATCAGCAATATCGCGCTTTCAGGCTTGAACATGACCGCGCAAATGTCGATCGGTGCGGCCGTGGTCGTGCCGAGTGCACCCTCAAACCTCAGAGCAACCGCCGTGAGTACCACTCAGGTGACCCTGGCGTGGCAGGACAACAGCAGCAACGAGACCGGCTTTTACCTCGAGCGTAAGACCGGCAGCGCCGGTACCTGGTCGCAGATCGCCAGCCTCGGTGCCAACGTCGTCTCCTACAGCAACACCGGTCTGACCGCGGGCACCAGCTATTACTATCGGCTCCGGGCCTACAATGCGGGCGGGAGTTCGAGCAACTCGAGCGAGTTGAATGTCGTTACGTCCAGCGCCTGCAGTTCTTCCACCACGGCGATCAGTGTCGGCGGCTCACTCGGCGGTACCCTGGCGTCGACAGACTGTCGCTCGACGGTGCGTACGACCAGCTACTACGACAGTTTTACCTTCGCTGCGACGGCCGGTACACCTTATACGATCACGATGAACTCGACGGCGTTCGACGCCTATCTGTACCTGCTCAATGGGTCCACGGTGCTGGCGTATGACGACGACAGCAACGGGAACAATAACGCGAAGATCGTCTACACCCCGACGACCTCGGGAACGCTGACGATTCATGCGGTGTCCTACAGTGCCAACGCCACCGGGGCTTATAGCGTGGCGCTCAGCGCCCCCAGTTCCTGCTCGTCCTCCACCACGGTCATCGGTGCGGGAGCCTCACTCGGCGGCACCCTGGCGACGTCCGACTGCCGTTCGTCGGTGCGTACGACCAGCTACTATGACAGCTTCACCTTTGTGGCGACGGCCGGTGCGCGCTACACGATCACGATGAACTCGACGGCGTTCGACGCCTATCTGTACCTGCTCAATGGGTCCACGGTGGTGGCGTATGACGACGATAGCAATGGGGCTGCCAACGCGAGAATTGTGTACACTGCACCGAGTTCGGGGACATTGACGATCCATGCGACATCCTACTTCTCCAGTGCAACGGGGGCCTACACGGTGACCAGAAACTAGCAGCGTCAGGGATCGCTGCGCGCCACGGCGCGCAGCGTTGAGACACGTCTGCCATGGCACGAAATCCCGGCTGCACGCGCTGTTCAGACACAAAATAGTTCCAACCGAACGGGATTCTCCGTGCCGTGGCAGCGGTTGCGATCGTCCGCAACGGCGGCCTGTGCGATCATGCGGCGCCTTAGTGTCGTTTGATCGTCGACGGAGCCCTCATGACTCAACCCGAACTGACCCCTTATCCGGAGAACAGCCCACAGGCCTGCCTGCGGCTCATCGCACTTTTCATCGTCTGCGACGGCGATGTCGCCGAGGGCGAGATCGACATCTTGGAGCGCCTCGGGATACTGGAGACGCTGGGTGCCGATCGGGATCTGTTCGCCCAGGTCTTCGACGCCTACTGCGACGACCTCATCGCCCACGCCGGAACTTCCCGCTACGTGGGTCTGGCGGACATGGACTGGGTAGACAGCGTGCTGGCCGGCGTCACCGAGCCGGATCGACGACGCTTCCTGGCCAGCGCACTGCTGTTGATCGCCCGCTCGGACGGCTATTTCGCGGACGCCGAACTGACGGTCTACCGCCAGCTGCTGGACCGCTGGGGTCTGGACCTGGATCAGTTGGGGGCCGGGTCCTGATCAGCCCTTGCCGCGAGCGGCCGGCCGTGGCGCCGTCCCGGCGGCATCCGGCCGACAGGATGGCGGTACGGTTTACGGAGTAGACGCCGATTGTAACGCGGCAAGCCGTTCCTCAGCCTCGTGGACCCCCTGACGCAGCGCCTGTTCATACCATTCCTGGGCCTTGTCCGCGCGGGGTTTCGCGAGTGGCGAGGTACTGGCCGACCAGTGCTGGGGATCGTACATTTCACCCATGGCGAAGCTGGCCGGGCCATAGCCCCGGTTCGCCAGGTTGCGCACCAGGAAGAACCAGGGGTCGAGGCGACCGGCGGCGCGCAAATCCTGGGCCAGGGGCCAGAGGGTGTTGATCGGCGGCGTTTCACCCGCACTGATCAGGGCCTCCGCCAGGATGAATGCGTCCTGCGGCCGGCCGGCGGTCCGCAACTGATGGGCCAGCGCCAGCAAGGCGCCGGTCGGGAGCGGCTGGGCACTGGCCGCGGGGGCCGCCGACCGGGCCGCGATCAGGCTCTGGGCGGTGCGCAGCGCCGCGTCGTCACGGTGGGCCGCGATGAGCTGCTCCAGGGTACCGGCTGGTGTTGCGGGCGCGTCGGGTTCCGGAATGGCCGGACCGGGCGGCGTCGGCCTGGTGTCGGTCGTGGGACCCGGGCGCGTCGCCGTCCCTGGGGGAGAGACGGGCTTAAGTGGTTGCAGCGCGACATAGATGCCGGCGGCAACCGCGGCCAGCGCGAGCGCACCGCCGCTGATCAGCCACACCCGCGGCGCCCGGCGCGCGGCCGACGCTGAGCCGGGCACCGCGTCGGGCGCGCGAGTCCGAACGGGTGCCGACGCCTTGGCATCGGCGTTCGCGGTGCGGGGCAGCGGGTCGACCCGAGTGGCCGCGGGCCATTGGGTCAACACGGCATCCAGGTCCGCCGGACGGCGGGCCGGATCGGGGTGGAGCATGGCGGCCAACCAGGGCTGCAGGGTCTGCGGTATTCCAGTCAAATCCGGGACACTCTGGCGGGTCGCCAGGGCGTCCGCGAAGGACTCACCCATGGCCAGCGGGCGGCCGAGCGCGGCGGCGGCGAGGATCAGACCCAGACTGTAGATGTCGGAGCGCCCGTCGACGGCTCCGCCGCAGAGCCCGAATTGCTCGGGCGAGGCGAAACGGTATTTCCCGGCGAAGGATGACCCGATGATGGTTTCCTGAGTCGGGTCGGTGAGCTTGCTGAGTCCAAAGTCGATCAGTTTGGCGGCAGCCACCTGGTTGCCCGGCAGGATCACGTTGTCGGGCGAGAGATCCCGGTGCACGGCACCCCGGCGGTGCGCCTCGGCAAGCCCGGCGGCGAGACGATCGCGCAGCGTCAGCACCTCGTCGGGCGGGAGCGGTCCGCGGCGCAGCCGCTCCCCGAGCGAGGGTCCATCCACGTATTCCATAACCAGGTAGTCCCGTCCTTGCGCATCGCGCACGAAGCCGTCATAGCTCACCACGGCGTCATGACGGACCCCGCGCAGGACTTTGGCTTCGCGGTAAAACAAATCCATGACCTGACGGTTGGCCGCCATCGAGGGGCGGATCACCTTCACCGCGTGCTGAACGCCGACCCGCTCGTCGCGCGTCAGGTAGACCTCGCCCATCCCGCCGCCGCCGAGCATGCGCTCGACCCGATAGGTATTGGCCAGCAGGGTGCCGGGGGGAATGCCGTAGGCGGGCAAGGGGTCGTTGAGCGGGGCCGGATCCGGCGCGGCCGGGGACGGAGCAGCCGGGTCCGGCGCCATGGTCGGCCCGACCGTTCCGGCAGCGGCCAGCGGGGCGGGACGCTCCGCCAGACGCGTCTCCTGCTCGGTCGCGATCGGCGGTTCAGGCGGAGCCTGCCGCGGTTCCGCTGCCGGGGTGCGGTCCGGTATGCGGGGCACCGCCGCGGGGTCCGCGCTGTCGGTCCCGATCACCTTGGTCGCTTCGTCGTTCATCTGCCCCCTTCGCGGATCGTGCGGACCTGGCGAGCCCTGGCGTCCGGCAGCGGCCGGCCATGACCGTCCTCGGGTCCTGGGTGGCGGCCTGGTGATGGATCATGCCGACGCCGATTGTCCGGCCATTGTAGCCGACCAGCCGGAAAGCCGGTGATCCGGCACCGGGACGGATGCGCCGATCCAACCCTTGAGGTACCCTCTTCGCGCGGATTCCGATGGCCGGACGCGGTTGCCGCCGCTGAGACCATGACCAGAAGTCGGCTATACTGACACTTCCCAATGATAGCGAGTCAATGCAGGGCATGGAGTACACGATAACTGTCGCGCGCTACGGCGGCGTGGCGCCCGTGCGGCCAGCCGGTTGGTGCGTGTCCGCGCGGGGTTGCACGATCGGCCGCAGCCCGGACAACGATCTCCCGCTGAGCGATCCGGAGCGTGTCATCTCCGGGCATCACGCGCGCGTCGAGTTGCGCGACGGCACCCTGTGGGTCACCGATCTGAGCACGAACGGGACCTTTCTCAATCAGGACGCGGAGCGGCTGCCGGTCGGTCAGCGGGTGCAGATCCAGGTAGGCGATATCCTGCATGTGGGCGGCTATGAGCTGTGCGTCGAGGCCAGCGCCGCCCACGGCGCGCCCGCGGGGCAATCAGCATCCCACGCGACCGACCCGTTCGGATTCGGCGACGATGAGGTGCCGACCCTGGGCTCTGAGTTGCGCGCGAACGCGGACATCATGGACATCCTTGGCCCCAGCGGTCAGAACGGGGGGCCGCTGCCGGGCACCCCGCGTGCGCCCGCGCGCGCCGCGGCAGGGCGCGCTCAAGCCGAAGATCCGTTCGCCGATGCCGTGGCGTTCGATCCCTTTCTCGGCGGACCCGCCGAACCTGCGGACGCGCCGCTGATCACACCGGCGCCGACCCCCTTCGAGCATGTCTACGTGCGTGCGCCCGAGACCCAACCCGTTTCCAGCCAGGCGGTTTCAAACCAGCCGCACCGGCCCGCGGAACCCTTATTCCCGGATGAATACGACCTGATGGCCGATGCCTTGGGTCCAGCCGCCGGCCCCGCCGCGGTGCCGGCCGCCGCGCCTGCCGCGTTTACGGAGCCGGTCTGGGCGGAGCCGTTCGCCCCGGCAGCGGCCATCCCGGAACCGGTGTTCGAGGCGCCGGTCGGCGCGGCGCCCAGGTTCGACGAGCCGCTGTTTTCAGCGCTCGATGAGCCGGACGCACGGCTGACCAGCCTCGGCGTCGTCCCCGCGGTGGTGACGCCGACCCCGCTCAGCGCCGCCGGAGCTGCCGCGACGGGACCGGGTCCAGTGATCGTCGCCGCGCCCGCCGCGTTACCGAGCGGTGACGGTAGCGGGCTCGCGGCCTTTCTGGCCGGCCTCGGCGCCGGCGATCCGGCCCAGGTCCGTGATCCCGACCTGTTTCTGCGCGCGGCCGGGCAATTGATGCGCGACCTCACCGCGGGCCTGACCGCGACCATGCAGGTGCGTGCCCAGTTCAAGAGCGAGCTGCGGTGCGCGGTGACCACCATCCGGGCCGTCGAGAACAACCCGTATAAGTTCTCCGTCGGGGTGGACGAAGCGCTGGAGCGGCTCTTCTTCCGGTCCGGCCCCGGCTATCTCCCGGCCGGCGAGGCCGCGCGTGCCGCCTTCGAAGACCTTCAGGCCCACGAGATGGCGATGATCGCCGGCTTGCGGGCGGCCTTGCGGGCACTGCTCGCGCGGTTTGAGCCCGCCGAACTGGAACAGCGGCTGGGTGCCGCTTCCGGGCTCGACAAGCTCCTGCCCATGGCGCGCAAGGCGCGCTTCTGGGATCTCTTCACCGAGACCTTCGCCCAGGTGGCGACAGACGCGGCGGACGACTTCATGCAACTGTTCGGGGACGCCTTTACCCATGCCTACGAGGATCAGATCCAGCGGCTGGCGCAGGCGCGCGCCAAGGCCGCCGGACCGACGGCGGGTCGCGGGCCCGGCCGGTCCGGCCCACCGTCCTGACCTCCACGTGCGCGCACCAGCATAACGACTTATTCGGCTTCAGGAGGGCAACCAATGAGTGCAACCCGATTCGGACCGACACGGCGGCGACAGTTCCTGGGCCTGTTGGCAGCGACCGTAGCGATCGGTTTGCCGACGGCCTGCGCAAGCAAGCCAAAACCCGAGGCGCCGAAGAAGGAACCGGAGAAACCGGTGCCGGAACTGCGGGTCGAGGTCATTGCCGCCCCCGATGCCAATCGTGATCCGAGCGGGCGGGCGCTGCCGATCGTGGTGCGGCTCTATGAATTGAAGGGCGAGGGCGCCTTTGCGGGCGCGGACTTCTTCAGCCTCTATGATCGGGCGCCCGCGACCCTGGGCGGCGACCTGGTCGCGCGCGAAGAGGTCACGCTGGTGCCGGGTCAGCGGCGGCTGGTCGTGCACCCGCTGAACCCCGCGGCCAGCCAGCTCGGGGTGGTCGCGGCCTTTCGTGACATCGACCGCGCCGGGTGGCGTGCGCTGGTCGCGCTGACGCCCGACCAGACCAACACGGTCCAGGTCGAGGTGCGGGCCGCGGCCGTTTCCGCTCAACTGCGTTAAGGGAGAGACCATGGCCTGGGACAACCGTGTGTTGTGGTCCGAGGGGCTGTTTCTGCAGCCCCACCACTTCCAGCAACACGACCGCTATCTGGAACATTTGGTGGAGTCCCAATCCGGACTCGGCTGCCCCTATCCCTGGGGCCTGTCACGACTGACCATCGACCGGGATCTGCTCGCACAGGGCCGGCTGGCCGTCACCGCGTGTGTCGGCCGGCTGCCGGACGGCACCCCCTGCGATGCTCCGGATTGCGATCCGCTGCCGCCGCCGCTGATCCTCGACGATGCCGCGGCCGGCCAGGTCGTCTACCTGGCGCTGCCGTTGCGCCGCCCGGGCGCCCCCGAAAGCGGTGCCCCGGCGGTCCAGGAGACCATGCTGCGCTACCGCGCCGGTGAGTTGACGGTGCGCGACAACAGTCTGGGCGCGGCGACCGAGGCGCTGCTGGAAGTCGGGCGTCTCGATCTGCGGCTGCTGCGCGAACGTGACGCCCGCGACGGCTTTGCCTGCTGCGGTATCGCCCGGGTACTGGAATGCCGCGCCGACCGTCTGGTGGTGCTCGATGATGCGTACATCCCGCCCAGCCTGGACGTGCGGACGTCCAGCCGCCTGGCCGGTTTCCTGGAGGAGGTGACCGGACTCATGCACCGCCAGGCCGAGGCGCGCGCCGGGCGCGTGCGCGGCGGCGGGCGCGGCGGGGTCGCCGACTGGGCCGACTTCCTGATGCTCCAGTTGATCAACCGCAGTGAACCGGTGACGATCCACCTCTCGCGCATCCAAGGGCTGCACCCGGAACCTTTCTACCGCTTCCTGCTCGGGCTCGCCGGTGAACTTGCTACCTATGCGGCGGAAGCCAAGCGCCCGCCGGATTTCGCACCGTACCGGCACGAGGATCTGGATGCGACCTTCACCCCGCTCATGGAGCGCCTGCGGGACTATCTCAGCCGCGAATTGGTCGAGCGGGCCGTGGCGATTCCGATCGAGGAGCGCAAGTTCGGTTTTCGGGTGGCGCTGGTGGCCGATCGGTCCCTGCTGACGGGGGCCCGCTTCGTGTTGGCCGCACAGGCCGATCTGGACTCGCAAGTGCTGCGCAACCGCTTTCCGGCCCAGGCCAAGATCGGACCCATCGAGCGCATCCAGGAGTTCGTCAAACTGGCCCTGCCGGGGATTGCCTTGCGGCCCCTGCCCACGGCCCCGCTGGAGATTCCCTATCATGCCGGCTGCGACTATTTCGAACTCGACCGCAATAGCGAGTTCTGGAAACCCTTGACCACCGGCGGGGGACTGGGACTGCACATCGGTGGTGAGTTTCCGGGCTTGCAATTGACCCTGTGGGCGATTCGGGAGTAGCGCATGACTGTCGACGATCCCTTTTTCGATCCCAATGACGCGGGTCCGACCGTCATCCGACCGACTCCCGGCGGCCGACGCCCGGCGGCCGGCGCACCCCCGCCGCCCATGTCCCCCCCGCCGTTCAATCCGCCGCCGCCGCGTCCGGCGGCCGCGGCTGATCCTGGGGCCGGTCCGCGGCCGCTGCCGATCGCCACCGACAACCCACTGGTCGCCTGTGCCGGTGACCTGCTCAGCGTCGCCGGCGAACTGCGGGGCAGCGCCGCGCACCGTGACCCGGAGGGGCTGCGCGAGCGTCTGGTGGGTCAGGTGCGGGATTTCGAGAACTGCGCCCGGGCGCGCGCCCTGGTGGAGACAGTGGTGCTGCCGGCCCGTTATGTCATGTGCGCCCTGCTGGACGAAGCGGTGCTGGACACGCCTTGGGGCAGCCAGAGCATCTGGAGCAAGCAGGGACTCCTGGTCAGCTTCCACAACGAGACCTGGGGCGGCGAGAAGTTCTTCGATGCGCTCGACCGCCTGCTGACCTACCCGGCAGGGAACCTGCATCTTCTGGAACTGATTTATCTTTGTCTGGCCCAGGGCTTTGAAGGCCGCTACCGGGTGCGCGACGGGGGCCGCGATCAACTCGAACGCGTCCGCACCAACCTGTATCAGACCATCCGCGCCCAGCGCGGCGAACCGGAGCGGGAGCTCTCCCCGCACTGGCGGGGGGTGACGCCCCAGCGCGATCCGCTGATCCAGCAGGTTCCGCTATGGGTGCTCTCCGCCGTCGCCGGCCTGTTGCTGCTCGGACTCTTCACCGCCTTCACCTTCGCGCTCAGTCGCGACTCGGACCCGGTCTATCTGTCGCTTGCCACCCTCGATCGGGGGATTCCGGATCCGGCGGACCGACCGCGCCGCGCCCTGCCGCCGCCGGTGGCGCCCGCGCCTGTGCCCGACGTCCCACCGATTACCCTGCGCACCTTGCTGGCGGAGGATATCGCCGCCGACCGGATCGCCGTCATCGAGGGACCGCAAGGCCAGACCGTGACGATCCGCGGTGACGGGCTCTTTGCCTCGGCGCAGGCCAGCCTCACCCCCACGGTGGTGCCGTTGATCGAGCGGATCGCCGCCGCTCTGGCGCAACTGCCCGGTCCAGTGCTGGTGACCGGCCACAGTGACAGCGCCCCCATCAAATCCCTGCGCTATCCGTCCAACTGGCACCTGTCGCAAGCGCGCGCGGACGAAGTGACCAAACGGCTCGGGCAACTCACCAAGGACCCGGGACGCTTCATCGGTGAGGGCCGCGCCGACGCCGAGCCGGTGGTGCCGGAAAACCCGCGCGATGCGCGCAACCGGCGCGTCGAGATCACGCTGCAGCGGCCGAGCGCGGCCAGATCGCCCGCTGCGGGGGCGCTGTCCGTACCCCGCACCGAGGGCCTCGCTCCATGAAGGCATTCTTTGGATTTCTCACGGCCCGGTGGTTCCTGGCCCTGTTGGGCACCACTGCGCTTGCTGCCCTGGTGTGGCTCATCGGCCCCCTGTTCGGCTTCGCCGGGCGCGTGCCGCTGGAGCCGGAAGCATCGCGCTGGTGGGTCATCGGCAGCCTCTTCGCCCTGTGGGCGCTGTGGCAGATCGGCACGGCGGTGCTGGCGCGGCTGCGCAACCGCCGCCTGATGGAGCAACTCGCGTCCGGCCCAGCCGCGACGCCCGACCCGACGCAGACGGCCTCCGCGGAGGAGCTGGCAACGCTGAAGCAGCGCTTTGATGAGGCGCTGTCGCTGCTCAAGGGCTCCGCGGGCCGCAAAGGGCTCGGCGGGCACTGGGTCTATCAACTGCCTTGGTATCTGATCATCGGCCCGCCCGGCTGCGGCAAGACCACCGCCCTGGTCAACTCGGGGCTGCGCTTCCCGCTCGCCGAGCGGCTGGGGCAGGACCCGGTCCAGGGCGTGGGCGGCACCCGCAACTGCGATTGGTGGTTCTCGGATCAGGCCGTGCTGTTGGACACGGCGGGGCGCTACACCACGCAGGACAGTTATGCCCAGGTCGACAACGCCGCCTGGACCGGCTTCCTGGCGCTGCTCAAGCGCCATCGCCCGCGGCGTCCCATCAACGGGGTGCTGGTGGCGGTCAGCTTGTCGGATCTGCTGCAACTCTCCCCGACCGAGCGCGCCGCCCATGCGCAGGCGATCCGCCAGCGCGTCCAGGAGATCTACGCCGCCTTCCGCATTCGCGTGCCGCTCTATGTTCTCTTCATGAAGGCTGACCTGGTGGCCGGCTTCATGGAATATTTCGCGGATCTCGGCAAAGAGGGGCGCGAACAGGTCTGGGGCATGACCTTCCCCTTCGATCCCGCCCCCACGGCCGCGGGCACACTGAGCGGTTTCCACGCCGCGCACCAGGCGCTGTCGCAGCGGCTCGATCAGCGTCTGCTCGGGCGGATGCAGGAGGAGCGCGACCCCCGGCGGCGCGGTCTGGTGTTCAACTTCCCGCGTCAGTTCGCCGCGCTTGGCGAGACCATCCAGCAGTTTCTCACCGACGCGCTGGAGTCTACCCGCTATGAGGTGCGGCCCCTGGTTCGCGGGGTCTATTTTACCAGCGGCACCCAGACCGGCACCCCGATCGACCGGGTGCTCGCGGCGATCGCCGCCAATTTTGGCCTGGGGCGCCAGGGGCCGGCTCCCTTCAACGGCACTGCCAAGACGTTCTTCGTCAACCGTCTGCTCACCGATGTGGTGTTTCCGGAGGCCCCGCTGGCCGGGCTCGATCCGCGCCGGGAACAACGGCGGCGCTGGCTGCGCTGGGGTGCTTATGCGGGGGCCGTGTTGCTCGCGGTGACGGCCGCCGCGCTCTGGAGTCTGAGCTACGCGCGCAACCGTGCCTATATCGCCGAGGTCGCCACCCAGGTCGCCGCCATCCAGACCCGGATCGATGCGCTGGAGCCCAGCGGGCGTGATGTGCTCGCCGTCTTGCCGCTGCTCGACGCCGCCCGCCGCATTCCCGGTGGTTATGCCGAGCGCGACGCCGACACACCGCTGACCATGGGATTGGGTCTGTATCAGGGGGACAAGCTTGGATCCCAGGCGCAACGCACCTATCGACGGGTGCTGGTGCGCGCCTTGCTGCCCGCGGTGATCCTGCGGCTGGAGGAGCAAATCCGCCAGGGCGCGGCCGATCCGGCGACTCTCTACGAGGCGTTGCGCGCGTATTTGATGCTGGACGATGCGGAGCACTACGACCCCGACCAGTTGCAGATCTGGATCGAGCGTGACTGGGCGCGCAGTCTGCCGCGCGAAACCACGACCGAGCAGCGCGAGGCATTGGCCGGCCATCTGGCCGCCTTGCTGGAGACCCGGCCGAGTCCGTTACCCTTGGCACTGGATGCGGACCTGATCGGGCAGGCGCGCGACATCCTGAGCAGTGCCCCGCTGGCCACCCGGGTCTATGCGCAATTGAAGCAAGCGGGACCGGGCGCGGGGCTGCCCGACTTCACCATCGCCACCGCCGGCGGCGATCTCGCCAAGCTGGTGTTCCAGCGGCGCAGCGGCCAACCGATCAACCAGGGCATTCCCGCGCTCTACACCTACGCGGGCTACCATCAGGGGTTCGACGCGGTGACCGCCCGCCTGATCGCGGATGAGGCCGCGGAGAGCTGGGTCCTGGGTCCGAGCGCGCGGCTCACCCCCGGCAGCCCCGCGGCCAAGGCGCTGATCGAAGCCGTCCGCACGGCCTATCTGCGCGACTATGTGGCGCAGTGGAACAGCCTGTTGGAAGACCTCGGATTGGTCCCGGCGCGGGACCTGCCGCACGCGGCCGAGATGGCCGATGCGCTCGCCGCCCCGGACGACTCGCCGCTGCGCCAACTGCTGGTCGCGGCGGCCCGCGAGACTGAACTCGATCGTCCGACGGAATCGGCGGTGACCGGCGACCAGGCGGCCAAGATCGCGGCCAGGGCCGCCGGCGCCACGAGCATGGTCACTAACCTGCGCAACCAGGTCGGCCGCTATTTCGATGCCCCCACGACGCAGGAGCAGCCCGGTGAGGCGCCGGAAGCCTATGTGACGCGCCGTTTCGCCTGGCTGCACGATCTGGTCCAGGGCAAGGGCGATCGACCCGCACCGCTGGATAAGTCACTGGAGAGTGTCGGTCAACTCGGGGCGCATCTGCGTTCAGTGGCGGCTGCCGCCACCACCGGGCGCGGCACCCTGGCGGCCGGCACCGGGACCGAGATCCAGGCGGCCAAACAGGCGGCGGCCGCCCAGCCGCCGGTCCTTGCCGCATTGCTCGGGGCGCTGGCGGAAGACAGCGCCGGCCTGGTGGCCGGGGGCGCGCGGTCACATCTGAACAATCTCTGGACGTCCGAGATCCTGCCGTTCTGCCGTGAGGCAATCCAGGGTCGCTATCCATTCGATAAAGGCAGCGCTCGGGATACCACCCTGGCCGACTTCGGGCAACTGTTCGGCCCCGGCGGATTGCTGGAGACCTTCTTCAAGACCAACCTGGCCCCCCTGGCGGACACCTCGCGTCGCCAGTGGCGCTGGGTGAACGCCGACTTGGGTATTCCCGCGTCGGTCCTGACGCAGTTCCAGCGGGCCGCGACCATCCGTGACGCATTTTTCGCGCCCGGGGCCAAGGTCCCGGGGGTGGAGTTTGCACTGACCCCCACCAGCCTCGACGCACGGGCGACTCAGTTCACACTGGACTTGGGCGGTCAACTCCTTGATTACCGCCATGGGCCCATGAAAGCGCAGGTGCTCAAGTGGCCCGCTCCCGACGGGCTCGGACAGGTGCGGCTGGTGTTCACCGGGGTCGACGGCAAGACGCCCGGTCAGACCGAAGAGGGTCCCTGGGCCTGGTTTCGGGTGCTCGACCGGGCCCGGCTTCAGCCCACCGGACAGCCGGAGCTGTTCCGCCTGACCTTTGCCCTGGGCGGGTTGTCGGCAGCGTTCGATTTGCGTGCGATGAGTGTGCGCAATCCCTTCCAACTCGACGAATTGCGCGGCTTTGCCTGCCCGGAGCGGCTATGAGCACGGGGAACCCGGTCGGGACCGGGTTCTACGGCAAACTCCCGCACCTGGGTGACTTCGTCGGTCGGCGCTTATCTACCGAACTGATCGAGCCCTGGGATCAATGGCTGCAAGCCTCCCTGGCGGCCAGCCGCGCCCGTCTTGGCGAGGCGTGGTTGGAGCACTATCTCAGCAGTCCGCTGTGGCGCTTTGTCCTCAGTCCCGGCGTGGCGGGGCAGGGAGCCTGGACCGGGGTCCTGATGCCGAGCGTGGACCGGGTGGGACGTTACTTCCCGCTCACCCTCGCTTGTTCGCTGCCGACGGGCACCAACCCTTGCCGGTTACTCAATGTCACCGACTGGTTCGAGCGGGCGGAGGCGCTGGCCCTGTCCGTCCTCGATGACCCCTTTTCGCTGGATGACTTCGACACCGCGGTCCTGGCGCTGGGTGACCCCATCGGCGCGGCTGGTGCGATCGGCCCTCCCGAGCCAGGTCGTGGACGACCCAATGCCTGGCACCTGAGCACGGCCGACGGACCGGTCGACGGCGCCTGCCCGAACCTGCTGGACCATGCCATGAACCAGGTGTTCCTCGCCTACAGCCTGTGGTGGGGCCAGGGGTCCGACCTGGTCGCGCCCTCGCTCCTGGCCTGTCAGGGGTTGCCGCCGCCCGATGGCTTTGCCGCGCTCCTCAATGGCGATTGGTCCGGGGGCGATTGGCGGCTGCTCGGGGAGGCGCAGCGAACCGCGAGTCCGGAGGCGTGACGTGGACGATCCCTGCCCAGGCTTCCGCTGGATCTCCGGTGGTGCGACCGATCAGGGTATGCGCCGCTCCATCAATCAGGACGCCTTCCTAGACCGTCCCGACCTGGGGCTCTGGGCCGTCGCCGACGGGATGGGCGGGCACCGCGACGGCGATCGGGCGAGTCGGCTGCTGGTCGAGGCGCTCGCGGCCCTGCCGCACCCACGCCTGCTCGGAGCGGCAGGAGACGCTGTGCGCGCGGCCCTGACCGCCGTCAACCGGGCACTGTTCGATGAGTCCGCCGCCGGCAGCGATGTCATCGGCAGCACCATCGTCACCCTGATCGCGGTCGGCGATCACTGCGGCATCCTGTGGGTGGGGGACAGCCGCGTCTATCGGTTGCGTGACGGTATCATCGCCCGCCTCACCCGTGACCACACCCAGGTCCAGGCCCTGGTCGACCAGGGGCTGCTGGCCCCGGAACAAGCCGCAGGCCACCCGTACTCCAATGTCCTGGCCCGCGCCATCGGCGCGGACGCCTGGGTTGAGATCGACACCCGCATCGAACCCCTGCGTGACGGCGACCGCTACCTGCTGTGCAGCGACGGGCTGGACAAGGAGTTGGGTGATCCGGAAATTGCCGTGGTGCTTGGCGGGACTCATGGCGGTGCCGACCTTGGGCCTATCGCCCAGGCCTTGGTGCAGCGTGCCTGCGCGGCCGGCGGGCGCGACAACGTCACGGCCGTCGTCGTTCAGTTTGAGCGGCGTGCGTAGTCAGGGCTTCCAGCCCTGACAGTGTCAGGCCAGGATGGCCTCATTCCATACAAAACCGTCGAATGAACCCGCGCAGCAGTTCGATGGTCGGCGGGATACGGGCGATTTCCAGGTACTCGTCCGGTTGATGGGCCTGGGCAATGTCGCCGGGGCCCAGGATCAGGGTCTGCATCCCCAACTGGTCGAAAAACGGTGCCTCGGTACCGAAACCGACCGCCTCGGCGGCGTGCCCGGTCAGTGCTTCGCCGGCCCGCACGATGGCCGCGCCGGCCGGTGTCTCGACCGGCGGGATGGGTGGAAACAATGGCGCCACCGTCCAGGCAAGCCCGCGCCGTTCGGCTACGGCCGACACCCGGCGGGTGAGTTCGTCGCGCAGATCCGTGGGGTCGAGACCCGGCAACACGCGCAGGTCCAGATGCAGTTCGCACTCGCCGCAGATGCGATTGGGGTTGTCGCCGCCGTGGATATAACCCGGATTGATGGTCGGATAGGGGACCGCGAAAGCCGGGTGATGGTGGGTGCGCTGCAATTCATCGCGCCAGGCGAGGATGGCGGTCAGGGCCTCGTGCATCCCCTCGAGCGCATTGTTGCCCAGGCGCGGGTCACTGGCGTGGCCGCTGCGCCCGATCAGCCGCACCGCCTCGCCCATCACCCCCTTGTGTGTGCGCACCGGCCGTAAACCCGTGGGCTCCCCGATCACCGCATAGCGCCCCAGCGGGCGGCCCGTAGCGACCAGCGCGCGCGCGCCGGTCATCGATGACTCTTCATCCGCGGTGGCGAGGATCATCAGCGGTCGGGTCAGATCCCGCGCCGTCAGTCCGCGCGCCGCCTCGATCGCCAGTGCCAGGAACGATTTCATGTCCGCGGTGCCGAGCCCATAGTAGCGGCCGTCCGCCTCGGTCAGCGCCAGCGGGTCGTAGGACCAATAGGGCTCGTCATAAGGAACCGTATCCGTGTGTCCGGCCAGAACCAGCCCGCCAGGCCCGGCGCCCAGGGTCGCGAGCAGATTGGTCTTACCCGGATGGCCGGGGATCGGCAGAATCTCGACCCGAAACCCGGCCGCGTCGAGCCAGCCGGCCAACAACTCGATCAGCGGTCGGTTACTGTGGTCAAAGGCCGGCGCGAGACTGCTGACCGACAGGGTGCCGATCAAGCCTTGCAGCATCGGGAGTAGGGCGGGGGCCTGGTTGGACATGGCTGCTCCGTAGTGTGTGAGTACCCGACGGGAACCGCGAAAGGCGCGTGACCTCTGCGACCTTGGTGTCGATTAGCGAGCGTGTTTTTCGAGCGGTGCGCCTGTCAACCCGAGATCGATCATCGCCATTGCCGCGTCGCGGATCGCGTCGGACTGGCCGCGCAGCGCGGCGGCCAATGCCGCGGGCTCGTTGAGTGCCCAGTCGGTGATCGCGTCGACATAGACTTCGCCGAGTGCGCCGTCGACCGCGATGACCGCCCCGGTCGGGATCGCCGCCACGAGATTGTCGTCCGAGACCCGCGGCTGCGAACGAACATTCGTGTAGCCATCATTTGAGCTGATCACGAACCGATTGCAATTCTCGGCGCCGGCAATCCCCGGGGGGAGGTAGCATCCGACGAGCATAACCCTTGGAATCCGGCAATTGCGCATCGCTCACTCCCACGCTCCAGCGTGGGAGTGTCGTGCGGGCGCTCCGCGTCCGGTCTGCGCACTGGACGCCGAGCGTCCGCACCTGCTCCCACGCTGGAGCGCGGGAGCCAGAGTACCTGGGCTGGACGGGGCATTTGCCCCGTCCGAAACGTTTTCCCCGAACCTGCCGGTTCCAATCAACGCTCGGCCACGAAGAATTCGCCACCAGGGTCCGTTCCTCACCGCAATCCTACCGCGCGAGGCGTGCCCGCAGGGCCGCCAGGTCCTGCTCCAGGCGCTGCCGTGCCTGGGCCTCGGCGTCGGCCCGCCGGGTCTGCTCGAGCGCCCGCTGCGCCTCGGCGTCGGCCCGGTGCTCGGCCTCGCGCTTGGCCTGCGTCTCGGCCTCGGCCCGGTCCATGGCCTCGCGTTTGGCCCGCGCCTCGGCGTCGGCCCGCCGCGCCTCGGCCTCGGCTCGGTCCATGGCCTCGCGTTTAGCCCGGGCCTCGGCGTCGGCCCGGTCCAATGCCTCGCGTTTAGCCTGAGCCTCGGCGTCGGCCCGCCGTGTCTGCGCGTCGGCCCGCCGCGCCTGCGCATCGGCCCGCCGCGTCTGCGCATCGGCCCGCCGCGTCTGCGCATCGGCCTGCCGCACCGCGGCCGCCGCGCGCTCCCGATCGGCGCGCCAACCGGGAAGGACGAAGCCGGCATAGATCGGATCATCACGCAACGCTTCCAGACCCGGTCGGCGCGCCAGGTCGGTCGGGCGGAATTGCAGCCCCGGCAGCACCCGCGAGCAGATGACCCCGGCCTGTGGTGCGATGGGCGTATAGAACCCGGTGGGGGTGCGGGTGTAGAACGCCTGGTGGGCGGGGTTCTGGTGCAGGATGTAATACTCGGGTACGCCCCCGGCGGCGTATTCGGCCTTCTTGGTGACGGTATCGCGCACGATGCCGCGGCGCTCCAGGTCGGACAGGGCCTCGATACAGAGGTCGAAAACTCCGTGGTAGGAGCAATCCAGGGGCAGCAGCGGCTGGGGATTATCGTTGCGCACCACGCCGAAATCAGGCTTGCGGATGACCGTGCCGCTCGGCAGCGGCAGCCGGAAACCCATCTCCAGGCCGACCAGCTGCGCACAGGGGTAGGTGCGCAGGAAGTGCTGCACCAGTGTACTGAACCAGGCATAGACCAGAAAGGTCTCGTAATCGGACACCGGTTTCTCCTCCAGGCGGCCGTTGTTCCACTCGTAATGGTGGTCCGACTCCAGGTAATACGTGGTCCAGTAGACCGCCTCCGAGACCAGGAGACCGTCCGCGGAGCCCGCCGCGGGCAGGCGTCGGGGCGGCGGGGCCGGGACCTGCGGTGCGGGTGCGAGTTCAGTGGCAGCGCTGGAGGACATGGGCGGCAGGAGTCCGATCTTGGGATCGCAGGGGCCAAGCGTAGCGCGATAACGGCGCACGTGCATCTCGTATTGTATTGGCGGCCCGCGGTGTCTTCGGCCAGCGCGTAGCGCGTAGGATGCGGTGAGTACTCGAACCGCATCACGGACCACGCGCGCATCGGCTGCGCGTATCATAACGAACTGTCGCCGTTTCGCGGCAGCGGTACCGATGGCATTCCCGTGTCTCTTGAGGAGGAGCGATGAGCGAGCAACTTGAGCTGATTTCGTTGGCGGATCTGATCGAGCAGATCAAGACCGATCTCCTGACCAAGGGTGCCGGAAACAACCCGGCATTCTTTATCGACGGCGTGGAGATCGCGGCCCAAGTCGTCGCCCGGCGCGAACAAGCCGAGGGGGGCAAGGCCGGCCTCGGGATCAGTCTGGCGGTGCTCGGGCTGCGGGCCGACGCCGGGGTCGACACCAAGACCACGCTGGGCAGCCAATTGACTCAGACGGTCACGATCAAACTATCCCCCCTGCTGAGCAAAGAGCAATACCTCGCCCAACTCGGGGACGCTGAGCGGGAGCGGGTGACGCAGACGGCCGCCAAGGTGGTGGCCCGCGGGACCCGCGGTGGATCCGGCAACCCGGTTTGAACCGCCCGCGCAGGGCGCCGGGCGCAGCGTGCCGGGGGTGAGGGATGGACGCATCTGAGCTTCAGATCGCGCCGGCACTGGAGCCTGAATCCTGGGCGCTGAGGTTACGCGCCAGCTCCGGCGTCATCGGCGAGGTCGAGCCTGATCCCATTGCGCTACCCTTCACGTCCACGGATCTCGAGCTGTTCGAGCGTGCCCTGGATCTGAACGGCGGCACCGCTATAAAGCGCACCTTCAGCTTGGATGAGATCGCGCGGCTCGCCGAACTCAAGCTCCTGCGGCACGCGCCGGCACCACTCGCGGACTCGCGGACTCGCGGACGCCATTGTCGCTGCTGTTGCTCGATATCGATCACTTCAAGATGATCAACGATACCCATGACCATCTCGCCGGTGACCAGGTCTTGATCGAGCTGACCCGTCGTCTCGGCCACCAGTTGCGCGCGGTCGACGTCCTGGCCCGTTGGGGCGGCGAGGAATTCGTGATCCTGATGCCTCACTGTAGGGCGACCCAGGCACTGCACGCGGCGGAAAGGTTACGGGCCCTGGTTGCGGATCAATCCTTCCCCGAGGTCGGCGCGGTCACCACGAGCTTCGGTGTGGCCGAATACCAGGCTAACGAAAGCGATCACGCCTGGATCAAGCGGGCCGATGATGCACTCTACGCGGCCAAGTCCCGCGGCAGAAACCGCGTTTATCTCTCCACCCGGCAGATTGAATGACCGTCTCGGACAAGCCTCAAGGGGTCAATTCACGACATGGAAGTTACTTGGTCGAAGCATGATAGCGAGGCGCCGAGGCGCCTCGCGACTCGAACCGGTCAGAGTTTAATGACGACGACATTCACGCCGTCTTCTTGGCCCAGATCGAAGGTGTTGTGGCTGAGTTTGGCGACCGCGCCGATCGTCTCGACAACAAAGGCGGGATCGGCACCCGCGTTGATGACAAGACCATTGCCCGCCCCGTCGTTGACCACCAGCGTCGCCGCGTCCGGCCTGGTCACCGAGATGCCCTCCGCGGGCGAAAGGATGGTGAGATCCGCGTTCAGAAAGCGCACCGACAGCGACGAGGCATCGCGATTGGCCTCGACGAACGCATCGGCCGCGTCGACCGCTCCCGCCTTGACCTTCTCAACCAGACCAAGGGCAGCCGCTTTCGCCTTGCCCGCGATCTCCCGCGCGTTTTCGCTGGTGGCAGCCTCTTTGACAGCCGCAACCGCTTTGTCGAGTTGTTCTTGCCAGCTCATCGTCGTTTCCTCTTGGTTGATTGTCTATCGAAATAGTGACTTGGCGAACGATATCGGGAACCATTCAAGTCCGAGCGGCGCTCCGTCGCCGGGCGGCTCACTGCCCGGACCAGAAGCTCGCTTAGGCGCGAGTCGAGGCGGAGCGCTCTTGGTTAGTAAGTATAGAATGCATTTGATCCCTCTGTAGAGCAGATCGGACAGACCGGAGGCGAACCCGGAAAGCAGCGTCGGAAAACCAGACCGCAGCCCATTCGAATTGAACGCGATCTGTTCGACATTGCGGAGGAGCACAAAGTTCTCCCGCGACAACCCGCCGCGGCGAGCGGCACCGGCGATGCGCCCGAGGGCGCGATCCGACTGGCGGGCGGCGCGGCGAATGCTCGCCGCCCGCTGTCGAGCGGGTCCGGATCGGTATACTGTACCCGCGACCTTGATCAAGCGCCCCTCACCGCAGCCCCCCGAGGCCCTATGCCCATGCTCACCATCCCCGCGGCCGCGTCACTCCAGCCCTTGCGCCGACAACTGCGTTGCAGTTTTCCGCAGCTCGACCAGGTGTTCCCGGACTGTATCGCCGAGGCTCAAGCGCTGCTGAGTCCGGCGGGGATCACCGATTATCTGGAGGGAGCTTCGCTGATCTGCCGCATCGGCCGCGGCTTCGAGCCGGTCCTGGTCTACCTGGAGGAGTTGCCGCAAGTCGCCGCCGATCTGGGCGAGCAGACCCTGGGGCTGGTCTCGCAGACGGTGTGGAAGATCTCGCGCAGTCCGAACGGCAAGGCGATTCTGCCCTTTCTTCAGAGTATTGCCGCGGTGTCGCGCCGGCTCGCCAGCGCCGAGTTGCTGGGTCGCTACACCGAGATGATCCTGAGTTTCATGGAGCGGACCACCGGCTCCATTCACGGCTTTCATACCACGATCCCGAGTCCGAGCCTGCCGGATCTGCTGGAGCGCATCCCGTACCTGCTCAGTCAGCTCACCTGCCATGGGCTGAGTAATTGGGTCGAATACGGCCTGCGCCACTATGCCGATCACCCGGACCGTCAGCGCGACTATTTCAGTCTGCAATCGACCGACAGCCGTGCGGTGCTCCAGCGCGAGCGTCACGGCACCCTGTTCGTCGACCATGAGCGCCAGCTCGACCTCTATCTGCGGTCTTTGTGGTGCGAGCACCGGCCGTTCGTTCCCTATTCGGACGCCTTCGACACGCTGCGCAAGCCCATGCCCTATGTCGACGCCTTGGGGGTGCGGGTTCCGGATGTCTACGACGACCGTGCCGGAGTGGCCGGGATCGACCGCTACCGCGCCTTGCTGGCCCACGTCGCCGCGCATCTGCGCTGGAGCGGCTCGCTGATCGCCGACAACCTGAGCCCCTTCCAGCGGGTGGCCGTCGAGACCTTCGAGGACTGCCGGGTCGACTGCCTGGCGATCCGCGAATACCCTGGGCTGCGGCGGCTGTTCCTGGCCCTGCACCCGCGGCCGGAAGAAGACGCCTGCGACCCCGAGCAGGAGTCCTGCATCCGCCATCGTCTGGCCATGTTCTCGCGCGCCGCGCTCGACCCGGATCACGGCTACCGCAATCCGGATTTGGTCGACTTCGTCGCCCGTTTCCACGCCGAGTTGGCCGCCGGCGCGTCCAGCACCCAGGCCATCGCCGAGCTGGCGATCACCTATATCGCCCGTACCCGCCGTCAGCAGGATCTCTCACCCAAGGTCTATTTCACCGACACCGAAGTCGATTACCGCGACGATAACCGCCATCTGTGGCGCTATATCGAGCAGGGCGATGAAGAAGAGTCATTCGAAGAGCGCAAGCCGCCCAAGGCCGAGGAGGCGCAGACCCTGCCGCCCCGCCATTACCCGGAGTGGGACTACCAGAGCAAGACCTACCGTCCCGACTGGGTGAGTCTCTACGAGGCACTGCATCCCGCGGGCGACCCGGCCAGGATCGACGCGCTGCTCGACAAGCACCGGATGCTGGCCAAGCGTCTCAAGCAGATTCTCGACCTGCTCAAGCCGCAGCAATATGTGCGCCTGCGGTATCAGGAGGAGGGCAGCGAGCTGGATCTGGATGTGGCCATTCGCTCGCTCATCGACTACCGCGGCGGTGCCACCCCGGACCCGCGCATCAATATGAGCCACCGGCATGACGGGCGCGATATCGCCGTGATGCTCCTGCTGGATCTCTCCCAGTCGCTCAATCAGATTCCGGACGGCTGCACCCAGAGCATTCTGGAATTGAGCCAGGAGGCGGTCGCACTGCTCGGCTGGGCCATCGATCACCTGGGTGACGAGTTCGCCATCGCCGGCTTCTCCTCCAACACCCGGCATGAGGTTCGCTACCAGCACATCAAGGGCTATCGCGAACACTGGGACGACCAGGTCAAGGCGCGTCTCGCCGCCATGGAGGCCGGCTACTCCACCCGCATGGGCGCCGCCTTGCGTCACGCCGCCCATTACCTGGAGGCCCGCCAGGCGGAGAAAAAGCTGATGCTCATCCTCACCGACGGTCAGCCCCATGACATCGACGTGCAGGACGAACGCCTGCTCATCGAAGACACGCACAAGGCCGTGCAGGAACTCGATCAACAGGGCATCTATACCTACTGCATCAGTCTCGACGCCCATGCCGACGACTATGTCCGCGACTGTTTCGGCAATCGCTTCACCGTCATCGACCGGGTGGAGCGGCTGCCGGAGAAACTGCCGCGGTTGTTTATGGCGTTGACCAAGTGAGTCGGGTGGGGATTTCGGCGGGCGCGGATGATAGTGAACGGTTCCTTACCCCGATCAGGCAACACTGGAGCATCATCGATGATCGAGCGCCTCTACATTCATAACTTCCGGTGTTTCGAGAATTTCACGTTCGAACCGAAAGGACTGTCAACCGTGCTCTTACTCGGGGCCAACGGTGTTGGTAAATCGACAGTCCGTCTCGTCTTGACGATGTTGCAGCACATCGGCCGCGGAACTAACCGTGCCCGTGACCTGGTGGCTGTCACGGATTTTGCCCAAGGGCGGACAGGGGAGCCCATGCGCATCGAGATAGAGGCGACGATCGCCGGTCGCAGTTACCACTACAGCCTCGCGTGGGAGTTTCCGCCAGGCTTCAAGGAGCTGAGGATATTTGAGGAAAGACTCACCGCGGAAGGCAGCCCGATCTATTCCCGGTCCCAGGCCCAGGTCACCGTGCATGCTGCTCCAGCACGAGGGGAGGCCAGGTTTCGCGTCGACTGGCACCTCGTGGCGCTGCCGGTCATCCAAGTTCAGGGTGATCCCGACGACTTGGCCATCTTCAAGCGCTGGCTGGCGCAAATGATCATCCTGACACCACTCCCCGCGCTGATGACCGGAGATTCGGTGGACGCTGTCTTGGAGCCGGAGCCCGACGGAAGCAACTTTGGCGAGTGGTTTTCCGGCGTACTCGGCAGTTATCCAGCGGCCTACTCGCGCATCGACTGCTATTTGCGCGACGCGCCCATGACGGACTTTGGCGACATCCGCCAGATCCTGGTAGGACCCAAGAGCAAGCAAATGTTGGTATCGTTCCAGAAGAATGGCACGACCCTTCAGGTGCCGTTTTACAACCTGTCCGACGGCGAGAAATGCCTGTTGCTCGGTGCCCTGGTCCTGGCCGCCAACCAGGTCTCTGGCCCCCTCTTCTGTTTCTGGGATGAACCTGATAACTATCTGTCCCTCTCCGAAGTCGGACGCTTCGTCATGGAACTGCGTCGCGCATTCGGTCCAGGAGCGCAGCTCATCGCCACCTCGCACAATCCCGAGGCGATTCGTCGGTTCGCGGACGAGAATACCTTCGTTCTTTACCGGAAAAGCCATCTCGAACCGACCCAGGTCCGAGTGGTATCCGATCTGGGCATTCAAGGCGATCTTGTCGAGGCGCTGACCCGCGGAGACGTTGCGCCCTCATGAATCAGTATCGACCGCATCTCCTGGTGCTGCCCGAGGACGATGCCAACCGCCAGTTGGCAAACGGATTCCTGCTCCACCCCGCGGTTGATTCTGGCCGCATCCAGGTGTTGGCACCGGCCGAAGGATGGGGAAAAGTCCTTGAGGCCTTTGACCGCGACCAGCTTGCTTACTTGCGTCGCTTTCCAGAAAGATACCTGTTGCTGGTGATCGACTTCGATGGCGATGCAGACCGTATGGGAGACGTCAAGGCACGAATACCAGAGGATGTGCGCGGACGGGTCTTTATACTCGGTGCCCGCCAGGAACCTGAAACTGTTAAGCGCGCCCTGTCGCGCATCGGTTCGTTGGAGAAGATCGGTACCGCGCTGGCCGGGAATTGCCAGGGTGACGAACCCGCGGTTTGGACCCATCCGGAGCTCGCTTGCAACACTGACGAGTTGGAGCGGATGAAACCGATCGTCGAGCCCTGGTTATTTCGGTCCATAACGATCTGATGTCCGACCTGACGACGCTGCTTGACCAAGTCGAGCTCTCGACCTAACCTGCCTGTCTGAGGACGGTTGACTGCACTGCCACATGTTCCAGCGCCATTTCTGGCCGTAAATCCATGAGCCAGCTTGCAAACAAAACCGCCACCAACTGTCGTGAAATTCACCGCTCCGGCGGCGAGGCAACGCTAGCCTTTGCCGATGCATTGCAAGTTTATGCGAGTTGGCCGTTGCCCACCGTCATCGTTGCTGATGGTCCCTATGGTCTGGGCAAATTCCCGGGTGATCCACCGACAACGGATTCCCTTGCGGATTGGTATGAGCCCCATGTGGCGGCTTGGACCGAGCACGCCTTGCCGGAAACCACGCTCTGGTTCTGGTGTACCGAGCTCGGCTGGGCGGAGGTCCATCCGGTGCTGAAGCGCTATGGCTGGCGCTACCGGGCTGCTCACATTTGGGACAAGGGCGTCGCCCATGTCGCGGGGAACTGCAATGGAGATACCATCCGGAGCTTTCCGGTCGTTACGGAGATCTGTGTTCAATATGTCCGGGAGGTCTGTCTTCCAGATGCCGCTGGTCATTCGCTGCCCCTCAAGGTTTGGCTGCGCCGCGAATGGCAGCGTAGCGGTCTCCCGCTCAACAGCACCAATGAGGCATGCGGGGTGCGTAACGCGGCGACCAGAAAGTATTTTACCCAGTGTCATTTATGGTATTTCCCGCCGCCGGATAAGATGTTGCAGCTTGCGGACTATGCGAGCCGGCACGGCAGATCGACCAGCAGACCTTACTTTTCGCTTGACGGTGAGAGCCCGCTGACTGCGGTCGCTTGGTCACGATTGAGAGCGAAATGGAACCACACGCACGGCATCACGAATGTTTGGGCCGAGCCCGCGGTCCGTGGTAGCGAGCGGCTAAAGGTGGATAAAGGGCTCAAGGGTCTGCACGCCAACCAGAAGCCGCTGAAACTCCTGGATCGCATCATCCATGCCTCCAGCGACCCGGGCGATGTGATCTGGGAGCCCTTCGCGGGGCTTGCCGGTGCGCTCGTCGTCGCGTTGCGCCAGGCCCGCCGCGGCTTTGGTGCGGAGATCAACCCCCAGTTTTTTCGCAACGCCTGCGAGCGCCTGTGTTCGGAGTCTCAAGGAGACCTGTTGGATGTCATCTACTATCCCGAGCAAGCCGGTTGATAGCGGTCCGGCACCCGCGTGGCCGAATTATCCGCTCTATATTGGAGTCAAGGACGCGCTGCACCGTCTTCCCGAGTCTTTTCGCTCGCCGCTCCATATTCATGGTGTCCTCGCGACTGATCTTTTCGCCTTTAACTCGTCGTTGAGTGCGACGATCGAAGAGCAGGTAGTCAATGCCTTGAACGGGCTGCGGGGAGTCTGGGATCCGCAGGGCATTTACGATCTGTACGCGTTCGAGCGCCGGCCGCAGACTTTTCCCGATGTGGTGCTTCGTACCAGGGTGCCTGGAAAGGTGCCTTCCATCCTCTTGGGGTTAGAACTCAAAGCTGGTATGCGCTCGCTAAAGAGGGTGAGCCCAGCTTTCGCTACAAAGTGACCCCCGCTGTTTGCGCGTCGGCTGATCTGATCGTAATCGTACCCTGGACCTTGAGTGAGGTGATTTCTGGTACCCCAATCGTTCACGATCCATATATCACGCACGCCCGATTTGCGGCTGAGTACCGCAACTGGTGGTGGACCTGGGGCAGGAAATGGAAATCGGGGTCCGGGGCAAGTGTACAAGACTCCGCCGTCGATCTTTCCAGCGTGACCCAGTGCTATCCGGCGAAGAGCGACCAGATTTCGGATCGCCCAAAGTCCGACGCGGGTAATAATTTTGGGCGATTCGCGCGAACCGGCTTAATGGCTGACTACATCAAGGACCTTTTCGCTACGCGGCTATGCGGGATTCCAATTGGCTCTTGGCAACAGTTCTTCAAGCTATTCACCGATAACTGCGATTTCCAAGACATCGAAGCAAAGATCGGCGCGATCGAGGTCGGCGAACAGGTCCAGGGTGATGTGCACAATACGTTGGAGCGCGTCGCTGCCGTGCTTATGGAACTCGCCCAGCGGTTGAAGCGAACCCCATAGGGCCGTTAGCGGATGCCTCGCGCACCGACAATTCAGTCAACTGGTCGATCGTCCCCCTGGTTTGGCTCCAACACCAGATTGATACGGTTGTCGCCGATACGGTGAAGCGAGGACTGGCTGCGGTAGCCGGGGGCGATCACCATCACCTCGATCCGCGCGCCGGCCGGTTCCCGCAACGTGATGATAAAACGGCCAAAGCGGTCCGTTTCACTGCTTGCCGCGCGGGTGGGGATGAACACGCGGACCCCGGGGATCGGTTGACCGCTGCGCTCCCAGACAAAGCCGGCAATGCCGCTGGTCGCGGCGATGGGCTCCGCGGGCGGCAGCGGCGCCGGCGTGTCCGGCTCCAACCACCACACCAGGCCCAAGGCAGCGAATGCCAACCCGGCACCCAGTCGGAGCAAACGGTTGCCCAGTCGGGTGTCCAGACCCGCAATCCAGGTGAGCAGGCGGGCGCCGACACCCTGGTCTTGACGGATCCGGGCCTGCGGCCAGACCGCGATCAGCGCTTGGGAAGGGAGTAGAAATCCGTTCCGTCCCGGGCTGTCGGCGGCGACCACAAGACCCAGCACGGATTCGCGGATCGGGTCCCAGGCGCCGGTTCCGGTGAAACTGCCGTCGATGCTGCCGTGATCGGTTTCCAGGCCGGTGATGGTCTGCGCGTCTTCATCGGCACAGTCCGCGTGGATCCGCAGCCCGGTCGGATGCTCCGGTGGAAACCCCAGACAGAACACTGCCCGGTTGCGGTAGGCCGCGGGTTCGAGCAACTCCAACTCAGCCGCGACGGCCAGTTGCGGAACCGGCTCGGTCAGCTCCAGCACGGCCAGCCCCGGCGGTTGCGCACCGGGGAGCGTCCAGCGCGGGTCCAGTCCGGCGTAGGGTGCCCAGGCCGCGACCCGCGCGATCCCGCGGTGCGGGTTCGGCAGCAGGGGCAGGATCACCGCGATCTCCCCGGCCGGCGCCGCTGTGCCGACCTCCGCCCGCAGGGCGGCGGCGACCACGGTCGCGCAGGTCATCACCTGCCGCGGACCGATGAGCACACCGGCACCGACCCATTCATCGTCATCAAGGTCGGCGCAGCGGCCGATGCGTGCCTGCCAGGGGTATCCGTCGTGCATAACTCGCCGGGCGCCGCCCCACGTCTGGTAATAAAAAAACCATGGCGAGCTTAGCGCCTTGGCGTGAGAATTATGTTTTCAGGGAAAAACCACCCCGAACTCCGAACTCCGAACTCCGAACCCTGGCTTTGCTACAGTAGCGGGGCGACCACGCCGGTCGCGAACGACAACCCGTGGAGGCTTCCATGCTGGTGACCTTTGAAACCAAGGCCCATGCCAATATCACGATGTTCGGCGAGGTGGCGGTGACCCTGATCCAGCTGATGGGTCACAGCGGCACCGTGCCGGGGGCGCTGCTGGCGGCGGATGTTCCGGCCGCCCTGGAGCGGCTGCGGCGGGCGGTCTCGGAGCACCCGGATGCGCCGCTCGACCCCAAGGCCGGGGTCGGTGCCGCGGACGATGGCGAAGAGCGGCATGTCAGCCTGGCAAACCGCGCGCTCCCCTTGATCGCGTTATTGAGCGACGCGGCCGCGGCGGGGGAGAACGTGATGTGGAGCAGTCCTTAAGCGTACCAGGAGCGGTCAGGCCGCTGGTCCGCACAGCGGACCCTACGGATCGCGGCCCCACCGTCCGCTGCGCGGACCGACGCGCTCAGCGGCCCAGGCCGACGAACCAGGACTTGTGATCCATCCGCGCCATCCGGTGCGCGCGCCCTTGCATCATGCGGCCCGTGTCCAGCGCGCTCAAGCGCGGCCCGACCGGATGCCGCAGTGAGCGAAAGCCGCGGATCTCCGCGCTGGTGCGAATCCCTGCCGACGTCTGTAACTTGATCATGACCGCCAACCTCTCGATTAAAAACTGCGTTTGGTGTGGTGCGGACGCAAGGAGCTCCCGGTTGCACGGTGTGGCGTCGGCCTGAGCCGCCGCTGACCACCGGAGATCGCCCCCAGCCCACCCTTATGATAGGCCAAACGCGTGAGATGTCACGGGTTGGGTGCTCAATGCGTGCCGCGGTTCGCAGCGCGGTCGAATTGAATTCTTCGCTGACCGGTTCCAGGTTCCTGCCCCGACCCCAGGCCAGCCGCGCCAAGCGCAAGACCGCAACGGTCATGGGGCCTCGGCTGTGCCCAACAATCTCACCAGGAGCGGTCCCACCCCATGAATATTCCGGCAGTGTCCATCGCGGCAGCCAAGCAAGCGTTGATCGAGCAGTACACCGACCCTTTGCTGCGCCGCCGCGCCTCCATGCTGTGGGGTACCCGCGGCGTGGGCAAATCGTCCATCGTGCACCAGGTGGCAGCGCACTTCGGCGTGCCGCTGGTGGATTTGCGCCTGACCACCATCGAGCCGGTGGACATCCGCGGCGCGATCTGGGTGGACGAGCGGCAGTCCAAGACCCTGTGGTTCCCGCCGGAGTTCCTGCCCGATCAGGATGAGCCGGACGGCATCCTGTTTCTTGACGAGTTGACCGCGGCCGATCAACGCCTGCAGATCTCCGCCTATTCACTGATCCTGGATCGCCGCGTCGGTCATTATTGCCTGCCGGATGGATGGCAGGTCATCGCGGCGGGGAACGCCGGCTTCCACGGGGCGATCGCCCACGATATGGGCACGGCGCTCGCTGACCGGATGTTCCATTTCAACGTACAGACCGCCATCGACGCCTTTCTGGCCCACGCCCTGACCAGAGGATTTGCCCCGGAGGTGTTGGCTTATCTCAAGGTGCGCCCCGACAAGCTCGACGATACTCAGGCGCAACTCGCCAACGATCATCTGGTGGGGGCGAGCCCGCGCGGCTGGGAAGACGTCTCCAACGTGCTCAAGTCCGGGCTGTCGGAGCCGGCCAAGCGGGTCTTCGTCCAAGGGCGCGTCGGCGCGGCCAACGCGGCCGAGTTCTTCGGTGTGCTGCGCGAAATCCAGGCGGGGGTCGACGTGCTGCGGCTGCTTGCCGCCCGGCCCGGGGCCGAGACCGCGGCGCTGTTGCCGACCAGCCTCGATGCGCTGTACGGCATGATCTACGGACTGCTGGCGGCGACCCAGGACGCCGCGACCCTCATCCGCGCACTGGAGATCATCGAGCAACTGCCCGACGCCCGTGCCACCACCCCGCTGCCGATCCGCGAGGCCCAGACCCTGGTGATGGAGCTGCTGTTTCAGCGCGCTCTGGAGTCCGGTCTGGAGGCGGCAATCTTCGACAGCCCGGCCTATCGGCGCTACAGCGAACAGCGCAAGGCCGAGGGGCTGGCCGACTAGGTCTCCCTCGAAAGCATGGGCGGTTGGCCCCGCTCATCCTGGAAAGTCCATTCTCGTCCCAACGCAAACTGCTTGCTGACCACGCTGTCGCAAGGTGCGGCGAGCCCCGGCGATAATGAGAACTCCGTATTGGACAGCGCGCGCGCGATAGTCTATAAGAGTATTACCATATAGCCACATTTTAACGTAACGGGAGGGCGTCGCCCACATTGAACACCGACGGCCAGGCGAACGCGTTACGCGCTTGTTCGATCGCCGACGCGATTCCGCGATTTCAATGACATTTGTCATTGCATTCCGTCGCGGTGACTTCCGCTCGCGCCTCCAGGCAGGACGCCGATCGATCTATTTGAGAATTCAGTCGTAACGTTTCACGAATAGTATCAACCTGTGCAGCGCCCCACCGGGCAAGGCAGGATCTATGAACCGATCAGCAGCAAGCCGACGCGAGCCCGCGCTCGGCCCCTACCTCTCCGATCAACTGGAGGTCTATGGCATCAGCCGGCGCCGCTTCATTGAGTTCGCGCTCGGCATCACCGCGACGCTGGGCCTGCCGCTCGGCATGTCCGGCCAGGTGCTCGCGGCCCTTGAGGAAACCAAAGCACGCCCGACGGTGATCTGGCTGCATTTCCAGGAATGTACCGGTTGTACCGAGTCGCTGTTGCGGGCCACGCATCCGAGCGTCGAAACCCTGCTGCTGGATCTGATCTCATTGGACTATTCGGAGACCTTGCTGGCCGCCGCGGGGCATCAGGCCGAGCAGGCGCTGCACGACTCGCTGGACCAGAACAAAGGGCGGTTCATTTTGGTCGTCGAGGGCTCGGTACCGCTGCGCGACGGTGGTATCTATTGCAAGATCGCCGATAAGACACCGCAGCAGATGCTGCATGAGATCGCCCCGCATGCCGCGGCGGCCGTCGCGATCGGGTCATGCGCTTCCTGGGGCGGTGTACAGAGCGCGGCGCCCAATCCGACCGGCGCCGTCGGCCTGCCTGAAGCGCTGCGGATCACCGGCATCACCAAAATCGACGGCACGCCATTGCCGGTGATCACGCTGCCCGGTTGTCCGGCCTCGCCCTATAATTTGCTGGCGACCGTCCTGTATTACCTGACCCTCAAGAAACTGCCTGAACTGGACGCCAAAGGCCGCCCACGCTTCGCCTATGGGCATTTGATCCATGATCACTGTGAACGCCGGCCGCACTTCGACGCCGGCCGCTTTGCCGAGCAGTTCGGCGACGCCGGCCATCGCCAGGGCTGGTGTCTGTACAAGCTCGGCTGCAAGGGTCCGGAGACCTATGCCAATTGCCCGGCGATCGCGTTCGGTGATGTCGGCGCCAATACCTGGCCGGTCGGGATCGGTCATCCCTGTTTCGGTTGTGCGGAGCAGGGTGTGGGCTTCCACAAGGCGCTGCATGAACAGGCCGACGTTGCGTCGGTGACGCCGCCATCGTTGTTCCCCGAGATCATCACCAAGCATGCGGGCGGCGTCACTGCCGGCGCCGCGGCTGTCGTCGGCGCCATTGCCGGCGGTGCTGTCGTCTATGCCTTGGGTGCCAATGACAAGCTCAAGCAGGTCGAGGCTGAAGCGACCGCAGTCGCCAAGAGCGAAGCGGAGGAACCAAAATGAATATCGATCGCCGTGCATTCTTTAAGATCGCGGCCGCCGGCGCAGCGACTGCATTGTGTCCGGCCCCGGCCGCGGCGCGCCCTCCAAAGGAGCTGCCGCCGGAGGCCGTGGGTATTCTTTACGATGCGACCCTGTGCATCGGCTGCAAAGCCTGTGAGGTCGCCTGTAAGGCCGAGAACGACATGCCAATGGCGCATGACACGCCGCTGGAGCGAGCCCACGGCGTAGCCGGCACCTGGGATGCCGATAACGATCTGAACAGCCGTACCATGACCAAGATCAAGGTCTACACCAGCGGCACGGCCGCGGTGAAAGACCGCGAGGAAGACGGCTTCAGCTTCATCAAACGCAGTTGCATGCACTGCGTCGATCCCAATTGCATCTCGGCCTGCCCGGTCAGTGCCTTGACCAAGGACCCGTTCACCGGTGTGGTGCGTTACAATCCCGATGCCTGTATCGGGTGCCGCTATTGCCAGCTGGCGTGTCCATTCAATATCCCGAAATTCGAATACGACAAGGCCTTTCCGAAGATCGTCAAGTGCCAATTGTGCCCCGACCGCCTGGCCGCGGGCGGCATTCCCGCCTGTTGTGATGCCTGTCCCACCGGGGCGAGCCTGTTCGGGCGCTTGCCCGACCTGTTGACCGAGGCCCATCGCCGCCTGACCTTCAAGCCGGGCGAGCAGCAGCAGTATCCGGTGCGCCGTGTGGACGGCGATGAGCAACGTAAGGCGGAGGTGACCGGCTATTACCCGAAAGTCTACGGCGAGACCGAAAGCGGCGGCACTCAATATCTGATGATGGCGGGTGTTCCCTTCGATAAGCTGGGGCTGCCGCCCGTGGGCGACACCTCGCGCGCCCAGCTCTCGGAGACCATTCAGCATACGCTCTATCAGGGCATGGTCGCGCCGACGCTGCTGCTGGGCGGCCTGGTCTTTGCCGTCTATCGCCGTACCCATGCCGAGCAGGAGGACGCGTCCGCGGGTACGGAGCCGACCGCCGAGGCGCGGGAGGGCCGCCGTGATGCGTGAAGTCTATCGGCCGATCGGCGGCAAACTGCTGACCCGGCATTTCTACTTCATGGGCGTGCTGGTGCTGATCGGCGCCTTCTTCATGGCCCGCCGGTTCATCTTCGGCATCGGTGATGTGGCAAACCTCAGCGACGGGTTTCCCTGGGGTATCTGGATCACCTATGACGTGGTCACCGGTACAGCCATCGCGTGCGGCGGTTACGCGATGGCGCTGCTGGTCTACATCTTCAATCGTGGTCAGTTCCATCCGATGATCCGGGCGGCGCTGCTGACGAGCGTTTTCGGCTATACCCTCGCGGGGTTGTCGATCGTGATCGATGTCGGCCGCTATTGGCAGCTCTACAATGTCTTTCTGCCGCAGTACGCGAATCTGAATTCGGTGATGCTCGAAGTGGCGCTGTGTGTCACGCTCTATACCCTGGTACTGTGGATCGAGCTGTCGCCCGCGATTCTCGAAGCGATGAAGGACAACCGGCACTTACGCCAGGTACGGCACGCCCTGTTTTTCTTCATCGGACTCGGTATCCTGCTGCCGACCATGCATCAATCCTCCCTGGGCTCGCTGCTGCTGATCGCCGGTTACAAGGTGCATCCACTCTGGCAGACCAACATCATCCCGCTGTTGTTCCTGCTGACCGCGATCACCATGGGCTATGCGATGGTGGTGTTCGAGTCGCTCTATGCCGCGGTCAATCTCGATCGCCCGATCGAGACCGAGCTGTTGTCCAAGGTCTCGGCCATCATTCCCTGGCTGTTGATCCTGTATCTGGTGCTGCGGATCAGCGATCTGGTGTGGACGGGTGCCATCGCGGCCCTGCTCAAGCCTGGCCCGGAGCCCCTGCTGTTCGTGCTCGAGACGGCGCTGTTCCTCTATGCGATCGTCAATCTGCTGCATAAGGAGCGGCGCGTGCGGCCACGGGTGCTGTTCTGGACCGCGCTGGCGACCATTCTCGGGGGTTCACTCTACCGCTTCGATGCCTTCCTGATCGCCTACGATCCCGGCCCAGGCTGGCAGTATTTCCCCGGGGTTGGCGAGATCCTGATCACCTTGGCGATCATCGCCGTCGAGATCATGGCGTATCTCTTCTTCGTCAAGAAGATGCCGATTCTGCTTGCGGCGCGGCCGGCACGACTGGGAGCATGAGCATGACAACAACCCGTATTTGTGTGGACCCGGTCACCCGGATCGAGGGTCATTTACGCATCGATTGCGACATCCGGGACGGCCAGGTGGTCGATGCCTGGTCGAGCGGACAGATGTGGCGCGGCATCGAGACCATCCTGACCGGGCGCGACCCGCGCGATGCCTGGCTCTATACGCAGCGCATCTGTGGTGTCTGCACCACGGTTCATGCGATTGCCTCGGTGCGGGCGGTCGAGGATGCGCTCGCGCTCGAGATTCCGCTGAATGCGCAACTGATCCGGAATCTGATCGTGGCCGCGCACGGCATCCATGATCATCTCGTGCATTTTTATCACCTCTCGGCCCTGGACTGGGTGGATGTAGTGTCGGCGCTGAAGGCCGATCCCATGGCGACCGAGCGGTTAGCTCAAGGGCTGTCGGATTGGCCGAACAACAATGCCCGCTATTTCGCCGAGGTGCAGTCGCGGGTCGGCAAGTTCGTGGCGAGCGGGCAATTGGGTATCTTTGCGCATGGCTACTGGGGTCATGCGGCCATGCGGCTGCCGCCCGAGGCCAATCTGATGGCGGTGGCGCATTATCTCGAGGCGATGGACTATCAGCGAAAGTCCAATCAGATCACCGCGATCCTGGGCGGCAAGACGCCGCATATCCAGAATCTGGCCGTGGGCGGGGTGGCGAACGCGATCAATCCGGATGAGCAGTCCGCGCTGAACATGGAGCGGCTGGCCTACCTCAAGACCCTGATGAATGAATTGCAGGGTTTCGTGCGCCGGGTCTATCTGCCCGATGTCATTGCCATCGCGGCCCTGTATGCGGATTGGCTGCCCTATGGCGCGGGGGTGATGAATTATCTCTCGGTGCCGGATTTCCCGCGCGATACCAAAGGTACCGACTTCGGGATGCCCGGCGGCTACATTCCGGCGGCCGATCTGACTCAGTTCCACGCGGTGAAGCACTTCGGCGATGCCTATTTCGAGCAGAACGTCAAGGAAAGTATCAAGCACAGTTGGTACAAGGGCGACTGGACACGCTCGCCTTATGACGGGGAGACGGTGCCCGAGTATACGGATTTCCAACAGGATGCGGCCTACTCGTGGGTCAAATCGCCGTCCTTCGCTGACGAGCCCGCGCAGGTCGGCCCCCTGGCGAATGTGCTGGCCGGGGTCGCGTCCGGACACGCGGGCACCATCGGTTATCTGAATACCGCCTTGGCGCGGATCGGCGCCATCACGGGCAGCCCGGTGCCGCTGGCGGCATTGCACTCATCGCTCGGTCGGCATCTGGCGCGCTGTGTGCGCACTCAGGTGCTCTATGACATGATGGTGGAGAACTACCAGGCGCTGGTGGCGAACATCGCCGCGGGTGATATCACAAGCTTCAATCCGCCGACCTTCCCTAAGGGCGAGCAGATGGGCTATGGATTCCACGAGGCGCCGCGCGGGGTCTTGTCGCATTGGGTAGTGATCGAGAACGGCAAGATCAAGAACTATCAGGCGGTGGTGCCCTCGACCTGGAATGCGGGTCCGCGTAATCAGCACGACGCCCGGGGTCCCTACGAGGCATCGCTGATCGGCAACCCGATACTGGAGGAGGAACGCCCGCTGGAGGTGCTGCGGACCGTCCACTCATTCGATCCCTGTCTGGCCTGCGCCATTCACCTCCACGATAATGCGAGGCAGACGATTGTCCGCGTCAATGCGTTCTGACGCGGACGCCGGCCCGGATGCCGGCGCGGACGCGGGCGTGTTGATCATCGGGCTGGGGAATCTGTTGGTCGGCGACGAGGGCCTGGGCGTTCAGGTCCTACGTCGTCTGGAAACCGACTATGGGTTCCACCCCGCGATCACGCTGGTCGACGGCGGCACCTCGGGGTTGGATCTGCTGCCGTTGTTTGCGGACTATCGGCGCATCCTGCTGATCGATGCCGTCGTCGGCGAGGGTCCGCCGGGGTCGGTCACCGTCCTGCGCGATGCGGCGATTCTGCGGGTCCTGAGTCAGAAGTTGTCGGTGCATCATCTGGGCGTGACCGATGTGCTCGCCTTGGCGCAATTGCTCGGCTACCCGGCGGCCGAGATCGTGCTGATCGGCGTCGTCCCCGCGGATCTGGAGGTGGGTCTGCAACTGTCGCCGACGGTCGCGCGGTCTGTCCCCGCGGTCATCGAACAGCTTGGCGCCGTCCTGACGGAGTGGGGTGTAACAGTGCGTGCGAAAGACCGCGGTACCTGCTGACTGCAAGCAGTCGGGATCTCCCGTGGGAGCGGCCTCCGGCCGCGATCGGGGTCGCCATGACCTCCGCGGCCGGCGAGATCCCGCGAGCCCCATCGCGGCCGGAGGCCGCTCCCACGGGGTCGCGCCGCGACTTTCACGGTAGACTCCCTCCTTCCCAGTTCATTTCAGCACCAGCAGAGGGCGTTCATGCACATCCACCGCGGCACCCGGGCGATTCAGCGGCTGGTCGAGTATGCGCCCTCCAGCGGCGGTCTGGCCCTCTGGGTCAAACACCTCGACCGGGATGATGTTCCCGATACACTAAACGCCGCTAACGACGGTACCGCCATCTTCTACGGCCCGGAGTTCAGCATCTTGCCGCTCACCGAACAGGCCGGACTGGTCGCTCATGAGGTCCTGCATGTCGCGCTGCGTCACCGCCAACGCTACGTGGCGTTGCGTGGTCTGCTGGGCGATGTGGATCTGCAACTTTTTAATTGCTGTGCCGATGCGATCGTCAACAGTGCGCTTGGGCACCTGACCTGGCTGGAACTGCCCCCAGGCGCGGTCGGTCTGGACAGCATCCTGGACACGGCGCTGAGTATTCGGGAGCCGGTCGAAAAATCCCTGCTCGAATGGGACCTGGAGCGGCTCTATCGCGCCATCGACGATCGTCGCCTGCCGCAGGTGTCGGGCCCGGCCGCCAGCCGCATGCCGTCCCAGTCCGGCAAAGCCGGTGCCGGCGCGCAGCACCAGGGTCCGAGCGACTCCCACGAGCAAGAACAGGAGGATGCAACGGCCGGACGCTGGACGACGCGGTTCGACGGTCCACGGGCCGCGCGGGTCCGGGGTCTGGCGTCGCGGATCCAGGAAGACCTTTGGCCCGGTGCCGACGAGAGCCGACCCGAGGCCGAAATGGAGGAAGCACGAGAGTGGGGCCAGCGCCTCGCGCGGGCCCACACCGGTGACGGTACCTTCTCGTTGCTGCGGGTGCTGCTGGCGGATCTCCCCAGGGTCCGGACACCCTGGGAGCATCTGCTGCGCACCCATCTCACCCGCGGCCTGTCGCTGGCGCCGGGACTGTCCTGGTCGCGTCCATCGCGTTCCTACCTGGCGAACCAGGGCCGCGTCGGCACCCGCGGGCGCATGCCTTGGGAGCCGGGACGGGTCTCAGCGCGCGCCGTCGCCCGGCTGGTGGTGATGGTGGATCTCTCGGGTTCCATCGACGCCCCGCTGCTCGACCGCTTCGCCCGCGAGTTACAGGCGGTGACCCGGCGCCTGGAGGCGCGGGTGATCGTCATCCTCGGCGATGACCGGGTGACCGGGGTCGAGGTCTACGAGCCCGGCCGTTTCAACCTGCCGGACCTGGTCTTCGACGGCGGCGGCGGCACCGACTTCACCCCCTTGCTGCGCGAGGCCGACCGCCATCGCCCGGATTTGGGCCTGTTCCTGACCGACCTGGATGGTCCGGCCGACTTCCGCCCCCGCTGGCCGGTGATCTGGGCGGTGCCGGTCGCCAACGAGCAGGCCGAGGCACCTTTTGGGCGCAAGTTGGTGTTGGGCTGAGTGGATCGTTCAGGGTTTTTTCCAGGAGTGTCGGGTGATGCGACTTGTCCAGACCTTACCCGATTCCAAGAGACAAGACCGCCGCCTTAGTCGGCGAATCATAGAACTGCCACTGAATCGCCGTTAGGATGGCATCGGGCACCTCGGGCAGGTCGCGCTTGTTCTCGCTCGGAATCAGGATGCGCTTGGCGCCGGCCTCGACCGCGAGCTGCATCCGTTCCGGCAGTGCATTGACCTTGAGCAGTAGGCCCTGGATGCTCATCTCGCCAAGTACGACGGTTTGGTTCTGCACGGGTTTATCGAGCAGACTCGACACCATGGCGATGAAAAAGGCGACGGCGGTCTCGGCCCCCTCTTGCGCCTGATTCAGATTGATCGCCTGCACAGTGAAGTCGTAGGCCTTCAGATCATGGTCGATACCCAGGTTCTTCAGGTTGGCTTTGAGATAGGCATCCGCGGTCTTGAGTGCCTCCTTCATCTTGGGCGACAGGTTGCCGAGCGCCACGATGCGACCGGACCCGCGGTTCATTTGTGTTTGCAGTAAGAACAGTGCGAGGCGATTGTCGGCACTGTCGCTGCCGATGGTGTAGACGCTTCCGGCGGGCAAGCATTCCTCGGTGATGATGGAACAGCCGCCCATTTCCGGTAGCGGCACGAAGGTCTCCTGCCCCGACTGTTTTTCGATATACGAGAAGCTGGTATCCCAATACTCCAGGCCGCCCCTCTTCTTGAGCTGCTCCTTGACCCGTCGCCGCATCTCCATCGCGTAGCCGACGTACTCAGTCAGCTCCTCCTTGGTTACCTCGCCGTTCGGATTGAGGAGTTTGACCAGTCCGGACACCGTCTTGCGTACGGCCTTCTGGTCGCGTCCGCCTAAATGGCTGCCGAAGCGTAACTCACGCTCCGCATAGTCGGCATAGCTGCGCTTGCGCAACTCCCGAAAGACCTCGGCGAGATAGTCTGTCACAACACCGAAGTGATCCGTATAAGTCGCATCCGACGTTTTTTGGAACTCCCAACCCGGGATATAGGCATGAATACGGTCGAAAAATGCCGTATCCATCTCCTTGGGCATGGGGTAGAAGAGGTTGGAGGTCCGGACGATGGTTTCGATGTCGCCGTCGATGTTGCCAACGAAGACAATCGCCCCCTCGGCGTTAATGATGTCGCGCCCGCGGCTGAAAGTTCCGTCCTCCATATACCCCTTCATGATGTTGATGCCGCTCTTATCGGTGAAGCGGATACCGGCCGCCTCGTCGAACGCGACCACATCCCACAGCGCCACCAGGCCCCGCTGCCCAGTGCTTAAGTTGACGAACATCTGGGCCGTGGTGGTTTGCCCTCCGGAGACCAGGTGGCAGTAGGGGCTGAGCTGTTGATAAACGAAGCTCTTGCCGGTCCCTCGCGGCCCCAGTTCGACGAGGTTGTAGTTTTTCTCCACGAACGGGACTAGGCGCAACATATAGTGCAGCTTACGGCGCCGCGTGTAATAGGGGTGACTCGGCTCATAACCCATCGATCGCATGATGAGGTCGAGCCATTGGTCACTGGAGAAGCGGCTCCGGGCCGCGATGAAACTGTCGATATTGCGGTTCGACAGTTGTATGGGGCGCAGACTCTCGACAAAGAACGGGCGGTTCTGGCCCTTGAAGACATAGGCGTCATCGTAACGGAGGACGATTTCCGCCCAGATGCCGCCCATAAGCAGCCGATCATGGTCGTGGACCAGACTGTCCTCGACGTTGATATAGTCCAGGTCGAGGTTTGAAAGGCGCCCCCAGTATTTGTCGTGGGTCTCGACCAGCCGTACCGAGATCTTGTCGATAATCTCGTAGCGCGTGTGGCGCTTGATGGCAGATTTCACCGCCTCCCGCTCGTCTGGTTTGACGTACTTGGCCGACAAGGTCTCACGAACGAACTCCAGACCCTCCTGGATGACGTCCTCGTCCGTGGATGCGCAGTATTTGCCCAGCAGGAACTCGATCACGAAGGCGGGCACGCCATAGGCGCTGCGCATGCGGCGCAGCAGATCCTTGCGCACCACCAGGCCGGGAAATGCCTCGTTGGCGAGGCAATCCAGGTCGTCCAGCATCAGCGGGCCGTCGTTCATGGTTTATTCATGATCAATATCACGTCGCTTGTCGTGCGCGTTCGAGCAATTCGCTCTTATGCCTTTCCAGAGACGCGAGTCTCCTCTTGAGGCTAACTATTTCGGTATCGACCTTCTGCAAGTCGTGCTTGAGTTTTTGCGCTTCTACGTCTTTCCCGCCGCGTAGTTCCAGGGCCAGTGACTCGACTTCAGTGCGAAGTAACTTCAGGTAGGGATTGCCATGGGCGTAGTTTTGACGGCATTGCAGTTTACCCGCTCTCACCGCGTCAATTATCTCGTCTTCCGTAAACCCGAATTCCCTACAGGCATTCTTGTGACTTAAAGTTGCGCCTTGCTGGTTCCACTGGGATTCCGACATCTTTGGCTACCGGGTGGTGAATTGCGAATTAAGGTTTACATGTCCCGGCCAATGGTCAGCTTGATGCCGCCCGAGGGGAACTGCTCGGTCGTCTCGCTATCGCGGATATCCAGGTCCAACAGTTCACCTTGTTTGAAAGATGCTGCCGTGTGGAAGAACAGCGTCGCGGCCTGCTCCTGGCCCTGTGGTTCGAGCCGCAGCTCCTTGGGTCCGGAGGCCAGCACTGAGGGCGTGTCCGCTGCCGCGCTCCCACCGTAGCGCCGAACGTCCAGTGTGAGCGTCCTGCCCGCTTCAGCGAAGAGCGACAGTTGGCCGTGTGCCGACGGTGCCGCCGTCGCTCGCAAGATCACCTTCACCGCAGTTCGGACCAACTGGGTGGTCGGCATCACGACCTCGACCCCGATCCGTTTCGCCGTCACAGGATAACTCTTTGATGTCAGGTGCGGGATGATCAGCTCCTGAAGCGCCGCACCACCGTGCGAAAACGACTTCTCCGCCATGAAGAAGGCCAAACCCGGTGGGACCGCGACGCGAACGCTGGCGTCCCAGGGGCAGGCGAAGGTGGCAAGCGGCAGGTCCGCGCCCGCCGGGACCAGGGCGTAGCGCTCCTTGCGGACGTGACACCAGTCCTTCTCGCACGGCACCTCTTCCGGTAGTTGCTCCTGATCCAGCAGGATGAAGCCGTGGTCGGTGACCACATGGACCCGCTCGAAACCCCAGCGGTGGAGCTTTCGGACCAGCCTGGCGAGTCGCTCCACCTCGATCTGCAGGTGACGGATCAGGGTCTGGGCCTCCCCGTGGCCGATGCTATCGACCTCGTCATGACCAGACACCACCAGCAGGTCGCCCAGTCCGGCGGGGGGCTCGGAGTAGCCATCCAACTCGGCGATGTCGCGGCACACGGCGCCAAAAGCGGTGAGCCAATCCAGGCGATTGGCGCGCACCGAGGTGTCCTTGCCATTGACCAGCGGTTGCACCGTGTTGCCCTTCCAGGCCAGCGTCACCGCCGCCTTCCCCAAGGGCAGAAGGGCGGTCATGCCAACCGCGGTGACGGTGGGGAGGGTAGCGACCAAAGGCTCGACCTCGACCTCGTGCCCACGCAGTGCATCGCGCAGCGCGAGGGCGCAGTCGTAGCGCAGGGCATCGACGATGACGACGGCGCGCTTGCCCTTCGCGGACCACAGGGTCTTTTCCAGGCGGCCAGTGGCTGACGGGATACCGGGGATCGTGACCGAGCCCACGTCGGCAATGCTCTTGAAGAACCGGTTGTTGAGGACGTTGGCATAGGCCCCGTAGCAACGATCCAGGACCTGGGTCACGGCGGGTAGGCCCTCCTCTTCGGCCTGTGCGCGCAGCCGGACGTGTTGCCGTTCGACGCTGTCCGCGGCCTCGACATAGACTCGCACCAGCGCGACGCTGCTCGTGGCCTGCTCCGCCCGGCTCCTCGCCTGGTCACAAGCGCCCACAAATGCACCCAGATCGCGCAGGAGCGACCAGGCCCCGATGGGTGCGGAACTGGCCTTGGCGTATTCGCACTCTCGCTGGATCAAGTCCCCGTTGTCCTGGAAGAAAAGATCCACCGCCGACGACTTCGACGCCGCCGCGTCGAAGGCCAGGCGCACCTCGTCCCAGCGCAGTCGGACCAGGTGGGGAAACCCGAACGAACACCCCGGCCGCCCCTTCGCCCAAGCGGTGAGGTCCAGCTTGTGCTCGACCTCCAGTATCCAGCGGTCCCAGGCCCCACGGCCCTCGCTGTCCCGCAACCAGCGCTGGAGCAATTGCAGGTGGTGCGGACGCAGGGTCAGCGACGGCAGGCGGGTCATGAAGGGGAAGTCCGCCGGCTCCCCGTAGCCGACGTAGGTCTCGGTCAGGGCCAACACCGCAACCAGCTCGCGGACCCAGTCGTTCGGCGATAGCGTAGAGTATTCAAAGCCGTAGCGTTCGCGAACCGCGGCGATCAACTCGTCCTGCAAGCCATCGTCGCCCAGGGCCTTCCAGGTCGATTCCGGATCGACGCTCAAGTCCAGGAGTGTCCGATCCAGGTCACCCAAGAGGCGCGACTGGGCGAGCGCCGGGGTGAGGGTCTCGCTCCAGAACTGGGCCGGCCGATCGACGAAGCGGCCGACATATTTCGCCAGCACTGAGTCCTGCCCGCCCTCGTAAAGGCGCCGCTGCTCGCCTACCCCGGATGGCAAGGCCGCCCCCGCCTGGCGCAGCAGCCCGAACAGGGTCGGACGCTTTCCGTTGATGCGCCAGTCGATTCCACCGATTCTGTATTCGGTCAGCAGGTCAAGCGGTGGCTCGCCGGCCGGACCCGGCCGTTCGAGGCGTTCCTCCGGCACGGGCAGATAGATGACGAACCGCAGCGATTTCCGTGCCTCGGGCTCGGCCGCCGCCAGGGCCAGATGGATCTGGTACTTGACCCAGACTTGCCCATGCCCCTGATGGGCGTCATAACGCAGGAGCCGAAAGGGCGCCTGGATCATGGCCGACAGATGCCCCTCGAAGGCGTCCAGCAGGCGTGCGAACTCATTGCGTTCATCGAACCACAGGCACACCTGGGTCCGCTTCTCGTGCTGGAAGCGCTGGCTGAGCTGGTTCATAAGGGCGTCAAGGATCATCGCGCTTCAAACCACCTTCGCGACGCGCAGCACACCGGCCTTTTGCAGGGGCTCGATGTTGACCTTGACGCCGTCGTCGAGGTCGGGGTCCCAGCCCTTAGGCCGCTCTTCGGGGGCCTTCCAGGGCGTGAGGATGCGGAAGTCACGGTCACCGCCTTCGGTTCCCTCATGGTTCCCTTCCTGGATGGCCTGGAGCTTCACGTCCAGTGCCTGCGCTTCCTCGAACTTGGTCTGCCACTCCAGCCGGTCGGCGGTGGCGCCGGCCTTGTCGGCGAGGCCGGCCTCGCGCCGGAACTCCTCGATGGCATCGCGCAGGTAGGTCGCACGCAGCTTCGCCAGGCGGTTTCTGTCGAAGCGGTGGTAGTGGACCAGGGCGCCAAAGGCGAAGCGCGCGGTGCCCGGGGCCGGGGCGATGTGCCAGAAGATGGGGCGGTTCTTGTAGAGCCCGCAGTGATACTCGAAGAAGGCGTTGTCCAGCCAGGCGTCCAGGCTCACGCACCGGCGATAGCCCTTCACCGTTTGATTCAGCTCGTTGACGATCTCCACCTCGACCTGGCTCGGATCGCGGTCGGGGAAAAGCGCGGCTAGCTCATGCCGCACGCGCTCGACGAGGCGGGGCTCGCCGTTCATCGCGTAGAACGGGACTATGCCGTCGTCGTCGGCTTCCAGCACCCGCTTGACGGCGTAGGAGAGCAGGCGCCAGACGTGCTCCATGCGCTTCTGGTCGGCGGTTTTGCCTTCCATCTGAGGCCAAAGGATTTCGGGCGGCGGATGGTTGTGCGTGGGTTCCTCAATGAGGTTGCGCGTATGGTCTGATATTCCGTATAGACTGTAGACCTCAAGATTGAGGTCGCTGTATAAATTCTGAATGGATTCTTCCCGGCTGCACTCCTCTTTCTCGATCGCTTTCAAGCGGGTATCGAGCGGTGCCGTAGTAACGTCATACCGAAGAATCCAAGGCGTGCTGAAGTGGGTCGAAGTTTCGTTTCCTTCATCCCATGTGGCCTTGGAATCACGGATCATAAGTGCGATGCCGCCTATTCGCTTACGTTGCACCTTTGTAGGCGTGGGGATTGGTAGTCGCTTGACTACGCCAACCTCCCAGCGCCCACCCATGTCTTGGCGAGATGTAAGACCAAGGAGAACGTATTCGGCGAAGCGCGAGTTTAATACCGCCGCTAGATACGGTTCGCTCTCGGCATCATTTTCTTTTACGAAGATGGCCGGCCCCTTATGTGAAAAGATACAACCCTCTGGGAGCCAACGCACATTGAAGAAGCTCGCCGCGAGCGGCCAAGTAAGCCCAGGTGCGAAGTAGAAGTCAAGTGACTCTGGTCGTTCCTGCTGCCGCCCCTTTCGTCCATACCATTTATGGAAAGACTGCCGACTTGGGTCCCATGCGACCCTGAGGTAGATGTCATAGTAGAAGCGACAAAAGGGACCGCCTTTTGCGAAGGCTATCCAGGCACGATCATCACGTTCGCTAAGCCCCACCACTTCCCACCAGAATCTCACGAGTCGCTCGTCGTCGGACGTGTGAGCCCCCAGTTTCGCGTCTGCCCAAGCCGGATCGAGTGGTGGCGCATCACGAAAAATATGGGCGACCATTCCTATTCGACGATACGCCAGTGGCGAACCATCGATCATCGAGAAGTCGCGTCTAGCAACATCAAAGCGGACATCTGGAGCGGTGTCCTGCAATGCAGCAACAAATTGCTCGTGGCGACGTTCGGGCACTGCATTTGCCGCTCGAAATCGCCCTAGGTCAAAGAATGCCGTTCGTTCGGCTTCGGTAACTACATAGTACGCTCGGCGAGCCTGTTCCTCGGTGGTTTCGATACCTTCGCGCGCCTGAGTTGCCTGGATGGTCGGCACCATAAGTTTCCGCCGCAGGTCCGGGTCGGCGAGGATAGCCTTGACGTTGACGCGCCTATTTGTCATGGCTTGTCTCCCAACGTGTCAGCGCAGCGGCTTCCCATTCAGCCACGAGCCCGGCCAGTGGCGCATAGTCCTTGTGGATGCGCCCGGAATCGCAGGAGGCGAAATAACGTGCCTGATCGCTCCACCGGTCATACACGTCGAGCGGAACCATGTCATTCTGCAATAACAGCAGATTGCCCGTGATGAAGGCAGTCCGACCGTTGCCCTCGCGGAACGGATGCAGGGCCAATATCTCGCACATGACCTCGGCCACGTAGGCGAACACCGTTTCATCGTCGTCCGACAAGAGCGGTGAACGGGAGAGCACGTCCCGTTCCAGCAAGTCCATGAGCGGCTGTATCCCGCCGGGAGGCAAAGGCCACCGAGTAGGCCCGTCGCCCTTGTGCAGGTCGACGGTGCGCCATTCGCCCGCGAATGGATAGATCTCGCCCATGAGCGCGCGGTGGACCTGCCGGACGAGGTTGACGGTGAGCGGTGCCGGTTCCGGTCTGTCAAGAAGGCCGAATACAAACTCCATCGCCCGCGCCACGCCCTCGTCTTCTCTCCGGTCGATCTCCTCGCGATCAAGGCATCCGGCGTAGTTGAGCAGGGCGCAGTCGGTAGTGACGATCCAATCCCAGTCGCGGTCATAGTCGCTCCAAGGCGTTGGCACTATCCGCGGTGAGGAGGGGGCGGGCACGAGCTTCGCCAGTTCATTCAGTCGGTTTTTCGCGAGTTTCCGCTGGCCGGCCGGGACGATGTAGAACTCGCCGGCGCTAGCGGCCTGGTAATACTCGCCCTTTTTGCGGCCGGTGCCGCTGAGGAAGCGGAAGCCAAAGTCTTTCTCCTCCCACCTCCAGTGGACTCGGCTCAACGCAGATGTCATTTGATACCTCCCCGGAGTACGATTGCCGCCGCTTCCACGGTCGCGTCATCAAGGATGCCAATGCCCAAGTCGAGCATGGCGACCAATGGGTTCCGTTTGAGGAGGATTTCGACGCGAAGCTTCTGAGCCGACACCTGTGCAACAAAGGTCCGGGAAACCAGTGCACCCACATAGCCCTCAGGCTCAGTCAACTGCGTCGCCCGATCGATGAAGGCCGCGTAGATGTCATTCGCCGTGAGCGGGTAGGCCACCTTCACGAAGTCCTTCACCTTGGGGACGAAGGCGCCGTAGGGCGGGTTCATGACCACTACGTCGTAGTGCCGCGAGAGGATCTGGAGGAGCTTGAGGCCGCGGGCCGTATCCTCCGCAAAGAGGCGCTCGGTGGGGTCGCCACCCAGTTGGGCGGCCTCGTCTTCAATGGCGGCCAACAGTTCCTGCTGTAGCTGGCGGGCCTCCGCTTCCAGGAGCCGCCGTTCGAGTTGGAGCTGGAGGGCCTGTTCCCGATCCAGGTCCGCAAGGATCGATCCCAACTCAAGCTGCGGGTGCTCTACCGGGGCGAAGACCCGGGTGAGCCCCTTCTCCCGGGCACGGGCTTCCACCCAGTCGTTCAGCACGCGCTCGACGCCCTCGCGCACCTGCACGAGGCTACCGAGCTCGCTGACGTAGCGAAGATTTCCCCAGATGACCGTGAAAAGCCTTTCGGCGACCTCTCTCGTTTGCGCGCTCTTGGCGCCTTGGCGGTTCAGCACATCCTCGACAAGGCGCCGCAACCGCTCGGCACCCAAATCCACGGCGTTGGCGACCACCAGGTTGCTGCGCTGGATCTTCACATCCAGGGGCGAGAAACCGTGCTTGAGTGCCGTCTCCTGGGCGGTCAGGAGCAGCGACAGGGAGGCGATCTGGATCGCCCGCGGGTCGATGTCGACCCCGAAGAGGTTGTGCTCAATGATGGCGGCGGGGATGTCGCGGGACTCGCCAACCGAGGGCTCGGCGGGCCAGCCAGGCTGCCCGGCGTGCTCGATCTCGTCCAGGTACATCCGGTGAAAGAGGCCGAAGGCATACTGGCCGAAGTGCATGGTCCCGCAGGCGGGGTCGAGCAGGGCGATGTCACGGGCGTGCTTGAAGGTCTCGACCTGGCCGTCATCGGTCAGCCGTTGGTAGCGGATGCGCTCGCCGGTGCGCGGGACCAGGTAGTCGGCGACCGCCACATCGGAGGTCCGCTCATCGGGCAAGGGCGGCGGGGCAGTGGCGGCGAGCGTCGAATCCGGGTGCATCTGGAGCCAGAGCCTGCCGAGCGTGTTGTCGACCAGGACCTTTACCACCCAGGAGGGCGTATAAAACTGGTTGAGAACAGACAGCTCGTGAGAGGATCGGGGCGTCCCCTTGGTCTCCTCGCGGATTTTGTCTTTTTCAGACTGCTTCTGCCCCGGCATTGGTCTACCGACGAAGAACTGGTAGACCCAACCGAGGAAGTCCTGGGCACGGTAGGCGTCCTCGGGCAGGTCCTCGTTGATCGTCTTGAGCACGCTCACCAAGGACGCATGAGTTGGCCAGAGGCAGGCGTATTCGTGGTCCGGATCGAAGAGGACCCGGATGTCGTTGGTGATGTGTCGAAACGCCGCGGTGAGTCCGTCGCGGAGCAGTCGCTCCTCGGCGTCATCGTCGTACTTGTATTGGCTACCGCCCGCGGCCCGGTAGTCGCGGAGGTAGCGCGAACGTGCCTGGCCTGGGACGGGCGTGATCACCTCGGTCTGCTCCGGTGTGCCCTGCGGCGCTGACGGTGGCGGAAGGTAGAGAAGTTGCCGCACTTCCATCGCCTTGAGACCGACGAGCCGGTTGAGGAGGGTGTACGCGAGCTCGCGCTTCACGTTCTCATAGCCGCGCTCGGCTGAGCCCTCCACGATCGCGTCACGGGCGATGAGCGCCGCGACCCGGTTGCGGACCGCCACAGACTCCTCTGGCAGGCGCATCTGGTCGAGGGGCTTATGCTTGCCGTGCGGCTGTAGCCCGAGGCGTTTGAGCTGGGCCAGGAATTCGTCCTCAATGAGCAGACGGACCCTGGGCACCCAAGCGCGCACCGCCTCCTTGTGTTGGTCGGAGAGCGTCTGTCGGCTCGCCGCGCCTTGCAGTGGGGTCTGCCCGTTCGTCGAGGTCACTTGACCACCACCGTGAACCCTTCGCGGATTTGGGCCTTGAGATCGTCCGCCACCTGGTCGAAGGCTTGATCTACTTCGTCCTCGGTCTTGAATCGCCGGCCGGCCAGGACCGTCACCGGACGCCACTCGAAGACCCTTTCGCCAGGTTCGGGCGGCGGTAATACCAGGGTTCGCAGTTCGGACTCCACCTGTGCCCGGTAGGCGGGTAACGCGACGAGGGCTTGATCGAGTGCAGAGAGGCTGCGTTTGCTGGCGGCCGTGAGTAGGGCCTCCACAGTGGCGAGGGTCAGCGGGGCGTAGTGGCCCAGCTTGCCGACACCGAAGACCTTGTCGATGACCGCGTCGCGCCGGGCAGGCGGGGCATTCTGGTAGGGAGCGTCCGCCTTGATTTCCTCAGCCTGGTTCTCTGCCGCCTCCCGGACCTGGTCATAGGTCTGGAGGTAGACATCGCGGTAGGTGGCGAAGGCCGTGTCGAAGGCCGCACGGTAGTCGCTCCAACGCGCGATGACCGTCTTCTCTGCCTTGATGGCGGCCAGGTCTTGCTCGGCCTGCACGAAGGCGGCGCGCTTGGGGTGTCCGTCCGGGATGGGATGATCCGCGGCCAGGCCGATCAGCCTCCGTGAGGTTTCGTAGTCCTGATGCCGGTTGGCATCCAGGAAGGCCCGCAAGGCGTCCAGCCCCTTCTTGAGCGCCTTCCACTCCTTCTCCTTGGCGAGGAAAGCGGTCACGACGGTGGTCGGGTCCTTGGCGGTGGTAGGCTCAGCCAGGGCGGTTTCGGCTTTCAATACCGCATCGGGAATCGGGAGTTCTTGTTCGTGGCGGCTCTTGGCCTCCTGTATACCGAACCCCAGCGCAAGCCCCAGGTCCCGCACCGCGGATGCGATGGCGTTGCCCGACTCGGGCGTACCGGTGCGACCCATCGCGATAAGGGCCTTACTCGCGTGCTTGATCTGATCCACCGACAGACTGGTCTCGGCGACCCGGAAGGTGGTCTTTCTGAAGGTGGTGATCTTCGAGAAGATCTCCTCGGTGCCCTGGTAGTCGTAGAGCGGGGACGGACCCAAGGGGGTCTGCTTCTCGATGTAAATGGCCCCGGCCCTGAAGCAACCGGCGAGCACCAGGCGCACCAACTCCTCCGGCCAGCCGAAGGGCGGGCGGAGAAAGCCTTTGAAGCCTTTATCGTCCTTGGCGTCGAGCAGCCGCGCCCCCTCGGGTTCCAGGCCCTCGTCCGCGAGGTCGGCGAGCACTTCGAGGATCTGACCCACCAGGGCGGAATCGCGTTGCAGGCTCCCCTGCGTGTCGAATAGGTTTAACTCGGGTGCAACCTGGTGCAGATTCGCGGTCGCGGGGTTGAGCAGCCCTTTGAGCTGCTTGGCGAAGTCAAAGGCGCGGTCGGCCAGGTGAAAACGCGGATAGACGTTTGGGATGAGCGCCTGGAAGGCCGTTAGGATTGGGTCCTTCAGGTCGGCGGCGCCTTCGAGATCGACCTCCTGGCCGCCATAGAGCAGCGTACCTCCCAGGAAGGCTCGCTCCAGGTCCCTGACCAGTGCAACCTTCAACTCATCGCGCTCCTTGCGCTTCTCGGCGAGGGCATCCTGGGTTTCGGCGGAGCTATCTTCGGTGAACCGTTTGTCGCTTGTGACCTTCACCAGCGACTCGTAGCGCTTCAAGCGGCCTTCCAGGTTTTGGGGCGTGTCCGCCAGCCACCAGGCGATCCTGCCCTTGGCGCCGCCGGCCTGATTCTGCTGCCCGATCTCTTCGATCGTCGCGGTGCGGCCGGGCGCCAAGGGCGACAGGAAACGAACCTCCAGTTCGGGCCCGGTATCGACTGCTTCGCCGTCCAGATGAACACCGTAACCGAAGGTAACCTTTGTCGCACCGTGGGCGATGGCAAAGTTACCTAAGCGCTTACGGGTAAGAAGTTCCTCTTTGCAGATCTGCTGAGAGGTCCGGCGCACGGTGGCGAGGCTGATGCTTTTCGCACCGCCGGGGCGGACCATCTCCTGGATGGCCTGCTCGATGGTGCGCTCGCGTTCGTTGAGGAATTTCCACTCACCCGTCGCCTCGTCGCGGGCGACGTAACCGGCCTCCTGCAACGACAGGAGGGTCGCCTCCACATCCGTGCGAAGCTGCACGATGTCGGTGGTGAGGGCCTTGGTCAGGAGCTTGGCCAGGGTCTCCGGCACCCGCGGAACCCAGGGCACGTGTTGGACCAGCCAAAGGACCTTCAACACGCGCGCCGGCATTACTGGCGTATTGGGCACGCGCTCGTCCGACTCGCAGATGGCACGCACGCCCGAGGCGCCGAGGTACTCCTGGGAGAGCAGGTCGTTCTGCACGGCATTGAAGACCTGATCGAAGCTGACGATGACGCCGACGGGCTCGTCGGCCAGGTCCTGCAGGGCCTCCATCACCACGCTGATCATGGAGCGTACACCGCCCGAAATGCGGAATCCGGAGAGTGCCTCAAAGATGTCCTGCGCCAGGCTGATCTGGTGGGGCAGGAAGGGATAGCAGTCGATAAAGCTGCGCTCGTTCAGTCTCCCCAACTGCCGGCTGGCCTTGAGGTCCGCAAGCTGGGCAATGTGTCCCTCGTGGGTCTGGTAGAGACCCTGAAGAATCGCCTCCTGCGATGGGTGTTTCTTGAGGATGCGTTCAGATACCACCTTGTTGATCTCGTCCGAGATCAGGTGCGGTTTCAGCTCGAAGCGGGCGTTGAGACGGCCGACGAGTGCCGGTTGGAAGTTGGTGCGGTCGACGACGCGCTCTAGGTCCTGCTGGCTGGTCACGATGAGCCAGACTCGGCCCTTGCCCTTGTTGCCGATCATCTCGGCGAGGCTGTTCAATTCGCTGATACGATCCGTCGAATCGCCGATGAAGGTTCCCATCTCGTCGATGACGAAGACGAGGTGTGCCACCTTGCCACCGGTGGTCTTCTGGGCGCTCATCCAGGCAACCAACTCGTCCGCAATTCCTTCCGCGGTCAATTGTTGGTAGTCGAACATGTCCCTGACGGCCTGTTTTGCTGTCTTTTCGTCCGGATACTCGGTGGGCTCGACAACCGGTAATAGCTGGGCGATGCGACGCCGGACCGACAGCAGGTCATCGCGTCCCTCGGCGCCCTGCCAGGGGTTTCCGTAGCTGGTTTCGTACTCGGCGACGAACTTCTCGTAAAGTCCCAACTGTTGAAGCCGGCGCTCGATACGGGCCACCACGACGTTCTCCGCGAGGCCGATGCTGCGGTAGAATTCGGATAGCAGGATTTCGCCCACCGAATTCGGATTGCTGAGCGACTGCCGGCTCTTGATCTCAAAAAAAACGGTCCGGATATCCGTGTTGAGCTTGAGCTCGCCGAGGCGCAGGCGCAGGTCGCGGCCGGCGGGTGAGTCGGAGAGGTGTTTGACAAAGGTGTCGATGCAGTGCTCGGAGCCCCCATCATCGAGCGGGGTATTATGGAGAATGTGGCCCAATACCTTTGCCAAGTGGGACTTGCCGGAACCGAAAAATCCCGACGCCCAGATGCCCATGACATCCCGGGAAGCGCCGCCACGTCGAAGCGTCTCGCTAACGTGGGTAAAGGTATCGAAAATCCGCTTGAGTTCGTGCTCGATTTTGTCGGTGACGACATACTCGCGGATTTCGGTTGCCAGGGATGCGTGGTCGAAGACCTTGACGACGCCTTCAATCTTGACCCCAATGTCACGCTTGATGATTTCCCGAATCGTCGGCACCGGCATTCTTCCTATTCTATCGGTTCTTGCTCGCGGCCAATGATCACGATCAGGGCCAGGATATCTTGACCGCGAGGTAATTCCCGCCGTCCGGTTGATTCATGAAATGCAGTCTTCCCCCGCGCTCCTCGCCTGGGAATGCGAGGACGAATCGAAAATTGAAATCTCGCAGACTTTTCAGGACCTCGCCGAAGCGGACCAGAGGGTAGACAGCGACGGTCGCATAGATGATGACGTTGCCGCCGGGATTTCGATGGGCGATTTCCCTCAGGCGAGTCTGTAGGTTGGTTTCAACGCGCTTGGATAGACCCTGCAGGAGCCACTTGTAATCGTCAATCTCTTCTTCCTGGAGACCCTCGATATCTTTCTCACTCAAACCCTCGAACATGAAACCGGTTAGGTCGAGGAGGTGGCATGGAATGGCTTGCGCGGCCAATGCCGGCACAAAGATGTCCAATAGTTGCTCGCGAAAATCGAGCTCGTGATTCGGCGGGTAGATGAGGAGCACAGAGTCATCGGTTTTCACACCAAGGTCCGCCCTGACGGGATTGGCCATCATGGCCATCAGCGACTCGAACATCGGCTGCATCAGGCGGCCTCCGGAAGGTCGATCTCGACGACATCGCCTTGCATCCTGAAGCGCAGATCGCCGCGACGATTGAGATCCCCGAGGGTTTGGATGACCTCTGATGAATCGATTCCGAGCAATCTGAATACGGGGGATTTCACCAGATCCAGAAATGGGGTGCCGACCAACCGCAATGCGGTCACGATCAGTCGAACCGGTGCGCCGTAAAGGGACGGTCGGACGGTTCTCTTACGCATGGCACCCACAGCCAGCCCGAAATCACGAATGCTGGCGCAGTATTTCTGGGTAACGGCGCGCGTGGTCTCCTCGGACCAGTCGAGCACTTCAGGATGCTGCTCGGCAGAGCGCACGAGAAAGGCCCGGACATCCGCCACCCGAACCTCCATGGGTGCTCGGCGAAGCAGTGGGAACAGCCAGTCCATCCCAAGGTCTGCGACCAGACGGTCATTCAGCGCGAACAACACATAGGCAGTCAGGGTACGCTCGGTCTCGGAACCACTGCGCTGCCATTGCGCCCAGAACGCTGCAAAGAGCGAATCGCTCGCATCAAGCCGATAGCGAGAACGCAGTTCCTTCCACAGTTTGCGGCGGGAAGCGACTGAGGACCGCGCCAGGCAGTTGTCGTCGACGACCAGGCCGCGGTAACGCTCTGCGGTTAGGGCAGTAGCTTGGGCCTCCAGGAGCAGGCGAAAATCCGTGTACAGCGCGGACCGCGCAGACAGGCGAGAGTAATAGGGTGCGCCGGGATCGAGCCCGGGAACCCGCGTTGCTTGGGGACGCACGCCCCCGGCGGCTGAGGTAGCCACGGCTAGTCATTCCCGGGGGGCGCGGGCTCAGGCTCACTGCCAGGCGACTCGGTGCCCCTGGCCTTAACCCAAGCGTCTACGTCGGACAACTGGGCTTTCCAGAGTCGACCAATCTTTTGCGCAGGCAGCCCCCTGCGGTCGATCCAACGGTACACGGAGTCCTTGGTGATGCCGAGGTCGTTTGCTGCGTCGTCAACGGAAACCCAGGGTTCGGTCGGCATTGGATGCTCGTTTCTTCAGGGCATGGGGTCGTGTCGCAGGGCACGGGCGCCATCGGGGCTGACCAGCCGCGCCCGCGGTTCCCCCGCGCCCCATTGTTGGCCTCCTGGCGCCTCTATTATGCAGTTTCTTACAGGCAAAAGTCTTTTACGATCGCACAAACGCGGTTTGTCAGCGTGCGGATGGGAACGGGTGCCTCTCGTCGAGTCGCGGTTTCGGAGCTTGCGACGGCTTGACTTACAGGCGGGCGGGACGAGTCGAGAAAAGCGTTGGCGTTCGTCCGCAACCCGGCCAGATATGGGGGCGGGTAAGGGTCGCCACTGCCGGCCGGGTTGCCGACCCGCAGTAGCGCAGCGCCATATGCTGCGCTACTGCGCCCGACGTGCTTCCCCAAGAAATTCCAAAATCCGTCCCTCCACCCAATACACCGGCCGCCAGGGCCGATTGCCGGCGACGAAGCCGACATGACCGCCGTGACGGGTGAGTTCCAGGGTGACCGCCGGCCCGAGTTCGTGCGCGAACGGGACCGTGGACGGGAACATGAAGGGGTCGTCCTGCGCATGGATGATCAGGGTCGGGGTGGTGATGCGGGGCAGGAATTGACGGCAACTGGCGCGGGTGTAGTAGTCGAAGACTCCGGCGAAGCCGCACAGCGGGGCGGTCACCTGATCGTCGAACTGATTAAAGCTGTGAATGGCGGCGATGTCCAGGTCCAAGGGGCAGGGGAGGGCGGCGAACTTGCGCCGGAAGGCCTGCTTGAGCTTATCGACCAGGTAGCGGCGATAGAACCGCGAGGCGCCCAAGTCCAACCGCAGCATGGCGTCGCGCAGGACGAAGGGGACCGACACCGCGATGCCGACGCCGAGCAGCGGGGCGCGGTCCCCGGTTTCGCCGCCGCGCTCACCCAGGTATTTGAGCAACAGGTTGCCGCCGAGTGAGAAGCCGATGGCGGCCAGGGGGAAGCCTTCAGGGTCTTGGGCCAGGTGGGTGAGGACCTCGTGCAGATCCTCACTGGCTCCCGAGTGGTAGGAGCGCGCCAGCCGGTTGGGCTCACCCGAGCAGCCGCGCAGGTGCATGAAGATCGGCTGGTAGCCCGCGCCGCTGAGGGCGTCGAGCAGGCTGCCGGCATAGTGCGACTGCAGGTCGCCTTCCAGTCCGTGGATCACCAGGACCCGCGGGCCGGAGCCCGCGCCCACGGCGAGATCGATGAAGTCGCCGTCCGCCAGCTCGATGCGCCGCCGGGTGAGTTGCAGGCGCGGACGCTGGCGCGCCAGGCTGGGCCAGATGGTCTGGAGGTGCGGTCCCGGCAGCCACCAGGCCGCGCGGAAGCTGCTTGCGATGATCCGGCCCATGGGGTGCTCCGGTTGGTCGGGGTCGTTTGCGAGAGAGAACAACGCGTCGGATCACCGCGCTCAGGACGTTGCGCATGGAGGGCTGTCGGGCCGCGCGGTCGCATTCGGGGTGGTTGATGATACGCGCACAGGGTCATGGTAATCTCGGCGACGGCCGGGCCGACAGCACCGCTCCGTCGGTCCGGCGGCTGAGCCGGTCGTCGCGGCGCCCCATGCACTATAGTCACGCGCGCCATGCCCCTTGACGTTGAGCCGGATCGCCCTCGTCGCCTATACTCGCAAGCCTTGAGGGGCAACTCCTCCAGCCGCCCTTGCGCCAGGAATTTTCAGATGCGGAAACCTCTTACCTTGCTGATCGCGGCCCTGTTGGCTGGGCCTGCGGCCTTGGTCACGCCTGCGGCCCGCGCCGACGATCTGCTTCAGATCTACGACATCGCCGTGCAAAGTGACCCGTTGCTGCGCGAGGCCGAGCAGCGACTCTTCGCCACCAAGGAGATCGAGCCCCAGGCGAGGGCTCTGCTCCTGCCCAATGTCGCGGTGCAGGGGACCGCCGATTACAACAACGTTACGTTGAGTGGTCGGGGTGTCACCGGCGGCAACCGTGCCGACAGCTTCGTGACCCAGGGCGTTCAGGCAGTGGTCAATCAAACCGTCTACAATCGCGCCAACTGGATGACCCTGAAGCAGACGGGTGACACCATCGCTCAGGCGGAAGCGCAATACCGCAACGCACAAATCGAACTCATGGTGCGCACCACGCAAGCCTACTTCGATGTGCTGCAGGCGGCGGATGCGGTGACCGTATCGGAGGCGCTGGTGCGCGCGGACGAGCGTCAGTTGGAACAGTCCAAGCAGCGCTTCGAGGTCGGGCTGGTTGCCATCACCGATGTCAACGACAGTCAGGCGTCTTACGATCGGTCCAAGGCCAATCTGATTACCGCCAAGCGTACCCTGGACAATGCCTGGGAGGCCCTGCGGGTGATCGTGGGACCCTTGACCGTGCCGCTGGCCAGACTGGGCGACACCTTGCCGTTGGCGCCGCCGGAACCCAATGATGTTCAGGCCTGGGCGGACAGCGCCCGGCGCAACAACTTCGGCATCATCGCGTCCACCGAGGCGGTGGCGGCCGCCAAGCTGCAGATCGAGATCGCGAAGTCGGGCTTCTACCCGACCCTGGGACTTCAGGCGGGTTACGACATCGCCCGCTCCGGAGCCGAGTTCAACACCGACTCGAATACGGCTTTTGTCGGCTTGACCCTGAACGTTCCGATCTATCAGGGCGGTGCGGTGGTCTCCCAAACCCGTGAGGCCGGCTACAATTTCCGTGCCGCTCAGGATCAACTGGACCAAACCCGCCGTCAGGTCGATCAGCAGGTCAAAGACGCTTTCCGCGGCATCATTTCCAGCATTGAGGACGTGAAGGCCCGTCAGGCCGCGGTCGTCTCGGCCCGCTCCTCGCTGGAGTCCACCGAGGCGGGTCTGGAGGTCGGCACCCGCACCCAGGTCGACGTGCTCAACGCCCAGCGGCAGCTGTTTCAGGCCGAGTTCGACTATCTCGCGTCGCGGTATACCTACATCATCAACGGGGTCAAGCTTCATCAGGCGACCAGCACGCTGAGCCGGGATGTTCTGGCCAAGGGCAATGCCTGGCTGAAACCGAGTGATCTGGTGCCGCCGCCGGCGTACTAGAAATGTCCGGCAATAGTTTTGGAAGACTTTTCGTGGTTACCGGTTTTGGTGAGAGTCACGGCCCGGCGATCGGCGGCGTGGTGGACGGCTGTCCGCCCGGACTGGCGCTGTGCGAAGCGGATCTGCAGCGCGATCTGGATCGGCGTAAGCCGGGGCAGTCGCGGCACACCACGCAACGCCGCGAGTCGGATCGGGTCGAGCTCCTCTCCGGTGTCTTCGCGGGGATCACCACGGGAGTACCGATCGGGCTGCTGATCCGCAATGAGGATCAGCGCTCCAAGGACTATGCCGAGATCGCCGCCCGGTACCGGCCGGGCCACGCCGATTACACCTACGATCAGAAATACGGCCGTCGCGACTACCGCGGCGGCGGACGCTCCTCGGCGCGCGAGACCGCGGTGCGGGTGGCGGCCGGGGCCATCGCCAAGAAATACCTGGCCGAGCGGTACGGCGTCCTGGTGCGTGGTTATCTCTCCCAGTTGGGGCCGATCCGACCCCAGGGGTTTGCCTGGGACCAGGTGGAACAGAACCCCTTTTTCTGCCCCTGTGCCGACACCGTGCCCGTGCTGGAAGCCTTCATGGACGCGCTGCGCAAGGAGGGCAACTCCATCGGCGCGGCGGTGACCGTGGTGGCCAGCGGCGTACCGGCCGGCTGGGGTGAGCCCATCTTCGACCGGCTGGACGCGGACATCGCCCATGCGTTGATGAGTATCAACGCGGTCAAGGGGGTGGAGATCGGCGCCGGCTTCGGCTGTATCGAACAGAAGGGGACCGAGCATCGCGACGAGTTGACTCCGGGCGGATTCCTGTCGAACAACGCGGGTGGTATCCTGGGCGGCATCTCGTCCGGGCAGTCGATCATCGCCCGGATGGCGCTGAAACCGACCTCCAGCATCCGCTTACCGGGGCGCACCATCGACACCGAGGGCCGGCTCGCCGAGGTCGTGACCACCGGCCGTCATGACCCCTGCGTCGGCATCCGTGCCACCCCCATCGCCGAGGCCATGCTGGCGCTGGTCCTGATGGATCATTGCCTGCGCCAGCGCGGCCAGAACGCCGATGTGACCCCGCCGACGCGGTCGATCCCCGCCGCGGCGCCGCCCGGCGCCGCCGACGCGCCATGACCTTGGGCGCCGTCCACCGCCCATCACTCCCCGGCGGATGACCGCACGTGCCGCCGCCGGGCTGCCGTACTGGCGGCTCTCGGCCTATTACCTTTTCTATTTCGCCGCACTCGGCGCGCTGGTTCCTTACTGGGGTCTGTTTCTCCAATCCCGCGGGTTCAATGCCCTGGCCGTCGGCCAGTTGATGGCCATCCTGGCGATCACCAAAGTCATTGCCCCGATGCTCTGGGGACACCTGGTCGACCGTTCCGGGCAGCGTATGCCCCTGGTGCGCCAAGCCTCACTGGGGGCGATCCTGGTGTTCGGTGTCGTCTTCATCGCCGACGGCTTCTGGCCCATGGCGGTGGCCATGACCCTGTTCAGCTTTTTCTGGAATGCCTCGTTGCCGCAGGTGGAGGCGGTTACCTTCAATCACCTGGGCGCGCGTGTCGCGCGCTATGCCCTGGTGCGGGTTTGGGGGTCGGTCGGTTTCATTCTGGTCGTCGGGGTGCTGGGGTTGCACCTAGAACAGGCGCCGTTCTGCGTCGTGCCGGTGTGGGTCCTGGCACTGTACGTCGGGGTCTGGATTAGTTCTTTGTGGATCCCGGACTGCCCTTCGGCCACGACGAGCGGCCCGGCACCTTCGCTGCGTGGATTGCTGCGCCGGCCCGAGGTCCTGGCTTTCCTGGCCGCCTGCTTCCTGATGCAGTTGAGTCACGGCACTTATTACGCGTTTTACTCCATTCATCTCAAGGATGCGGGTTACACGACCGGTGCGGTGGGCGCCCTGTGGGTGCTGGGGGTAGGGGCGGAGGTGCTGGTCTTTTTGGTCATGCACCGGCTGTTGGAACGTTTCGGGGCACGCCGGGTGTTGATCATGAGTCTTGCCCTGGCGGTGGTCCGGTGGCTGCTGATCGGCGCCTGTGTCGAGTTCGTCGCCGTTCAGGTCGTTGCGCAGTGTCTGCACGCGGCCACGTTTGGCGCGTTTCATGCATCCGCAATCCATATGGTTCACCACTATTTTCCTGGGCCGACCCAGGGGCGGGGCCAAGCCATCTATAACAGCCTGAGCTTTGGTGCCGGCGGCGCCCTTGGGAGCCTGATCGGCGGCCTGCTCTGGACCACGCCGGGACCCTTCGCCGCCTTCGGCGTCGGGGCTGCCGCCGCGGCGATCGGCCTCTGGGCCGTGTGGCGCTGGGTGGACCTCGGACATCGGTACTGAACGGGTTGCCGCCGGCGTTTCGCTGCCGATTGGCGGCCGCCGTTTTTCTGATTTGAGACCTGATTCGCCATTTGCGTTGCCGCTTTAGTGTCGTAATATGCGCCAAACGACAGACTAACAATGACCTTTGTTAATTCCGTTAATACTTTCTGTCAATCCTAAGACAGCAATCGGATAGTGTACGCGCGGGGCTGAGGCTGATCTCGCCCGTGCAGCGGTCCATCCGAACCTGGCGTAGCGGCATACATTGGTTTATTACTAAGGAACTTACCCTATCATGTCAGATTCCAGAACCTATCCGATCCTTCCCGGCCGCCGTTATCCGCCGGGTGCCACGGTCGAAGAAACCGGTGTGAACTTCTCGGTCTACAGCCGTCACGCGGTCGGGGCCGAACTGTTGCTTTACGCCGCGGCGGACAGTGACAAGCCCTTTCAGGTGATCCGGCTCGACCCGGAGAACAATCACAGCTTCTTTTCCTGGCATGTTCTGGTCGTCGATCTGCCCCCAGGCACCCACTACACCTGGCGTATGGATGGACCCAATGACCCGCGCGGACACGGCTGGTGCTTCGATCCCGGTATCGAACTCCTGGACCCCTGGGCGCGCGCAGTCAACGTGTCCGGCTGGGACCGCTGGCGCCGCCAGAACGAAGGAGTGCAGCCGCACGACTCGCCGCGTGCCGTCGTGCTCGCCGACGAGTACCACTGGTGCGGAGATACGCCGATCCGCGTGTCCTCGGAGCAGATGATTATCTATGAGATGCATGTGGGCGGTTTCACCCGGCACCCGTCGTCCGGCGTGCAGCACCCCGGCACCTTCTCCGGACTGATCGAGAAGGTGCAATACCTGCAGGATTTGGGTGTCACCCACGTCGAGCTGATGCCGGTGATGGCCTTCGACGAGCAGGACGTGCCGGAGGCGGTCTGGACCTCGGGCTTGCGTAACTATTGGGGTTACAGCAGCTTCGGCTTCTTCTCGCCGCACCCCGGCTATTGCGTGACCCCGGAGCAGGGCAGTCACCGGCGGGAGTTCAGAGACATGGTGCGCACGCTGCACCAGGCCGGTATCGGGGTCATCATGGACGTGGTCTTCAACCATACCTGCGAGGGTAACGGGCGCGGTCCGACCCTGTCCTTCAAGGGGTTCGGCAACGAGACCTTCTACTGCCTGGATCAGCTCGACAAGACCATCTATCTGGACTTCACCGGCTGCGGCAACACCGTCAGCGCCAATCACCCCTTCGTCGCACGCTACATCCTGGACTGCCTGGAGTATTGGGTGCGCGAGATGCATGTCGACGGCTTCCGTTTCGACCTGGCAAGCGCCATGGCGCGCGACGCCAACGGGTATCCGATGGAGCATCCGCCGGTGCTCTGGGGGATCGAACTCTCGGACACCCTGGCGGCCAGCAAGATCATCGCCGAAGCCTGGGACGCGGCCGGCCTCTATCAGGTCGGATCATTCCCCGGCTATCGCTGGATGGAGTGGAACGGCCGCTACCGGGACAGCATCCGCCGGTTCGTGCGCGGTGATACCGGCATGATCCCGGAAGTGGCGACCCGGCTCGCCGGCAGCAGCGATCTCTACGGTGCCAACCTGCGCCAGCCGATCAACAGCATCAACTTCGTCACCTGTCACGACGGCTTCACCCTGTGGGACCTGGTTTCCTACCACACCAAGCGTAACGCGGCCAACCGCGAGGGCAACCGCGATGGTAACAATGACAATCTGAGTTGGAATTGCGGAGTCGAGGGCGAGACCACCGACGCCGAGGTCCTGGCGCTGCGGCGGCGTCAGGCCAAGAACCTGTTGACCCTGCTGTTCATCAGTCAGGGTATCCCGATGCTGCTGGCCGGCGACGAGGTGCTGCGCGGACAATCCGGCAACAACAACGCCTGGTGCCAGGACAACCCAATCGGCTGGTTCGACTGGTCGCTGGTCGAGACCAACCGCGAACACCTGCGCTTCGTGCGCGGTCTGATCGCCTTGCGTAAGCGCCACCCCAGCCTGCGCCACCGCCGCTTTCTGGCCGGCCAGAGTCGCAACGGCGCCGACATGGCCGACGTCACTTGGCACGGCACCCAGGTCGGCGCCCCGCCCTGGGACGACCCCACCGCCCAGACGCTGTCCTTCACCCTGGCCCCGATCGAAGCCGATGAGCCGCCCGTGTACATCGCCATCAACATGGCCGCTGCCGCCCAACGCTTCGAATTGCCGGTCCTGCCGGGGCGGGTCTGGCATCGCGCGCTCGACACCGGCGGCGTCTCGCCGCTCGACGTGACGCGGCCCGAGGATCAGATTGCGCTCGAACCCGGGCCGTTGGTGCTGCGCTCGCGTAGCGTCGTCGTGCTGGAGAGCCGGCCGAATCGCGGGTATAGCCTGCGGAACTGATCTCCAGGCAGACCTTTGGGCAGGCAGACCCTTGGGTGGGGGCGGGTTTGAAACCCGCCCTAATATGCCCTTCGAACCTGATATCCAGACCGACCTTTGGTGTAGGGGCGGGTTTCAAACCCGCCCTTTGTATGTCCGGTTATCACCTTCGACGGCGATAACGGTGAAGAAATAGCCGGCCCAACCGTAGGTCGGGTTAGCGCAGCGTAACCCGACAGCGGGCTGGCCTTGTGCCACTTGTTTTTGATACGCCAGCGATCCTCCCGTTGGAGCGGCCTCCGGCCGCGATGAGACGCGCGGGATGCCGCGGCCCCTCCCCAACCCGCCAATCGCTGTCTGATCGGGGATCATTCGCCACGGAAGAACACGGACAATCGACGCATGTCCGAATCTTTCCGTGTTCTTGTGTGTGTCTATCCGCGGGCCTTGATCAGCGATCCGGCCGGCCGCGATCGGTCGGCATCGCCGACCCGACGGTAAGACCGCGATCTGTGGGGTCCGCTGCGCGGACCAACGACCGTGCAGAGCGTGCGGTGGCCGGGACCATACTCAAGACCGCCGTCCCAGTGTCGGTCAGGCGGGGATATCGGCTCATCATGGGCCGGTTGGCCCCGGCCATAGAAGCGGCTTCCAGCCGCTTCGCATGACGAGAGGGCGTGTTAACACGGGGCAGTCGCCAAAATCACCAAAACGTGACATTGATCACGGTTTGATGATTTTTCCGAACTTATACTTGAGCCGGCCTTTCTGTCGCCGTCGACGCGTTTGCGGGCCTAAGGTGGGGGTGATTGGTCTTGGTCACTGTTCCGGCAAGCGATGCTCAATTGGCGTACGAGGCTTCAGCCTTGGATGGCAGTCCAAGGCTGAAGCCTTGGGCTCCAGTTGGCGAAGCCGCGCCTGGCGGGAATATGACCAAGGTCAGCAGCGACGACCTCCGGATCTGGTCGGCGCGCATCCTGACGGCGGACAGCATAGCGCAGGTGCTCGACTGAGCGAGCAAGTGGTCTGAGAGGTTATGAAAGAAGGTAATGGGCTAGGCTCAATTAGACTCTTTTCCGCGTTCAATTTTGATTGAGCCTGGCCCCTTATCCCGGTCGATTGCGCCCGCTTCCCCCAAAATAATAGTAGAACATATCCGCAGCGATGCCAACCCGCTTGCGCGTTCTGTTGACGGCCTGCACAGTTTCCCGAACTTCGGGGAGCGTCGGGCTTACCGAATCCCGGAGTCTCGCAAATCACAGAAACGCTAGCCAAGCTGGCAGGTTGTCCAAGTCCACTACTGTTTTACCAATTGGGACATCCTCAAGGTGAGCACGTAACTTGCGTCCAGTGCCATCCGCCATGTCCATAATCAAATTGAAATGCGAAGTGGTCGGAAACGCTATTGAAGCCTCTTTTTCTGCAGCAGTTCTATCAACGAACAAGGTGCCATCTTCTTCAGTGCGAAGGTTATCAAGTATCTCAACTGGAGTCCCCTGTTTAGCAACACCAAAGGTCATGGAGGATTTCAGGCTGGGGAGATGGACCCCTTTTTCAGCAGTCGTGCGGCGACTCGGAACAGGTCGGGCATGTCGATGCGGTCATCTTGGCGGCGCGACATCACGCCGATACGCTCCAGTGCTTCGAACAGTTCGCGGGGTCCGCCCCGACCGCCGTCGGGGAAGGGCGGCAGGTACCGCCTTTCCTCCGCTTCTGCAAGCAGCCGGTCGATGGTCTTGGCCCGACCCCAGACCTCAAACACCTTGTCCTCATCTTGAGGTAATAGAAGCCCCGCAAGCGGAGCAAGCACGCCTTTGATCCAAGGGAACTCGTGATGCAGTTGATCCACGCATGTCTTGGATGCGGCGCGCAGACCATGGCGAATGCCCTCGGCGGTGATCACCCGATCCTCAGGTGCGGCTCCATGCTTTGCCGCCGCGATCATCATCCCCAAAAAGCTGCGCGGCGTCACCTCCGCGAAGGCATCCGCCAAGTGGGTGATCGGCCATTTGTAGGTGCTGCCCTTCTTGTAGGCGTAGGTGCCTTGGCCCATGAACGGCCCCGCCACAAGGGCCATGAGGCGCTCTTGATCTTTCGCGTCGCGCACGAGTGACCAGCGGCGCGTAAGGATCGCATCGCGAGTCGCCGCATCGTCGCCTGAGCGTAGATCCAGATAGGCGAGTAGCTTGTCGAATGCCGTGCGAGCCTCGTGATCGGTCGTCATCGCCAGACGAGAAAAAAAGAGCCCATAGAGGTCGGTCGACGACCATTCGAGCCGCAGTGCGCCGTTCTTCAGTTTTGACAGTTCGACGAACCGCAAAGCGTCATCCTCAATCTGGTCCGGACGCAAGAACAGCTTGGGGCGAATTGACCGAAATGCGCGCATGGCCCAGACCACCTCCAATAGCGCTTCGGTCAGTAAGTGCCGGCGCGGCCATGTCCGCGCTACGGTATCGAGGGCGTCGTAGACGACCAGCAAAGTTTTTCGGGCCGCCAGCAAACGCCGTTCGTGTTTGGCGAGGAGATCCTCACGCGCCTCCCAGTTGCGCCCGGTCTCAACGAATTCCTTGGGCTTGGCCGATGAGTCGTTCGCTGTGCGGGCCGCAGCGCTCAGGATGGTGGCCCACCAGAACGCCTTGGCTTCGTCGATTCCCGCATTGGGCGGAACGGCTGCATCAATGGCCTCCGACGTGATACCCCCCTCACCACCAATACCGGTGTAACCAAACTGAACCTCAACGTCACGCAGGTTGAGTCTAGGGTAGGCGATTGCCGCCGTACTCCGCGTTTTCGCCTGTCCCAAGACACTTGCCCAAAAACTCTTGCCGGTACCGCGGTGGCCGAGCACGATCGGAGTATTCGGATCCAGTGCGGCGGAGTGACTCTCCGGTGCGTAGATGTCGTCGCTGTTTGCGACATTGATACCGACCGCGTCGTTGGAGACATCCCCAGGGATCGCGGCAATAGCACGCCGAATGGAATAATGATCCTCAGCTTGAGGCTTCACGCGCGCGTCTCCAGGTCATTCACCAGGCACTGATCGATCAGAGCCAGGAAAGATCCGAATGTGGTTTCATAGATTTGACTCTCGAGCAGATCGCGCCGCGCCAACGGATCGAAGCCGCGAAAGCGCGAATCATCGTCCAAATCGATCGCCAGCACCCGCAATCCTCGGGACGCGAGAGCGACTGCCGCGACTGCCAAGCCGGTCGAACGACCCACCCCGCCTTTCAAACTCGCAAACACGAACCGGCGAGGTTGGGCTGACATGGGTGCCGGGGCGCGCAGCCAGTCGGCACCGACCATCCGACGGTCCAGCAGTCGGGTATGCGATGCGCCGATCAACACCGGCAGGGCGGTCGCGTCACAGAGAACTGTTGATGCGCCGAAATCGTTGCAATCTGCCATCACCCGATCGAAACGGGCATAGGAACCAAGTGTCTTGCGCAAGTGCTGTGCGACGTGAGTATTCCGACTGAAAGTGGCCACCGATTCCGGGCGAAAGTGGCCACTGATTC
>JACDZG010000258.1 GCA_013426805.1 Chromatiaceae bacterium
CCGGCGCTGACGCCGCCCGATGTCAGCCGGCGACTGGGTTATGCTTCAGGGCTGCGCGCATGGATGTGCGTTAGCAACGGGTTCAGGCATTGGCGTAAAATGGTGATCGCATGCATGGGGCGGTTCCTGGTGGGTTTGGTTGCTTACCGGGTAGCCATATAGCCCCATGCATGCTCAATTCCAAGGCTCGCGAGACGCCAGCAACCGTTTGTTTTATAAATATATATTCTGGGGATACCTCAGGGTCGGTCCCAGGTTTCCTGGTCTTGCCCGGTTTTGCGCAAGAGGCCGGATGGTATTCGACCCCGGCTCCTTTCCTCTCCGAATTGAGTAAACTGTCCGCGGAATTGCTAAGAAATAGCGGCCCGCAGGCCGCTTCTCAGGGCGTTCGTGGCGTCCGGGTGCAGCAGGAACCGGTGCGTCCCTCCCGCGACCCTCAACCAGGGTTCCGAACGGGGCGAATGCCTCGCCCGGCTTGCGGTGCGGCTTCATGTCTCCCTCGATAGGTCGGGGGGCAACCGATTCAGAACAAACTTTACGACGGTTTGGGCCAACTGCATCGCCTCGACGACGTCGGCAGGTTCGGGATCGAGTCCCTCGCCCGGATAGCGAAACTCTGTCGCGAAGGGGGTCAATGTCGCTGCCGCCTCGGCCAACGCGTCGAACTGGGGATCGATGAGCGCGCATTCTGCGACCAGAGGAACCAACAGGTGGGTCTTGCGAAACGGGATGTCGTGCTGGGTCAGATAACCCTTCAAGGCCTTCTCCGCCGCCTGCTGGCAATGATAGGCGGCGGTGTCGAGCAGCGGCGGCGTGTCCGTATACAGCCGGTACGCCGAACGCAGGTCGTGGCGCGCCTTGCGCAGCCACTGGCCGACAGCGCGCGTCTTATCTTCATCCATGGAGGACACGCCCGTGATCCAGCGCCTGCCGCTCCAGTGAAGCCGCAAACCGGGCAGCTCGCGTGACCTCGGCGCGGGTGCGCACCACCACCTCGATCGGTAGCCGCAGTCCCCGCAGACAGCGATAGACCTCCCGCGCACGGCGATAGCCGGGCTGGTCAGAGGCGCCCAGAATGACCAGCAGATCGATATCGCTATCCGCGGTCGGCTGGCCCCAAGCCTGTGACCCGAACAACAGGATCTGTTCCGGATGGACCGCCTGCACGATGCGACGCACGGCCTCGTCGAGCAAAGCGGGACTGACTGCATTCATGTGGGAGTTGACCGTGACGGATTTCGCTCACGATGATGATACGCTCAAGGTTGGTATCGTGGTGCGGCGGCGGTGAGATCAGGCCGACTCCGGCGGTGGAGTGGCGCACCCGGGCGAAGGGGCTCACCTCGTTTGAAGCAGGTCGACAGGTGTATGGTTCGCCGTGACAGCACCGCAGGCGGACTGTCCACATCAAGCCTATAATCCGCCCAACCGCACCGCGCGTTCCGAGGCTCCCCATGACCCGACACCTGAAAGCGATCTACGAAGGCGGCGTCTTTCGCCCCCTTGAACCAGTCGAGATCGCCGAACACCAGGAAGTTTCCTTGCTGGTGGAAACGCCCGACGAGGAGCAGGCCGACGCAGAAACGGACATGCCGATCTGGGAGTATGCCGCGCAACTGATGCGTGACATCCCCGAAGACGTGCTCAATGCGCTGCCGACTGACGGCGCTTCCCAGCACGACCACTACCTCTACGGCGCCCCGAAACGCCCCTGATGCGCCGCATTTTCGCTGACACCTTCTACTGGGTCGCCGTCCTCAGCCCGCGCGACCAGGCGCACACCCGCGCGGTCGCACTGAGCAAGACGCTCCAACCCATGCAAATCATGACCACCGACGAGGTGCTGACCGAGTTCCTCAACGACTTCGCCGAGCGCGGAGATTTCCAGCGGCGCGCCGCCGCGCTCATGGTCGAGCGGATGCACACCGACCGCACCATGCGCATCATCCCCCAAACTCGGGACGGCTTCCTCGCTGGACTGCGACTCTACCGCGCGCGCCCGGACAAGGGCTACAGCCTTACCGACTGCGTCTCAATGGAGGTGATGCGCCGGGAGGAACTCACCGAAGTACTGACGGACGACGCCCACTTTACCCAGGAAGGCTTTGTCTGTTTGCTCCGCAACTAGGCGCCCGACGTCGCGCATCATGCCAATCCCTACCCTCCTCATCGAAGACATCCCGCGCGGACTCCCCCGCCAACCGGTGCCACTGCGGCTCGCCTACGTCATCACCGGGCTGACTTGGCCCAACTTCACGTTCCTGCTCGCCGTTCGCCAGGAAGTGAGGAAATAGAGTCAGGTCTTGCAATCCAACACCTATCGGTCGACGAAAAGATGTGTGATTACAAGACCTGACCCCGCAGATTCCTTGTGATTACAAGACCTGACCCCGCAGATTCCTGACAAACCCGCTCCGGTGACGCAGGCCTCCACCATGTCAAAGAGTGCGGCTAGGCGGGTGGCATGGATAAATTCCAGTGACTGACCGAGCCAAGCGCGTAATAATGTGGGTACATGCATGAGGTGCGTCCTGTGGGGTTTTCCTTATACAAATGTGGCAGTAAAACCTCTTGCACGCGTCGGCAGATCGCAAAATCCTTTCTTGACATTTGTTTTTATTGATCTTTTCTAGGGGATACTTCAGGGTCAAGCCCCCTATACTCTACGGCTTTGTCGGCAACTACAAGCGTTGCCGGTGAGCACGGCCTAAAGTAACAATCCCCCGGCAAAGCCGGGGGCTTTCGATCGTGAGCCGCTCAAAGC
>JACDZG010000093.1 GCA_013426805.1 Chromatiaceae bacterium
CGTCCGGTCTTGGCGCCGGACGCGGAGCGCCCGCACGTGCTCCCACGCAGGAGCGCAGGAGCGTGGGAGCCGGAATGGCTTAACTTAGTAACTGTCCATTAACTACTTCCCGCTTTGAACGCTAACGTCGGCTAACAATCGGGAAGTAGAAAATGGACACTTTCTTAATGGCAGTGACGCTCCAGCGTGGGAGCCGGAGTCATTGCGGAATGAGCCGGAGCAGCAATTCATGACAGGACGCGACGACCAGGGCAAGCATGACCAACGCAATTATTGCGCCGAAATGATCGAAAATGAATGAAAAGGGTAAAAGAATAGAGAAAAAAGGTCAAAGGTCCTGGGCGAGGCGGCAACCGAGGGGGCATGGGAGTCCGTGGGTGCGCCTGGTTTCCGGCATTCTAACCCCGCTGGCGGTGAGCGCGGCTGCTTGACGCGTTCCTAACGCGCGGCTGGAACGCCCGCGCTCCCTTACGCGTCCATCGGAAACACCCCCGGAAACAGATAGGGCACCGCCGCCATCGGCAGCCCGATGCGCACGGCGCCCTTGGGACTGGCCGCGACCAGCAGGCCTTCTTCCAGCAAGCCGGCGATCACATCGCGGCCGGCCCGCTCGCCGTAGCCGGTGAGTGCCGCGGCCGCGCCGCGGGGCAGCGCGCCGCGTAGGAAGACTGTCAGCAGGACCGGCACGGCGGCCGGTTTGATGGGCCGGCCAGGCAGGGTACCGGCGGCGCGCAACTGCACATACCCCTGGATGCGGCCGTGCAGGTCGTCGGTCGCGAGCATCCCGCCCATGAAACGCGCCTGGTCGATGCAGGTTTGGAGAAAGAACCGGCAGAACTCCGCAAGCCCGGCGAGCGAGAGATTGCCGCGCCCGTCGTAGTCGTTGCGACGCGGTGCGTCCGCGGCGGCCAGTCGATCCAAGTATTCCGCACGGCTGCGGGCAAGTCCGCGGCTGGCCGACCACAAGCCATACCCTAGGATGCCGTTGGCGCCCAGATAGGCGTCGGTGAAGAGCCGGGTGACACGTCCGTTGCCGTCCAGGAAGGGGTGTATCCAGGCCAGGCGGTGGTGGCTGGCGGCAGCGGCGATGAGGCGGGCCTGGCCGCGGTGCCGCTCCGGGGCATAGACGTCGGCGAAGCGCGTGAGGAAGCGGTCGAGCGATCGGGCGTCCGGGGGCACATGGCGCCCGACCTGGACCGGGCGTTCGCGCAGGCGGCCGGGTACCAGGGTCTCGCGTTCCCGGGCGGACGGATCCTCGACCTCGCGAAGGGATGGCGGAAGTTGCTGGTAGAAGCGCTCATGGATCCAGCACAGGAAGGCCGAGTCGCAGACCCGCAGGCCGGGCTCGGACGCGATGCGACCCTCGATGGCCTGCTGGATTTCGATGTGTGCACGGCTCTCCAACTGAAGCGCGCGGCGGGCGGGCTCTCCCGCGTAGTCGGCGCGCATGGCCCGCTCGATATCGATGGGGTGGGTTCGATGACCCTCGATCAGGTTGGAGTAATAGCTGTTGATCGTGCGCAACAGCGCCCTGAGGGTGCCCTCGGTGAGAGGGTGCAACCGGCCGACCGCGCGTGCGGATTCAGCGACCAGGTCCAGGGCCAGGTCGCTCAGGTCCGCGCGGTCGCCGGCGGTGTCGGGGAGCATGGGCTCCATCGTTGCCGGGTCGTCGTACATGTGTCTCCGCGGCTGGCCGTGCCGCTCTTGGTGCCGATCTTTCCAGAGAATAACAGATTGATCTGAAACTGAATAAAGCCGCTTGCAACCGCTCGCTCCGGGACCCGCGTGCCGATCTTTACGCTCAGGCGCCCGATTCCCAACCACTCACCGTCCCCGCAACGCCAGCCGCTCGATCGTCTGACGCAGTAACTCGGGGCTGACCGGTTTCGCCAGAAAGTCGACCATGCCGGCCGCCAGACAGGTCTGCTTGACATCTTCGGACGCATTCGCCGTCAGGGCGACGATCGGCAGGGGCTGTCCCAACGCCTGCTGACGGTACGCTTGGGCGAATTGAACACCGTCGAGCTTCGGCATACGCAGATCGACGATGGCGATGCCGTACCCCCCTTGCAAGGCTTCACGCAAGGCCTGCTCACCATCCTCGACCAGGGTAAACGCGATTCCCATCTTTTGTAGGAAAGCTGTGATCACCTTGGCGGCAATCGCATTGTCCTCGGCGACCAACACCCGAATACCGGCCAGGATCGCCGGATCGGCCCCGCCGAATCCCCGGTTTTCCTGGTGACAGGGATGGGCCGCGCGTACGAGCCCCAGCAGCGCCTCGACAGCATCGACCAGATCCCCGGCCAGAAAAGGCTTGCTCAGACAGCGCGCCGCCGTGCGCGGCACCTCGGGGCGTCGTCCCGCGTAGGTGAGAAAAAGGCAAGGACATTCATAGCCCAACAGTGTGCTGACTGTAAGGCGAGCGGCTTGCAGCACGAGCCCGCGCGGCCGATCGCCAATCACCAGAAAGTCCAGGTTCGCGGCCCCCGACGCCAAGGCATTGACATCCAAAGGATCAGCCAACCCCTGACACATCACACCTTCCCGACACAGCACCTCACAGACCAGGTCGCGGTGCGTTTGGTTGGCTTCGATCACCAACCCGCGCCGTCCTTGCAAGCGCGCCGACGCGACGGGCGGCGGGGGCAACAGACCGCCCAGCAACGGCAGCCGTACCCGGAAGCGGCTGCCCTGACCCGCGACGCTCTCCACCCCGATCGTCCCTCCCATCAGGCGTGACAGCTCCAGCGCGATGGTCGTGCCGAGACCAGAGCCGCCGAAGCGGCGGGTGGTGGAATCATCGGCCTGACTGAAACTCTCGAAGATCCGCCCAAGCTTGTCGGCCGGGATACCGATCCCGGTGTCCTCGACCTCCAATAACAGATGCGGCTCACTGATCCCCTCCTCCGCGGGCCGCACCAACACGCGGACCCGGACCTCCCCTTCTTCGGTAAACTTAACGGCGTTGCCAACCAGATTGAACAGAATCTGACGAACCCGTAACTGATCGCCCACGACGGTCAGCGGAACATCCGGTGCCACCATACAGATCAGTTCGACCCCCTCGGCCAAGGCGAGACTCTCAAGCACTCCACAGACTTCCCGCACCACCGCGCGCGGACTGAAGGGGAGCTGCTCCAGGGTCAGTCGTGCCGCATCGATCTTGGAGAAATCCAGGATATCCCCGATCAGGGCACCCAGCACAGTGGCCGAATTGGAAATGGAGAGCAGATAGTCACGCTGTTCGGCATCGAGCTCGGTGCTCTTGAGCAACTCGGTCATGCCGATTACACCGGTGAGCGGGGTGCGCAGTTCATGTGTCATGAAAGCCAGAAAATCACCTTTGGCCTTGTTGGCGCGTTCCGCCTCATCTTTAGCCCGCTGCACCCGCCGCAGGAGCGCGAACTGATACAGCGGCAACAGCAACAGGAAGAAGAGGAAAAAGACCGCCTCATAGGTATGGCGCTGCCACTGACCCAGCGCGGTCAGGACTAGGCTGTAGGCAATCACGGCCTCGGCAGACGCCAGGACTAGGTGCCTGGTTCCATAGCGGGTCCCGGCCGAGATGAAGATCCAGATATAGATCAGGTAGAAAGGACTGATCGCTTCACGGGTGACAAAGATCGCCAGACTGATGGCGACAATATCCAGCGACAGGGCAACATAACGCCGAATCGGCCAATCGGGACGGACCAGGATGCTGACGAAGACGGCGGCGTTGATCAGAATAAAAATACTGAAAACCGTAATAAAATACGGGATATCGACCTTGTAATAACCGGTGATGGCGGCCAGCGAAATATAGCCGGTGCCGAAGGTCCAGACCGCGAACCGAACCAGGGCGGATTGGAACTCGGGGTTTGCCCGCATCCCCTCAGGAAGACCCAGATCACCACGCTTGGGTGCCATCGCCATGCTTTGCTACTCCGCCGGCGAACGCCGATGCCGGACCGCAAAGAACGGTCCATGCGCAGCGACACCTGCTGTTGTCATTGTTTGATCAATACCGCCCACCAACCCCGGCAACCCCTTGGCCCGGACTGGAAGGTCCCGGTCAACCGATCCGGGCACCGTGACGGCACGGCGCCGCGGCCCTGTTCCCGGCTGGAACCCGACAAATTTCCACTGGCACTCGGCCCCCAAACTCATGGTATATTAGCTAATCCTTCTCGAACGACAACGACCAAGCACCGACCAAACCCCCGGCGAGCGCGCCTCACCAGGTGCCTGGGGCCGTTTAAATTAGGCCGGACCTGAGAGAACAAGGGGAGAACGCCATGTCCAAGAAACACCCGATTGTCGCCGTCACCGGCTCGTCCGGCGCCGGTACGACGACCGTCAAGCGCGCTTTTGAACACATTTTTTACCGCGACGGCATTACTGCGGCGGTCATCGAGGGTGACAGCTTTCACCGCTACGACCGCGCCGCCATGAAGATCGAGGCCGCCCGTGCCGCCGCGGAACACCGCAACCTGAGTCATTTCGGCCCCGAGGCCAACCACTTCGAACTGCTGGCGGGGCTCTTCCACAGCTACGGCGAGACCGGCACCGGCAAGAAGCGGTACTACATCCATAGCGACAGCGAGGCCGCGGACCAGAACGCCCGGCTCGGCACCCAACTCACGGCCGGTCAGTTCACCCCGTGGGAAGATCTGCCGGGCAACACCGATCTGCTGTTCTACGAAGGCCTGCACGGGTTGGTCGTCACCGAGGAAGACAATGTCGCCGCCCATGTGGACTTGGGCGTCGGCGTGGTGCCCATCGTGAATCTGGAATGGATCCAGAAGATTCACCGTGACAACCTGGAGCGCGGCTACTCGGCCGAGGCCATCGTCGACACCATCATGCGGCGCATGCCCGACTACATCCGCCATATCACGCCCCAGTTTTCGCTGACCGACATCAACTTCCAGCGCGTCGCCACGGTCGACACCTCCAACCCGTTCATCGCGCGCGACATCCCCACCGCCGACGAAAGCTTCGTCATCATCCGCTTCAAAGAGCCGGAGAAACTGGACGTCAGCTTCCCCTACCTGCTCTCCATGATCAAGGACTCTTTCATGTCGCGGCGTAACAGCATGGTGGTGCCCGGCGGCAAGATGGGGATGGCGATGGAGATCATCCTGCAGCCGATTATCGAACGCATGATGGATGCGCGACGGGTCTAGCGGAGCCTTCCCGCAAACCTCAAAGGCATCGCGAGCACCGGAGTCCTGGCGGGACGCCGGGCGCGGGTGCCTGGGATGACGACCCGGCGGCGCACCCGGATGCTTCCGCCTCTTCCAGAGGTGCACGATGATCCAAGCCCACCAGCAAACCCGCCCAAGCCTCTACGAACAGCTTGAAGCCTTACCCGAAGGACTGATCGGGGAAATCCTCAGCGGTCAACTCTACACCCAGCCGCGCCCGAGCGGCGCGCATGTCGTTACCGTGACGTCGTTGGCTGACGAACTCGTGAGTCCGTTCCAGAAAGGCCGTGGCGGGCCAGGCGGTTGGTGGATCGCCGCCGAGCCCGAATTGCACTTCATCCACAACGCCGAGGTTGATGTTCCCGACCTGGCCGGTTGGCGCCGCAGCAGACTGCCGCGGATTCCGAACGATCATCGCTTTACGGTCGTACCGGATTGGGTCTGTGAGGTCCTGTCGCCGTCCACCGAAAGCCGGGATCGCCAGGTCAAAATGCCGATCTACGCTCAGTTCCGGGTCGCCTACGCCTGGCTCATTGACCCCCGTGCGCACACCCTGGAAGCCTACGCTCTGGAAGGTGACGCCTGGCGGAAGATCGGGCGGTTCGCGGGCGGCGCGCGGGTGTCGCTGCCGCCTTTCGAGGCGGTCACGATCAGCCTTGATGACCTGTGGGCACTGACCTGAACAGCGCAGATCGTCCTGAAACACACTCAACCTACTGAATCGCAAACTTCGCTGCCGAAGCCGCCGCGATCAGCCACACCGCCCCGCTCACCTCGCGCCGGCGACCGGCGAGCGTCTTGACCACTGCATAGACGATGAACCCCAACCCGATACCGGCGGCGATCGAAAGCTGTCGGCGCCCCTGTATCGGGAGTATCTCATCGACTATGTGGCGACTTGCTTCGGTTGCGCAGACGATTATCTGCGAGCGGCGCCTCACCGACACGAAGACCCGGCGCGGGTGATGGGAACGCTACCTGAAGGAGGGCTACCTGAAGGAGCGCTACTGCGCGTGTTCGAGCTGCGCGTCTTTTCGCGACTGCCCATCGACCTGAATCGCGTGGAGGCAGTCTTTCTGCGCTCGGCCAAATCCCTGACAGATTTACAAAAGAGAGACATGCTCCCGCGGCTGCGACGCGCCGGCGTCGCCGTCGAGTACTATTCCAGGGGAACCGGCAGCCGGCGAGAAACCAACCCGACTGCCGACGATCTGCGCATCTACGTCATGGACTGGATGTGTCGGCGTTGACGCAACTGAAGACTCGAGTGATGAACCAAGAACATGAGAGACAACTGATCGTCATCGGGGCAACCGCGGATCCGAGTGATGACCAGTTGCCGCTGTACCTGGGTCCGGTTTGCGTTGATCCCGATGATCCCGACCGCTGCTACGTGGCGAATGTTGCCCCCTGGGACGGTTCCCGTCCCAGGCTCAGTTGTATCCCGCGGGAACGCTTCGAGGAGGAATGTGATCAGGGCTACTGGAAGCGTCTGGAATATCCGATGCCATTCGCTTGGGACCACCGACTCGTGGCCCTGGAGCCTGACCAGGGGCCGATCTACCTTCCGGACGAGCATGCGTACGCCGAGGTCGAGCGCCTCGGCAAGGCCGCCCTCACGTCCGTAGCCGAGGCTATCGAACGCGATACGCTGACGCGAAGCGCCCATGAACGCATCTGGTATGCGGCCCGGGCGTTGGGCGATGATCCATTGCCCTTGCTGACGGCCATTGCCCTGGAGCGTGCGGAGCTGCCCGTTGAGACCCTGGACGACTTGGCCGCAGAGCTCCCTCCTCAAACTTCGCAACCTTCCGCACTGATCCTGTATGCCCGCAAACAGGGCTGGAACAAACTCCTTGCCCTGATCGCCCATGATCCCCTAGGCCATCGCTATTTTCCGTCCCAGCAAGAACCGTTCAGCCAGCCCGTACCCCGTTTCCTGCGCGGCTATCCGGATCGGACCGACTTTCTTCAGAAAAGACGGGCGCAGACGGGGAGCGTTTACGCCCGCGCAGCTTGATCCATGCTCATCACCTTCTATTCGTTCAAAGGCGGCGTCGGCAGGACGCAGCTGCTGGCAAACATGGCCATCGGCCTGGCCAATCACGGGCTGGACCTGGTGCTCATGGACATGGATCTGGAGAGCCCCGGCCTGCATACCTATTTTCACCCACGCGCGCACGAGCGGGAGACGCCCAGGCTTTGCGACCAGGATCTCGCCGAAACACCGGGGCTGATTGATGTGCTCACGGAACACCTCCACGGGCACCAAGAGCCGCCGGACCTTGAGCATCTCTTGCTGCCCCTCGACCATCCAAATCTGAAGCCTGACAAGGGGGGCCGCATCCGTCTATTGCCACCTGGGCGTTTGAACGCACAGTATCCGCAGCGCGTCTCCGAATTTTCCTGGGAGCGCTTCTACCAGGAGGCCCACGGCTACGCCTACATGGAGTACCTGCGCGACAGGCTGCTCTCCGGCGATGGGCCGCATCGGGGTGCAGACTTGGTTTTGGTCGACAGCCGTACCGGCCTCACGGATGTGGGTAGCATCTGCACCGGCCAGTTGCCGGACATCCTCGTCATCCTCTTCGCCCTGCATGCCCAGGGCATCGACGGCGCACGTCAAATCGCCCGCTCGGTAGACGCCTATCGCAGCCACATCGACCAGCCACGCCTTAAGCATGTGCTGCTGCTGCCGGCGCGGGTTGACGATAACGGATCGAAGGAGGACCGGGACAACATGCTCAAACGGGCGGCCGCACAGCTCGCGCGCCGCGGCACCCTGCTCGATGAGCTCGGGGATCGGATTCCCTACGAACGCTCCAGGGCCTATGGCGAGCCAGTCGTTATCGGCAGGGATGAACTGCCCTCCCCCCCTCTCAAGAACCTACGAGCGCTTTGTTGAGCGCCTGTTGGCGCTGACGAGCCTGGGGGACCTCCCCGCACGCCGCGCCGCGGCCACCGCGCCAAGCGCAGCGCCGGTCCAACTGTTAGATGCTATCCAAAGGCTTAGCGCGTCGGCGCTTGAGGTCCAACAGCGCTGGGATGAGCTGAACACCGGAGAATTGCAGGCCCTGCCGGATCATTTTCAACGGATTATGATCGCAGATCGGACCGCCGGAATCGCCCTTACTCAGGTGCGGGAGCTCGGCGCCGCGTTGAGCCCGGATGGCCCGTCGTCGCCTTCCGACGAGCCCCGGCGGGCAACAGATTGGCAGCCTTTGGCCCGGAAGCTGGAGACCTGGGGCACGGACATCGCCACGCAATGGATCGGGAATTGGATCACAGACGCCCGCAAGACGCTGATCGAGGCCAGCGGCTCCGACGGCCCCGAGGTCGACGAGCGCCTGTCGACCCTGCGTGAGGCGGCTTGCCGAGAGCGGCGCGACGAGCTTGCGACCCGCTTGGCCGAGGCCGAGAAGGTGCTCCGCCACGACTCCCTGGACCAGCGCTTGAAGCGATGTGAGCTGACCGAGGTCGATCTGCGCCGGATCATCCCCGATGAACAGAAGCGCCGGGGATGGATTGGTGATCAGCTGATCCGCCTGCAGGAGGCGACCGATCTCAACGACCCGCGGCTCAGGGCCACGGACCAGCTATTCAACGCGCTGGAGCTGCTCGCCGCCACCCTCGCCGAACGGCCGGGCGAGCGGCCTGATCCGGGGCACTGGAGCGCATACGACCTGCTGTGCGCCCTCATCAATCCCGCCGACACGGAAGCGGTCACCGAGAAGGAGCGAGCCTGCTTCGGGCGGATCGGCATCCGGCTCTGGTGCAACGACTGGCAAGGCCTGATCGACGCCCCCCCCGGGAGCGACCTCAGCTGGCCCAGCGGGCTGCGGGCACGCACCCAGCTGCGCAGGCTTGCGGCAGAGGACCCGGACGCCATCTCCGACCTGGTGGCACTGGTCGCCGAGGCGTTGGCCCAGGCCCGGCACTCGCCGCGGCGAAGGATTGAACTGTTTGAGTCGCGCGACCAGGACCCGGTGTTGCGACAAACCGTGCTTGCCGCCGGCCGCAACCCCGAGATCGCCAACCGACGCGAAATACTTGGGTGCTGGCTCGCAGTCTACCGACCCCGAGGTATCGACCCAGTCTTGGCCGCCTTTCTACGCGCGGTTGCGGATGAGGGCTACGAGGCGGAGGCGTTCTATGGGGCTGGTGCGGCCCTGAGCTCCGGCCAGGGCCGTATCGACGACGATCCTCGGCTTTGTGCCGAGCTGGCGACCCGCTACGCCGTGCTGTTGTTGCGCAAGGAAAAGACCGAGGCGCTGGGAGCACTGCTCGTAGCGCCGGGTTTTGTCGAGATGCTCAGCACGCACCGCGCCGGACTCGGCCTCATCGCCTTCCTCGCGGGCTTCGGTACCGAGCGTTTCGCCCTTGACCCGGAGCTTCTCACGCTACCGCGTAACACTGCGGTGCATGGGGAACGCCGCGGGCAGCTCCCGGCCGGCATCCTGACATGGCTCGAGTCCCAGGAGCGGCGGCGGGTGTGCGAGCCGCGGGTGTCAGCTCGACTATCGAAGCTTGCCCGTGAGGCCAAGAACGCCATGACCATCACCGTCTACCGCAACTGGGACGCCTCGGTCTACTTCAAGAACGCATTCCAAGAAGATTGGCGCGAGGTCCACGATGCGGTGCTTGCCGAAACCGACGCCAATGGGCGAGCGATACCCCTGCTCGATAGCGCTGCCGAGGATTGGATCGATCGCACGTTCAGGGCATTGCGGGCCGACGACAAGCATGTCTCTGAGCCGGACAGCAGCGCCAGGGCCAACCTGATCAAGGCCTATGACCGTATCCGCAAGATCTTGAACGCCCTGCGCGCGGCACGTCCCACCGGCTGGTCCATTCGCCAGGTGCTCGATCAATCGGACGACCCGGGGCGCGCCAGGGCAGACCTCCAGGCTTGGCTCCGCAAGGGCATGACCGAAGGACAACCGTCTGCCGAGCAGCGGGTCAGCGAGATCATTGGTGAGGCGGGAGCATGAACGCGGGCGACCAACCAACCTGGTTAGCCGCACTGCGCCGGGACAAGGAACTGCTCCAGGAGCCACTGCTGGTGCGCCTGTCCGATCCAAACAGCGCGCGGCTTGACCCCTTTCTCGATGATCTGATCGCTTGGAACGCCGGGCTCAGGGACTACGCGAGCGCGGCCCAGGATTACCAGGAAGCCCGATCATTCCCGCTGGCCGCACGCTGCATTGAGCAGCTCGACATGACCAAACCGGCCAACGCCAAGCTGGCTGACGATCTCAAGCTCGCCTGGGACACCTGGCGCAGCGATATCCAGCGCGCACTCGGCAAGGGGAGGCAGGTGCTGCCGAACCTTCACGCCGCGGACTGCGACCCGCAAGTCCGTGACGACCTCGATGAGGCGATAGGCAGCATGGACCAGCACTTAAAGGCGCTGGGCGCAGCCGCCGACACCGCCAACGGCCACTGGTTGACGCAGCTCGCCAAGCTCGATGAGGCCGAATGGAGTGCCCTGCAATCGGGCGCGGACTCCGACTTCGAGCTGCTCCAGCTGGCCACCGACCAAGCCGAAGAGCACCTTACCACTCAGACCGAGCGCAAAGAGCGCGCGCTAGAGGCCGTCCGCTCGCAGGCCGCGCAGCTCATCGGCACGATGCTTATGAACGTTGCCGATGTGGGCAGCGACATCATTGAGCGAGCGCTGAGCCTGCGTGGGGAGATCCTCGACTGCATCGGGCGCAACGAACTCTCGCAGGCCCAACTGCGGTTGGGAGAGCTTGCGCAGCTGGGTGGGCGGACCACTCCCGAACAGGCATCGCTCCAGCAGGCGCACGAGAATCCCCGCTACACCTTATCGCCCTTGGTCGAGCCCGAGCTGCGCGAAGCGTCGGACGGCCCAATCCCCAAGGAATATCCGGCGGTCCTCGACAACCCGCCAGCCTTGGACTGGCACGGCGAGACCCTTGAGGAGAACCTGCTGACCGCACAACGCCTGGCAGCGACCCCGGACCACCCTTTCGCCGATCGAGCCCTAGGCCCGTTCCTCACGATTCGCGCCAAGCAGCTGCTGCTCGGCGACAACCCAGAGCACGCCCTGATCTTTTTCCGCGATGCCTATCGGTGGGCGGCCACCCCACCGCGGACCCTGCGCGCGGCGCTGCGGTGGCGCCAGGATTGCGCCTGGGGCCTGCTGCTGTGTGTCGCCGTCTCCGCCATGGACGGACCAGAGCGGCGCAAGGTTCTTTCGCAGAGGAACCTGGCGGCACTGTTTCAGCGTCCGATCGGCGACCAGCCCTTGGCACACCTGAGCCAACGCAAGCTCCTGCCGGATCTGGCCAACGCCCTGATGAGCCTGCTGCCGACAGCACTGAAGATCTTCTTCAAAGAGCATCTGTTTGGCTACCTTACGAAACAACCGGTTGCCTTGCAGGATCTCGCACGGGGCTTCGCCGACGACTTTCTGGAGCAACCCTGGCGGGTGTTGGAGGTCTACGCCCTCATGCTCCGCATCTTCGGCGGCCCGGAGCCGACAGCGGAGGAACTATCCAGGCTCGCCGCGAGCCTGGACCGGGAGTCAGTTGATCGCAACAAGTTGCGTAATGCGCAGGATGCGGCCCAGCGCGCCTTGGACGAGCCCGCCCGGCAATCGGACCTGGCCGAGGCCATGCGCCTCGGGCTCGGGTCTCGAACCGGAGACCTGCCATCGCCGACGACCCCGCGGGTCTCCGTCGCCCTTATTCCGGACGAGGAAGGCCATAGCGCCAGCCACCGCTTGGTCCTGGGCATATCCTACACCAAGGGCGACGAGATCCTGCGCGGCGTGCGGTTGGAAGCCTCGCTGCGTGACCAAGACGACCGCCTTTTGGACGGGTGCCTCGAAAGCCCGGCACGCATCGGCCGTTTAGCACCGCTTGAGCGCGTGGAAATCGCCTTGGCCTATCAGGCCACGGCGCATCTTGGCGTTGCGAAAACCATAAAAACCAGAGTTCTGAGACGCTTGGACCACGGTGCCGTTGGCGAAGTGGAGTCGCTCGGTAGGCAACTCACCCTGGTGGCCCCGAAGCCATCGACCGGCGCGGCCCCTCCGGACAACCCCTATGTCGTCGGTCGTGCGCTCCAGTACAGCCAAAATTTCTATGGGCGTAACGAACAAATCGACGCCATTGTCCGCGGGCTCATCGGCCAGCATCAGGACAATGTCGTGCTGGTGCTCGGTGAGCGACGCATCGGCAAGACCACGGTCCTGTTTCATCTCAAGGAACACGAGCGCATCAAGAGGCGCTACATCGTCACCTACAGGGATATGGAGTCCGCCGGTGATTTCAACGACACCGCGACCTTTTACCGCGAGTATCTGATCCGCCCCATCCGCGAAGAGCTAAAGAAGGCCGGCCTCGATAACGCACCCCAATTCAGTCAAGCTGCGCTGAGCGCCTCTGCTCATACTACCTTTGAGCGCTTCATGGCCGAAGTCGACGAGTTGCTCGCCGCTACCGACCACCGCCTATTAGTCATCCTCGATGAGATCGAGAAGGTCTTGGAGGAAGACGAGCGCCCGCGGCGGATCGGCGACGTGCAACTGCCGGAGGAGGTACTCGCATCGATCCGTTCCGTGTTGTTGGCGTCGCGGCGCATCAGCTTCGTGCTCGCTGGTGTTACTGATGTGGTTAGACGGCATATTCATGACCGGGCGAGCCGGCTTTTCAACTTGGCCGTTGACGTCGAGCTCAAGCATCTTGCACCCAAGTCCGCCAAAGAACTGATTTGCAAACCCGCCGCAGGCGTCTATTCCGTGACGGCCAGCGCTCAAGATATGGTAATTGAAGAGACCAATTGCCATCCCTACCTGATCCAGCAGGTTGGTCGCGCCTTGTTCGAGTATATGGTCAAGGCGGGCAATCTGGTGGCCACGACCGCGGATGTACGCGCGGTGCTGGAACAGAATATCCTGCCCAACGCCCAGCCCTTTTCCTACCTGCTTGAAACCCTAAGGCGCAATTCCACTTACCTGCCCATCATTGATACGCTCGCGTTCCTGCAGTCGGGCCGGCATTATGTCTACGTCGATGAACTTGTGAAATGGCTTGAAGGCAAGGGTCTAAAGGACTATGGCGAGGAGCAAGTGCTATTAGACCTTGAGGCCCTGATGCAGCAAGTTCCGAGTTTGCTGCGTCGCGCGCCGAACAACAAGCGGCGCTATCAAATTGCCATTGGCCTGTTCGCCGGTCACCGCCGATTGCTGCAACAGACGGAGAACAGCCTCGTCGTGAGTGCCGAGTAGCCATTAAGCCGCAGCCTGTGCATCGTGGGGATTTCGGTGAACGTGGCCGATCATTCGGCGGATTCAGACCGGTGCGCCCTGCGCAAGCGGCCTCGATCATCATTCGAGCGGCGCCTGGGGCGATGCCCATACATGCTCAACTTACTGAATCGCAAACTTCGCCGCCGAAGCCGCCGCGATCAGCCACACCGCCCCGCTCACCTCGCGTCGGCGGCCGGCGAGCGTCTTGACCACTGCATAGACGATGAACCCCAACCCGATGCCGGCGGCGATCGAGAAGGTGAAAGGCATCGTCAACGCCGTCACCACCGCCGGCAGCGCGTCAGTCAGATCATCCCAGTTGAGATCCCGCAGGGCCTGTGCCATCAGGCAGGCGACAAACACCAGCGCGGGCGCGGTGGCGAAGTCGGGCAGCGCCATGGCGAGCGGGGCGAAGAAGAGCGTCGCGAGGAACAACACGCCGGTCACCACCGCCGTCAGCCCGGTGCGCCCGCCGGCCTGGATGCCCGCCGCGCTCTCGATGTAGCTGGTGACGGTCGAAGTGCCGAGCACCGCGCCCAGCATGGCGCCGCCCGAATCCGCCGTGAGCGCCTCTTTGAGGCGCGGCACCGAGCCGTCCGGGCGCATCAGCCCGGCCCGGTGGGTGACCGCGATCAGGGTACCGGCGTTGTCCAGCAGATCGACCAGGAAGAAGGTTAGCACGATGCTCACCACGCCCAAGCTAAGCGCGCCGGGGATGTCCATCTGCAGCAAGGTGGGCGCCAGGGAGGGCGGCACGGCCATGACGCCGTGAAAGGTGGTCAGCCCGAACGGGATGCCGGCCGCGGCAGTCGCCAGGATACCAATCAGTACCGCCGCGGCCTGGCCGCGCGCCGCCAGCGCGGCCATGACCAGGAAACCGGCGCAGGCCAGCAGCGTCGCCGGATTGCCAAGTTGGCCCAGGGTCACATAGGTGGCCGGGCTCGCCGCCACCACACCCATGTGCTCCAGCCCAATGAGCGCCAGGAAGAAGCCGATACCGGCGCCGATGCCCAGCTTGAGGGACAGCGGAATGGCGTTGATCAGCCATTCGCGCAGGCGCAGCAGCGAGACGATCAGGAACAACACGCCGGACAGGAAGACCGCACCCAGCGCCACTTGCCAGGGCACCTGCATGCCGCCCACCACGGCGAAGGCAAAATAGGCGTTCAGCCCCATGCCGGGCGCCAACGCCAGCGGGTAGTTGGCATAGAGCCCCATGACGATCGAGGCGATGCCGGCCCCCAGGCAGGTCGCCGCGAACAGCGCCCCCTGGTCCATGCCGGTGGTGGCCAGAATGCTCGGGTTGACCGCCACGATATAGACCATCGCCAGCCAGGTCGTCACACCGGCGAGGATCTCGGTCCGGACCGTGGTGCCGGCTTCACGCAGGTTGAACACGCCTAACGCCCCGGCCCGGCCCGATCCACCCAGCCGCCGCGACAGCCCAGGGTGCGCGTCGGCGCCGCGCGGATCAGGTCACCCAAGGTCGACTGGTCCGTGATCACGCCCTTGAGCCCGATCCGCAACTCGGTGATCTGCCCCGCGGGGTCACATTCCAAACGCACCCGCTCGCCGGTGCCGGGGCCGAACGCACGGTTGAAGGCGTCGCGCACCTGCTCGGCGCGCAGGCGCTGGCCAATGCTCGCTTCAAAGAGCGTCCGCACGTCTGAAGCATTGAGTTGATCGAGCAGGGCCAGCGAGTGACGAAAATAGGTGTCCGCATCCGCGCCGTAACAGGTTCCGTGTTTGAGCCACTCGTGGCGTTCCAACTGGGAGAGCGTCCCCGGCATCCGCTGTTCCAGCACGCCGCGGGTGGCGGGCTGCAGCTCCGGGGCGGGCAAACGCTGCCAGTCTCCGGATTCCGAATGCTCCCGCTGCGGCCGCTCCACCCCGCAGTAGGCGCGGCCGATCGGCTGGGGCCAAAGTCCATGGAGCGAGAACTGCCTGGCATCCGCGCGTGCCGAGGTCTGACCGCGACATTCGGGCCGACCCTGGCGCTGCTCACAGAAGGCCGGCTGCCAACTCGCCGCCAGCACGAACTGTTGGTCCATGCCGCCGGTCCTGGTCGGTGCCGCTGCCGCGTCCGCCCCCTGCGGGACCTCAGTGACCGCCGGGGCGAGCCGGCCACACGCAACCTCCACCCACCGCTCCCGCGGACGCGCGGACTCAATGCGCAGTTGGTAATGCGTCGGCTCCGCCCGATTGCGTGCGACGACCACGTAGGTCTCGCCGGGCACCAGGCGGACTTGACCCGGGTTCTCCTGGTGTTTGGTCGAGATTCCCGCGGGACAGTCCCGTTCGGCAATCAGCCCGGCCGAGAAGGGTTCGGCCGAGCCGACCAGCGGCCAACAGCAGAACAAAACAGTCAGCGGGCGCGACAAATGCATCGGACGGTTCTCGAATCAAGCGCCTTTCCCTTCGGGAAGCGCAACAATCGCGGGCCGGCACCCGGCGATCCGGAAACGGCGATGCTCGCCCAAGTGGATCGCGTTGGCAACCCCGCCCGAACATCGGACGGGCGTGACCCGGCACCCCGCCGGTGCATCCGACGAACCGCGGCCTGATCCGCCGTTGAATCCCTGATACTGTTATGCTTACTTAACCAAACCAATCACCGGGCCAGCGACCCGGCGCCGCCTGAGGTCTGAGTCACGATGTTCAAGAGTCTGCACCTCTGGGCCAACATCATGCTGGGAATGGGTCTGGCGATCCTGCTGGCGGTCAGTGCCCAGGGCTATGGCAATCTGCTCAGCCTGCGCGCGGTGATCCTCACGGCCGAGCGCGCCGAATTGCGCCAATCGATGCAGAGTCTGGTCGCCGGGGTGGCGGCCGAAACCCGGTTGGCGCAGGCGCTCAGTGCCCTGGTGGCCAACCTGCCGGAGGTGCAGAGGCATTTCGCCGCCGGCGACCGGGCCTGGCTGCAGGCCACCCTGTTGCCGCCCTACCAGGTTCTCGCGAAGGACTATGGCGCGGTGCAGTTTCAGTTCCATACCCCGCCCGCCACCTCTTTCCTGCGCCTGCATCTGCTCGACAAGTTCGGCGATGACCTGTCGGCCATCCGCAAATCGGTGGTGGAGGCCAATCACACCCGCGCCCCGCAACGCGGTCTCGAGGTCGGTGTCGCCGGGCTCGGTGCCCGCGGGATGGTCCCGATTTTCGACAGCGGGCAGCATCTGGGTGTCGTCGAATTCGGCATGTCGTTCGGCCAGCCGTTCTTCGATGCATTCAAGGCCAATTTCGGCGTCGATGCCGGCCTGCATCTGGTCGGCGACAACACCATCGAGACCTTCGCCACGACCTACGGCAAGCGGGCGCTGCTCGCCCCCACCGTGCTGCGCGCGGCACTCGCCGGGGCGCCGCAACTGGTTGACATCGCGGTCGACGGCCGCCAACTGGCGGTCTATGCCGCGGTCATTCGCGATTATTCCGGTACACCGCTCGGGGTGGCCGAGGTGGCGCGGGATCGGTCCCTTTACCAGACCGCCTTGGACGACGCCACCACGCAAGCCGGGCTGAGCGGCGGGCTGGCCCTACTCGTCGGCGTCGGGATCGCGCTGCTGACGGCGCGCGCACTGAGCCGGCGGATCCAACTCTTGACCCTGGGGGTCCAGCGGGTTGCGGCCGGCGATCTCAGCCGTGACGTCCCCGGCGGGGGCAAGGATGAACTGGCTGAACTGGCGCGCGCCGCCAATGCGATGCGCGGCCATCTGCATACACTGGTGGCGGAAGTGGACACCAACGCCATCGCGGTACATCGGGCCGCCCAAGAGATCGCCCAGGCGGTCGATGGCCAGGCCGCCAATTCGACCGAGATGTCCGCCTCGGTAGCGGAGATCACCTCGACCATGGAGGAGCTGTCCGCGTCCTCGACGCAGATCGCCGAGTACTCCGAATCTGTGGTCGAGGTGGCCAGACGCACCTTCGACCAAAGCCGTGCCGGTGCGCAGGCGATGCAGCGGCTGGCGGACCGGATGGGGGCGATCCGCGGCGACAGCCAGAGCGCACTGGCCGAGATCGTCGATCTGGGGCACAAGTCCAAAGAGATTTCCCGGGTCATGGAGATCATCGACACGGTGGCCGATCAGACCAAATTGATTGCCTTCAACGCCGCGCTGGAGGCCGCCTCGGCCGGAGAGTCCGGCAAGCGCTTCAGCGTCGTGGCGGCTGAAATCCGCCGCCTCGCCGACTCGGTCACCGAATCCACCAGCGAGATCGAGACCAAAGTCGGCGAGATCCAAGAGTCCATCAGCCGTCTGGTGGTGACCTCGGAAAAGGGCAACACGGGTATCGCGCAGGGACTGGCCGAATCGGCCCAAGCCGCTGAGTTCCTTAACGCCCTGGTTGCCGATGCCGGCCAGACCACCAACGCGGCCCAGCAGATCAGCCTCGCCAGTCAACAACAGCGCACGGCCAGCACCCAAGTCGTGGTCGCCCTGCGCGAGATCGTTACCGCCAGCGCCGACACCGCCGGGTCCGTGCGGCGCATCGCGGACATCGCCCAGGCGATGACACGGCTCTCCGCGGGACTCAAGCGCCAGGTCGAAGGCTTCAAACTGAATACGCCAGGCCATACTGACGACGCCCTGGAAACGGACACGTCTGCCGCACGGGCAGCATCAGACCGGCAGGCAGCCGCCGGACCGGCGAGCATCGGCTGATGGCCGCCGCGCGGCACGAGGGACCGGCTCGGGTCCTGGTGGTGGATGACAGTGACACGGCCCGCGGCCTGCTGCGCGCCATGATCGAGGACGACCCGCAGTTGACGGTCTGCGGCGAGGCGGCTGACGGTCAGTCCGCGGTGGAGCAGGCTGGCCGCTTGCGACCCGACCTCGTGACCATGGATCTGCGCATGCCGGTCATGGATGGGATGCAGGCAATCGTCGAGATCATGGACCGCTGTGCCACCCGTATCCTGGTCGTCTCGGACCTCACCGATGCTGCGCAGGCAATGGCCGCGGTCGCCCGCGGCGCACTCGACGCCATCCCCAAACCCGACGCGGACGCCGGGCCGGCTTTCACGGCGCGGCTGCGGATGCTGGCCGGCGTCCCGGTGATCCGGCACTTGCGCGCGCGCAAGCAGGCGGCGGCCGCCGCGCCCGACCACCGGCCCAACCACCGCACGACCATCCCGCCCGGTCAACCGGTAATCGCCATTGCCGCGTCGACGGGCGGACCCCAGGCCCTGGCCCAGTTGTTGCCCGTGCTGCCGCTCGGGCTCATGGCCCCGGTCCTGATTGCCCAACACATCTCCGACGGCTTCGCCGCGGGCATGGCCCACTGGCTTGACGAACTTTGTTGGTTACCGGTCGAAGTGGCCCGCGACGGTGCGCACCTGTTACCCGGCCGCATCTATGTGGCCGACTCCGGCAGCCACCTGACCATGCTGTCGGGACACACCATCCAGCTCTGCCCGCGCCTGAAGGGTGACCTCTATCACCCGAGTTGCGACCGCTTGCTGTGCTCGGTGGCCGCGACCGCCGGCCGCAGCGCAATCGGCGTCATCCTCACCGGCATGGGCCGGGACGGCGCGCGTGGCATGGTTGCCATCGCCGCGGCCGGCGGCACCACCATTGCTCAGGACGAGACGAGTTCGGTGGTCTTCGGCATGAATCGGGAGGCGATCATGGCCGGCGGCGTACAACAGGTACTGCCATTGACCGCCATCGCCGCCGAACTGATCCGGCTCGCCGGCCGCGGCATCGTCGAATGAACCTGACTCAGGCCAAGGCGTTGATTCGAGAGCGGCTCGGGTTGCACTTCGAGGGCGCTCAAGAGGCTTGGCTGCGGCGCGCCGTCGAGGCGCAAATGGCGGCTTTGGGCACGACGGCGCCCGACGTCTACCTGACGCGCTTGCGCGAGGATGCGGCGGTCATGCAAGCGCTGACCAGCCTGCTGACCATCAAAGAGACCTATTTTTACCGCGAGCCTCACCACTTGCGGCTGCTCACCGAGCACCTTGCCCCGCTACTGCTGCGCACGCGCAACCCGGATGATCCGATCCGGATTCTTTCGGCGGGCTGCGCCACCGGCGAGGAACCCTACTCGATCGCCATCGCCCTGCGCCAACGCTGGGGTGAGCGGGCCGAACGGTTGTTTCAGATCAGCGCCGCGGATGTGGACGAAAGTGCCCTGGAACAGGCCCGAAACGGCAGCTATCGATCCTTCTCCTTCCGCGCCATGCCGGACGACCTGATCGCCCGCTGGTTCGCGTCGGCGCCGGACGACACCCGACGGATCGCCCCGGCGGTACGTCGTCAGGTCCGCTTTCGCACACTGAACCTGCTCGCCGCGCAGTTCCCTGATGACCTCAGCGGGGTCGATCTGATCTTCTACCGCAATTTGTCGATCTATTTCGACGCGGTTACCCGCGCCGCCGTGCTGGGTCGGCTGAGCACGCTCCTGCGACCCGACGGCTACCTGATCGTCGGCACCGCCGAGACCCTGGCCAACGACCTCGGCGTGCTGCCGACACGACACCATGAAGGAGTTTGGTTTTTTGCCAAGCAGTCACCTGCGCGGCGTCCTGAACCCACCCGCGGTCGCGTCGCGACACCGGCCGGGACAGTCCCGAGCGGCTGGGGCGCACCGACCGCGGATGCACTGACACCACCCGAGGACGCGACATCCCACCGCGCTGCACCGCCCGCCAACCCGCACCCGTTCGCGGACGGGCGGACGCACCTCGTCGCCGCGGGGAACGCCAAGCGGGTGGTGGCAGCGCGACCGCACGCCGCGCCCCCGGACCAAGCCGCGGCGGCGACCCGACCGGCCGCCCGGCGCTACCAGGAAGCGCTCGGCCTGGCGCGTGCCGAGCAGGTCGATGCGGCCCTGGCCTGCCTCGCCCCGCTCGGCGTCGCCGTGACCGACCCCGAGTGCATGACCCTGCAAGCGCACCTGTTGCTGGAGCGTGGTGACCTGGAGGCCGCCCGGAGCGCGGCGCTGCAAGTGCTGATCACCGATGCCTGGTCAGTGGATGCGCTGGTCTTACTCGGCCGCAGCGCCCGCGCCCGGGGTGACCTGGACGAGGCCGTCGACGCGCTGCGACGCGCCATCTACCAGCGTCCGGAACACTGGCCGGCGCATTACCAACTGGCCGAGTGTCACCGCACTGCCGGTCGCGGTGATGCGGCACGGCGCGAATACCGGATCGTCCTGCGCCAACTGGCCGACGCGCGCGCCGGTGCCGCGCAGACCGGCCCGCTGCCGTCGGCGCTCTCGCTCACGGACCTGCGGCTGCTGTGTGAGGCGCGCCTGCACGGGCTAGCGGACGCGACCTGAAGCACACGTCATGGCCCTGGATCTGAGCAAGTTCATCGGACGTTTCAGCGGCGAGGCGCGGGATCACCTGACCCGGCTGGCGACCGGACTCGCCGCACTGGAGGCCCAACCGGATGATGCCGAGACGATCAATGCGCTGTTTCGCTCAGCGCATACCATCAAGGGCTCGGCGCGGATGCTCAAGCTCACCGGGATCAGCACGACCGCCCATCGCCTGGAAGACCTGCTCGGCGCTCTGCGCGCCGGTCACTATCAGGCCGACCCGGCCGGCATCAGCCTGCTGCTGACCGGAGTCGATGCGATCGCCGCCCAATTGGATCAACTGGAATCGGTTGGGGGAGACCCGCCAGCCGACCCGGCACTGTGCGACACACTGGCGCGAGCGGCCGCCGCGGGGCTGGCCGCGCCGACCACTGCGGACCTGATCGGGAGTGGTCAGCCTCCAGTCGATGCCACCCCCGACCAGCCAAGCCCGGTCACGCCGCCGGCCGCCGCGGCACCTGCGCAGCACGCGCTCGACAGCGTGCGGGTTCCGTTGGCAAAGCTCGACGAGCTGATCCGTCTGATCGGCGAGGTGACAGCGGTCCAAGTCCAACTGCGGCAGCGGGTCCTGGAGGCTCAAAATCTGGGCCGGGCGGCACTCAAGCCGGCGGTCGGCGACGGCCGCGCACCCGGCGGCTTGGCCGACCCGGCGGCCGCGCAACGGTTCGCACATGACCTGCGCGATGATGTGCAAGCCCAGGAATTGCTGGTCGCCGGACTGCGCGAGCGGGCACTGGTGCTGCGCATGTTGCCGCTCGCCATGGTCTTGGATCCCGCCGCGCGGATGGTCCGCGACCTGGCGCGCGCCCAAGGCAAGGAGGTGCGCTGCGAGGTACAGGGCGGTGCGATCGAACTCGACCGGCAACTGATCGAGGGGTTGGGCAGCGCGCTGATCCATGTGCTGCGCAACGCCGTCGATCACGGGATCGAGGACCCCGCGACCCGCCGGGCCGCCGGTAAGCCGGCGGTCGGACAGGTGCGGATCAGCGCGCGCCAGACCGGCGGCGGCGTCGTCCTGGAGATCAGCGACGACGGCCGCGGTTTGAACCGCGAGCGGATCCTTGCCAAGGCACTGCACAAGGGTCTGCTCGACCCCGCGCGAGCCACCACACTGACCGACGATCAGGTCTGGGAGCTGAGCTTTGCACCGGGCTTGAGCACCAGCGAGATCATCACCGACCTGTCCGGGCGCGGGGTCGGATTGGACGCGGTCAAACATACTGTCAACGATGTGCTGCAAGGTGCCGTGTCACTCGTGAGCCGCACCGGCGCGGGCACGACCTTCGCCTTCACGCTGCCGTTGTCACTGGCGGTGATGCGGGTGCTGGTGTTTGCCTGCGGCGGGCAACGGTTCGCCCTCGCCGCCCAGCACGTCGTCGAACTGCTGCGGGTGATGGCGCACGAGGCGATCACCCTGGCGGGACGCCCGGCGGTGGTGCTGCGCAACGAATTCGTACCGCTGATCCCATTGGCGGGACTGCTGGGTCTGCCGCCCACTCCGACCGCGCGGGACGCGGCTTCGGGGACCCGGCGACGGGGCGACGGGATGCGCCTCGTGGTCGTGATCGGGGTCCGCCAGGCCAAGTTGGGGCTGATCATCGATCAACTGCTGGACGAGCGCGCGATGGTGATCAAGGCCCTGCCCGAGCACATGCGCGGCTGCCCCTTGGTCGGTGGTATCGTAGTCACCGGCGACAATGCCTTGGTCAGCGTGCTGCAGGCGCCGAGCCTCATGGAGACCGCGCGCCGCACCCGCGGTGAGACCGCCGTCCAGGCTACCGCCGGCGACCACGCGCGGCCGGGCCGCGCTGAGCCCTGGCACATTCTGGTCGTCGATGACTCGTTCAACACCCGCGAGATCGTCAAGGATGTGCTGGAAGCCTGCGGCTATCGGGTGACCACCGCCGAGGACGGGCTCGATGGCTGGCAGAAGGCCCTGGGTGGACGCTTCGATGCCGTGCTGACCGATGTGGAGATGCCTGGTATCGACGGCTTCTCGCTCACCGCGAAGCTGCGCACGCATGACCGCTACCAGGCCACCCCCATCGTGATCATCACCTCGCGTGAACAGGAAGAAGACAAGCGGCGCGGCATTCAGGTCGGCGCCGACGCCTACATTGTCAAAGGCGACTTCGATCAATCCAGCCTGCTTGAAACCTTGCACAATTTGCTGGGGTGAAGACCATGCGCATACTTATTGTCGACGACGATCCCCTGGCCGGTGAACTGGCGGCGGCCGTCCTGGAAGATGCCGGCCACGACTGCGTCCTGGCCGAGCACGGGATCGCGGCGCTGGAACTGCTGGCGGCTGACACCGCCATCGGGTTGATCGTTTCGGACATGAATATGCCGTTGATCAGCGGGCTTGAACTGTTCCGGGAACACTGCACCCAGGGCCGCACGCTCCCCTTCATCCTGCTCACCGGCGACGACCCGGAGCCACTGCACGCCCAGGCTCCGGGACTGGCAGGGGTGCTGATGAAGGACGCGGCGCTGGAGGATACGCTGCCGGCCTTGGTAGCGACACTGACCGCCGACCTGGCTGGTCTGGTGCAGGGGCGATCCGCATGATGCCGGATCTCAGGCGACGGCAATCCGCGCTCGACTAGCGATTCGACGGCTATGACACCACCATCGGACACCTTCAAGGCCCGCAAGGCACGACTGCGGTCCGCATTCCTTGCGCAGTTGCCGCAACGTCTCAGCGAGGCGCGCCGACGGTTGGCGGCGCTGCCGGACACGTCCATGGAACCGGAGGCGCTGACCGGCTTGGCGCTGGAATTTCACACCATCAAGGGCAGCAGCGCCTCGTTCGGTCTGGCGGCAATCAGCGACCTGGCACGGCAAGCGGAGGATGCGGTCCGGCATGCACTAACCGCCGCCGAACCAGTGTCGGCGCAGCTGCGCGCAACCCTGGATCAGACACTCGATCAGTTGGCGGCCCTGCAGGCGCGGCCCGCCGAGGCGACAAACGCGGCCGAGCGATTCGGCTTTGAGCCCCTGCCGGCCGCGGCCGAACCGGCACCGGCCCATACCGGGCACACCGCGCAGCGGCGCGCGAAACGGATCTATCTGTGTGATGACGACGGCGATCTGGGCCTGCAACTGTGTACCCAACTCGCCTGCTTCGGCTATCAGGTCACGGCACTGAGCAGTCTCGCCGAATTGCGCGCGGCCGTTGCGGCAGAAGCGCCGGCGGCGGTCATCATGGACGTGATGTTTCCGGAAGGAGAGCACGCCGGTCCAGCCGCGCTCGCCAACCTCCATGAAACACTCGGGTACGTGGTCCCGAGCCTGTTCATCTCCAGCCGCGACGATTTTCAGGCACGGCTGCAGGCGGTCAAAGCCGGCGGCAGCGCCTACTGCACCAAACCCGTGAAGACCACCGAGATGGTCGAGTTCCTGGATGCCCTGACCAACCGGGAGTCGCCCACCCCCTTTCATGTGCTGGTCGTCGATGACGAACCCAACATTGCCCGACTCCACGCCCTGGTGCTGGAAGAGGCGGGCATGACCACGACCGTTGCCACCGACCCCGCCGCGGTCATCGACCTGTTGAAGGGATTCAATGCCGATCTGGTGCTGATGGACATGTATATGCCGCTGTGCTCCGGCCCGGAACTGGCGCGGGTGTTGCGTCAGATGCCCGGCCATGTCAGCCTGCCTATCATCTATGTCTCCTCGGAGACCGACCGCGAGCGCCAATTCCGGGCACTCGAAGTCGGTGCCGACGGTTTCCTGACCAAACCGGTGGAGCCCGCGCGTCTGGTGAATGAGGTCAGTCTGCGTGCCGAGCGCATGCGCACCCTGCATGCACTGATGGTGCGCGATGGCCTGACCGGGCTGTTCAATCACAATACCATCATGCAGTTCCTGGAGATCGGGGTCGCCAACGCCCGCCGTGACCATCACCCATTGTGCTTCGCCATGATCGACGTCGACCGCTTCAAGCGGGTCAATGATGCCTATGGGCATCCGGCCGGCGATCAGGTGCTGATGGCGCTGAGCCGGGGCCTGCGCCTGCGGTTGCGCGAGTGCGACGTGGTCGGACGCTACGGGGGTGAAGAATTCGCGGTGGTGCTGCCTGGTGTCGAGATGGAAGATGGCAAGGTCATCCTCGACCAATTGCGCACGAGCTTCGCCGAGGTCTTGTTCTATGCCGGCGATGCGACCTTCCGCTGCACCTTCAGTGCGGGGATCGCCGCCTTCCCCCAGATCGCGTCCGCCGACGCGCTGATCGAGGCGGCCGATGTGGCCCTCTACAGCGCCAAGGGGAACGGACGGAACCGGGTCGAGACCGCATCCGCGAACGACCGCTCCGCGAGCCAGGACCCGATTGTCCCGGAGCACGCGAATGGGCAATGAGTCCGATGCGCGGACCCCTCCGCCAGGCGATGCGCCGATTGATGCGCCGATTGATACGCCGGTTGATGCACTGGCCGCGGCGCTGGAGCGCCGGCGCCGCGGGGATCAGGACATCGTGGCGGTCGATGTGCCCGGCATGCAGTGGGTGGTGTTCACCCTCAGCGGCCGGGCCTTCGCTTTTCCCGGTGCGCAGGTCGCGGAGATCCTGCCGCTCCCGCCCGTTTATTTCGTCCCCGGCTGCCCGCCCGAACTCGAAGGGGTAATCGCTGTGCGCGGCAGCATCTGCTCGGTACTCCGGCTCGGCGACCTGCTCGATAGTCCCCACGGACCCCCAACGCGCCGCACCGCCATCCTGCGCGGCCGCACGGCCGACATGGAGAGCGGGCTGCGGGTCGATGCGGTCGAGGACGTGCTCGAGGTCGCGCCGGAAGCGCTCCTGCCCCCACCCGGCAACCTCCCGGAGCGGCTGCAAGGGCTGGTCACCGGGGTCTTTGAGCACCGCGGACAGTTGGTCATGGCGCTGGACATGGAGCGGTTGTTCCGGTCATGGCGCGACGCCCGCCTGTGACACCTGGACCCTGATGTGACCGACATTGACCTGGTCCTGTTCCGCTGGAACGCGCTGCGACTGGGCGTCGCGGCCGGTCAGGTGCTTGCCATGGAGTCGACCCCCGATCCTGACGCACCCTCGATCGGCGATCTGCTGGGGTTACCGACGGGGGAAGGTCTACCGGGCGTCGTTACGCGAGCGGGGCCAACTCGCCTGTTGCGTCTTGCCCACCCGGCCGGCGCGCTGCGTGTGCACGTGCAGGAACCGGTCGTTCAAGTGCGGCTGCCGGCTTCCGCCATCCAACCGCTGCCGCCGCTGCTCGCCGCCAGGCTGCGCCTGCCCGGCGTCCGTGCCCTGGCGTGGCAGCAAGGGGAGGAACCCGGTGCACTGATCGTTATCCTTGATATCGGCGATTTGGCTTGCGAAGCGCAGCCGGCAGCATGAATGCCTTCGCACCTGACATCCAGACAGACCATTGCTGTAGGGGCGGGTTTGAAACCCGTCCCTACGTCCGGAGCAGCTTGGGTGGGCGGGGCCGTCGGCGCGCTGGTGGCGGGGGTAGCGGCATCCGCTGGAGCTCCAGCGCGAACAACGCCGCGTGGGCTTGGCCGAAGAAACGCTCGGCGGCCGTGGTGCCGTCGGCACTGCGGATGTGGTAGTGACACTGGTCGGTCTAATCCTGCTACTCCTGCTCGAACCCCTGGCTCGTAAACTTCAACGTCCGGCAGTTCTCGGTCACCGTTCGCACCACATGGTCCGACGCGCCGGCCGGAATCGCGGCCTCGACTTCAATGGTCACCGTCACCGTGGTCCCGACCAAGCCGGCAAGGTGCGCGATGACTTCCTCAGCGATCCGGCCCGCGTCACGACCCACGCGGGTCGCGTCGAGTACCGCCGTGCCGTGGAAGCGTTTCGGCTTGGCCGCCGCTGGTTGATGATCGGTTGTCGGTGTTTCGATAGGCTCGGAAGTGCTAGCCGAACCAGGTGTCGTGGTGTTGCCGCCCCCTGGTGCGGTCCCCAGTGAATCCCCAGAAGGACTCACGGACGCAGTGGCCGCCCGCTCGGCATCCATCTGCCGACGTGCCACGTCCGACTTCACCACCAGCCCCGGCGCATGGGCATCCATCAGCGTCACCATCTGCCCGCCGCGCAAGCCCTGGTAGCGGCCCGCGGTTGCATCGAACGCATCGGCGAAGCCGAAGCTGTCCTGCGCCCAGGTCAGCAGGTTCATCCCATCGCCGATGGCATGGAGCAAGACGCTCGGGTCCTTGAGGCGCGGCAGGTAGAGATAGCGCGCGAAGTCCTCGACCAGTTGCTTGACCGCCACATGATCGCCGCGCCACAGCGGCACCCGATCCAGTTCCATCTTGAGGCGCGTCGCGGCGAAGCTGGTCAGGTACGACTCGTCGGAGCGCAGTTTCTTGCCGGCGCGCATTGCCAGCGCGTCGGTCCCGGAGAGGCGCAGTGCCTCCCAGGTAATGGGGGCCTGCGGCGTGGCCTGGCCCGGCACCAGCAGCCACAGATAGGTCTCCGGCAGCCGCGCCGTCACGGTGCCGTCGGCGGCGGTCTTCTGCGTCTCGGCCTGGGTCACCTGAAACGGCGACAGGTTCAGGTCCTTCTGCTCGGCCAGGATCGAGACCCACGCCAAGAACTTCCGCGCCGCCTCGTCCAGGTCCTGCAAGCGGGTCTTGTCCGCCGCCAGAAAGACCAGGGTGTTGCGGTACAGGCGGGGCGTGGTGCCGCGTGTCTCCAGGATCGCCTTGGCCGCCAGCGCGGCCGGGCTGTCGGTCTCCTTGCTGTATGGATGCCCGATGCCCAGCACCACCAGACGCGCATCCAGATCGTCCGGCACATCGGCGCCGCTCTGCGGCAGCGGGTGGATGCGGGGAAAGTCGCCCATGCGCGCCAAATCCTTGCGCAAACGCTGCTCTAACTCATGCGCGACCTTGTCCGGCTCACGCTTCAACTGTTCGGCGCGGTCCTCAGCCAGCTTGGTCACGGTCGGCTGGGTCGAATACCAGTAGTGCGGCCCGTCCTGATACAGATAGGTCGCCGCGGCGGCCATGCGGCGCAGCGCATCGCCGAATACGGCCGGCGATTCGCCCGGCATGACGCAGCCGAGCTTCACGCGCCGGTCCTCAATACCCTTGTGCGCGGCGGCCGTGGTCGGCGCCGAGCCCAGGTAGATGGTGCGCGCTACCCGCCGACAGGCCGAGAGCTTGCCCAGATTGGGCAACGCGCTGTCGAGCTTGAGCGGCAACGAGTTCGGCCCGTCCACGTCCTTCTCGATCACCGGCACCCAGTTGTCCGAGAGATAGCGCGTCAGCTCAGACTGCACACGCGGATCGTCGATCGAGACATTGGCAGGCAAAATCAGCGGATTGCGGTCGCCCTTCTCCCACAGACTATGGATCACCGCCGCCATCAGCCGCAGCACGCCGCGCGTGCGCTGAAACTTCACCAGGGTCGACCAGTCGGTATAGAGCCGGTCGAAGATCTCCGGGTGGATCGGATAGGCGGCCTTGATGCGTTGCTCGTAGTCCGACTCGCGGCACTCGGGCGGAAACTCCGCCTGCTGGGTGCGGTAGAACTCGGCGAAGGCGCGCGCCACTACGTCGCGATCCTTGAACTGGGCAGGGTCTGACAGCGGCTGGAACAGGCGCCGCCGGACGATCTCGAAGCCCTCCTCCGCGCTCGCGGGCCGCCAGGAGGACTCCACCCGCCCCACCACGTTGCGCAACCGGTCCAGCGCCTCGCGCCCACGGGTGCCCCCGACCTCCACATCGTCCGAGTGCGACCGGCCCGAGGTATCCGAGGCCGGCAGGCTGATGACCAGCAAACAATGCTTGGCCAGCTTGGCCGATTCGGTCAGCACCTGGGCGAAGGTGAATTGGGTCTCGAAGCCGCCGGCCGGCAGGTCGCTCTGGTCGTGGAGCTGACGCGCGTAGGCCACCCATTCATCGACCAGGATCAGGCAGGGACCGTAGTCGTTGAACAGCTCGCGCAGCACATCGCCGGGGCTGGTGGCCTGCGCGTCATCCGCCTGCACGCGGGCGAAGGCCGGCGGACCGCCCAGTTGCCAGGCCAGCTCACCCCAGAGGGTGCGAACCACGGTGCCGTCAGGCTTGACGCTCGGGTTACCGGGCGAAATCTTGTTGCCCACTAAGA
>JACDZG010000259.1 GCA_013426805.1 Chromatiaceae bacterium
ATAAACGGAAACTTTCGCTCGCCATGATCCGGAATCTGCACGCACAATTAAACGTTCCTTACGAATCGTTGCTTGGCGCATAATTTAATTTTTTATCCGCCAGTGCTTGATATCGCCAGCGACATCCTCATGGGGAAAGTACTCGATCCTAAGTCCCTTGCCCAGATAGATATTCTCCCGTTTGGAATGGTCGAAGCGTATCATTTTGGCAGGACTCGCTCAGAACTGAACCGGATTGGACAGCCAACAGGCCCTTAGGATATGATGATTGCCGGACACGCGTGGGAAACCGGAATGATTCTGGTAACCAGTAATGAAAAAGGTTTGCGCAAGTGTAGTGGTTGCTGGTAGAAAACTGGAGTACGGAATAGAATATAGATGATTTGAGATATCTTAAACGTGGCCTGTCTCTGATTGATACCTCAACTTATCAACTTTGAATCGTGACCCTATTTTCTTTATAAAAATAAATCATTATCTATAAGAGCTAATGGAATCAACTGTTAAAACAGCAATTGATTTGTACTGCGGGTCTGGTGCCGTTACCGCTGGAATGAAATCTGCAGGATTTCACGTAGTTGGTGCCATTGATATTGATCCAATTGCATGTGCCACATATCGTGCGAATCATCCCGAAGTTAATCTGATTGAAGAAGACATTAAAACAGTCTCCCCTAAACGGTTTCTAAAAAGCCTGAAAAGTTCGCTTGATCTATTGGCGGTATGTGCACCCTGCCAGCCGTTCAGCAATCGGAATAGACATAAATCCAGCAAAGATCAGCGCTCAAAGCTTGTGCTTGAAGCATTGTCCTTTGTTAAGGAGTTGAAACCTAAGCTGGTTTTTTTCGAAAATGTGCCGGGTCTCGGGCGCCAACCCGTGTTTAACGAATTGGCGGACAAGCTAACCTCATTGGGCTACCATCTCGCGCCATTACAAAAGATTGATGCCGCTGATATGGGCGTCCCTCAAAGACGGCAGAGAATGGTCCTTGTTGGGGTAAGAGATAGTGATCTTCTAAAACAAGCGAGTAAAATAAGCTTTTCTCAACGCCAAACGGTTTTTGATGTAATTGGCAACTTACCGTCTCCACCTGTGGGAATCAAGAATGTCGAAAATGATGTTTTACATTATTCGCGACGCCATTCTGCAATCACGATAGAACGACTACAACATATTCCGCATGATGGCGGCAGCCGAGACGAATTGCCGGAAAAATTACAATTAAAGTGCCATCAAGATTTAAATAAAAATTCATTCCCCGATTCTTATGGCCGGCTTAAGTGGCGAGATGTAGCCCCAACCCTGACGACTGGGTGTACAGATCTAACCAAAGGGCGTTACGCCCACCCAGAAGAAGACAGGGCGATCACATTACGGGAAGCGGCCCGCTTACAGTCTTTTCCCGACAATTATGTGTTCGTAGGGAATGCTTCACAAATAGCAACACAAATCGGCAATGCCGTCCCGCCGGAGATGATGCATGGTATCGCAAAGACTCTTTACTCGGCTCTGTTGGGTAATAAAAGGGTAATTCTATAACCGAGACCATGTCCAAACGGCCAACACCTTCATCCCCTCAAGTTTCATGTAATATGGCAAAGGTGCGGACAAGGGATACCGGTCCCGAAATGGCTGTCCGCCGTTTACTCTATGCAAATGGCTTGAGATACAGGGTGAATTACAAGCCCAAATCACCCAAAATCGGTCGTTGTACTATCGATATAGCTTTCCCCGGAAAACGACTCGCTATTTTCATCGATGGTTGTTTTTGGCATAACTGCCCAGAACACGGGGAAATACCAAAATCCAACAGCGTATGGTGGCGAAACAAGTTTGCGGAAAATGCCATGCGGGATGAGAAAGTAACAAAAACATTAACAGAAGGGGGCTGGCGGGTTAAAAGATTCTGGGCACATGAAACCCCGGAAGATGTTTGCCAGCTCATACAGAATGAAATTGAAAAACTTAATTGTTGATTTAAACATATATATGCCAAGGAGAAACCATGGCTAAAATCAGGGTCAGGGCACGTGCTGTAGACATGCTCGGCCGGCAACAAATTGCCGGTATTCCCACGGCAATTCACGAACTCTTCAAGAATGCTCATGATGCGTATGCCAAGCATGTTGAAGTTGACTACTTCCGTGGAGATAGTGCCTTTGTTCTGCGGGATGATGGCTTTGGAATGACGAGAGAAGAGTTTGAAGGGAAATGGCTAACTATCGGCACTGAGAGCAAAATTAATGCAAATGACTTGCCCATACCAAAATTTCTGGGGGAAGGTGTTGAGCGCCGTCCGGTTTTGGGAGAGAAAGGGATCGGACGACTTGCCATAGCCACTATTGGTCCGCAAGTATTGGTGCTCACCAGGGCTATCCGGGAAGATGGTCTTCATGATTTAGTGGTTAGCTTCATCCATTGGGGTCTGTTCGAGATCCCTGGTATTGATGTAGATCAGATAGAAATTCCGGTAGGGACTCTGCTTGGGGGGCAATTGCCAGACTCTAAATTTGTCGAAGGCCTCGTCTGTCGAGTACGCGAAAATGTTGAAGGCCTGCCAGCAAGTGTCACTTCTGAGCTAAAAAATACTCTGATTTCTCAGCTTGCCACTTTCAATATTAATCCGGCAGCCGTTGAAGACAGTCTCGGTTTTCCATCCCTCAGAGGTGATGGACATGGAACTCATTTTTATGGTTCATCCGACTAAAGCGTACTTGGTTTCATGGAGAGCCATTATCTTCA
>JACDZG010000094.1 GCA_013426805.1 Chromatiaceae bacterium
GTAGGGTCCGCTGTGCGGACCGTCCGCGGCCGGCCGGAACGATGATCAAGGCCCTGGCGCCGACTCCATCACGGTCCTTGACGAGTTCCGGCAGACCCACGACCTGGTCGCTTTTGAGGAGGCGCTCGTGGAGGTGACCGAGCCTGTCTTTCGGCATGAGGAACCGCACGCAGGAGAAATCTGCTCAGACCGCTGGCCGCGTGCTGCGAAAGACGTGCGCGCGGTGCCACGCCAGAAACACGTGATGCGGATCGATGAGCCGAATGACCGAAAGCGGCCTGTCGAGCCCCAGCACCTGCCGCGAGGCGGGATCGAGCCGGTCCGAGATGATGACCCGGCCAACGTCGTCGATGGTCATGAATCCGCGGTCGAAGGCCGCGTCGAGTTGGGGGGCAAGCAGCAGGCCATTGAACACGTCCAGCCGTTCGGCGTCGGTGTCGCAGTGCGCCCAGGGCTTGATGTGACTCGCGCGCAGTAATTCGGGGACGGCGAGTCCGGACACCGGGCAAGTGCCCTCCCAGTAGTCGAGCAGGCCGTTGCGGAACAGATCCTGACCCACCCGTTGCACGACCAGTCGCTGCGCCTCCGTCGTCCGCGGGAGTGCGGCGGTCCGCTGGAGGAAGACCTGCAGCGGCGCATCCGGGAGCGCCCGCGATAGTTGAAACGCGCGCCGGATCAAGCGGTGGAGCGACGCCGCGTCGGCCAGGCCCCGCGCCGCGCAAGCGCCTGGCGGCAGGGGGTTGGTCCAGGGCGCTCCAAGGTCGGGCAGGGCCGCGCAGACCTCGCGGCGAGAGAAGGCAACGATATAGAGCGACCCTTCCAGGACGCGGAGCCAGATGCGCAGGCTGGTCTGACTGCTCGCGAAGGGAAGCCAGGCCCCGTCCGTCGCCCCCTCCAGGTCGAAACCGTTGTCGGTGGCGGTCTTCTCGAGACGGGTGCGGTCAATGGGTGACACCATCATCGCCCCTTGTTTAGCGTCTTGGTCAACCACCCGACACGGATACTCACGAATTCTTGGAGCGTTTGTTCGGCGAGCATCGCCTCGGCACGCGCTGCCCGGTCATCCTTGCTCGCCGTCTTGCCTTTGTAGTCATCCTCCAGTCGATCGCACTCGCTGTCCACCGCGGCCGCACGCGCCGCGATGAGTGTTGGGTGGTTCAGGTTGAGGATTCCGTTATCCCTCGTTTTGTTGTTGTGCGGAATGCCAATAGCAAGAGCGAGCGCTCTACGCTGCGCGTCGCTGAGTGGCGCATCCGAGCGGACGTAAATCTCCCCCTTACTCGAAAAGCCCAGACAGCGCTCGTAGCCGAGGGCTACCGGCCAGGGAAGATCCGGAGCCTGATCATCCGCTCGGAGCGCGCTCTGGCCCTTGCGGCAGTCGCACGTCGTTTCGGTGGCACAGCACAGGTAGAGATTATGCCAATGAAGTGCGAGATTCGGGTTCTTACTGAGCGGTCGCCAGTGGTCTATACGTGGGCCTGGCTGCTTTCCCTCGGCGATGCGGCGCTCGCAGTAGACACAGAGGTACCTCTGCTCCTCGTAGAGCACTGACCTCAGCTTGCGCTTCTCCAGTGCATCGAAGGCCGAGCGGGCGCACTCCGCCGCGTCCGCCGCCGATCGCAGGGCTATACGGAATGCCTTCTCGGCCTGCTGCATGCTCTGTCGCGGCTGCCCGTCGGGCGACACGTTTCTTGGGGACCGCCGCTTGTCGAGCTTGCGCATCGTAGTCTCAGTCCATCAATCGACGGGCACGGATCAGCGCGGGGTCCAGGTCGCCCCACTTCTCTTCCAGTGCCGCAAAAAGCGCTTTGGCCTGATCCATGGCACCCTGTTCCCTGGCGCCCCGGTCAATGGCGTCGTGCAGCGCACGCAGCATGGCCTCGCCCTGGTCGTCGCGGTCATTGGTACCCATCAGATCGCGCAGGATCGCGTTGCTGTCCCGGCCCTCAACGAACACGCCATGCTCTTGGATCTTCCTGTCGACTAAATGGCGGACCTGGCGGTTTTCCGCGCTGCTCAGCACCTGCGGCGAGTGGGTGGTCACGATGAACTGGAGCCGGGGAAAGACCTCTCTCAGCCCGTCCAACACCACCCGCTGCCAGCGCGGGTGCAGGTGCAAGTCGATCTCGTCGATCAGGACGACGCCCTCCACCAGCGCGAATGCGTCGCCGCCGTCCTGCTCGTTGAGCATCACCGCGCGGCGGGCGATGTCGGCGACGAGCGCGAGATACAGATGGAAACCGTCGGACAGATCCTGCCAGGGCGCGACCTCGCCCGTCGCGAAGCGGATGATCGGACTGCGCTCGCGCGGGTCATACCAGGCCCGCTCGACGCCCGGAGTGGCCTTGACGAGGGTGTCCATCACGGCCGAGGCAAGGAAGCGCTCGGGCTCCCCCTCCTGGCGGCGCACCGTGTCGGCGAGGATCTCTTCGAGCAGCCAGGTGAGCAGGGCCGAGTCGTCCTGGGCGGCGTTCAGGCTGCCCGCGTAGCCCTCCCAACGGTCCGGCCGAGTCGGCGCGGGCTTGGTGGATGCCTTGCCCCGGCCCATGCGGTCCACCCCGTAGAAGGCGAACAGGGGCCAGCGCGCGCCGGGCACCCGCATCTGCTCCATTGCGTCGAGCACCTGCCGATGATCAGTAGACTTTCGGTTTGAAGCGGGACTGACGGTGCTCGACCAACGGACGCCCTGGATAGATCCGACGTCGGCAATCCAGATGAGGGTGCAGGGTCCTACCGGTTCGCGCCGGCCACGCTCGTCGAGCGTGACCTTGAGCGGGTCGCGGTCCAGATCGTGTTTCAAGCCTCGTGGGGATCCGGACTGAAACGCGGTCAGGCCCAAGGCGAGCGCATTGAGCACGGCGGTTTTGCCGCCACCGTTATCGGCGAAGATCACGGTTAGATCGGGCTCGAGGTCCAGGTCTAAGATTCCGAAGCACCGATACTGCCGAAGATGGAGGCGGGTAAAGCGGAACATGGTCACTCCGCCCGCTGCGGCGGGCCCAGGGGTGAGAGGTAGGGCCGGCCGGTGGCGGCGGCCTGGGCCAAGGCGTCATAGCACTCCAGCACTACGCGGCGGGTGCGGAACTCGCCGTGGGTGCGCGTCTCGGCGCGTGCCAGCACCTCGAAGGTGCCGAGGATGTAGTCGGCGTCGTCCCGCGACAGGCCGTAGAGATGGAAGAAGGCGGCGTCGAGCTCGCATTGGAGCCGAATGCGGCGGTCGGGGTCCCAGATGAAGGGCGGACCGTCGTCGCCACAGTCGCGGGCGAAGGGTTGGAGGTCCCAGGCGGTGTAGGTTAGCTCCAAGATGCGGGGGAGTAGCCAGTGCCGAAGGGTCTGCGGACGCGACCAAAAAGCCTCACCCTCGAAGGCTGATGGGAATAGGACCGGAAGCTGACGAAACACATTGTATTTCAGATGCAGTCCTCCCACCTTTTGGCGCGCCGCATAGTCGAGTATGACTGACGAGAGGTTTGCGCAGAGACAGGCTGCAAACTCAGGTCCTACGGACGGCATGGCAAGCAAGAAGGTGTCACCGACAGCGGACCGCGAAATGACCGCCGCTACTACCGTTCTCGCAACGGTTCTGGCATCGGTAATGTCGCGCCATCCGAGAAACCACTCTCGACTCCAGACGCCAGCCAGCTTCTCCTCCACATCGCCTTCCGCCACCCAATAGAACGGCAGCGGGACATAATGCGGGTCGGCAAGCTGCTGGTCAGTCGGCGTTGGCAGCCGGTGGGGCCGTTCTCCATGTGCGGCAGCGTCGTAGCTGCCGCTTCGGTGGTTGTACAGGTCCACCATCTTCGCTTCGTAGAGCGGAAGCATCATCTGCCCGTCCTTCACGAAGCGGTTGCCCTTCAGTGTCCATCCTGCCTGCGCCAACTCCCCTCGGGTTCGGAATAACCCCGAATCCGAGGCCATGTTGAAGGTTCCTTGCATGAACCGCAGACCCCATGGGTTTCCATCTGCTTCTTCCTCTCGCCAAAGGATTCCGAATCGTTGATAGAGTGAAAGTGCAACCTTTGCATCCCGCTGCGTCTTGAAGATCGGGCAATTTCCTGTGTTCGGGTTAATCAATTCAATATCCTTGGCGCTTAGTGAGAAATGCCGATGTGCGTCGGCAAGTTCATCAAGCAATTGGCCTTGAAATAAGAAATCCGCAACATTTGAAGGCTCATTTGAACCCGAAAGGGTGACGAGCGCAAATTTGACATTGCCTCCTGTTGCATCAGGGAAGTAGCGTCGCTTGTTTTCGAATTCCCACATCGCGACTAGCGCCTGGGTCCGCATGAGCCCCTGAAAGTAGAACTTCGTATTGTCATCGGTAGCAATACCGCTTGGCACGATGAACCCAGAGTGCCCATGCGGACCCAAAAGCCGCCAGCAATGCTCTGCGAACAGTGGATAGGTATTGATCCGACCTCTTGCGGTCAGCGGGAAACGACCGCTCGTGCGAGCAAGGTGCATGTCCCCCTGAGCTTGCCGTTTCGCGCTCTGCCACTCGCCCCACAGATCAGGGTCGACCATCGGTAGCGCGGCGATCAGCCGCTTGCGCTCGGCTGCGTTTCTCGCATTTGCGATCTCCGGACTACGTACCGCAAAGAATTCCTCTTCCTTTTGTTCAAGGTGCTCCCACGGCGGGTTACCGAGCACCACATCGAAGCCGCCACGCTCGAAGACCTGCGGGAAGGCGAGCTCCCAGTGGAACAGGGCGTAGTCCAGCGCGAGGCGGTTGGTGGTGGCCTCCAGCACCGGCGACGGACGGTCGCCGTCCGCCAGGGCACGCCAGACGGCCTCGGTGGGCGCCGCCTCGACCACCGGGCCGGCCTCACCCTTGGGCCAGAGGAAGGCCGCGCACCAGGCATCGTGAACCAGCGTCTCTTGACGCCAGGGTTCGGAGGCGAGCAGTTCGGCCCAGCGCGTCTCCTTCTGCGCGAGGGATGCGGCATCGGTGTCCGGAGTCGCTTCCACCTGATCGACCGCTGCGCGCAGCCCGCCCGCCCCTGTCGGCGTCCCGAGGGAGAGGAGCCGCTGTCCGCCACGCTCGGCCTTATTCTTCTTCTTAAGCGCAGTGGCGAGCTTGGCCACATCGCCTTCCAGCGCCACCCAGGCCTCGTCCGGGATGCCGTCGCTCATCAGCGCGCGGCTGGTCCCGAGCAGTGCGTTGCCGTGGCGGATGTGTGAATCGAGGAAGGTCAGCGGCAGGCCGGGGTCCACGGCCTCTAGCCACAGGGCGACCTTGCACAGTTCCACGGCCAAGGGGTTGAGATCCACGCCATAGATGCAGCGCCCGACCACATCCCTTAGGGCGTGGCGATAGTCCTCCGGGGTGGGCGTGCCCTGCGCCTTCAGGCGGGCGACGCGCTCGGCGAGTCGTCGGGCGGCGGCGAGCAGGAAGTGTCCGGAGCCGCAGGCCGGGTCGACGACGGCCAGGGTCAACAGGGCGTCTTCCGGGTGGTCGGGGTGGCGGGTGATGGTGGCTTCCATCACGGGGGCGAGCGCGCTGTCGAGCAAGATCTCGACCAGGCTGTCGGGTGTGTAATAGCTGCCGGAGGTCTTGCGGGCGTTTCCGCGGCTTTCGTCGCGGCCCGCAAAGCGGAAGGTGCGACCGTCCTCAGCGATCTGGGGTTCGTGCTCCAGCAGGCCCTCGTAGACATAGCCGAGCTCGTCCGGGCCCATGTCGCGCCAATTCACGCGGGCAAGCCCGTTGGACTCGCGCAGCCAGCTCAGGTGGAACAGTGCGCCGAGCAGCGTGCGGTTGTCGAGTCGGGCGGCGTCGAGGTCGGGGCACTGGCCGGGCGCGAAGAGTCCGGCCAGGGCCGGCAGGCCGAGGACCGGCGCGCCTTGGGTAAGGCCGCGAAAGACGATCTTCAGGGCCTCCCAGAGGTCGTCATGGCGGTCGTGGGCGGCGCGACGAGCAGCGCGGTCGCGCAGACGTTGCAGTGAATAGCCGGCGGCATAGCGTTCCTGGACTTCGCCCGGTGTGTCCTTGGGGTGCAGGAGTCCGCGCTCCTCGACCGTGAGCAGGAAGATGAACCGGTAGACCAGTCGCAGGAGTTGGCCGAAATAGGCGTGCCGCGTGAGTGCGCCGCCGTGCAGGGCCAGGCGTAGCGCCTGGTTGGCCGGGTGGGCGAGGAAGCCCTGACCGAGGGTCAGCAGGGCTTCCTTGAAGCCGCCGCTCAGGCGCTCGCGCGCCAGGGTGCCCTCCTCGCGGGCGGCCGAGCGCCAGGACTCCAGCGGGCAGGTGTCGGGGGCCTGGTCCGCGCGCCCGAAGCGGGAGCGGTGAATCAGCAGCCAAGCGGCGGCAAAGTCCGGGTACAGGCCCTCGGTGAAGATTCGGGCGAGGTCCAGCTCCACCCAGGCCGGGCGGGTGAGGCTGGCGTTGTCGCGCACCAGCCGGAGCCTGAGACCGTCGGCGCAGAGACCCCACAGGGACTGGTCGGCAGTATTCAAGAACTCCTGGATCAGCCCGAAGGCGCTGCGCCTGCGGTGTTCGTCGCCGAGGGTCTGGTGCGGCGTGTCGAGCCCCGAGCCGGCGGGGGCGCAGACCAGGGAGACCCGGCCGGCGGGGTCAATGGCGGTCAGGGGCCAGGCAAGTCCTCCCAGCATGACGGGCTCGCGGCCAACGTCCTCGGGATTGCCAAACAGCAGCGTGCTCCGGGGCGGACGTTCGGCGAGGTCGGCGAAACCGAAGGCGTCGCGCAGCAGCGCCAGCATGAAGCGCCGGGCGAGTGCGTCGGGCTCGGCCTGCGACTTGAGGCCGGCGGCGAAGTCGGACCAGTGGGCCTGGGCGATGCGCCAGTAGCGGCCGATCTCGTCGCGCAGTTCGAGGCCTTTGAGGACGCCGTAGTCGCTGGGTTCCTGGTGGGGGGCGCCGAGTTGGGCGACGCGGGCGAGCCAGTCGGCGGCCAGGAGTCCACCCTCGATCGCGATGGCGTCGAAGGCGAGCTCTGTGCCCCGGAGTGCGCGGTGGGTGCCCCGTTGGGAACGCATGGCCATGGTCAGTCCAGTTTCGGCAGCAACACGAATACGCCGATGATATCGGGCCGGGGCAGCGCCTCGACGCGGGCGCTACGCGCGCGCGTCTCCGCCTTTTCGTCACGGTAAGCGGCGGCGCGCACGCGCAGGTGGTCTGCGAGCAGGGCGTCCGCCCGTTCGGCGGCGAAGCCTTCGAGCTCGGCCTCCCGTTCGGCGAGCCAGGCTAATGCCCGGGTCACCTCGCGCTCCCGCACATGGGGCGGGACGTCATCGACCGGGGGGTGGTCGAGCAGTGCCAGGGCCGCCGGGCCGGTGAGGCGGTCCGCGGCCTGGCCGCTCCAGGCGAGCCCGGTCGCCTCCTCGACCAGCAGTGTGGTTTCATGGCGGCCCCGGCCGGTCACCAGTTGGTGGCGCAGGCGCAGCAGGGCCAGGGTGGTCCGGGCGCGCACCCCGGCCGAGACCCAGCAGCCCACCCGGCCGAGGGCCGCGAGGTCTCCCGAGTCGGTGCCGACGGTACTGTTCAGGCTTCGCTCCAGGAAGGTCTCGGCCAACATGGCGACCAGGGGATGGCTGCGCTGCACCGAGCGACACGGAGGCGCCGCCGGGTACCGGAAGTCGATGCGTAGCGTCCCAGTGAGGCCCTCCGACTCCAGGCGCTCCCGCAGCGCCTCGGGCAGGGGTGCCGTGGGGACACTGAACCCGCAACGCAGGGGCTCCAGACCCGAGCCGAGCCGGATCAGGGCGCGGTCGGTGAAGCGCTGGACCTCCTCGCGCCCGCCGATGGCCGCCAGACTCTTGTTCCACTCGGGGAGCACGTCCTCGGGTCTCAGGCGGCGCTGGGCGAAGATGGTGCGGTTGATCTTGGCCTTCTCCACGGCGCTCTGCCACTCATCCTCGAAGAGTTCGAGCTGCTTGCCCTCGCCGGTTTCGGGTGCGGGCGTGCCCCGGCGGCGCAGCAACACGGCCTTGAGCAGGGCCTGCGTCAGGGTATGCCCCTCGTCCGGGACCGGCACCGGGACCCCCAGCTCCTTGCGGATACGCTCGGCCTTGCGGAGGATCACCTCCAGCACGGCCCCATCGACCGGGTTGTTCACCCCGTACATCAGGGTGGCGCGCACCACGGGCCGCGACTGGCCAAAGCGATCGACCCGGCCCTCCCGCTGCTCGTGGCGCGTGGGGTTCCAGGAGAGGTCGTAGTGGACCACGGCGTCCAGATACTCCTGCAGGTTGATGCCCTCGGAGAGGCAGTCCGTGGCGACAAGTACGCGCGGACCCTCCAGGTCGCCGAGGCACGCGACGCGGGCCTCGCGCTCCTCAGGCGGAAGCTCGCCGGTGACGACTTCCACGTTGGCCGCCGGGAAGCGCTTCTTGAGGTGGCGGCCGAGATAGTGCGCGGTGGCGATGTAGCGGCAGAACACGACGGGGTGGAAGTCCTCCGTGAGCAGCTCGGCCACATGGTCGCACAGGACTTTGAGCTTCGGGTCGCCGGCTTGGCCGGCGAGGCCCTCGGCTTGAGTGACGAGCGCGGCGAGTGCGGGGTCGTCGGTCGCCGCCGAGGGTTCCACGTCGTCCTCGAATAGGGTGTCGGCGTCGCCGTCGAACAGGCGGTCGAGGATCTCGCTCCGGTCGTCGGCGTCGAGCACGGCGCCGGCGCGGGTGCGCAGCGCGAGCACGGCGGCCATGGGGCTGGAGGCGGCACAACGCAGCAGGGCGAGGGTGCCCCAGAAGTTCAGGCGCTGCTGCTGCGCATCCCCCTCGCCACTGGCGACGATCTCGGCGCAGTAGTCGAGTACGGCATTGAAGAAACTGTCCCAGGCGCCGGTGAGCTTGTAGGTCAGTTCCCTGGTCTCGCGCCGCGGGAAGAGGTTGGACTCCCGCCAGTCATCGAGGTCGGGCCGGCGACGTTGGACGAAGTGGTTGCCGAGGCGGGTCCGCAGGCGGTCGCGCTCGGCGCCGACGGCGTCAGGCAAGCGCTCGAAGTCCCGGTCCAGGAGGCCGAGCAGGCGGTGGAAGGCCGCATCATCACCGTTGTGGGGTGTCGCGGTGAGCATGACCAGATGTCGGTTCGGGTCATCGGCCAGGCCGCACAGGAGCTCGAAGCGCTGGTGGCGTCCCTGGCCGCTGCCGACGCAAGCGTGGGCCTCGTCCAGGATGACAAAGTCCGGGCAGTGGTGGAGGAAATGCGCCCGGCGCTGCTCGCTCTTGATGTAGTCGAGGCTGACGACCGTGTGCGGGTGCACCTGGAACAGGCTGAGACCCGGCGGGATGCCGCGCTCCAGCCGTTTGGCGCTCGCGGCGGTCACGGCGACCGCCTGGAGATTGAAGCGGACCTCAAGCTCGGTCACCCACTGCCCGACGAGATGGGGCGGGCACAGCACGACGCTGCGGTGGATGTCGCCGCGATCGATCAGCTCGCGCAGGATGAGTGCCGCCTCGATGGTCTTGCCGACGCCGACGTCATCGGCGATGAGCAGCCGCACCGGGTCGAGCTTGAGCGCCATCAGCAGCGGCACGAGCTGGTAGGCGCGCGGCTCCACCGCGATCTGGCCGAAGCTGCGGAAAGGTCCCGCACCGCGCCGCAGGGACAGCAAGAGCGCGTCGCGCAGGAGCAGGGCCGCGTCGTGACCGCCGAGCCGGCGGGCGTCGGGCGCGGGGAAGCGCGCCTCGCGCACCGGCTCCGGCTCCAGCGGCAAGTAGATGAGCGTCTGGTCTTCCTCGGAGCCGGAAATGGGCCGCACCCGCAGGGTGTCCCCGGCGCTGCCCGAGAGCACCATCCACTCGCGGCCGCGGGCCGAGACCAAGGTTCCGGGGGTGAAGGTTAAATCGCTCAAGCGGGCCTCCCGAGCAGGGCGGCGAGACGCCGAAAGGCGGCGTCCCAGGTCGCCGGATCGGCAAAGTGGATGACCTCGAACCCCAGATCCTCCAAATCCGCGGTGTGGGCAACGCCTGCGTTCGGGAGTAGGGCGGCGACATAGTGTCTGCGCCAGACCAGCGGTACCGGTTGGTCGGCGACGACGAGAGGATCGGCATCCGGCGCGGGGATCGCGTAGCGCGGGGCCTCCAGGTTCCAGGCGGCGAGTGGCGAGTGGTCGGCGGTGACGGTGGTGACGGTGGTGACGGTGGTGAGTGGCGGGAGGCCAGTGGCACGTGGGCCGGGCGCACCGGTGCGGGCGGCGGCCAGACGCAACAGGGCCTGCCGCGCGCCTTGGTCCCGCCGGTCGATGAGTTCGTGGTCGGGCTGATTGTAGTAGGACATGAGGCAGCGGTAGCAGGCAGCGACGCAGGCGGTGCCAGGCTGGTCAGTGAACGCTGTCGCGTCCGCGGGCAGCGGCCCGTCGTCGGCGATTTCAAAGTGCATGACCTGGAGTGCCTTGCGCGCGACGGCGGCGAGACTGTCGGGCTCGGCGACGAGGCGGATGAGCACCCCCGCGCCGCCCTCCGTGGCCTCGTAGAGCAGGAAGCCGTTACGGACATCGCGGGTGGGCATGGGCTCGGCGAGGATCTCGCCCTCTTCGAGCTGGAACACGGCCTCGATGCCCCGGAGCAGGGCGTGTTGGAGCGTGGCGATGCCCATCTGCGTGAGCACGGTGTCGGTGAGCGCGGCGTCGTTGGGCGTGAACAGCAGGGCGTTCTTGCGGTCCTGGACGCTCGGCACGATCCACTGGCGCGGCGATGCCGTGGGGTCGGTGTTGTCGTCCCCATCCTCGTCGTCGTTCTTGGCCCAGTAGCCGGACACCGGATCGATCTTGAAGCCCAGGGTCTTCTTGTTGGCCCGGCGTCTCAGGCCCTTGTTGAGCCGCGTGATGGTTGCGCCCGGGCCGTAGGCGAGGCGCGCGATCTCGCCATCGGCGTCGGTTGAGGACGCGCGGCGCACATCGAGGTTGTGCTCGCGGACTGCCCACTCGAAGGTGGTCTGAAGGTCGAAGCCCTGGCGCTGGCGCTCCTCGTCGTTCGCGGTGATCCGCTCGGCGGGCTGGGTGGCCACGTTCTCGATCCGGTAGACGTGATTCACGATGTCGGCGGTACCCAGCGACGCACCGCAAGCATGGCAAACCGACGCCTGGTCCTCGAAGTGACCGGCGCCGCAGTCGGTGCAGATACGGACGGATTTGGTGGGCAGTTGGACCTCGGGGGTGGCCGCATCGCGCTGGCCGAACGACAGCAGCGCCCGCACGACCCGGTAAGCGCGACCCTCGTGGTAGACGAGGCTGCGGGGACCGAACTCCGACAGCGCAAGAAACCTGGGCCGCTGCAGATAGGTCTGCCGCCCACGCCCGTCCGATGCGGCCGGGATATAGGCCATGAGCGGGAGCCGGGGGAAGTTGTAGCCGGGCAGGAAGCCCTCCGTGGCCAGGTAGCGGTAGGTGTAAAAGTCGCTCGACAGGCTGCTCGTGCCCCGCTGGAGCAGATTGAGCTGGTCGATGGCCTGAGCGTGGCGCACCTGTGCCGCGCGCTTTTCCTGATAGGGCGCGGCGTAGTCATCCATGGTGCGCCGCGCCGCGTCGCGCTGTGCCTCGGCGGCGGCGAACAGGTCGCGCCAGCGGTCGAACGCCAGACTGAACCGCTCCAGCGCGGAGGCGATGATTCCGTCGGCATAGGGCTCGGGAGCGGTGTACCAGGGGGCGAGTTCGGGGGTGAGGTCGTCCTCCACCAGTTCAAGCACACGGCGGATGCGCAGGGCGGCGGTACGCGCGACGCGCTCTTCGCGCATCGCGCTGAGCAAGTCCTCGACCAGCGGACGCTGGGGGTCGGCGAGCATCAGGAGCTCGGCGATGCTGGGGTCCAGCGGCGCCTCGACACAGGACAGCCACACCGCCTGCAGGTGGCTGTCGACGAGATCGCGATTGGCGAGATCAAGCAGAGGCGCCTTGACCTCGCCATGGACCATGGCCCGCGGATCGCGGAAAAAGTACTGGTCGTGAGGACTCTGGGACGAGGTGTAGGTCAGCACGAGCGCGGCCTGTCCGCCGCGCCCGGCGCGCCCGCTGCGCTGGGCATAGTTGGCGGGCGTCGGGGGCACGTTGCGCAGGTGCACGACATTGAGCGCAGCGATATCGACGCCGAGCTCCATGGTCGGTGAGCAGAAGAGGACCGGGAGGAAGCGGTTGGCCTCCCCGAGCTCGCGCAGGCGTTGCGCCTCGTCGGCCAACTCCGCGCGCTCCTTCTCGCCGTAGCGGAAGCGCTTTTCGCGCAGGGACCGACGTTCGCCGTCCACCTGCGCGGTGTGCTCCCGGGCCTCGAAGCCAAACAGCGGATGGACGGGGACCCTGAGCATCGCCGCCAGATTGGCGTAAAGGTCGCGGAAGAACAGGTTTTCGGTGGCGGTGCCGGACGGCTCGCCGAGGCGGAACAGCACGCAGGCGTCGTTGAGGCGCCAGCCGGGCTGATCGAAGGGCGTGTTTTCCTCCGAGATGAGCCCATGGATCGCCGCGGCGCGCAACAGGTCATTGACGAGGCCGTCGAGATCCTTCGATTTCAGATTGCGGATCGCGCCGTCGCCGTCCCAGAGGCTGCTTTGGCGGAGTGTCTTGCCAAGTGCGCTGCGAGAACCGCCGCGTACCACGAGGTCCATGTCGCGGAGCGTGCTTTCCTTACGCTTCGGTCCCGCCACCATGAGCCACCGGGCGCCGCGCGGCTTCTCGTCCGTGCCGAAACCCCAAGGGGGGCGGATGCGGCTGTGGGAGCGGGCGACCATTTGTTCGATGACGGTGGGTTCGAGGACCTGGCTCCTGATCGCCATCCATTTGCGCAGGTGGTCGAGTAGCTCGCCGTAAAGGTTAGCCCGAACCTGGGCGCTGGCGTGCTTGAGCAAGGGGTGGGCGTCGGTGAACTCCGCGTCGTCGGCGGCGAGCGCGTCGAGGCCCAGGTATTCGACCTTCACCAGGCCAAGCTGCTCCAGGTTGGGGTTGGTGTAGCGCCAGCCGCGACGCTGGTCGAACCACACCCGATAGGCCAGAACCTGGCGCAGCGTGCCCTCGGCCTCCTGCAGGTTGAAGCCCTTCAGGCCTGGCTCCTGGAGCCATTCGGCACGAATCTCGGGGGTGGGGTGATCGAAGCCGAGCGCTTTTTGCTGGGCCTCGCCGAGCGCGTCGCTGCGCAGGCCGCGGTCCCCGGCCGCCTGCAAGGCGCCAAGGAAGCCGGCGCGTACGAGGCTCACGAACAGGAAGTCGTTGAAGTGCCCGGCCTGGAGGGCGGCGTCCTGCCGGTTGTCGGTGAAGCCGAGGAGTTTGCGGGTAAACAGCTCCATGCCCGATTGCGCGCCGTGCATCCAGCGCAGCGCACTCGCGACCAACACGGTGGTGGCGGAGCTTCGGCCCTCCGCCGACAGCGAGGCGAGGCGGGTGCGATCCCTTGAGGGGCCGCCCTGGGTATTGCCGCAACGCAGGCAAAAACGGAACTTTCCGGGCAGAAACCAGACGCTGGCACCCGAACCGACCCTGCCATCCGAGGCGACGTGGAGCTTACGCGGGCGGGCGCCTCGGTAATAGGGCTTGAGCCGTGCTTTGCCCGCCGCGTCGTACTCCAGCCAGGTCTCGGGGTAGCCCTCGTCGCGGTCCTCGAAGGTGAAGTCCCCGTCCGGGGCGGGATGGAGTGTGACAAAGCCGAACAAGTCATGGTCGGAGGTGCCTTCGTCCTGACCTGTTGCCTCGTCCGTCGCGGGTGGTGCGTCATCGATGCTACGGGCGAACAGGACCTGCCGTCCGTCCTTGTCGACGAGCCGGACCGGGTGGTACTCGTGCCCGCAGTCGCGACAGAAGTGGACTGGGTATAGCCGCTTGTCGGGGTACTCCGGCAAGAACTGCTGCCCGTCTACGGTCACGGTCCGTTGTCCCGCCGGTTCCAGTGTGGCGTAGACGTGGCCCGCACCGGAGATGAATTGGTGCAGCTTGAACGCAAAAAAACTCCCACCGCTGTCTTCCGCGCGCCCGGTCCGTTCCCGTTCGGGCACACTGGACAGCAGGAGGAGGTCGCGTAATGCGGTGAGGCAAAGGGCCTCGGGGCGCCGGGCGTCTGACGCCAGCGCATGCACCGCCTCCGTCACGGTCATCGGGCGCGCCCTGACCCACCGTTGGTCCACCGGGGAGAAGGTGACCCCGAGGCGCGTCTCGACCCACACCGCCAAGGGATGAGCAGCAAGCCCGGCGTTGCTGATCGCCGCCGGGATGCCGGCGTCGATGGTCGGGCCCAGTGCTGGGCCAACCGTGGCGAAAGTCGCCGCGGGATCGGTGATCCGTTCCAGGGTCTCGACGACGACGTTGCTTTCCGCGATCGGCAGCGAGAAGAGCTTCGAGGCGACTCTGGCCACGACCCGGCCCTTGTCCTCCAGTGAGCCTTCGCTCGCCATGGTGGCTGAGGTGCCGATGCACTGGAGCTGCTCGGGGCGGAGCCGTTCACGCACCCGGCGCACCAGTAGCGCGACATCGGCACCCTGACGCCCCCGGTAGGTATGCAGCTCGTCGAGCACCAGGAAGCGCAGCCCCACACAGTTGTCCATAACGCGCCGGTCCAACGCGTCCTGCCGGGTCATGAGCAGTTCGAGCATCATGAAGTTGGTCAGGATGATGTCGGGCGGGTTGTCCGCAATGCGTTTGCGTTCCTCTGCGTCATCCTGGCCTGTGTACCGGGCAAATGTGACCGGAGCCCTCCCAGGGACATTGCCGACGAACTTGCCGAACTCTTCAAGTTGCGAGTTCGCCAGGGCATTCATGGGGTAAATGATGATCGCCCGGGTACGAGCCTGACCGCTCTTGCGTTTCTCCGCGAGCACGTGATTGACGATGGGGATGAAGAAACACAGCGACTTGCCCGAGCCCGTGCCCGTAGTGACGACATAACTCTCGCCCGCCGCAGCCAGGGCGATGGTCTGTTCCTGGTGCTTATAGAGGCTGAGCGGTTCGCCCTTGACCTGGAAGATCGCGGTGCAGCCGGGGTCGAGTACGCCCGCGGTCACCAGGCTGTCGACATCGGTCGAGCGCTTGTAGCTGGGGTTGATCTGGATCAGCGGCTCGGGCCAGTACCGCGCCTGCGCGTAGATGGCCTCGACCTGAGTCTTGATGTCCAGTGCCTGGATGGTGGTGAAGGAGGTCGCGAAGCGCTTGTACTCATCGACCACCGCGTCACGGAGCGCGAAGATATCGAGCGTGGACGTGGTCACTTCTTTCCTTCCTCGGCGGCGCCCGTGCTCTCTCGTGCAGCCCCGCCGGTTCGGACCCAGTCATCGACTTCCGCCGACTTGAACTTCCAGAAGCGCCCGACCTTGTGTCCAGGCATTCCCTTCTGATTGGTCCAGGTGTACACGGTATCCTTGGAAACCCCGAGGTAGTCCGCGATCTCGTCAACAGAAAGCCAACGGTCTTGCACCATCACACCCCGACCGGGACGCTTGAAGACACGCCAAGCTTATAGGCTCGCACCAGACCAAAGTCAATCGTGTTTGCTAGGGTTAAGCTGGAAACTGCTAGGCTTGAAGGGGTGCAGAAAAGGTGTCAGGGTGCATGCCCGCAGTTTGCCCCCCGGACTGGGCGCCACCCGCGGGGATGAGTCGGATCATGATTAAAGCCGACCGATTCATCCCCGCGGGCGCGGGGAACACACTGCTCATACTTTGCCGATTTCGCTAGATAATTTCGCCAAGAAAAAACCTACCGACGGTGTCCAAATCTTATGGGGTTCGTTTTCAGTTATTAAAGAGCTTTCTTACGGAAAATGTCACGGCAAGCCAAGCGTACCTCGCGCGCCAGATGGGCGGGTTTCTCAGCCGCGAACTTGATCGTCGAACGGCACGGCCACAAAAATCGGCTGCCCATGCTTGGTCACGACGGACAGGCGCCCCGACTCGGCCTCGCGAATGATCCCGCCGGTGTTGTCTTGGAGGTCGCGGATGGTAAAGGTCTGCACGGCGGTCTCCCGATTTGTGCCAACGTTGATGGGCACAATTTAGCCCAAGCGACGGACCAGTAACAGACCGCAGCCGAACGCCTTGGCCGGGCTGACGCCATTCTCCAGCAGCGCAACCAGCAGGGCCGGCTCCTGTACGCGCAGGACGCCTTCAAAGCTGATGGTGACGAGGTGGCCGGCGCGGTTGCCGCGGCGAAAGAACAGCGGTTGGCGCGGCATGAGCGCGACGCTTTCTATCGCGGCGGCACCCGCCGACTTGCGGGCGAGCCAGGTGCGTTGATCGTCCTCCTGGAGCAGGGGGACGCGGCAGGTGTCGCGCTTTTTTGCCGGGCTTCTGGGTCTCGTGCGACCCTTCATGATGATCCCGTGGTTTGACTTTGAATCGTCGCCGCCGGCGGAATGAAGGCAGCCGGCGCGACGCCGGATGCGTCCGACTCGCCGTCCCGCAGCCGCATATCGCGTCGCGGAAGCGCGATCGGGATGCCGACGACCCGCAGACGCGCGTCGATGGCGTTGATGAGCTCGCCGCGGATCTGGAGCCGGTTGGCGACAGTCGGCAGGAAGAACCGCAGCATCAGGTCAAGCCCGCGCTCGCCGAAATCGGTCGCCGTGACCACGGGGGCCGGGTCGGTCATCACCCGCGGGTCCGCGGCCGCCACCTCGCGAAGAATGCGCAGGGCCGTCTCGGTATCGCTGCCGTAGTCGATGCTGACCAGGATTTCCCCGCGGTTGATTTGATCGGACAGGGTCCAATTGATCACCTCGCCGGTGATCAACTGCTTGTTGGGTACCAGCAGTTCCCGCTGGTCGCGGGTGCGGATGGTGGTCGCGCGGATCTCGATCCGCGAGACCACCCCGGTCTGCTCACCGATGGTCACGGTATCGCCCACCCGGACCGGCCGCTCGAACAGGATGATGAGTCCGCTGATGAAGTTGGCCACGATCTCTTGCAGGCCGAAGCCGATACCAACGCCGAGCGCCGCGACCAGCCATTGCACCTGGTGCCAGGCGAACCCGAGCCGCCCCGCGACCGACAGCACCGCGAGTGCCGTGATGGTGTAGCGCGTGAGTGCGGTGATGGCATAGCGTCCGCCGGCACCGATGCCGGTATTCTTGAGCAACAGGATCTCCAGCAGGGCCGGCAGATGGCGTATCGAGATGACGGCCACGGCAACGATCACCAGGATGCTGGCCAAGTCCGCCAGTGTGATCGGCAGGGTGTGTGTCACGCCGTCCATCGCGGTGCCGGCGCTCCACAAGGGGATGCGCTCCAGCACGTTGAGCGCCGGCAGCACGTCGGACCACAGCGCCCGGAGGCCCACGCCGCCGCCCACCACGAGCAGCGCGTTGACCAGTCGGCGGGTCTGTCCGTCCAAGGCCACCAGGTCCAACGCCGCGTCGTCCACGTCCGCCGGAATCCCCGCGCCAGGCGCCGTCGGCACGGACCCTTCGCCCGCTGCGGCGGCCTCCTGCTGCGCCTCCCGCCGGGCCCGGCGCTCCAGCCCCTGGCGCAGTGCGAGCTGTCGGCGAGTCACCAGCAACCAGCGCACGATGGCCTGCTGCAACACCACCAACCCAAGCAGCAACCAAAACTGACCGAGCCACAGATGAAACAGGGCTCCAGCCGTGTACTGGAAACCGGCCAGGGTCAGCACGGCCAGTGCCAGCGGTACCGCGACAGCCAGCGGGTACCAGACATGGCGCATCCGGTTGGCCACCCCGCCGGGCGTCGCCGTCAGGGCCTCCCGCACGACGCCGCGGCGCGGGTGTAAGGCCCCGGCCAGCAGGAGTGCGAAGCCTAAGGTGGCGCCGGTCAGGGCCAGACGCCCGAGCGTCGACGCCTGGACCTCGCCCAAGGGGCTGACCGCAGCGGCGACGAACCCCAGCGGAATCAAGGTCCAGATGGCCGCATCCAGATAGCGGGCCAGTCCCCGCACGGTGTCGCTGCGCCAACGGAAATGGACCTCGGCCACCCCGCCCGTCATGCACATCAGCCGAAAGGCACGCAGGTAATAGAGGCCGGGCGCGAGGCGCAGCAGCGCTTCGCCCACCACGTAGGGGAAGGGCTCAGGACCCGGCGTGCCGGTCAGGATCAATCCCAGGAGTGCCAACAGCAGGGTCCACAGGATGGCCCAGAGGGTATAGCCGAAGCGGTCGGTCCTGGCCCGGCGCAACGGCTCGGCCGTAGCGCGGATGCGTCGGCGCAGCGTCCGGTCGAATGCCAGCAACAGGGCGACGGCGATCAGACCGCCCCACCAGGTCCAGGCGTCGGCCAAACCGTCGCCCAGGGTCTGCGCCACCAGCAGCCAGTTGGATGGGCGCAGCAGTTCGCCGAGCACCACCGGGAGCGCCGCGAAGCTTTGCTGGGTGACCGGCACATGGCTGCGCATCCAGAGCAAATGCTCGGCCAGGAAGGCGCGATAGTCACGCGCAAGGGTATGCAGGGACTCGGCGGCGAGGTCCAGCTCCGCCAACGCCCGCAACTGCCGCTCCTCGGCCGCGATGGCAAGCCCCAGCAAGTCGATCCGGCTCGCCGCCGTTTGCGTCGGTCGACGTCGCCGATGGCCTCGGCCAGCGTGCCATTGGCCCGCGCCAGCTCCCGTACCCGCCGATGGGCATCGTCGGCGGCGTCCCTGGCCGCCTCGGTCTCGGCCAAGACCCGCTCGGCCTGATCGCGGCGGCGGTTTTCCAGGTGCGCCTGCAATTGGGTCTGGCGGGCCAGCGCCTGGTCCAGCGCGAGCCGGGCTTCGTCGCGCTGCGCCAGGGTCAGGGCACGACGGACATCGGCGCCCGCCAACTTAAGCTCCAGCATCTGCGTCTCGACGCGCCAGCGGTCGCGCGCGCTCTCCAACAGCCAGCGTCGCGCCGGCCCCTCCAGGCCATCGCCGCCGGTGGCCTCGACGCCGACGAGCTCGGCGTCCAGGTCCAAGATACGCCGGCGTCGTTCGGCCAGCTCCCGTCGCCGGCGGGGCAGCGCGTTGGCCTCCTCCGTCAGCCCCTGCTCCAGGGCCGCCAGCCGGTCCTGGTAGGCGGCGACCGCCGCCGCCTCCTGGGCCAGCAGCTCCTGCACCGCTGCCAAGTCGGCCCCGGCGGGCACCTCTGCCGGCGTCGCGGCGGTCCTTGCCGCCGCGTCCTGGCGGGCGCGGATGGCGGCGGTCTGTGCCGGCGCCGCCGCCTGCTCCTCGCGCAGGCTTGCGACGGCACCATTGGCGTCGGCGAGTGCGGCCAAATGATCCAGCACCTGCCGATACTGGCCCGCCAGGCGCTCCCGGTCGTCCTCGGACAGCCCCGGATCGCCATCAACCTCGGCGAGACGGGCTGCCACCGCCGCCCGATCCAGCGTCGTGCCGACGAGCGTCCCGGTCGCCGCGGCCACAAGATGGGACAGCGAGGGCCAAGAGCAGCGCCAGCGTGTCGGCGGCCCATAGGGAGAGGAAAATCGCTGTGGTGGCGATGCGTCGGCGCGTCATGGATGGGCGCGGGAAACCCGGTCCAGGTTCAGACCCGATCCGGCGGTCGACCGCTCGACTGTGGAGACTGTGGGTCGGTCGACCCGGATTCAGCCTGGACCTGCCTGACCGAGGGGATGGTTTTGCCCTTCACTGCGAGGAACCAGACCAACGCCGCGATCATCAGGGCGAGCGCAGCAGCGAACGAGAGGATGTCGCCGCTGCTGCTCCAAGCAACTGCCTCGCGCAGAAACATCACCGCCAGGACCACGATCACGAGGCTGACCAAATTCGCCTTGAGGTCATCGAGATCCCGGACCTTCAGCCAGGACGGCAACGGCAGCGTATCGTCCACGAACAGAACATAGAGGCTCAGGCCGATGAGATACATCGTGATCGCGATCAGAAAGACATCGACCACCTCGATCAGACCGACCGCAAGGGCCTTGGCGGCCTTCAATGAAAAGGACGGCGCCTGGACGATCTCTATCATCGCCATGACGAAGGCGACCGCTTCGAATGCCGTCAAGAGGACGGATGCGAGCAGGATTGCGATGATCGGAAGCATCACAATGTAGCGACCCAAGGATAATACACGCAACGACATAAAAGGTACCTCGGAGATCCGACTCGGGGACATCGACGTATGGACCAGTCCTGTCCGGCAACGGTGTCGCTATTGTAAGAAAGTGTCCATTTTCTACTTCCCGATTGTTAGCCGATGTTGGCGGTCAAAGCGGGAAGTAGTTGATGGACAGTTACTAAGTGAGCTTGCCGGGTGCGCGCCGCGCGCTAAGGGTGCTGGAACGACGATCGGGTGCCTGCTTCCTGACTCGCCGCGTTCGGCTGCGGTGGCTTACCCCGATACCAGGTGACGTAGAGCGTCGGCAAGAACAGGAGCGTCAAGAGCGACGCAACCAGCAGCCCCCCATGGATGGAAGCGGTCCGAGACCTCGGCCAGCGGCTCCAGCGCGTTGGGCACCCGGAAGGTCCGCAGTTTATCGGGGGTCGCAAAGATCGCCAACCCATGGGCCTGCCGGCACCAGAAGGCATCGTCCTCGATCAGGTCGTCGAGATCCTCGGTCAGGGCCAGGACCCGACGCTTGTCCGAACCCGCCGTCGGCAACTGATCGATGGCCTACTTGGCGAGATTTTTCAACAGGATGCGGTCCGCATTCGTCTCCAGGCTGACGGACCTGGTGGGCAGACAGAGCGAGACCACCAAGTCGGTGCGTTGCATGGCGAGATCGGTCAGCTCAGCGGCGGTCGGAAGGTCGAGCTGTAGCATCATGGGGTCCTCAATCGACGAATCGTTTTGTTCACTGACTTCAAATAAGGTATAGCGGCTTCTGGCCTGCGACTCGCAGGCGAAGGCCTTCAGCAGGTTTTCTTCGGCCTTGGTGCCCTTCAGAGATGCCATCGTGACTCCGGTGCAATAAAGCGATGGCGAAGAGCGGCGGAACTAACTCGGCGTCCACGCGATGCACCGGGAATGCGGTTGCTCATTAAATCTCCCCAGTAGTGCAAGCGATCCCATCCATCGTGCGGCAATAATGTGACAGGCTGATGACCCCTTCGGCCGCCTTGCGCCGCAGTCGAATATGCGCTTAGACTCTCGCTCGCCGGGCTCGCCGGCTCGTCGTGTACGCGGTCCCTCAGCCGACCGCCGAGAGAGTCTCATCCGTATCTGAGGTGGCCGGTACCAGCGATCAGCACGACACCAGTCGGTCTCGTTGTGACGCCCTCTTCGCGAACGCCGCCGTTTGTCCCACATACTGGAGCTTAGGTATGGCAGCAGAACAGAAATTCTCGCGTCTGACCCTGACCGCGATGGTCGTCGGGTCCATGGTCGGGGCCGGCATCTTCTCTCTGCCCGCACGCTTTGGCGGGGCAACCGGACCCTTCGGCGCCATCGTCGCGTGGCTGATCGCGGGTGGCGGCATGCTGATGCTGGCCTTCGTGTTCCAATCGCTAGCGATCCGCAAACCCGATCTCGATGCCGGTATCTACGCCTACGCCAAGGCCGGTTTCGGCAATTATCTGGGTTTTGCCGCGGCCTTCGGATTCTGGGCCGGCACCTGTCTCGGCAATACCACGTACTTCGTCCTGATCAAGTCCACCTTGGGCGCGGTCTTCCCGATCTTGGGCGACGGCAATACGCCGCAGGCGGTCGCCGTCTCATCCGTCATCCTGTGGGCCTTTCACTTCATGATCCTGCGCGGCATCAAAGAGGCCGCCTTTATCAACAAGGTGGTGACGATCGCCAAGATTTTGCCGATCTTTCTATTCATCATTATCGTCGCCTTCGCCTTCAAGGCGGACATCTTTGCGGGCAGCTTCTGGGGCGGCGGCGCCTATCATGCCGGCGAGGTCTTCAATCAAGTACGCAGCACCATGCTGGTGACGGTCTTCGTCTTCATCGGTATCGAGGGCGCCAGTGTCTACTCGCGCTTTGCCAAGCGCCGGGAGGATGTCGGCTGGGCGACGGTCATGGGCTTTATCGGTGTGCTCTGTCTGCTCGTCCTCGTGACCCTGCTGCCCTATGGCGTCATGCTGCGGCCGGAACTGGCGGAACTGCGTCAACCCTCCATGGCGGGAGTCTTGCGATTCATCGTCGGGGATTGGGGTGCCTGGTTCGTCAGTATCGGCCTCATCGTCTCGGTACTGGGTGCCTATCTGGCGTGGTCACTGCTCGCCGCGGAGGTCTTGTATTCCGCCTCCAAGAGCGAACTGGTACCGAAATGGCTGGGTATCGAAAACAAGAATCAGGTGCCGGTCACCGCGCTCTGGTTGACCAACATCCTGGTGCAGGTCTTCTTGATCTCGACGCTCTTCGCCCAGGAGGCATTCAACCTCGCGCTGGAGATGACCAGCGCCATGACCCTGATCCCCTATGTGCTGGTGGCGGGTTACGCGCTCAAACTGACATTGACGCGGGAAACCTATGCGCTCGGTGACCGGGACCGCGGATGGGACCTGACCTGGGCGGCCATCGCGACCGTCTACACCATCTTCATGATCATCGCCGGCGGACTCACCCATGTGCTGCTGTCCTGTATCCTCTTCGCCCCCGGCACCCTGCTGTTCATCTTCGCCCGGCGGGAGCAGGGCCGGCGGGTCTTCACCGCGGTCGAGATCGCCATCTTCGCCGTGATCCTCGGTGGGGCCGGCATCGGTATCTACGCCCTCGCCACCGGCTTGATCGCCATCTGATCGCCATCTGATCGCCATTGGGCGGCATCAGCAAATAATCGAGATAACTATCCGGAGGACAGTCCCATGAGTTCGATGACTGATACGAACACGCCCGTCTACGGGGTCCACTCAGAGGTCGGAACCCTACGCAAGGTACTGGTCTGTGCGCCCGGTCTGGGGCATACGCGCCTGACGCCAAGCAACAACGACGACCTGCTGTTCGACGATGTGCTGTGGGTGCAGAACGCCAAGCGCGACCATTTCGACTTCATGACCAAGATGCGTGACCGTGGGGTCGAGGTCGCGGAGATGCACAACCTGCTGGCCGAGACCGTTGCCGACCCGGCGGCCCGGGGTTGGCTGCTGGATCGCAAGGTCACGGCCAATAACGTCGGCCTGGGGTTGCTGGAAGACACACGCGGCTTTCTGGAGAGTCTCGACCCGCGGGCGCTCGCCGAGTTTCTGATCGGTGGGCTCTCGGTCGTCGATATCCCTGATAAATATGCCAAGTCGGAGTACCTCGCCTTGGTCCGCGAGGCCCATGGCGTCTACGAGTACCTGCTGCCGCCGCTCCCCAACACGATCTACACCCGCGATACGACCTGCTGGATCTACGGCGGCGTGACGCTGAATCCGCTGTTCTGGCCGGTGCGGCGGGAAGAGACCCTGCTGGCCGCGGCGATCTACAAATTCCATCCGAGCTTTGCCAACGCCGACATCAAGGTCTGGTGGGGCGACCCGGATCAGAACTTCGGGTCGGCGACCATGGAGGGCGGGGATGTCATGCCCATCGGCAATGGCGTCGTGCTGATCGGGATGAGCGAGCGGACCTCGCGCCAGGGCATCGCCCAGGCGGCCGCCGCACTCTTTGCCAAGGGTGCCGCCGAGCGGGTGATCGTCGCGGCCATGCCCAAACTGCGCGCGGCCATGCATCTGGATACGGTCTTCACCTTCGCCGACCGGGATCTGGTGACGCTCTATCCCCCGATCATGGACCAGGTGCATGCCATCTCGATCCGACCCGGCGATGGCCCTTCCGGCATTGAGGCGACGCTGGAGAAGGCGCCCTTTACGGATGTCGTCGCGCAGGCGCTCAACTTCAAGAAATTGCGGATTATCGAGACCGGCGGCGACCACTATGCCGCCGAGCGCGGCCAATGGGACAGCGGCAACAATCTGGTTGCCCTCTCCCCCGGCGTGGTCGTGGCCTATGACCGCAATACCTGGACCAATACCGAATTGCGCAAGGCCGGTATCGAGGTCATCACCATTGTCGGTGCCGAACTGGGCCGCGGGCGGGGCGGCGGGCATTGTATGACGTGCCCGCTGATTCGGGATCCGGTCGACTTCTGAGCCTGGAGCGGGGTGTAGCGTAACCCGGCTTGCGCTGCCGCGATGTCGGGTTAGGGCGCGCGCTTAACAGCGGTTGCATCTGATGGGCCGTTGCAGGCGCGCCTAACCCGACCGACGGGACTGCAAGCGAGGTGAAGAGCGACATGAGCACACATCAAGGCGGGCCGATCGGCGCCGGGTTGGCAGCCGGTCTTCTCGGTACCTCGCTGCTCTTGGCCGATGCGGAATACGCCGCGCCGGCGGTCACACCAGCCGCGGTCAGCCCGGATGCCGACCCGGTCGCCACTCACCTGGCGCTTGGCCGATCGTATCTGGAGCGCGGCGAGTATGCCCGTGCGGTCCTCGAATTCGAGCAGGTACTGCGTTTCGACAATCTGCCGCCCGATCTGCGTGAACAGGCAGAGATCTACGCGCGCGGCGCGCGGGACTACGCGGCCGGGCGGCGGCTTTCCGGATTCGGCTATGCGGAGACCGGCGGCGGATATTACCGCGAGAACGTCACCCGTTCCACCAATGCCGCGGGCGGTCATCCGGCCCGAGACTGGTTCTGGAAGGCGCGCGCCGGCGGCGGCCTGAGCTATATCGCCAGCGACGACATCACCATCGACGGGACCCTGGACTACCGGTTCCGGTACTATGACAATCCCGAGCGGCGGGACGACTCCGACCTGCGCTGGAATGCCGCGGTAAACCAATCGCTGCCCCATGGCAGCCAGGCGATCGGGGTCCGCGGCCGGGCGAGCTACCGGGGTCATCCGGGCTATCGCAACGACTACGGCCTGTACCTCAATCGAGCATTCGACGTCAATGCCGACAATCGCATCGAATGGGAGGGGGAGTTACGGACACGCCAATACCCCCCCGATCTGCGTGAACGCAGTCGCGACATCGCCGAGGTCACCGCCGGTTGGACGCGCGCCTTACTGGACGGCCGGGCGTCGCTGACCCTCGCGGTGAACGGCGGCCGGGAGTGGGCGACCCACAACAGACCCGATGGCGACAACACCTTCTTCGGGACCGAGTTCAACTTTGGTATGGACTTTACGCCAAGCCTCGGCGGCTTTCTGTTCGGACTCTGGGAACACAATGCCTATCTTGGCGACCGCACCCTCGTCGATGCGGATTTCGAGCCCGTCGCCGTCTATACCCGTAACGACGACATCTATGAACTCGGCGGCGGACTGACCTACGGTTTCGCGCGGGGGTGGTCGCTGCGTCCGCAGGTGCTGTATCTGCGCGACGAGAGCAATACGGTGGGGGGCAATTACAGCTCGACGGAGCTGTGGTTGACGATCCGCAAAACGTTCTAGACTTCACGAGCGATCATGTCCGAACCAACCGCGAGCGCTGCCGCGCCACCTGAATCCCGGAAATGGAAATTCGAGTTCCCGAGCGCCGTCACCACCTTGGTCATCGTCAGCATCCTGGTCTGGTTGGCGGCCCTGGTCATCCCCGCCGGTCAGTACGCCAGGGACGCCGACGGATCGCCGATCCCGGGCACTTACCAGCGGATCGAATCACCGCTCACCTCCGGCGAGCGGGTGGAGCAACTGATCCTCGCCCCGGTCAACGGCATCTACGGCCTGCTGAGCCCGGTGCGCGGATTCGTGGACACCGAGACCGTGGGGCGCCTGTTCGGTCAGATCGGCGTCATCGTGTTCATCATGTCGATCGGTGCCTTCATCTCCATCAGCTTTGCGACCCATAGCCTCGAGGTCGCGGTGGCCGCACTGGCCTATCGTCTGCGCCGTCGGGGGTGGCTGCTGATCACCTCCGTCATGCTACTGTTTTCCCTGCTCGGCTCCACCATGGGCTTCTCGGTTGAGACGCTCGGTTTCTATGCGCTATTTCTCCCATTGATGGCAGCGCTCGGCTATGATCGGCTGGTGACGGCGGCAATGATCATGATCGGCGCCACCATCGGGGTCATGGGGTCGACCGTGAACCCCTTCTCTATCGGCGTCGCCGCGGGTGAAGCGGGCGTCGGGATCGGCGACGGCATCGTGCCGCGCGTGGCCCTATGGGCACTGCTGACGGCAATGGCGGTCGGCTGGGTGCTGCGCTATGCGGCTCGGGTGCGCGCCGATCCGAGCGCCTCGCTGGTCGGATTTGATCCGGCCGCCCCCGCCGACGAATCGGCCACCGATCATGCGGTCGATGACCTGACTGCCAATCCCGCGAACGCCAACCAAAGGCTCACCGGAACCCAGAAATGGGTCCTCGCCATCACGGCCGGCGCCTTCGGACTGATGATCTTCGCGGTCATCCCCTGGTCCAGTATACTCAATAGCACCACGGGCCCGGCGGACTGCTGCATCACCCATGATATCGCCGCGGACGTGCCGTACTGGTTCGAACTGAACTGGTGGTTCCCGCAATTGGCGATGCTGTTTCTGATCGCTTCAGTGCTCGTCGGCGTGGTGGCGAAGATGAAGGAAAAGGAGATCGTGCGGCTCATCGCCGCGGGTGCCGCGGACATGATGGGACCCGCCATGGTCATGCTGCTCGCGGGAGGTGTCTCGGTGATCATGACCAACACCCAGACCCTCGACACCATCCTCCATGCGATGGAACAACTCATTACCGGCGCCTCGGCGGGAGCTTTCGCGATCGTGACGCTGCTCGCGAATATCCCGCTCGCGTTCCTGATCCCGTCAAGTTCCGGCCACGCGGCGCTGGCGATGCCGATGCTCTCGCCGCTCGCGGACTTTGCGGGCGTCAGCCGTCCCACGGCCATCACCGCATGGGTCCTGGGCCATGGCCTGGCCTTGCTGGCTTCCCCGACCAACGTGGTGGTGGTGGGGGGGCTGGCGATCGCGAAGGTCGGCTACGACCAGTACCTGCGCTTCGTATGGCCGCTGCTGGCGGGCCTGCTGGTGGTGGCTGCCGCTGCCGTTGCGATGGCCGCCACCCTGGCATGAGCAAGTCCAAACCCGGTTGCTGGTGACGCCGGACCGTTCGCAGGGGCCGAACGGGATCGTCTATTGACCTAGCCGCACGCAATCGCGACCTGACGCCTTGGCGGCATAGAGGGCATGGTCGACCCGCTTAAAGCTGTCATCGAGGCTCTCGTTTGGCCGCAGTTGCACGACGCCGACACTGACCGTGATAGCCCCGACTTCCGGGAAGGGCCAATCCGCCACCAGAGCGCGGAGCTTTTCAGCCACTATGACCGCTTCTACACCCGCGCAGTGGGGCAGTAATACGACGAACTCTTCCCCGCCCCAACGAGCCATAAGGTCCACCTCACGCAGATGGTCTTGCATCAGGCGAGTCATTGCGATGAGTACCTTGTCTCCAACCTGATGTCCTTGGTTGTCATTAACGGCCTTGAAATGATCGATATCGCAGAGCAAGAGCGACAGCGGTTCGCCGTAGCGTTGGGCACGAGCGATCCCGACCACCGCGGCTTGCTCGAAATAGCGCCGGTTATAGGCGCCGGTGAGTGAATCCGTCGTGGCGCGTCGATTGAGCTCCGCATTAGCAGATTGCAGTGCACGATTGGTCGCTTCAGCGACATCGCGGGCCTGCTCGAGTCGCAAATGATGTTCGATCAGGTTGCGCATTTTCTCCAAGAGGAGCAACAGATCGGAAGAGTACGCGTTTTCCTTGTCATCAAGTACGCAGATGGTCCCGAAAGGTTTGCCGCAAGGCCATTGAATGGGGATGCCCAGATAAGAAATCATGTTGAACGCGATATCCGGGTTGTTTCTCCATTCCACTGATTGCAGGGCGTTGGGAACGCGCAGGGGTTTCTGGGTGGCGATGACCCGCTCGCAGTAGAGACCCGAGCCGATCAGGTGTGCGCTGTCGCCCACATGATACGGATTGTTTTCGGTTTTACTGGAAACAAAGACTTGGATGGAGTCCTCTACGACCCGCATGACGAGACCTAACCGAGCATCGGATAATCGCGCGATTAGTTCGACGATATCCTGCCACTCACGAATGGTTTCTTCGGGAATGTACTGGCTCCAGGTTGTGGTTTCCACAATGGCGCTGTTACTCAATTTTCCCATCATTCTTTTCTCTTAGGACTGGGGCTACCCTTCTTGCGCACTTCGGCGCAGGTTGGGGCCATCGGCCATCCACTCGCTATTCGCAGCGGTGGTCGCGATGGTCGCGGCACGGGCGGCCTCCACCCCGGCGGTGCGCCGGGCTGCCGCCTTAGCCGCGGCCGTCGCCAGCCCGTCGGACAGAGCCGACGGCGCCAGCCCTTGGCCCTAGCCCAGCTCGCCGGCGGTTTGGGTCGTCCTGAACATGAGCCAGAGACCCAGGACCAGCGCCAGCACCTCGGCCGCGAGCATCAGCAGCAGGGCCAAGAGGTTCAACAGGTCGATCGCGGACACCCAGCTCGCCCCGAGCCCTGCCGTGGTCTGGATGGCGGGGATGCCCACCTGGGGTGCGGTCAGGAAGTACACCAGAAACCGATCCGGCCCAGGCGGGCAAAGCTCTTGGCCAAGCCATCGACCTTGTTGGCACCGTGCAGGCTGTCAGTCAGCTTGTTGAATAGACTCATGGCGTCCTCTGTCGCATCGTTGAAAAAATCTGTGGATGGACCGGATCGGGGTAGCAGACCCCGGTCCGGGTGGCGACCCCCGCCAGGGGGCGCCTGAGGTCATTGGCGGCTGAAGCTGCCTGGGGTGTGCTCATCCGCCAGGCCACTGCGGCAACATGCGCGCCAGACACCGACCGGCCCTCGCGACGCCCGCCCTGGCCGACAGCGGACCCACCAACTGAGTAACCTCGGCTCAGGATCGCCGCGCCGCGCCGCTCGAAGTGAGCCGGAAGCAACAAAAACTGAGCCATCGGCGACGGACCGCATGAAATTGGGCCACATTCATCTCGATACCCGCCAAAATCATCGGGTCGCTAATTCTACTTCGTCACATTGGCAGTGTTTAGCCCGATCGCTCACGCCGTTGTT